>CAKSOE010000075.1 GCA_934476675.1 uncultured Clostridia bacterium | reverse complement strand
TTATATATCGTGATTTCAGCCATAGCGTCTGTCGGAAGTCCGTTAAGAATTGCAGAGTGGGCAAGGAACATTTGCAGCTGGTCATCGTCTGAAGCTACGGCATAGTTTATGTCCGAAAATTTCCACGACTTTGAAAACAGCCGTCCCGTTCTAAATATTCCGTCCTTATATACGGCATCAATCGGAATGGACTGCTGTACTGTCTTTGCAATCTTTCGCTTTTGCTTTTTTATTCGGTTTTTTCTTCCGAACAGATTGAATATTGCCATTGTCAAGTTCCTCCTTTACAATTTCATATAGGTAGTTGGTGCTTTCAAATTTTCTCACACCTGCGGCAAGAAATTTCGAGCGAAACCACGCCTGTATAAATTCCTCAAAGTTCATACCGTTGTAATTGAAAAATCCTGCAACGGCAATGGGAGCCGCCGCAACAATACAAAGCCAAGACACCGTTTCCTTATCAATATAGTTTTTAAGTCCGAAGTATATCCCGACCGCCGCACCGACGGCGGCAACCGAACAGATAAACTGCCGTGTTGAAAGTCCGAAAAACAGGCTTTCGTGATAGTCCTTAATTTCCTTATTTATTCTGATTTTCAAAATCGTTCATCTCCTTATCTTTCCGGCTCACTCTTTTTCGGTGTTTTCGGCTGCAGGTCGATAGGTCTTTCGCCGTTTTCGGGCTTAATAAAATCTATTCGATTCGCCGCATAGAAAGCATTGGGATTAAGCTGTCTTTGCCAAGCAGCATCGCTCGGTGCCCAGCGAAAACCGTTAGACTTTAATATCGTTCTTTGTTCTTCGCACGGTTTTTCATCAAATATTAACTGCAAACGGTTTTTATCTTCGTTTATGACAGCTTCGCCGCCGCTAAATTTCCAACCGACAAACTCCGTGTTCTGCGTTGCCGTAAGGCTTTCGATACGCTTTTTCAAACGGCGTATTTCGGCATTGTTATTTGTAAGGCGGTATGACGGAAACGGCTGCTTTTCCCAATGATAATGAACGGAGCGAGCTGACATATCCAAATTTTCAGCCTTTTCGTCAGATATGCCTTCACAGCCTTTTACCGTTCCGTACTTTTTGTAGTGTGCATTAGCTTTTTTCATCAGCGTTTGCAATTCCTCGCATTTTTGCAGTTTTTCCGTCAGCTTTTCAATAGCCTTCGGGTCATCACTGCTGATAGCGTTGTTTTTGTAACTCATAATCGTGTCCTCCTTATGTTCCGAATAATTCTTTAACAATTCTGTCTGCTCCTTTGATTAAGCCTACCAAAACGAGCATATTAAAAATGACCTCTCCAATGTATTTCCATATCATTGTGACGGTTGTAATACTTGTGTCAATGGTCGGCGTACTGTTTGACGCAAATGCAGAGAATATAATGCACGAAAGCACAATAACCGCACCCTCCATACAAACACCGACATATGATTTTACAAATGATTTTCCCATAAATGATGTTGTTTCCCCGGCGAATGACGAAAGGGGAACGGGAGCTATCGCCGTATAGATATACAGCTTAAAAAATCTGCC
>CAKSOE010000074.1 GCA_934476675.1 uncultured Clostridia bacterium | reverse complement strand
TCCTTCCCTTTGGGAAGGTTAGGATGGGTTTGAGTTTAGGATGGGTTATCCTTTGGGTAGGTCAGGATGAGTATTAAAGTGTTTTGGGCATGTTTTGAGCATCACCCGTGCCCACATGGGGCAAGGTGCTTGCCCCGGTTGGGCAACGTGCTTACCCCAAGTGGGCACGCTGCTTGCCCATTTCGTGACGTTTTTGTTGTCTTTGCCGATGATTGTGCTTTGGGTTAAAAAGCAAAGGGCTTACCCGTGATGTAGGAGTCAATGAGGATTCTGTGTGGCCATCACTTTTATGCTTTTGTTTCCATGTTCTATGATACTTCTGTGATACTTCGATGATACTTTTCTGTAAAACATTCAGAAAAGTATCATTTGGTTAAATCGTTAGTATATAAGGTCTTAGGGGTGTAATTGGAGGACAGAATGATACTATGATACTTTATTTTGAGAAAACAATATTACTCATTGATGTAATGAGGGAGTGTGATGATTATTTGTCGTTGTAGTGTTCTTCTACTTGGATTATCAGTACTGATACGCGGTCGTCGTAGATGTCGTATATAATGCGGTCATGTGCTGTGATTTTCCACTTACGTAGTGTCTTGTCAGCCTCTTTGGAATACTCAATAGTGTAGATCATAGGTTGTCGAAATATCGTTGCATTTCTTCTGGTGTACTACATGAAATGGTCTCGCCATTGGCATACTCGCGACGCGCCTTGTTTATAGAGCGGTGCATGGCGGGTGTGAAGGTCTCGTCATCTTTGAGGTTGGCCATTCGTACGGAGGCTACACCTCGTAATAGTTTCAAAGTCTTCTTGTGATGTCGGCTATGAGCGCATTGTCTTCCAGTGTGATAATCATCTGTACTGGTTTGGAGTTTAATGTTGCTGATGCCATATCGTTATCATTTAGTTGTTCTTTGTTAGCAAAGTTACGAAAATATTTTGAATGTAACCATAAGCTTCTTATCCTTTTATATTTCATTGCGTTTTTATATTATCCGTTTTAGCCCCTGTGTCCATCAGTCTGCGGCGATGGACACTATATTCTCACCGATATTCTCATTCCGTGTTGGTGTTGTGTCCCCAGCCTTCGGCAGGGACACAAATCAAAAAAATGAAACACGGATATCACCGAGGAACACGGATTGGTTTTTCACGGATTCATTTTTTTTTATTTAATTTGGCCAATGATTCTTGGATTCCATTATGGATTTGTTTGGATTTGAGAGTGTTGGCACACTCCCTTTTCTGGCGGTATCAGTGTTATTACTCCGCATGCTGCCATCAGCCCCCACCTAACCTCAAACCATCCTAACCTTAAACCCATCCTAACCTTCCCAAAGGGAAGGAACAGGCTACTACAGCTAATTGTTTTCAGCCCCCACCTAACCTTCCCCGAAGGGGAGGGACGGATACCATTGGCTAAATGATTTTCGTCAGTAGTCGTCTGATTATCAACGGTTTGTCAGCAGCAATAGTGACTGTCCCTCCCCTTCGGGGAAGGTTAGGTGGGGGCTGAAGTTCAGGTGCAGAGTAACTTGTTCCTTCC
>CAKSOE010000073.1 GCA_934476675.1 uncultured Clostridia bacterium | reverse complement strand
ATCAAAGCCGGGGATATCCTTTGGGTTAATTTTTGTTGCGTCATTATAGTAAACCTCACCTTCTGTATTAAAAACGGAACGATAGCTCATATCTGCAAATTTATCTATCTCGCAATGACCTATACATTCCATACCCTCTATGCTTTCAAGTCCGGCGCGAAATCCGCCTATTCCCGAAAACATATCAAAAAATCGTATCATATATTTCTGACACCGGAGGGTTTATCCGCATACTGAAAATGATTTTACCGATTCGTTATTTTAAGTTTGATCAGCCATACCGGATTTTTCTCCGGTTACTCCTTTCAGCTTGTTTATAATAACAGGCAGCATCTGAGCCAATGTTTCATCCGAAATCTCATCAACCAGACTTTTGATTCCGTCTGTGTCAAGCGATGCCTTTCTGTGCATTTCACATATGCCGCTTTCACACTCACGCATCGGCGTTATGATGACCTGTTTTGAATTTCTCGTAAACCGCAGCAGAGTATCATCTCTTATCCCTAAGACAATTCTCATACATAACGGTATAGTTGTTCGTCCTTTTTTGCCTATACTCTTGTAATAGGTTTCTTGCATATATCTCATCTCCAAATAAAGTTAATTGTGTAGGTTCGCTTTTTCTTCGTTCATTTATATCAAAATTCGATATCAGCAGTTCCTTGAATACCTTGCCTGCGCTGTATCTCTGCGCAAGCGAGTGAGGACGGGATAACTCTACTATACAGCAGTCCTTATACAAGTCTTTTATAAAGTCACAGTCGTTATATGACAGCAAAAACTTTCCTTCTATGTGATGAAGGCACTCCGAAAGACGCAGGTGATCCTCCAGTCCGAAACCTACCTGATAAAAGCTTTCCGACATATAGTACGGCGGATCGGCATAGAATGCCGTATTTTTTCTGTCGTACTGTTTTATAAGGCCTTCGAAGTCTTTGTTCTCTATCACTACGTTTTTTAATCTGTCAGATACCGCATAAATCCCCAGAAGTGCATTTTCCAAATTAACAGGCTGACTTCCAAAGCTTTTGCCGCTGCTTCCGTAGCTGTAGCGTATCACCTTGTAAAACGCAACAGCTCTTTCCACATCGTAAAGCTCTGTTCTTCCCTGTAAGATTGTGCAAATTTGGTTTGCTTCTTCCACGGTTAATATTTCTTTTGCAACTTTTGTTTCCTGTTTTATGTAACTGCTGTCAAAATGCTGTTTCTGCAGAAACTTCTGCAAGTCAGCAAATTCCTGTCTGCTATTCAGCGGCAGATATCCTGCCGTCTTGAAAAATGAAAGAGGCATTTCCTTAATGCACCTGAACATATTGACAAGGTCTGAATTGAAATCGTTATATACTTCAAACTTGTCTCTCGGCTTTGCAAGCATTATTGTCGCACCGCCGCCGAATACCTCCACATACCTGTCGCATTTAAGCGGCAGGCTTGCTATTATTTCATCTTTCAATGCCGCCTTTCCGCCCACCCAGCAAATCGGACTTTTGACATCTGTTCTGATTGGTATCACCTCCGTTTGATTTTTGACCTATCACACCGAAGGCGCATCTCTTATACGGTTGCCCATAAAGACCTCCATTCTTTTTTTTCGAAAACTAAAAAAGCGGCCGCACTGCAAATCAATTTGCAATACGACCGCTTTATATAATCTTACTGTTTATTCTATTCATTTCGGTTCTGTTCCCGTTCCTCTTTTCTTGATTCCTGTCCGCTTACAACAAACAAGCAGGTTGTTGCCAAGCCGAAGAATGCTCCGGCGGCGAATACTACTGCGTATAACATCTTACATTTCTCCTTCCGCTGTTTTTCTTTTTTATATTATTTGAATTTTTTAGCACTTCAATACCATATTTATTTAC
>CAKSOE010000072.1 GCA_934476675.1 uncultured Clostridia bacterium | reverse complement strand
GCACTGTCATCGCCAATTATATTTATTCCGAATTTTTTATCTACATCAAACCACGCCTCCATTGGAATGAATATATTTTGGTGTTCACTGTCAAACTCCATATCCTCGCATATCCTGAAATCACTTTCTTCAAATGTGTTAAAATAATCTTTTTTCAAATCCGATACCTCCTGCTTTTAAGACATAATCATACCTGAACACTATCTTCCGCCTGCCTTTCCAAACAATGCTTCTTTATACTTCGGCGCAATAACCATCAGATTATATCTTTCGTTTCCGCACTTATACAGACATACACCTCTTTGCGGATATCGTATTAAGTTATATTCACTTTCATCAAGCTGAAGGTTATCCATATAGAATTTCGCATCAATATTTCCGGCATTGAATAAAAACGAATGCGTCGGAATTGAAAACAGCGGTTTTGTGTACTCTGCAATTCCCGGAAGATTGTAGTCTTCAAGGTTCTGCGAAGCAAGCACAACTGCCGATTCCTTTTTTCGCACACGTTTTGAAAAATTACGAATATATTCAACTGCCGTTATATTTGATAAAAATAAATACAGCTCATCAATGGCTGCCACCGTATTGCCGTTTGTTAAAAGTTGGTTTGACATATATGACAGAATATTAAATAGCAGGGCATTCTTTATGTTGGCACTGGCTTCCAGCAATCCCTTAACCCCGAACACAACAAATCTGTCACTCATTACATTTGTATGTCCATTAAAGAATTTGCTTTCAGCACCGATACACATTGAATGCAAGCCAAGTAGAATTTCCTGCAAAAGCGTTTCGGTATAAATAGGCTTATCCTCTCTGTTATAGTGTTGAAATTCATACTCTATCAGCTCATATAAATCTGACAATATCGGGTAATCGGTAGGTTTCAGCATTGACAGTTCCGTATCATCGCTTATTCTCCATTTGTCATAAAGCTTCTCTATCATAATTTCAAGCGTATCAATATGCGAGTCCGAAAAGTCTTTATACGATGAAAAAAAGTCCCTTAAAAAAGAAATATGCTGACTAAGCTTTGTTTTCTTTCTGAATGTCAACACATCGGCATCACCTGCTATTTTTTCATCACTATCACTCCACAGCTTTGGTTCAAGCGGGTTTATTATGTACTCACCCGACATAAGATCCACAAAATATGCGCCGCCTTTTCCTGTACCGAAATTGTTACATAAATCCTCATATTCATTCTCCGGGTCCAAGCAGCATATTGCTTTTCCCGATTCAAGGAAATTTATCATCAGGAGCTTCATAAGATACGATTTTCCCTGACCGGAATTTCCGAGTATTAAGACATTACTGTTGGTCTTGTCCTCTGCTCTTTTATCAAAATCAACAATAATATTGCTGCCAAACTTGTCTCGGCCGATATAAAATCCGTTTGCATCTGTTTTCCCCGAATAGTTAAACGGAAACAGATTTGCAACACTTGATGCCGGAAGCACCCTTTCAAACTGATCACCGAGTGCGTTATATCCGCTCGGCATTACCGAAACAAACCCCTGCTGCTGTCTGAGCATCAGTTTGTCCACATTGAGTTTTGAGCGGATAAGCTCCGTCAGTACTTCGGTCTGCAATTCTTTCAGCTTATCAATGTCGTGCGACATTATTTCGATATATACTGCCGTATGGATAAGCGGTTCACGGTTTCTGTGCATCGACGCCACAAGATTGGTTACATCCTGCAAATTACCCTCTGCAACAACCGTTTCCTGCAAGTCATTCGTTTTGCTCTGGCGCAGGCGGTTCTTGTTTGCCGCATTTGATATAATCTTTCGCTCCTCTGCCGCCGTAACGTGCCTTGTGTAGATTTTAAGGCTGACTCCATCTTTTTCTCCCAAATGTTTCAATATTGCCTGTTCCTCGGTTGTGGTCGGGTATTCTCTCAGCGCCCATACGCTTCTGTATGTGTTTCCGCATATAAAGT
>CAKSOE010000071.1 GCA_934476675.1 uncultured Clostridia bacterium | reverse complement strand
AGAAGAAAAACGCGTACGGGACATACGCTGACCTTACCGATCTGACCGGCTCCGTCGGTCCTGCCGAGGCAGGCGATTATAGACTTACCGTAACGGCGGTGAAGGGTGATGAGGAGCTTGCAAGCGCGGTATATACCTTCACCGTTGAAAGGGTTACGCTGACGGTAAGTGCTGCGGCGCAGGACAAGAAATATGACGGCAACGCCGACGCTTACGTGAAGGCGGAGTTGGATAAGAGCGGCGTGATCGGTAACGACGAGATTACGCTTGTTACAAGCGGCGTGACGGCGTCCTTTGACACAAAGAATTTCGGCACAAATAAGCCTGTCACTCTTTTAGGCAGCTTTACGCTTTCAGGCGCGGCAGCAGGAAACTATATGCTGGTGTGGCCTGAAAATCTGACGGCAAGTATCAGCAAAAAGACCCTTACCGTTGAAAATCTCGCTGTTGCAAACAAGACCTATGACGGCACGTACAAGGCGGCTATAAGCGGAACACCGACGCTTCGCGGCGTTGTAAGCGGCGAAGACGTAGCCCTTGTAAACGGTACGCCGAGCTTTACGGGCGCAGCGGCAGGTAAGAATATCTCTGTAAGCTTTACTGAATTTTCGCTTAGCGGCGCGGATATCGGCAACTACACCCTTATTCAGCCCACCGGCATTACGGCAGATATTGATACCTATATTTCCGATAAGAGCGAATACAATGTCAACTCAAACGATTGGCTGAATACCGATTTTACTGTTACGGCAAAGAACGGCTGGCAGATTTCCTATACCGATACGGCAGACGGCGAGTGGGTAAATACCCTGACGGTTTCGCAGGAAAATAACAACGGCACGCTGCGTTTCTATGTAAGGAACAAAGCAAGCGGCGTTATTTCCGAGGTTATTACCGAAAGCTATAAGATCGATAAGACCGTACCTACCGGTGAAATTCGTATTGATGAACGCAATCGGTGGCAGGAGTTTCTGAACAGGATCACCTTCAAACTGTTCTTCAAAAACGAACAGACCGTAACAGTAACGGCAAACGACAGCGGCAGCGGAGTTAAGACAACCGAGTATCTTTTAACCGACGACGACCTTAGCATTGATGAGCTTGCAGATAAGACCTTTAGCGCGTATAAGGCTCCCTTCGGCTTAAAGCCGGACAAAAAGCTCATTGTATATGTAAGAATTACCGATACAGCGGGCAATGTTAATTATTTGCGCTCGGACGGAATTGTACTGGACGCGACCGCTCCTGTTATAAACGGTGCGGACAACGGTAAGACCTACTGCGGCTCCGTTACACTGACATTTACAGACGATAATCGTGTTACCGTGACACTGAACGGCAATACCGCAGCTTTGACAAACGGCAAGCTGACCATTGCACCGGCAGCCGGCGAACAGACCGTTTCTGCCACCGATGAGGCAGGCAACTGCACGACGATTAAAGTAACGGTAAACGGCAGCCACACATGGGGCGATTGGACGTCAAACGGTAACAACACGCACAGCCGCACCTGCGCAGTCGACGGGGCGCATACCGAAACGGCGGACTGTCACGGCGGCAATGCCACCTGTAAAACAAAGGCAATTTGCGACGACTGCCGCGCGCCTTACGGCAGCTACGGCGTACACTATTGGGATACGTCCGCTTGGGGCTACAAGGGTGCCGACGGACACGCTCACACCTGTAAAACCGACGGCTGCACCGCACACAGCACGCTTATTGCACACATAAAGAGTCTCGACGAGGCAACAGAAAACGACCCCGTTATCTGTTCCGAATGCGGTTATGTTATCACTTCTGCGCTCGGTCATATTTGCGCTAATCACCTGACGCCTGTTGAGGCTAAAGCCGCAACCTGTACCGAGACGGGCAACAAGGCGTATTACGTGTGCTCATGCGGTAAGCTTTATGCAGACGCAACCGCAAGCATCGAAATTACCGACCGCAGCAGCGTAATTGAAAACGCTCTCGGCCACGATTGGGCGGCTGCTACCTGCACCGAACCCAAGACCTGTAAGCGAGACGACTGCAACGCCGTCGACGGCAGCCCGCTCGGCCATAATTATTCCGCCGAGTGGAGTAAAGACAAAACAAATCACTGGCATACCTGCCAAAATAAAGACTGCACCGAAAAAGCAGATCTTGCACAGCATACTCCGGGTGCGGCGGCAACCGAAACCGAAGGTCAGATCTGCACCGAATGCGGTTATGTTATCACTCCTGCGCTCGGT
>CAKSOE010000070.1 GCA_934476675.1 uncultured Clostridia bacterium | reverse complement strand
GGTCTAAGACGAACACCTTTTCCTCCAGCCATCAGCACAGCATCAACAGGAAGTAGAGTGTTATCTTTTTCAAAATTAATGATATCAACAATATTGCGATTTTCATCCAACACAGGCAACAAAGTAACCCCACATTGCTTTATTGCTCTCAAGGATTTAACATCATCATTTATACCAAATTCTACATATTTAAAGTTTTTATGCATAATGCACTCAACAGGAGATTCTGTCGTACAACCAGAAATTAATGCCCTTCTAGAATCACCATCAGTCAGGGTACCAACCATTTTACCATCGTCATCAACGACAAACAACACCAATGGCTCTGGCATTAATGTGTTTATAACTTTTAATGCAGAAATAAGAGGTATATTTTTGTGAATTATATGTTTATTTTTCAACTTCATTTTTTTGCTTTTTAATTATAAGATGAGGTGACTGACCAAAAACTATACTATTAGAAGGAATATCCTCATTCTTTATCAAAGCACCAGCCCCAATCTTTACATTATCACCAATCTTGCAATTTCCTAAAATAGAAGAATTTGCAAACATCTGAACATTATTTCCTAATTTAGGATAATATATTTCACCATTTTTGCTATGTGTGCCTCCTACAGTACATCCCTGATAGAAAAAAAAGCCTTCTCCATATTCTGCTCTGCCCATAACAGATCCTAAAGGATGCTCTGCACCAAACATTTTAGGGAGCTCTATAGCATAAAACAAATCAACGCTATTAAGTATTTTATTTAAATAGTAAATTTTATCACACAATATAGTTTTTTTTGTATTAAGAAAAATTTCACGAGAAAGATAATACAAAAAAATCATATATTGAACAGAATGATAAGGATTAAATCTTGTCATTTTCTTTCCACCGACATCTATTTTAAAATATTTATTAGTGGAAGCCATAAAATTTATATCACATTTATCTAAAGCAGCAGCATAGTACTCATTGATGATCGTTTTCTCCATATCATCTAAGAGGAAATAATTTTCTAGCTGATGAATTAATTGCGCAAGTATGTCTTGTTTCGGAATCTGAAAATGCATCATAGTTTTACATCCAACTTTGTGCTAATTTATAAACCTCTTGATAATTCTCTCTATTTTCATAAAGGTAACTTGCAATAATCTGCATCAATTCATAATCCTCCTCTGAATCAATATCAAGAATACCTGTATCAGCCATTACTACGGCATCACAGTTAGAGTTGAAGAAAGTTGACTGTTCCTTAGTTTCCAAAGCTTTTGGTGAATAAGCATAAATAGAAGCATTCATATCATAGAATGCAGGAGCTTCCTGGCGAGTTGTAAAATTAGAAGCTATAGCCTTACAAAAGAAGCCATTCTCTTCTTTCACCATATTAAAATATGGGTTACGACGAGATGGAGCTACAGAATAAACAACATCAACATCATTACGAGAAGCCTTCTTGTCAATGGCATTCTTAATGTCTTGTACTGTACGAAGTGGAGATGTTATATCCAAATCTAATACTATATCATACTCTTTATGAAATAAATTCTTTGCTCGCTTTAAACAATCTAAAATAACAGCAACCTTTGGAACACGATCACCAGCCAAGCTCTCATCACGCTCAAATACACTAACATTAAGTACATTGACTTGCTTTACTAATGCTATCAAATCCTTGCTGTCGGTATTTAAAACAATATCAACATGATCTTCAGGCTTTATGTATTTCTTAATATACAAGCAAATACCAGCCATAGAATACCATACTAAAGGAATGTCAAGAAAGTCTCTGGCATTCTTACCTTTTACTCCTTTTGAACCTGCTCTTCCGCAGAGTGTAAATAAAACATTCATATTATATTTATTTAAATAATACCTTTCGTTAATTTCAGCACCTGATAAGCATGACGTACATCACTGTCATTCTCTATCTTTCCATCAATGATATCAAAGAAATGTTTGATCTCTGCCAATTGAAATGAATTTCTTTCAGCATTCAGAACGATTTCTTTTCCTTCTTTTAAATAATGAATAGTACCTCCTGCAATATCACAATGAATCGTATCCTCAGGAAGGAATAAATCCATAGAACGCAGAGTCTTTCTACCAAAGTAATCAAGATGTAACTCTATTGTTACAGTCTTAGTCTTTGCTATATAGATAGCTATATCGTCGCTCGTAATTTCCAAAGAAGAAATCTGATCCTGGATAGAAAATACTTTGCTAGGCATTCCGAAGAAATGAGTAAGATAATCCCATTCATGAATCAGATC
>CAKSOE010000069.1 GCA_934476675.1 uncultured Clostridia bacterium | reverse complement strand
AAGAATGAAATCAGACTTGTCTGTATTGACGATTTGAGGATACTGAATGATAACCACGATATAGCGGTTGTCGAGTGCGTGGATATGCTCGATGATGCCGTAAAAAAGGAACCGTACAATAACAATGAGGTTAAGTTCAAAGCCGATGCGGTTATAAGCATGGTGCTTGACATTATCCATCAAAATATCAGAGAAGATGCTGACTATAAGAAAATATCCGAGGGAGTGATAAATGAAAATGTTCAGATTTAATTTTTATCATACAAGAAAAGAAAACTTTTTCAACAATAACAATGCGGAGCAGTCGAAGGGGTTGATCGGATATTTAAGAGGCGACTTCGGAAGAAACGGTAATGAGTTTTATACATCATGGTTTGACAAAAATGAAAAGCTGAATAAAGAACCGTTTAAAACAGAGTTTAATGATGTTATGAACTTTTTGAGGGAACGGCTTTTGACCGACAGGGCATATATGAGGAGCTTTGTATATGGGAACGAACAATTAAAGCTTGATACATCCGAAAGCAACTCGCACGGAATGTTTGTCGAAAGCGAAAATTATGAGTACGATATAAGGACGATTTCGGATAGCGGAAATTATGACTTTTATATCTATTGCTATGATAAACGCTTTCAAAAACCACAGTACCTTAATGCCAAGCGGTTTCGTGATGAATACGGCAAGCTGACCGAAAGGGTGGAGGAAATTGCAAGAAAAACTTTGCCGGAGGCGCACAATTATTATATTGACGGCGACAGATATGAGAACGAAGGCAAAATCTATACATTTAAGGTAACAGCTGAAAATATGATGTTTGAGGGGGCAGACGGAACAAAATTGTTTGTTGCACCCGAAATGCTCGGAACATATCTGCCGGACATTGCATCGGTTGGTAATTCATTCTCCAAAGTGCCGCTTGATCAGACGCTCTCAAATATAACGCTTGGTGATTTGTTAAAGGGCGTAAGTCTTTCAAGTGTTCATATTGTACATAATGAGGTTGAACATGATTTGGCAACAATAGAAGATTTGTCATATGACAATTTTACCGCTGAAGGCAGAACCGAGTGGGCAGATGTCCTTGCAGCAAGAGTGGAGCAGATATATGAAGGCAGCTACGGTTTGCAGATTCAATGCAGCAATGTTGAATGTGAACGGCTGGAGGAGTTTTCAAAAGCACTTGCCGGATACTGCCCGGCAGAGGATTGGGATAAATGGTTCAATAACGAAAGCGAACAGGAACAAAATATGAAAATGTAGAGGAGGATAATACAATGAGAAGAAATATAGAGGTTGTAAAAGATATAAGGAAGGAAATCGAAAATTTTCAACTATTGTCAGATGACATAGATTTGATGATACGGACAGAAAAATGTGATATAACGGATTTATTTGAAAATGACGATATTCGCCTAAAAAAAGTGGTAGAGATAGTAGAAAAGGTTGTAGACTATACAAAGGAATTGACAGAAGATTTCAGAGATACACTTGATTACAGCGTAGGCGATGACGGCGGCTTTGATTGCAGCAGCCTTGAATGGTGTCTTGCAAAGGTAAAATACGATCCGTTTGAGATTGTAAATTATCTTGAAATCTTTGAAAACGCATTCCGTGATTTTGATATAGAGCTTAATGCGGTGGAAAAATGGTACAAGCTGTTTACGCAGACAAGCTATCAGACCGGGGGAACGGAGCAGGTGTAGATGGGCAAACTTTTCTTACTCTGCACAAGGCTTGCAAGGTATGAAACTATGATGCAGGAAATTCCAGGACTTAAAGATAAACACATATTTGATTATCGGTATTATGGTATGCTGGAAGACGTATTCGGCGAAAACAGTGCAGAGAAATTATATAAAAAGATAATTGAAATTAACGGAGGGGATGTTTATAGGATGTTATTTACAGATGACAGGCATAAAAGCCGATTCAATAACTTTTATAAATTTGCGGTAAAAAACGGCTATGAGTTGATTGAGTCAAACAAAAACATTGCGGCGATTTTCCTCTTGTCGGCAAACGAATATTTATTGGAACAGGCAAGGAGTGTTATTGCAGACGATGAGCTTATGACAGATAAGCTTGATACCCACTCGGATGATGAAGATGTTTATGATATTTATCAGGCGATACGCTTTATATTATATGGCTCGGACAGACTTTCAATAGAGGACTTGGCAGAGCCGGAGATTATGAAAGGGCAGAGCCGGAGATTATGAAAGATAGTGTTGTCATGCTCATAACCAATGCATTTATTGTAAATAAATATGGTATTGAAGTGCTAAAAAATTCAAATAATATAAAAAAGAAAAACAGCGGAAGGAGAAATGTAAG
>CAKSOE010000068.1 GCA_934476675.1 uncultured Clostridia bacterium | reverse complement strand
GACAACGGAGTCGGTATGAGCGATGAGAAAATCGGCAGAATCTTAACGAGGGAAAACGTCGAAAAAAGGGGTGTGGGTCTTTATAATGTGGATGAGCGCATAAAACTTTTGTACGGAGAAAATTATGGAATTTCCATAAATTCAAAGGAAGAAATTTATACAGAGGTCATATTGAAATTTAAGAAAAATTTATCCGACTTTTGAAAAATCGTCATGTAAATTGCAAAATCGTCATTCACTTTTCGTAATTTTTGCGTTAAAATATAAGTATGATAGCGAAAGGTGGATCTAAAATGGAAAAAAGCTTAAAATCACAAAAGAGGAAAAAGGTTTGGGAAAATATAAAGCGTAACAAAATGGTTTACGTTTTTCTTCTCCCTGCCGTTCTCCTCGTTTTTTTATTCAATTATGTTCCTTTGCCGGGTCTTATAATAGCGTTTTTGGATTATGACCCGTTTTTGGGCTTTAAGAGCGACTGGGTAGGTTTTGCCAATATCAAGGAATTGTTCCAAATTCCTGAATTTACAAAATCTATCGGAAATACTGTTTGGCTAAGTACGTTGGGGCTTCTCATTCAGTTTCCGCTTCCGATTATTTTTGCTCTTATGCTTAATGAGCTGAAAAACGTACCGTTTAAGAAGTTTACGCAGACAGTGTCATACCTGCCTCACTTTTTATCGGCAATAGCCGTTGTGGGTATTGTAATAACGCTCGCAAGCAACTACGGTATCATAAACGATATATATGTAAAAATGGGCGGCGAAAGAACGCTGTGGCTGACGAAGCAGGAGCTGTTTGTGCCGATTGTAATAACGCTCGGCGTTTGGCAGGGGCTCGGCTGGAGTTCGATTATATACCTTGCGTCGATTCCCGGTATCGCAACAACGGCGATTATGCTCTTTATATTGAGCATAGGCTCGCTTTTTCAGTCAAACTTTGACTTGATTTACGGCTTGCAGAACGCATTTATAAATTTTGAGGTTATATCTACCACTATCTACAAAAAAGGTATCACACAGGGTAACTACTCCATGTCTACCGCGCTCGGCTTTGTGCAGTAGAGTATTGCTTAATCCATTTTCCGAGTGCGGATTGAGAAACACCATATCCTTTGCAGAGCTGAGATTGAGTTTTTCCGTTTTGGTGCAGAGAAACAAGGGATTTTTCAAAATCCTCGTCATATTTGGTATAATTGTTGTTACCCATTTGTCTTTCCTCCTGTTTTTGTGTTTATTTTATTATATCATATTTTGCATATTTATGTCTACTTTTTTAGTATAGCACCAGGTTGAGTTTGAAACAGGAAAGGTAATTGTGAATAAGGAGATAAACCGCATTCAGTTTTTCTTTGACGGAAAGCCGGACGAGGAAACAAGAGGTGTGTTAAAGTCGTGGGGATTCCATTTTTCGAGGTACAATAATAACGCATGGCAAAGGCAGCTTAATTCAAACGGCATTTATGCTACAAAGAAAGTCCTTGAAAAACTTGACGAAATAAATCAATCGGAAGAACAGGATATTGATGAGGGACCGACTCTTGGTATGTAACAGAGTGCAGATCATTATTTTCCCAATATCCCAAATAGTATAAAACCGAGCGAAAAGGAATATGCCGGGGAGTAAAATCCCCGGTTGTTTTTTGTGCAAAGAGGAGAAATTATATAGAAATCAAGCGAAGTCTTGATTTTTGCGTCGAAATATGTTAAAATAAACATATCAAATTTCGGAGGCTTATGCTGTGGTAACATATCAAAGACTGTGGAAAACTCTTGAACAGAAGAAAATCCGCAAGCATGATTTGATGGAGCTTGCGGGAATATCGTCAACAACATTGACAAAACTAAATAAAGATGAAATTGTGGCATTGACAGTGCTTGTGAAAATATGCAAGGCGCTTGACTGCCGCATTGAAGACATAATGGAAATTACGGAATAAATTTATTTGAAAAAGGGAGATAATGATTATGGAAAGAGTATGTAAATTTTTGAAAGATGCAAAAACTTATTATTTGGCAACGGTTGACGGAGATAAACCGAAGGTTCGTCCTTTCGGAACGGCTCATATTTTTGAAGGCAAGCTCTATATTCAGACAGGCAAGAAAAAAGCTGTGTCGGAGCAGATAAAGAAAAATCCGAATGTAGAGATTTGTGCAATGAACGGCGAAGACTGGCTCAGAGTATCGGGCGAGCTTGTTGAGGACGACCGCAGAGAGGCAAGAGTTTCAATGCTTGAAGCATATCCGGAGCTTAAAGCTCTCTATAGTCCAGATGACGGAAATACACAGGTGTTCTATTTTAAGAATGCCAAAGCAGTGTTTTCATCGTTTACAAAACCGGAGGAAACAGTGGAATTTTAATCAGATGACTGAGATTAAAATAAGCAGGAGGACATATGGAATACAGGAAATTTGACAGCACAATAATTGCAAGAATAGACAAGGGCGAGGAAAT
>CAKSOE010000067.1 GCA_934476675.1 uncultured Clostridia bacterium | reverse complement strand
AAGTTACCCTTGCCCAGCGGCTTGCGAAAACCATTTTTTCCAGATCCTCCTCGCGCGGGTTGGATTTGAAAATTTCGTGAAATTTTTTAACGGCGTTAATTTCAAAAGCGTATTAACAAACACGATAACGCTTAGTTTATACGGAATTGTTGTCGGATTTCCGCTTCCGATTATTTTTGCATTAATGCTCAATGAGCTGCGGCTTAAAAAATTCAAAAGCCTCGTTCAGACGGTCACATATATTCCGCACTTTATTTCAATGGTTGTTGTATGCGGAATGATTGTAAACTTTTCCATGAAGGACGGGCTGTTCAACATTCTGCTGTCTTATATCGGTGTAAAGCCTGAGAATTTGCTTCTGAAGCCCGAGCTGTTTAAATCAATATATGTTTTTTCATCTGTATGGCAGGAAACAGGCTGGGATTCGATCATATATCTCGCAGCGCTTACGGGAATTGACAGCACATTTTATGAAGCCGCCGATGTTGACGGAGCAGGCCGCTGGAGAAAAATGTTTTATATAACCATACCGGCAATAATGCCGACAATCGTTATTGTTCTGATTCTTAAGCTTGGCAATATAATGAATGTCGGGTTTGAAAAGGTAATCCTTCTTTATAATTCCATTACAAGGGATTCGGCGGATGTAATTTCAAGCTTTGTTTACAGAAAAGGTATTATCGACTACAATTACAGCTTTGCAACGGCAGTCGGACTTTTCAATTCCGTTGCAAACGTTATCGTCCTGACTCTTGCCAATTCAATAAGCCGTAAGGTCAGCGAATCATCATTGTGGTAATTCATGGAAAGGAATGATATTATATGAAACAGAAAACGGGCATTTTTGACATCATAAATGTAATACTGCTGACAATTGCGTCGATTGTGTGCATTTACCCGATGATTTACATATTGTTTGCTTCATTTTCAGATCCGGCGGAATTGATTAAATATAACGGAGTTTTGTTTAAACCGCTTGGGTTTTCAACAGCGGGGTACAAAGAAGTTCTTCATAATAAAGAGGTTTTCACAGGATTTGGCAATACCCTGTTTTATGTAACGGCCGGAACAACATTAAGTGTGCTTGTAACAAGTATGCTTGCCTATCCGTTGTCAAGACCGTCGTTTAAATACAGAAGGCAGCTTCAGCTGTTTGTTATTCTTACGATGTTCATTTCGGGAGGTATGATTCCCTTATACCTTGTAGTAAAAGGTCTCGGTTTACTGAATACCCGCATGGCAATAATTCTGCCGAGCCTTGTTTCGGCTTATAACCTTACAGTCATGCGTTCATCACTGGAGCAGCTCCCTGTTTCGCTTGAGGAGTCGGCAAAGCTTGACGGCGCAAACGATTTTGTGATTTTGTTTAAGATAATTTTGCCGCTGTCAAAGGCTATTGTGGCTGTAATGGTTTTGTTTTATGGCGTTGCGCAGTGGAATATGTGGTTTAATGCAAGCATCTACCTTAAGGACAGAAATCTTTATCCGCTTCAGCTGTTCCTGCGGGAAATTCTTATTAATTTGGGATCCGACAACATGGTTATGGATACAAGCACAGGGGCAAAAGCATCTCTTCAGCAGGTAATCAAATATGCTTTGATAGTTGTTTCAACGGTTCCGATTCTTGTTATTTATCCGTTCCTGCAAAAATATTTTGTGAAAGGCGTCCTTCTCGGCGCAGTTAAAGGGTGATTAAAATGAAAAAAATTTTAACGGCGTTATGCGCGGCGGTTGTTTTTATGAGCAGCACAGCATATGCGCAAATTCAGCTGTCTTACAGTACCTCGGATTCAGGCGTTACGGTTACCGTTACAGGCATTGAGAAAAATCCGGCGCTTGTTTCGGTTATCAAGGGTGAATATAATGCTGATCTCCAAGCTGACAGACGCGAATATGTTTTCTTTAAAGAGCTTTATGAGAACGGAAGCGTTTTTTGTAAAATTTCGGATGATGATCCGAGCGGAGAATACACAGTTATCGCATCAATTGACGGAGAGATTGAGACCGAGAGTCTGTGGCACATGAACACGAAGCTTGCCGCCGATGCATTGAAAAAACTGAGAGAGTGCAAGAGTGCGGAAGAAACTGCGAAAGTCATTGAAGCGGAACATGGTGTCCTCGGAGTTGACTATGATGAATTCAAAAAAAACTCAGATCAGATATCGGATAGGTTTTACAGGCTTTTTTCCGGAACCGATAAATCGGCAGATGCTTTTCGCAGTGCATATTTCAGTGCAGTTGCAATCACTAATGCCGCCAATGGACAGGGAAGCGCCGAAGCTGAGCAGTATGTGATAAGATATTCATCCGAGCTTGGTCTTGAATTTGATGAATACAACGCTCTTTCAGCTGTTGCGAGAAATGAATTCCTGAGACTTTTTGCATCAGGCATTGTCAACAGAACAACCCCAAATGAACAGACAAAGGAGTATATGCTGCTCGCAAAATTCAACTCCGAGAAATCATGGACGCAGTGCCGTGATCTTATAATAAACGATTATAAAGACTTTCTTTCAGCAGATGTTGATAAGTATAATAAATCCGATAATAAAGAGCAGATAATTAAAAATCTTATGAATAAAACTCCCTATTCTTCCGCCGCCGCTCTTTCGGAGGACTTTTCTTCGGAAATGCGATCCTCCGGTAACGGCGGCAGCAGCGGAGGTGCAGGAG
>CAKSOE010000066.1 GCA_934476675.1 uncultured Clostridia bacterium | reverse complement strand
TTTAATTTTGACGGTGAATGGAAAGAAATCGGAAAAGATGTTTCCGTGCCGGATTTTAACGGGCAGTATTTTATCATAACCGGCAGCGGAAAGTATTTTCAGAACGTCAAGGATAATCCCGAAGACTCAATCTGTATAGTCACCGTTGATGAAACAGGCAAAAACTATAAGGTTGTATGGGGACTGGTAAACGGTGGCAGACCGACAAGTGAGATTTCTGCACACCTTTTGACACACAGCATAAAATCAAGGGTAACAGGCGGAAAATACAGAGTAGTATATCATTCACACCCGAAGTATACAAATATTCTTACATATGTATTGCCGCTTAAATCCGAAGTGTTCACGCGCGAACTGTGGGAGATGATGACAGAGTGTTCAATCGTATTCCCGAACGGCGTGGGGGTTATGGAATGGAAAGTACCGTGCTGTGCGGAAATAGGTATAGCAACGGGAAAGCTTATGGAGCAGTACGACGCGGTAATCTGGGCACACCACGGACTGGTGTGCAGCGGCGAAACGCTTGATATGTCATTCGGCGTAATGCACACGATAGAGAAAGCAGCGGAAATGCTCGTAAATGTAATGCAGCTCGGTGGAAAACGTCAGACAATTACACCATCAGATTTTAAAGAGATTGCATATGATTTCAACTTAAATCTTGATGAAAGATTTTTGTATGAAAAATAAGTCATAATCTTAAAAGGATAGTTGATGGGGGAGTGATGCATATAAGAACCCTCAAACAATATAAAACAATACTATGAAAGCTGGTTTTCGGTAGGAAATATTGAAAACCAGCTTTTTTATTACCCAATTCGTGCGCCGCCTCTGAAATTTGATTAAAAAATAATCAGATTTCGGAGGAAAGGACATGAAAAAAGAATATTACATAAAGCTTAATGATGGGCAGGTTGTGCCTGTGACGGAGGAGGTATATCGTGAATATAAACGTCCGCAGTGGCGTGAAGCAAAGCAAAAGAAAGTCAGACAAATGCGGGAATTTTCTTTGGAATATATGACTGAAAACGGAATGGAGCATATATATTCCGATAATCAAAAACTTGTGGAAGAAATTGCTGAAGATAATTTGATGCTTGAGATGTTGATGAAAGCGTTGGAAACACTGACGGATGATGAGCGTTCTCTGATTAATGAGTTGTATTTTAATGAAAAATCAGAACGAGATTTTGCGAAAAAAATTGGAATTAGTAATGTAGCAGTTAACAAGAAACATCATCATGTTTTGGAGAAAATAAAAAAACTTTTATAAAATTAAGAATTTAAGGTTAACAACCCCTCTCATACTTTCCTTTAAGTATTGAGAGGGGTTTTCTTTCTCGAAAAAAACATAGGAGGTAAACAGTATGAACATTCAAAATGTAGTGTCTGCAACAGAAACGGATGCGGAGATTATCGGTCTTTTAACTGCAATAAGCGTGGTTTCAAAAAGGCTGGCAAATAATCTCCGGAAATTGCAGGAACAAAAGAACGGAGGTGCGAAAGATGCACGCAATTATTAAAGACGGCAAAATCATGTTATATGACAGCTATATCTTCAAAGAAAGTATAAAAGAAATACCCGGTAGGCAGTGGCATCCGGAGGAAAAGGCATGGAGCGTTCCGATTTCACGGCAGAACATTGAAACGATTGACTTGCTCGAATGCAAATTATCGGACGAGATTACGGATATTCGTCAAGGATTTGCATCGGAAAATACCGCCGATGAAACAACACTCCTTCCGGCGCCGCTTAAAGTTTCACCATACGAACATCAGCTTAAAGGGTACAATCTTGCTTGCCAGAGTATGGGTATTATCGGCGGCAACAGTGTGTCTCCCGGTTTTGCACTGCTCATGGAAATGGGGACGGGAAAAACCATAACTTCAATTGCCATTGTCGGGAAAGCATATCTGACAGGAAAAATAAAACGCCTGCTTATCCTTGCACCGAAATCTATCATTGCCGTATGGGAGGACGAGTTTTCAAAGTTTGCGGATTTCCCGTATTCGCTTTCGGTGTTGACGGGAACTTCGGCAAAAAAGGTGGAGCAGTTAAAAACCATATCACATAAAGGATTGGAGGTCGCCGTTGTAAATTATGACAGTGTACCGCTCATTGAGAAGGAGCTTACAGCATGGTACCCCGATTTTCTCATTTGTGATGAGAGCAGCAAGATAAAAAATCCTACGGCAAAAATGAGTAAAGCAACATACCGGATTGCAAAGGTATGCAAATACAGATTGATTTTAACGGGAACACCGATACAAAACAACCCATTGGATTTCTTCTCGCAATATAAGGTATTGGACGACAGCATATTCGGCAAAAGTTTTTATGCGTTTAAGAATGAATATGCGGTACTCGGCACATACAATCAGCCGGTTGGATGGCGTAAACTGCCGGAACTTGTGAAAAAAGCGCACAGCATTGCGTTCCGCGTTACAAAAGCCGAAGCACTTGATTTGCCCGATACAATTGATGAAATCAGACCGGTTGCTTTGGGGGACAAAGCGCAAAAACTGTACAGGGCATTTGTGAAGGAAAGTTATATGGAACTTTCAAAGGGTGAACAGGGAGCCCCTGTGGCAGTTACTGCAACCAATATCCTTACAAGGCTTCTGCGTTTGCAGCAGATAACAGGCGGATTTATTCGCCCGGATGAGGAGTCGGAGCGGTA
>CAKSOE010000065.1 GCA_934476675.1 uncultured Clostridia bacterium | reverse complement strand
GAGTTTTATTCAGTCGCACTCACACGCTCCTGTTTGGTACAAGACTGTTAGAAAATTTCGTAGGTTGTGCGTTTAACCGATTGCCGCGTACTGGTGTACGCAAATGAGGGCAAACGTGCAAGATACGGAATTTTATTCAGTCTTGTTATAAAAGGTGGAGTTTACCCGCCATAGTCTTTGCCTCGCTTCGGCGGTTTACAGAGAGTTTTTGGAGTATATGACTTACATGACTTTTCACCGTGGTAAGACGTATGTTAAGAATTTCTCCTATCTCCGAGTTGCTTTTGTCGGCGCAGATTAGCCGTAAAACCTGCATTTCCGATTCGGTGAGATTTTCCACAAGCCGCTTCGGCGGTTTTAGATAATCGGGATAATATACCGCCTGGTTTCTTGCCGACTTTATTACCGCTTTTAAGAAATCCGTATCTTCGCAAGCCTCCAGCAGCGGCAGCGCCGCCGAACCGTATTCGCTTACGGTACGTATAAATCCATACTCTTCCGCTATGCTTACGGCTTCTTTTATATCGTCATGCCATGTATCGTCTCTGCGGCGATATTTCGCAATCGCCATAATGGTTTTCAGATGAATTGTGTCTATATGCCTGTCACACCGCACACAGTACGGTTCAAGCGGCGAAAGTGTGAGCATTGCGGCTTCTTCATCGCCCAGCATAAGCTCCGTCATTGCCTCGGTAAAATACTGATACCTTTTCATCACCCTTAAATTCAAAGCGTCTCTCGGCGCTTCGGTGCGGTACCACTCCTCCGCATACTGCGCATCACCGCTCCTTAGTGCAATTCTGCACATAAGTGCATTTATATTCGGCATAAAGCGTTCCAGACCTCTTTCCGAAAATCTTTCCTTCATTGCCGTAAGCGTATTTCTTGCATCATCTGTTTTTCCGGCATCAAGCTGACTGCGCACCAAAAGTCCCACAAGTGCAAATTCAATATCTGGCGTCCCCTTGCTCTGAACCTCACTCAATCTCGACACAAGCGTCAGCATACGGCTTGAAACATCTTCGCCTTTCTCGAATTTGCTTTCCGCAACGGCACATTCGGGAAGTCCCACTCCGTCTTTGCCGAGAACCGCCGTTACGGGCAGCCGAACGGTCGCATAAAGGAAATCGTCTGTTTTACTCCATTCCGAAAAATCCTTTCCGCCATTCATAATGCTCGGCAAAGTGCTTGTTACGGAAAACGGCAGAACACTTATTTCCTTATTCATCATAAGCTTAAACGCCGACATTATGGTATCAACCATTCCCGTCACGCCGCGCTGCGGCAGCGCTATATTGAGCCATGTAAGACGGCTTTTTGCCTCTTTTGCCGCCGCGTCCGATTTTTTCCGCACGGCTGCAAATTCTTCCAGGCAATGATACCACTTTTCCGAGCCGTCATAGTCCGCATGCAGCGCACACAGCATACTTTTTCCCTGCATAAGCGACGGGCTTTCACATATTATCGGATCCGGCAGTGAAAGATAGTAGCTTTCCATTTCCTCGTAATGCTGCATACCCGGGTGCAGTGAGGTTGACTTTATAAGCAGCTCCGACACCTTGCTCTGTTCTCCGCTCTTTGAATAACATTCAAGCGCCTTGGCATAATTTTCATGCAATTCATAAAACAATCCGCCGCGGCTGTACAGCGCACGCTGCTGTTCCGCCGTGTATTCACGCTCCTGTTCCCACATCAGAAACTCACGGAATACCTCCCAAAAATGAAATCTGTCGGCGGCATCGGTTATCATCATGCTTGTATCATTCTGCAATTGCAGCAAGATTTTGCCCGCATTCGCATCTCCGCTCACCATTTTTGCCAGTTCGGTGTTGAGACTTTCAAACGGCGCAAGCTCAAGCAGGAAACGTCTTGTCGGAAGATCAAAGCGTCTGAAAATCATTTCATCGAAATATGCGTAAATTTCGTGTATGATTTCCCGCACCAGTACTCCGGTATACTTCTCATCTTTTTTCAAATGCTTTACCAGCATGGCATTGGAAAGCGGATAACCCATCGAGTCATGCATAATTGCGTTAAGCTCCGTTTCCGCCACCTGCACTCCGCACGCCCCGAAATAATCTGCCAGCGTCTTTTTATCAAAAAACAACTCCTCCGCCTCAACCTCATACATCAGCCCCGAAAGCCTGAACGGTATCAGCCAGCCTTGAATCATTCCTCGCGTCAGAAGTACAAACCGTTTCTGTGTTTTTGTTCGTATAAGCTCACACAGCATTTGCTGCTCATCGTGATTTTGCAGCAGCTGCAAGTCGTCTACAAGCAAAACCTCCCACTTATCGTTTTTGTTCAGATCTTCAAAATCTATTTTATCCGCCGCAGTTTCGTAAACGCGCGCACGGCTGTTTTTTAAAAGCTCTTTTGCCAGCGTTGTTTTGCCAAAGCCGCACGGCGCACGAAAAAACATTATCCTGCCGTGCTCCATAAACATACGGAATTTTTCCGCTATATCGGCTTTAACTTCAACCACTTTGTTCAGTAAAATCACTCCCTCCCAATATGTGTATAATATTATCTTAATATATTTATTATACCAACAATTCCGTCTTTTGTCATCATACCAAAGTATGATTTTTGAAGTTTTTTTGTCAAAAAGGGCTGTAAAAAAAGAGTGCAGAACGCACAAAACGCGCCCGACGGTGTATATGTATACTCCGAGCGGCGCGTTTTATGTGTAGTTTAAGGACGAAATCCACAAAAATGCGGATTTCGTCCTTGAACGGTCTGTGCCTTTTTAAACAGCTCCTTAAAAGTTGAAATATTCCTTTGCGTTTTTATAGCATACGCCCTCGACTATTTCTTTGAGCATTTCCGAATCGTCGGGATATTCGCCGTCTTCTACCCATCTGCCGATAAGATTACAGAAAAT
>CAKSOE010000064.1 GCA_934476675.1 uncultured Clostridia bacterium | reverse complement strand
AGCAAATTTGCCGCAAGCCGTAATCTCGGATACATCATATTGAGCCAATTTGTGTGGTATCTGCCCATTGTTTCGGGATTGGATTTTGTGGTCTGCTGCGTTACCTCTTTATACCGTGCCATAGGATCGGCAAAATCGTCCTCGTATACAAAGTCATTACCTGTGTTGTACGGAGGATCAATATATATCATTTTGATTTTATTAAAATACGCCGTCTGCAAAAGTTTCAGCACTTCGAGGTTATCGCCCTCTATGTAAACATTCTGCGTATCGTCAAAATTAACGCTCTTTTCCTTGCAAGGGCGCAGTGTTCCCGTTGAGCGTTTCTGTGCCAACCGCAGGCACTCCGATTTACCCTTCCACTCAAACTTGTATTTTTCAAAATCGTTGTCGATATATTCGCCGCAAAGAGATAAAAGCTTGTCTATATCAAGCTTTCCCTCCGAAAAACATTCCGGAAATACCGACTTTAACTTCTCCATATTCGCATTTTCCAAATCCATTGATAATCCGTCCAACTTCTCACACATTTTTGTTTTCCTCCATAACATAAGGTTTCTTATTAGTTGCCATAAATCTGCACTCAGGAAATCCCGAACAACCTATAAAATATCCATACCAGCTTTCTCTCGGTAATAGTTGTTTTCCGCAAATAGGGCATTTAATATAAGGTTCTATCCCCATGTTTTCTTTGAAATATCTATTAAATGCCTTTTCCAACTCTTTGGCTGAAATATCAGATGCACCATCTTGATGCAATATTCCGGCACAAAAATCCCATTCCATATGATCTTCAACCTTAAAATGCCATATGTAACTAACATAGTCTTTATCATTCATATACCTTTTACCTCCACCATAAACTGTCTCACGGCTTTTGCCGTTATTTCTTCTCTATCCAAAAATTCGTTTATCTTTTTTTCAGTTTCAACATCTATCCGCATTTCATCAAAGAACAAGCCTTCTTTTTTCTTTGATATATCGTTATTCAAAAGCGATATTTTGCGTTCAACCGTTAAGAGCTTCAGCCTGTCGCTTTTGACGCTTTCTTTTTCCGCTATAAGCTCTTGGAGCTGTGCCGACAAACCATCAAGAGTATGATTCAATTTATTTTTCCTGATAACCGCCGACTGTTTTAGTCTTGCAACCTCCTCCTGCTGCATTGGCGAGAGCTTTTCCTGCTCACGCATTGCACATTCTTCAAGATCAACAAGCGGATTCGGTTCCGATGTCCATCCGCTGCCTTTCAGCCAATACGGTGTTGGTTCCCCGTCCTGCGTCCACTCCTTGACCGGAAGTTTGAAAATCCTTTCACACTCATCATAACTTAATATATTGCCGTCACTGTCTTTCCCCACAAGCAAAGGATATGATTTTATCTGTTTATTTCCTCTGTATATTGTAACCATATAGAGTGAAACAGAACATTCTTTTTGTAATTCGTTTTTGTCAACAATTATGGTTCCGCTATCGCTGCACTCTGTGTTGAATATCAGACCTTTTGCAAGCGGCGACAGCAGAGAAATGTTCTTAAACTGTTTTAATGCCGTATATGCCCTGTTTCCGTTATTTGTAGGATAGTAAAACAGGTGCGGCAGTGTTTTGTATTCGGTAGCCGTTACCGTCTTTTTATCTTCATCTATGACAAATTTGCAATCATCATATTTGTTGTTATATCTTTCAAAGAAATATTTTACAAGCTCCCAAAGATCGCTGTTTATTTCTTTGCCTTTTTTTTCTGCATACTGCGGCGTAACCTTAATCTTCTCTGCCATTTCCTTTGTAAATGTTGTAAAAAGGATATCTTCCGCCGATTCCACAAGTTCTTTGTTATCAGCCTCATTTTCTTTCAATATATTTTGATAATCTTTTTCAACCTGTGCCTTTTTGCGTATATCAAGCTGCTTTATCGCCTTGCCTATATCATCAGTAAAACCGCCTATAACGCTGTCCGAAACTCCGAAAACACCGTCAGTTAAGATATATCGTTTTGACACAAGCTCCAGCTTTCGTATGTCGGCAAAATTGCCTTTATTTATAAACGACAGAACAATGCAGTCGTTCTGCTGACCGATTCTGTGCACCCGATCAATTCTCTGCTCCATTTTTAATGTGTTATAAAGCAAGTCGTAATTTACAACAAGCGACGCCTCTTCAAGATTATAGCCCTTTGCACCTATATCGGTTGAAATAAGTATTTCACCATCATTCTTAAACTGTTTAAGAACATCATAATCGGTTGTTCCGCTGCCATTATACACAAGTGCTTTATATTTTGATTTAAGTGTGTCATACAAGCATTTTTGTGTTTCAACGCTCTCCGTGAATATAACTGCCTTTTTGTTTGCTCCGTTTTTTGTCATATACGGAAACAGTTTTTCAAGAGCGTCGGCAAGCAGTTTTATCTTTGTGTCGGCTTTAATCTGTTTTGCTGCCGTGAGCATAACCTTAAATTCTTCACACTCCGTCTGCGTGTCCGGCATTTGTTCAAGCCTTTTAATAATGTTTTTAAGACTTTGAGTTGTCGCCGCTGCTGACGATGCAGCAGAACCGAGAAGCATTAAAGCAAGGTCATACTTATCCATCTTCGGGAATGCTTTTTTATCCGGCTTTTCTATATACAGATTGATAAGGTTATGGAGCTTATTTTCATCTTCCGAACCTTCATATTCAAGGGTAATATGCCGTCTTTCCGGAATTTTAGCATATTTTTTTGCCTGACTTCTTAATGTTCGGAAACAATATTTGCTTACCTTTTCCGCAAGCTCCGGGTAGTTCTCAGGGCGGCGCAAATATCTTTTCATATATGTATCGGAATCGGGCAGCAGGTCTTCATCAATAAAATATATCAGACCGTACAGATCCATTATATTTTTTTCGATAGGCGTTCCGG
>CAKSOE010000063.1 GCA_934476675.1 uncultured Clostridia bacterium | reverse complement strand
ATTTTCAGGTCCCTTGCCCGAAAATTCAAAATTGCTTGTTGGGATAGTCCCAAACCCTTATAAAGAACGGAGGCGGCACATGGCAAATCGAAAACGGAATATCCAAATGAAATTCTATGTTACGGAGGATGAAAAACGGCTCATAGATGAGCGGATGAAGCTGCCGCCAGAGAATTAAAGCGCTTGGGTGCTGTACCGCTGCCGACAACGGAAAGTATGAAAGCGGAGTTCACCAACCTCGCCGCAGAAGAACGGCTCCTTGCGGAATACAAAGCCGCAAGAACCAAAGTTCAGGAATACGATACCGTCAAGCAGAATGTGGATACGTTGCTGGTCGTTCAAAGGGAACAGATAAATAACTACGTGCTGCTTATTCAGAAACCGCAGCGTAAAGCGGATAAATTCGTCCTGCCGTATATAAAATAATCTTTCGCTTACTATGTTGACTCCTGATGACTATGCATTTCCATTTTCCCTCTAAATCAGCAATTGATTGATGAGTATATTTCTGGTAACAACTCCTCACGATAGACACATCATTACATATCTGCTCGAACTCCTCTTGATCCACTACAACGGAAACGAGTTCTGTGTACTCCAACTTTTTACAGTTTCTAAAAAGTTGGAGTTGTTCGTTGCCTTTTAGGTCTGTCCATGATGTTCCTTTATACACTCTTGAAAAATGACAGAATGGCATTTCAAATTACCTCATTATTGCTTTTTGATTTTTTTGTGATATAATTAATATGAATTATTGTATCCGATTATGGGGTGCTTCGTTATGATGGATAAAAAAATTTACATTGACATTTTTGCGGGCTGTGGAGGCTTGTCTACCGGTTTATTGAGTGCTGGTTGGACAGGCCTATTTGCCATTGAAAAAAATGCCGATGCATTTTCCACCCTCAAGCATAATCTCATAGATAATCAAGAACACTTTTTATGGCCTTCGTGGTTACCGATTCAAGAATGTGATATAAATGAACTATTAAAAAAGCACGCTGACGATCTTCGCGCATTACAGGGGAAGGTCACTTTGGTTGCAGGTGGCCCCCCTTGTCAAGGATTTTCAATGGCAGGAAAACGTGACGAAAATGATCAACGCAACAAACTTGTTAAGTCCTATATTAAATTTATCAAACTTGTGTTACCAGAAGCAATTATTTTTGAAAATGTTCATGGTTTTACAGTAAACTTTAAGGGAAAAAAAGGAACTAAACAATACTCTTCTTATGTTGAAAGGGCATTAAGACGTCTGGGCTATAAGACAATGCACCAAATTGTAGACATGTCAGAATATGGTGTCCCGCAGAATAGGAAACGTTTTATTCTCGTAGCAATGAAAGAGCGTTCTCCCAAGAAAGTCTTTGAAGTGCTTAACAAAAGTAAAGAATCCTTTTGCAAATCAAAGGGAATTACATGCAAAACAACAGTCTACGAAGCAATTAGTGATTTGGAAAGAGTTCATGGAACAAGGCCTTCTCCTGATACTAAAGGTTTCCAAGCTGGTCTATATGGACCCATTCAATCTGGTTATCAGAGATTAATGCGGCAAAGTATTGAGTCGGAAACAGGCGTAGTAGACAGTCATCGTTTTGTAAATCATCGAAAAGATACAATAGCGCTACATAACGATTTGTTGGCCCATGCCCCGTTGGGGAAACGAATCACACCAGAAGATAATATTGTTCCCAATCTAAACCGACGTGGTGTTACTGTACTTAATAGAAATGCACAAGCACCAACTATTACATCAATACCTGATGAAATTGTGCACTATGCTGAGCCACGTATTTTAACAGTACGCGAACATGCGCGCATACAGAGTTTCCCGGATTGGTTTGAATTCAAGGGCAAGTATACATCCGGTGGGAACCGTCGCAAACAAGAGGTGCCACGATATACGCAAGTCGGCAATGCAGTTCCGCCCTTGTTTGCTGAGCAAATAGGAATTGCAATTTGGGAGGTGCTTTCAAATGACAAATCAGAATAGCACTTTATCTTTCCGTGTAAGCGCGGGATTAAAGAATATAATCGGTCGCGATCTGATTAGTGATAAATATATTGCGATATTTGAGTTGGTCAAAAATTCTTATGATGCTGGAGCATATAAAGTCGATATTTCCTTTATTAAAACAGACGAGGGCCATGATCAAATTATTATCTCTGATAATGGTTGTGGCATGACATATAATGACATTGTTGAGAAATGGCTATTTGTTGCATATTCGGAGAAGAAACCTAAAAATCGCGAAAAATCATCCTTTCGAGACGAAATCAAACGAGAGGTAGCTGGAGCAAAAGGCGTTGGCCGTTTTTCATGTGATCGCCTAGGTACGCTATTAACGCTAATTACTAAAACAGAATCCGAAGTATCTGCAAACAAAGTCGAGGTAAACTGGAATAAATTTGAATTGGATGATACGCAGGAATTTATGAATATTCCGGTTCAGTACTCAACGGTTGCTGAACTCCCTAGCGGGTTTTCAAAAGGGACGACTTTGATTGTAGATGCATTACGTGAAAGTTGGAGCAGAGATGAATTGCTAAGATTAAAGCGCTCCTTGATGAAACTGATTAGTCCTGATGCCAATAAAGGGGAACTTCCTTTTGACATTGAGCTTATCGTTCCAGCTGAACGAGAAAATGATAACAAGGTACTTGGCAAAGCCGGAATAAACCCTGATCGCGATATTGTAAATGGTATCATACACAATGACATATTCGAAAAGCTGAATATTAAAACGACTAGTATTGAAGTAAATATTTCTGAAAATGGCCAGTTAATCACAAGTAAATTGACTGATCGTGGTGAATATATTTTTTCCTTTGTTGAAAAAAATAGAAACTACTACGGATTGCGGGATATATCTATTGTCGTGTTTTATTTAAATCAAAGTGCTAAGGCAAGTTTTACTAGACAAATGGGAGGAGTGCAGCCGAAGAATTATGGGTCTGTCTTTATATGGGCCATATTTATTAGGAAAACTCACAAACCGTTGTTCTGCTGTGGGCATCAGCCCACAGCCAGTTGGGAATT
>CAKSOE010000062.1 GCA_934476675.1 uncultured Clostridia bacterium | reverse complement strand
GTTAAAGGCACATTTTTCATCTTCGGCACCTCCTTTTCAAGAGCCTTCAGCTCTTTCTGCAATTTTCTCCGCAGTTCAATCTGCTCTTGCAGCGTTTCAAGCTCTCCGTCTTTAATGTATTTGCTTTTTATCTTACCCAGCTCTGTCCACTGATGATAGTACCGTGTTTTTCCGTTTATATTTTTCTTTGATATATACCCGACAGGCAGTTCACCGATTTTTGTTTTAAGCTCATCGATTCTTTTTGCAACGCTATCCATTCTTCCGCCTCCCTTATCTGTATCCTATTATATCACAGTATAACCTATTTGTCAATAGGTTATACTGTATTTAAGGTTATTGGGAGACTTTTTTTGTTGACAGACAACATTTTAGTTTGTATAATCGAACATATCTTTTATCCTTTGCGACAGTGTCGGCATAACCTCTGAATCAATAAGAGCATACAATCCAGCAAGGATCAAAGCTCCAAGAACGATCGCAATAAGGCACACAATTGCTGTATCAAGCGCACTTTGACCGCTGTTATCGGCAATAATTCTGCCTGTTTTATACCTAAATAAATTCAATTTTACAGCCGCTTTCATAACAATTTTTTTCATTATTTGAATACCTCTCTTTCAAACTTCATCTGCAGCTTTTGAGATTTCCTCCTCATAAGCCGCCAAGACTTCTCTGGAAATTCTTTCACGCATTTCTCTTGTAACCGGAAAACAGACATCCGTAAACTCACCCGATTTCTTTCGTCTGCTCGGCATTGCAACAAATATTCCGTTTTTGGAGTCAATAACTCTTATCCCGGTGATCAGAAAATTATCATCAAAACACGCCGTTGCATATGCTTTAAGTTTTTCTGCGTTTATAATTTTTGTGATTTTAACCTGCATCAACCCAACCACCTCCTCACATCGTAAATTTGAATACTACTTTTTCTTCCGGTTCGGTTTCTTCCGGCATATTTACTGCCTCTTTTTCATTTTGCAGCTCTATGCTGATTTCAGGTTCTTCATCCGAAAACCGTATTCTTGTATATCCACCCTTGTCCACATAATAAAAGGTGCTTTCGTTATCGTCATACAATTCAATGACATCCGACATCGTCATAGCATGACCGCTGTAACCCTCAACATTGGCATCTATATACAGTTTCCCATATATCTCATCAAGGTCATTGGTTTCAATATTGCCGTCGTAAACAACATCATAATTTTTAATGTTCGGCTTTCCAAACCCAAGCCTTTCCATGTCGGACAGGCTTATAAATTTCATTTGAACATCTACGCTCGGCTTTAGCTGATAAATACGACACAGCTTCAGCATTTCGGTCTGTGCCTCCTCCCCCGAAATAAGGCGATCGTATATTCCGTCCCGGCTTTCTACTTTTAGTGCATAGCCTTGCGTCAGCACTTCTGTCAATTCCCTGCGTTCAAACATTTTATCAATATATGCCGTTCTGCTTTTAACAAAGCCTGCCTTATTACCATAGAACTCAATAATTCCGTTCTCGGATATTTTTACGGACGCCATATCATCATCACCTCCCGTCCGGTCTATATCTCATTTTCCTCCGCTTCCGCATAAAACTCTGCATCAAAGTTATCATTTATCTGCTCCAATATTCCGTATTCCGTCTTATGTATCCGCATACCGCCAAGTACATCTTTCATATACTGCTCAAAGTCAAAATATTTTTTTAAATTTTCAGGCAGATGTACCTTTTCATCATCTGTCAAATTTCTTTCCGCAAAATCTTCAAAGGATATGTTTTCTCTGTGCAGATTAAAGTCATTACACTTATCAATAAGCCTCTCGGCCTTGCTTACGGTTTTGCAGCCTGTAACTTCAAGTATCGCTTTATATGTTGCCTGCTGCTCGTCATTCAGTTTCAATATTTTTTGCGCCAAACGGTTAAGGCTCTCTATTTCACAAACCGACTCTATGGAATATTGCATATTGGGGATTATGCTCTGTACTCCTCGAAGCACACATTCTTCCCATTTATGCACCCCTAATGCTTTCTTTATATCACTCAGTTTTTCATTTTTCATAGGCAGACTGATCCACAAGCCCAGCGGCATCTCCGACATATCTTTCGGATATTGTCCAATCTTTACCCTGAACAAATATGTATCTTTTTCTATCTGTTCCGGAAACGTTTTACCATCATACACGGTTTTAAAATTGTCCGATATTTTATATGCGTATCCGTCATCAGCGAACATCCCTTGTTTTTCTTTGTGAACCTTCCTGCCGATTTTAGAATAGTCAATATATTCAAGCACACCCTTCGGAAGATTTTCAAGTTCCGGCACATATCCGTTCTGAGTAAATATTCTGCCAAGTTTCTCATAGCTGTCCGCATCTGCATATGATTCATAATTATTTAGATTGTATGTCAGATTTATCATATCCGCAGCCGACATTCCCTCATCACTTACAATACAAGCTTTAAATGTAACAAGCTCTTTTGGGGACAGTATATGCAATCTTGCCGCCAAAAAGTTCAGTTCTTCAATCGATGTATTTTTTATATATTCACTGTTTTCATCATAGCTGTGTTCAAACAAGTCCACCCATGTTACTGCGGCATTGTCTGCCGTTGCTCTTGCTCTCTGATATGCGTCCGCAAGTTCATTTTCCAAAACCGGAAGAGTAATTCCGGCACCAAAATACTCTGTTGCTTTACCTCTTGTAAATTCGCTGTTACTTATAATTGCCGTTATATATTTCTCCGGTTCAATTTCCTGCCTTGCATATTTTAAATTACCGTCAGTCAGCCTATCTTCAACCGTATCGTAAGTGTCAAAATATTCGCCGTTCAAAACGATGTGGATTGCTCCCGATTCTGCCTGTTCTCCCGAAATTTCCACACCTTCCGGTACATTCAAAATTTTCAGAAGTTCTTTTATTCTTTTTTCCGTATTCACATCTGCATTCCTCCCATCTCCTCTGTTTCTGTCTGTGCCTGTTCTTCAGCATTGTACGGAATTATATCATACAGTCCCTTATCTCTTGCCGATATCACTCCGTATTCCGTGAACGACGCACCGAGTCTTTCTGCAAGCGCCTTTCCAAACTGAGTAAGGTTCGTCTGCTTAAAGAAATCCATATCAAAGCCCTTTGGCATATTGTGTGCCAGATAGTCCTTTGCAAAGGCTTCTGCCGAATCTGCATGATATGAAAGTTTGTACCTATGCAGGTTTT
>CAKSOE010000061.1 GCA_934476675.1 uncultured Clostridia bacterium | reverse complement strand
AAGGAAAAGTCAACCGAGAAGATTGACGGAGCCGTTGCAACCGTTATGGCGCTTGACCGGGCAATACGCTGCGGAAATGATATGAGCGAGAGTGTATATGATGAACGTGGGATTTTGTTTATATAATCTTTGTGAATAGATGCTGATATAAAGGATATACTAATCTCAAAGTGAAAACACGCAAAAATTGCGTAAAATGTTTTTATAAAACACGCAAAAATTGCGTATTGGTATTGCGTATTTTGATTTTTTGTGGTATAATCATTCTATGAGGTGATGTAAATTGACACTGAAGGAATTACGAAAACAGAAAAAATTAACACAGGCCGAATGTGCAGAGTATCTTGGAATTCCTGTTCGTACCTATCAAAACTATGAAACCGATGAGTCAAAGAAGGCATCTATGAAGTATTTGTTTATGGTGCAAAAGCTTGAAGAATACGGATTTATAGATGAAACTCATGGAATTTTACCAATTAACCGGATAAAAGATATATGCAGTGAGGTCTTTTCTGATTTTGAAATTGAATACTGCTATCTGTTCGGCTCTTACGCAAAGGGTAAAGCTACTGAAAACAGTGATATTGATCTTTTGATTTCTACCACGATTTCAGGTATGCAATTTTATGATCTTGTAGAAGTTCTTCGCGAAAAACTAAAAAAGAAGGTCGATGTATTAAACCGCGAACAATTGAACAATAACCCTGATTTAACAAATGAAATATTGAAAGATGGGGTGAAAATTTATGGATAACAAAAAGGATAATCAATACTATATTAAAAAAATAGTGATTGATTTGGCTTTCATAATTGAACACACATCGGAACTGACACAAAAAGAGCTTGAGAACAATGAGGTCCTTGTTGATTCGGTTATGTTCAGACTGATTCAGGTTTCCGAAAATTCCGACAAGCTTTCAGATAATTTCAAAGAAGATCATGCCGATATTCCGTGGAGAGCAATGAAAGGTATGCGTAACAGAATTGTTCATGAATATGGCAATGTTGATTTGGCTGTTGTTTATAATACAATAAAAAATGATATCCCAAAGCTGCTTTGTCAGCTTGAAAGTATAGAGGAATAAATATTATGAGATACTATGTAACTGCTGATGTTCATGGCTACTTCAGTGAGTTAAAAACAGCACTGACACAAATAGGTTTTTTCAATGATAATGAGCCGCACAAATTAATCATATGCGGTGATATTTATGATAGAGGCAGTGAACCGCTCCAACTACAGGAATTTATTCTTGAACTGCTTTCAAAAGATAAAATTATACTTATAAAAGGAAACCATGATGATTTGGCGTTGGAACTACTGCATAATTGGACAAAAGGGAGCTACTTGCAATATTTTCATCATACTAACGGTACGATTGATACAGCATGCCGTTTGACAGGTTTTACAGTGAAAGATATGTATTCGAACCCGGAAAAAGTCAGAAATGCTTTTAGACAGAATGATTACATACAAAAAATTATTCCTGGTATGCATGACTATTTTGAAACAGAACATTATATATTTACTCATGGGTGGATACCGTGTACTCCTATAAGAATTACTTCCGATAGAAATGAATATGCCATGATTGAAGATTGGCGAAATGCCAAATCTAAAGCTTGGGACAAAGCTCGGTGGATTAATGGTATGGAGGCGGCTCATTGCGGTGTGATTGAAAACAATAAAACCATAGTGTGCGGACATTGGCATTGTTCGTTTGGTCACTCACGCTACGAAAATGACGGTGGAGAGTTTGATAATAATCCAAATTTCAATCCATATTATGCGAAGGGAATTATTGCACTTGATGCCTGTACACCTGTTTCAAAAAAGATTAACTGTATTATAATAGAAGATTAAAAACTTTCTAAGCATCTGTTTTAAGAGCAGGTGCTTTTTTCATGCCCGCATTTAAGGAGTTGATGTAATATGGGTATTTTACAAGGACTATTCCGTTCAAGGGATAAGCCCCAAAACAGAACCGCAGGCTCCGGTTACAGTTTTTTCTTCGGAGGAACAACTTCCGGCAAAGCAGTAACCGAGCGGAGCGCCATGCAGATGACAGCGGTATATGCTTGCGTTCGTATTCTGTCGGAGGCAATTGCCGGACTTCCGCTGCACCTATACCGATACAAAAAGGATGGCGGCAAGGAAAAAGCCGTAGACCATCCGCTGTACTTACTTTTGCATGACGAGCCGAACTCCGAGATGAGTTCATTTGTGTTTCGTGAAACGCTTATGACTCATCTTTTATTATGGGGAAATGCGTATGCGCAGATTATCCGAAACGGCAAAGGCGAGGTGATAGCACTCTATCCGCTTATGCCGAATAAAATGACGGTTGACCGTGATTCAGACGGACATCTTTACTACAAATACATGAAATCCACCGATGAAGCGCCGACCATGCCGAACTCAACCGTTATACTCCCTCCGTCCGATGTTTTGCACATACCGGGACTCGGGTTTGACGGACTTGTCGGATATTCGCCGATTGCAATGGCAAAGAACTCAATCGGTATGGCAATTGCCTGTGAGGAATACGGCGCAAGATTTTTCTCGAACGGAGCCGCTCCGGGCGGTGTTTTGGAACATCCCGGCACGGTAAAGGAACCGCAGAAAATCCGTGACAGTTGGAACCAATCGTTTATGGGAACACAAAACTCGCACCGTATTGCCGTTTTGGAGGAAGGTATGAAATATACTCCGATCGGCATATCACCGAACGAGGCTCAGTTTCTTGAAACACGAAAATTTCAGATTAACGAAATAACTCGAATTTTCAGAGTTCCGCCGCATATGGTCGGTGACCTTGAAAAATCGAGCTTTTCCAATATAGAACAGCAGTCGCTTGAATTTGTTAAATACACACTTGACCCATGGGTGTCAAGATGGGAGCAGTCAATGGTGCGTTCCCTTCTTCTGCCCGATGAGAAAAAAGAGTATTTTGTAAAATTTAATGTAGACGGACTCTTACGAGGTGATTATCAAAGCCGAATGAACGGCTATGCAACGGCAAGGCAGAACGGCTGGATGAGCGCAAACGATATACGGGAACTTGAAAATCTTGACCGTATTCCAAAAGAGGACGGCGGCGACTTGTATTTGGTAAACGGAAATATGCTGCCGCTCGATAACATAACGAAACACAACGCGTACTTTGATGAAGGTATGCAGAAGGAGGATGAAAACAAAGATGAAGAAGTTTTGGAACTGGACGAACCAAACGGACAATCCGAAGGAGAACGGCAGGACGCTGTTTCTGAACGGAACAATCGCAGACGAGAGCTGGTATGACGATGATGTCACCCCGCAGTTATTCAAAAATGACCTTTATGCGGAAAGCGGTGATGTGACCGTGTGGCTCAATTCGCC
>CAKSOE010000060.1 GCA_934476675.1 uncultured Clostridia bacterium | reverse complement strand
ATACCGGATATTATCTGCTGTTATCACGGGCATTTCATAGGATTTGAGGTTAAAACCGACAAAGGCAGAACCACAGCATTGCAGGAGATTCAGCTGAGAAACATTAACCGTGCCGGCGGAACGGCTGTGGTGGTCAGAAGTCTGGACGATGTAAAAAATATATTGAACGAAACGGAGGAATTATCATGACTGCTAAAGAATATTTAAAAAGTATTTTACAGCTTGATGATGAGATTAAGAGAAAGCGACAACGATGCAGAACATTGAGGGATGTTGCGATGAATACATCCGTAAAGTATTCGGGAGATGCCGTGCAGCAAACGAGAGATAATAATCCGCTTGAAAAAATCCTGGCAAAGGTTATTGACCTTGAACGGCAGATTGAAAATGAAGAGAGCAGACTGGTGGATTTAAAAGCAGAAGTATGGGAACAGCTGGATAAGCTTGAAGATGAAACGCAAAAGAGAATACTTTGGTTGAGGTATGCCGAAAAGAAAACATGGAAAATGATTGCCAAGGATATTTGTTTTTCGGAACGTTACATACGAAAGCTGCATGCCAAAGGTCTGATTAAACTGGAGGAATTATTAAAAAAATAAAAAAAGACCATGTAGTTCCGCTTAGTTCCATACAGTTCCTTATTGCAACCGCTTTAACTTTGTGATATTATATAATCGACAGAAAAATAAAAAAATCACTCCGAAAGGATGAGGTGACAGCAATGCCGATGAAACCGTTAAAACCTTGCCGGCATCCAGGCTGCCCGGAACTGACAAGTGATATGTACTGCACAAAGCACGCTCCACTCCATCAAAGGGAAAGCGCGCACAGCCGCGGCTACAATTCCAAATGGCGCAGACTTTCAAAACTGTATTTAAAAGCTCACCCACTCTGCTGTGAATGCCAACGGCAAGGCAAGCTTATTCCTGCAACAGTGGTTGACCATATCGTTCCACACCGCGGCAATGAAAACTTGATGTGGGACGAAAGCAACTGGCAGAGCCTGTGCAAGCAGTGTCATGACAGGAAAACGGCACGATTTGACAGAACACCAACATATGGATATCAGACCCCCTGCCCCAGGGGGTCTGAATCTCAAAAATGGCTTAAAACCAAGACCGCGCCCACCCTTCGTGTGAATTTTCGCAAAATTAGCGAGGGGGGACCCCCTTCGAAATAGCGCAAAGCCTTGTGCCGACTGCGTTTAACGGCATTTTGTTTTGCCAAAAGGTATAACGTAAAACAACGGTAAAAACCTCTGAAAACCAAGCTGTTATGCGGTTTTCGGAGGTTTTTAAATTAAAAACTTAAATTTCAAAAAACACTCAAAACTATGCGTTTTTAATGCATTTTTGAGTGTTTTTTATATGTTTTTTTGAAAAACATTTCACGAAATGAGGTGAGCTGATGACAGAATACGAAAAAACGAAAATCCCCGAACTGCGGGCAAGCGGTATGGGATATAAAGCAATTGCAAATGTTCTCGGTCTTTCACGAGATGCGGTGAGAGGATTTTGCAGAAAGTATGGCTTAAACGGAAATGCAGAGGTTATGCAGAAAAACATGGAACTAAAAGTTAAAAACGGAGTGCTGTGCCTTAACTGTTCAAAGCCTATTGAATCTAAGCCTCACGGACGAAAGCGGAAGTTTTGCTGCGACTGGTGCCGCCGGGAGTGGTGGAAACAAAATGCAGATAAAATCAATCGCAGCCATAACGCAATGTATCAATGCGAATGCAGTTACTGCCATAAGCAATTTATAAGTTACGGGAATAAACACAGAAAATTTTGCAGTCATGAATGTTATATAAAAGACAGATTCGGAGGAAATGAAAATGGAATTTAAAAAACTGAAGATTGACGCACTCATACCGGCAAGCTACAATCCGAGAAAGAAATTAAAACCGGGTGATGCGGAATATGAGAAGATAAAAAACAGCATAACGGAGTTTGGGTATGTTGATCCGATTATAGTTAATTCGGACATGACTATCATCGGCGGACATCAGCGGTGGTCGGTATTAAAGGCTCTGGGTTATGACGAAGTTGACTGTGTTGTAATCGAAATTGACAAAACAAAGGAAAAGGCATTAAACATTGCCCTTAACAAGGTCACCGGCGAATGGAACAAAGAACTGCTGGCAGATTTGATTAAGGACTTGCAAAGCCTTGATTACGATGTTTCAATGACCGGATTTGAACCGCCCGAAATTGATGAGCTGTTTAATGATGTACATTCAAAAGAAACAAAAGAGGATGATTTTGATGTGGATGCCGAACTGAGCAAACCTACACTCACTCAAAAAGGGGACTTTTGGCTTTTGGGCAGACACAGACTTATTTGCGGTGACGCTACATTGCCGGAGGTATTTGATACCCTGCTTGACGGAAAAAAGGTAAATCTTGTTGTTACGGACCCGCCTTATAACGTCAACTATTCATCAGATGCAGGAACAATCCAAAATGACAACATGGCAGATACCGATTTTTATAATTTCCTGCTTTTATCCTACAAAAACATGGCAAATGCTATGGCAGATGATGCGAGCATATATGTGTTCCATGCCGATACGGAAGGATTAAATTTCAGAAAAGCATTTATTGATGCCGGATTCTATTTGTCAGGAGTGTGTATCTGGGCAAAGCAGAGTCTTGTACTCGGACGCTCGCCGTATCAGTGGAAACATGAACCGATACTTTTCGGATGGAAGAAGAACGGAAAGCATAAATGGTTTGCCGATAGAAAGCAGTCTACCGTTTGGAATTTTGACCGTCCGAAAAAATCCGAACTTCATCCGACGATGAAACCAATCGCACTGGTAGCATATCCGATTATGAATTCATCAATGACAAATGGGCTGGTGCTTGATCCGTTCGGCGGCAGCGGAAGTACACTTATCGCCTGCGAACAAACCGACAGAACCTGCTATACAATTGAGCTTGATGAAAAGTATGCGGATGTTATTGTAAAAAGGTATATTGAGCAGGTCGGAAATGATGAAAATGTGTACCTTGTGCGAAACGGAGAAAAAATCAAGTATTCTGATATACGAAAGGATGATGAAAATGAGTAAATTAACACTTGGAAGTTTGTTTGACGGCAGTGGTGGTTTTCCGCTCGGCAGGCTTTTGTACGGAACATTCGGCGAACAGCAGAAGTATCGGTTTTGAACAGGAAATATCTCCGACACTGCGAGCCGGTGCTGTTCCGGCGGCTGTTTATGAAAACCACGGACAGGATACAAGATTTAAGGGCCCTCTCGATACTGCACCGACAGTGATTGCGACCTACGGCACAGGCGGAAACAATCAGCCGTTTTTGGTTGAGCAAGGCGGTGTTGCGGTTGTATACGGAATATGCTCCAAAGACAGCAATTCCATGAAATCGGATAATCCGCGCAGCGGTTTTTATGAGGCTGACACATCACGATGCCTTGATGCGAACTGTGGAAATCCGTCGTGCAATCATTAATCCG
>CAKSOE010000059.1 GCA_934476675.1 uncultured Clostridia bacterium | reverse complement strand
TCGGCTGTTCTCGGCTGGCTTGCAAACAGGATAAAAGCAATAACAGGGCAAAACTCATGGCAGGCAAATCCGCCTGTTACGCTTGCTGAGTGCAGTAACCACATCTCGAGCGGAACGCATCGGAATGCTACAATAAATTCAAACGGATTTATGAGTTACACCGATAAACAAAAGCTTGATAACGCAACATCGGAATACACATCAAGCAGACTTGTGATGCGTGATTTAAGCGGCAGAGCAAAGGTGCAAAATCCAAGTTCAGACTATGATATAGCGAATAAATTGTATGTTGATACCAATTTTGTAAAGAAAAATTCCGATACTGCAATGTCTGCAAAGCTGACGGCACAGTCAATCACAGCTTACACAACCAAGCAGGTGCGAAACATCGTACTGTGGACGAGCGGTTCAACTCCTCCGTCCACAAGCTACGGGGATATTGTAATCAAGACTTTCTGAGGTGAGATATGGCAAACATTAATTTTAAGTATGATTACCCTTATATCGGATACGGCGAAAAAGGCAGATTTCAGTATCAGTGGTCGGAATCGAGAGTAACACTCAATAAATGTTACACATATCCGCTTTTGTTTAACACAGCCGTGCCCGGATGCTTGCATATCACAATGGATATTGAAATCGAAAACACCGGCTCCGGCAGTGTTCTCGGTCGGTCATGGGATTTTTATATTTACCGCCAAAACTACGGTTGGTATGAGGTATGCTCGTTCACTCTGCCGGATGATGGAAAATATACGATTGATACCGATATTTCAAACTATACAATAACTCAGATTGCGTGTGTTCCGTCCTCCAATCCCGGTTCAAGCAGAACATGGTCGACTTGGTATAACATAAAAAAGCTGACCTTGACAGAAAATATTACTCTTTCGGAATTTGATAACGATAAATATTTTTACGGTATATTTCCGAATAATTACGGTATAGAAAAGAAACCTACCGAGGTTTTTGTAAACATAGACGGTACGCTCAAAAAGGCAACGGCGGTTTATGCCAATGTTGAGGGAACACTCAAGCAAGTGCCTATGCTGTTGTCAGCTGAAATAAAGACGGATTCGGAAACAATGAAGGTGTATAAATTTACACAAACCACCGACGGCAATTATACAATCAAAGTAAACCGTAAAAGCGGCGATCACGAATTACGGCTTTATGGCAGTGGTTTCAAACCAATGACCGATTCATATTTTTGTGAACGGAGTTTTGCGCTTACCGCAGGCTCTGTTTTTTATATATCGGTAACCCATTATTATAGTGCAACTGCAAGCGAAAGCACTCTGCAGATTTTTAAGGAGGTCTAACTATTATGGAAAAACTAAAATTATTTTACACATCGGTATGCACAGCGCTTGCATACATTTTCGGAGGGATGGATTCTATGCTGAATATTCTGCTTATTTTTATGGTGATTGATTTTATCAGCGGATTTATTAAGGCATGGGCTTTAAAGAAATTTGATTCAAGTAAATTCTATATCGGCGGTGTCAAAAAAATCGGTATACTGCTGATAGTCGCCGTGGCAACACAGCTTGACCAACTTATACATATTGACTCAATGGCGCTCCGCATGGTTACGGTATCCTACTATATAGCAAACGAAGGATTTTCAATTCTCGAAAATTGGGGTGCTATGGGACTGCCGCTGCCGGAACCGATAAAGAATGCGCTTGCAAAACTGAAGGACAAAGACGGTGAATAGAGATGGATTTATGTTTTTTGGTTGAATACCAGCACATAAAACGGACAGATGATAATTATGTTGTGGCAGGTTCAAGAAACTATTTATATGCCAACTTTACCTTTACAAAGGAATGGAACGAGAATATTATTGCCATATTCGCGTCAAAATGCGGAACATATGCACAGCTGTTAAAAGACGGGCGGTGCCTTGTTCCGTATGAAGCGTTAAAGCAAGACGGCAGAATTGATGTTTCGGTGTGCGCCGGTGATTTAATAACCTCCGATACTGCCGGTTTTATCGTACATGAAACAGGCTATACCGAAGATGCCGAGAAAAGTATAACTCCACCATCTACGATTTTATCCGATATATATGAGCGCATTGAAAAAGCGTTTATAAATGCAAAAACAGAAGCACTGCAGGAAGTAAGTGAAGTATTGGAAAAATATCTTAAACTGACGGATGTGGATTCGGATTTAGTATACGGCAGTTCAAATCCGGTCACATCTGGTGCAGTCTACAACAAATTTCAGTCTGAAATTGACCGAAGAATATATTTAAATAATATTAAAGCGGATAAGGAACACAACGGCGGTTTTATCGGAGGTGCCGGTGCGTCATTGGGCGGAGCGGGCGGTGCTACCATAGGTGCAAAAGCAAAGGCATCCTCCGGTATGGCGGGCGGCAGCGGTGCGTCTGCATCGGAAGGCATGGCTTGCGGAAAGAATGCATATGCCAGTCACGGGGCAGCCGCAGGGCGAAACAGCAAAACGCTGCATGGTGCAGCGCTTGGTGACGGAGCAAAAACCGTGGACAACCAAGGGAACCCTATAACGGCGGTGCAGCTTGGAACCGGTGTCAACAAAGAAACTAACACAGTACAGTTTTTCAGCTATAAGTTTATGAATGTTGATGGCAGTATTCCGAATGAGCGTATTCCAAAGCTTAATGACCTGGAGCAGAGAATTTTACAGTTGGAAAGGAGTATATCAAATGAAAATCAATAAAAGACAAATTGCATATAACCGTACAGCAAGAACACAAAATCCGGTATATATCGTGATTCACGATACCGGAAACACCGGCAAAGGTGCAAACTCAAATGCACACTTTAATTATTTTAACGGCGGAAACCGAAACGCATCGGCAGATTTCTTTGTTGATGATACGCAGGTTCTTCAAGTGAATGATTACAATAAATTCTACACTTGGCATTGCGGTGACGGCAAGGGTAAATACGGAATTGCAAACCGTAACTCGGTCGGAATTGAAATCTGCGTAAACAGTGACAGCAATTATGATACCGCATTCAATAACGCTATCAAACTGACAAAACACCTTATGAAAGAACTCAATATTCCGCTTGAACGTGTGGTTCGTCACTATGACGCAAGCCGCAAAAATTGCCCGGCAAGCATGAGTAAAAACGGTTGGGCATTATGGAACAATTTCAAAAACAAACTAAATGAAAACGAGGAGGATTTAACTATGGCACAGTATGATGAACTGAAAAAGGAAATCGGCAATATCAGAACCGATGTAGACAAGCTTAAGAATAAGATGGTTTATGCCTGGGTGGACGATAATATGCCCGACTGGGCAAAGCCTACCATTACCAAGCTTATGCGAAAGGGTTATCTCAAGGGTGACAGCGAGGGCAAGCTTATGCTTGATGACAATATGCTCCGTATTCTTGTAATCAATGACCGTGCCGGGACTTACGGTGAATAAGACATGACAAAAGAGCAATTTGAACGTGAGAAAAACTATCGCACATCGCAGGTTATTGTAAAATCAATGCTCAAGAATGG
>CAKSOE010000058.1 GCA_934476675.1 uncultured Clostridia bacterium | reverse complement strand
TTTGCTATGTTTTACGCTAAGAAACGTGCAGAGGGTAAACCTCATCGTGTGGCTTTATCGCATGTTGTTAAAAAACTGCTGCGTGTTATCTATACGCTGCAAACTAAAAACATTGCATATGATGCTGATTTTGTAAGGTAGTTACTAACCTGCTATTTTTTAAGTCCTTGCAATACAGGGCTTATTTGCCATGCACTTTTTTAGTTTCTTAAAAAATTTTGAAAAACTTTTTAAAAAACTCTTGACTTTTAATAGTTAGTCACCTCATATTAAAGGATATGCCATCAATATGAGGTGTATGCGTTTTAATTGCGTTTGTGGTTATAAATATTAATACTTTCCGGTGAATATTCAAGTATATCATTGTATGAATCAAGTTCGTAATCGTTCTGCGGTGCGCTTGGAATTAAGCCTGTGTATTCGGAAGCGCACACAGCCTCAGATTCTCCGAACAGTGATAAATCATCATGTATTATGTCATTGTTCACGGGATTTTTGGGATTTTTCATGATACATACTTCCTTTCATAAAATATATTGCTATATATATTATAAGTATTTGTATTAAAAAATAAACAAAAAATATCACAAATTATGCAACAAAAGCACCCAAAACTGTCGGAAATGTACAGAATTGACGACTGTAAGTATGTCAAAAACGGTTTTGGCAAAAAATGTTTGGGCGGAAACTCCGGTATTTATGAGGGGTTAAGGGGTATTTTTAAAACGTCTTAATTATTATAGCGCATTTATCCTATGTGGGCAAGAAAAAAATAATTGTTAACCGTTGTATAAAAACAGGTTGACAATCAAGGACGGTTATGGTATAATTTTTCTGAATAAAAAAAGAGAGGGAATGAATGAACATGAAAACAAGAACACAAAAGCTTTGCCGAGCGGCAGTATGCACCGCTTTGGTGTGTGTGTCGGCGTACATAAACATACCTCTGCCGTTTACGGGGGTATCGCTTACGGCACAGACCTTGGCGGTAAACATAGCCGCACTGACACTTGAACCGCTGTATGCGCTGGGAGCAATGATAGTTTATACGCTTATAGGCATAGCGGGAGCGCCGGTGTTTGCCGGAGGTACGGCAGGAATAGGCAAGCTTGCAGGACCTACGGGAGGATATATAATAGGATTTATTTTAGCGGCGTTTCTGATAAGCCTTGCGGTAAGAAATAAAAAAGGATTTAAGCGGTATTTGCTTGCGGCGGTGTGTATCGGTATTCCGGTGATTTATCTGTGCGGTATGACGGTTATGGCATTTCAGCTTAAAAAAGGTGTGTGGGCGCTTTTGGTTTCGACGGTTATTCCGTTCATACCTCTTGACCTTGTAAAATGCGTTGCTGCGGCATATATTTGCGCAAGACTTGATAAGGCATAAAAAAAATTTAAAAATTTCAAAAAAGGGATTGACTTTGCAAAACATATATTGTATAATAGCGTAAACCTTGGAAAAAATAAGTTTTTTTAGGGGATAAAAAACGGCTTGCCGGTATAGGCAGGGGGATTTAATATGAAACACAGCAAAGTCAAAGAGGACAACTACTTACCCGATTACAGCAGCTTTTTTGAGAGCATGAAGGACAGCAGCAAGATAACGTCCAAGCTCTTAAAAAGTTTGCTGAAATCAAATCTTGTTGAGTTTATATGCTCAACGCTGATGTTTATAGTCAAGCATTGTGCCGTATGGATAATACCTATTATTACGGCTAATGTCATAGACATAGCAACAAAGCCTGAAAACCATGCGCTGAGTGAGCTGTTTATAAACGGCGCAGTTTTGGTTTTACTTGTTGTACAGAATTTATTTACTCATGTTATTTATATGAATTACACAAGCCGCGCTTTGCGAAGCATAGGCGCAGGTCTAAGAAATTCACTTGTCAAAAAGCTTCAGCAGCTATCCATTACATACCAGAACGAATTAAAATCCGGGGAACTTCAGTCAAAATTTCTGCGTGACACGGAGGCGATAGAGCAGCTGCTGAATCAGCTTATATTCAATCTTATTCCGTGTATCATGACTATCATTGTAACGGTTTGCGTAACTGTAAGCAAAAGTCTTATCGTAACGGCATTTTTTGCGGTTATAATACCGATTAACATAATGGTAGTGCGAATGTTCAGTAACAAGATGAAAAAAGATAACAGAGTATTCCGCAAGCAGGTGGAAAATGTGTCGGGACAAATAGCCACAATGCTCGAAATGATACCTGTCACAAAGGCGCACGGACTGGAGAATACGGAAATAAATAAAATGGAAACAAGCTTAAAGCACATGAAAGAGGCGGGAATGATGCTTGACCATTCACAGGCACAGTTCGGCTCGTGGGCATGGGTAGCAGGAAATCTTATGAGTGCGGTGTGTCTGGTGTTTACGGGATATATGGCATACATAGGAAAGCTTTCCGTGGGTGAAGTAGTGCTTTTTCAGTCGTATTTTAACACGATAACCGGAAATATACAATCACTGCTTAATATCTATCCCGAATTTGCCAAAGGTTCAGAATCTGTTAAATCCGTTTCCGAGGTTATGATTTCGGATAATATAGAAAATAATGAGGGAAAAATCAAGCTTAGATATGTACACGGTACGGTGCAGTTTAAAAATGTATCGTATAAATATCCGGGAAGCGATAAAAACGTTATAAAAAATTTCTCGCTTGATGTTGAGCCGGGCGACTGCGTTGCGCTGGTCGGAGCATCCGGTTCGGGAAAATCAACGATTATGAATATGATAATCGGCTTTTTGCACGCTACGAAGGGTGAGATAAATATAGACGGAAAACCTATCGAAATGCTTAATTTGCAGGATTACCGGCATTTTCTGTCTGTTGTGCCGCAGAATTGTATTTTGTTCAGCGGAACGATAAAAGAAAATATTGTATACGGACTTGCAAAGTATTCCGAAAAAAGACTCGAACAGGTTATTGACTTGGCAAATATCCGAGAATTTACCGATAAGCTGCCGGACGGAATAAACACCGTAGTGGAGGAGCACGGCGGAAATCTTTCCGGCGGACAGAAGCAGAGAATATCAATTGCAAGAGCGCTTATGCGCGACCCAAAGATAATAATACTTGACGAGGCAACCTCTGCTTTGGATAATATATCCGAATATCACGTTCAGCAGGCAATGTCAAGCCTTATAAAGGGCAGAACGACGTTCATCGTGGCGCACAGACTTTCTACGATACGTGACGCAAACAAGATTGTTGTTATGGAAGACGGAGAATGTGTAGAATCGGGAACATATGATGAACTGATGAAAAAACACGGTAAATTTTTTGAATTAAAAACGCTTAATGAGGTTTCTTCATAAAATGCAGTAACGGTAATTTGTTTGCCGCTTACGTCGTTAAGAGAATTTGAACCTCAAAGCTGTCGCTTAATAACAAATTGTTAATCTGCGTACCTTCCCGGAAACTTATCACGGTTTACTGAGTTATGCGTGGTACAAAGATAAGGCACAGGTCGGCGAGAAAACAGTCAAAGGTCCGGCGGATGCGGGCAGCTATAAATTGGTGATTACGGCTCCGGATACTGCCAATTATCAAGGAATCTCACGGAAAATGCGACCTTCTCAGATCGGTATCTTTTTATTGCCACAAATTATACGTTGAAATTTGTCGGCGGTAATGTGTACTTTGCAATCACACCAAAGTCGCTAACCAATCCGACCATTAAGCTGAGCAGTGTTTCTTTCACCTATGACGGCGGCAATACCATCACACCCCGCCGTCACCGTTAAGGACGGCGAAACCGTGATTCCGAATAGCGAGTACATGGTTTCCTATACGAATAATACCAATGTCGGTACGGCTACCGTTACCGTCAAGGACAGGGATGGCGGCAACTATATGCTTATGGAAAAGAACGCAAGCTTTGAAATCATTAAGGCAGACGGAAGTATTACTGCTCCGACAGCGGTAAAAGACCTTATTTTTAACGGCGAGGAACAGCCGCTTATCAATGCGGGTTACAGTGCGGACGGAACAGTTATGTACTATCACAATACAGAAAGTTATACTATCTATATCAACAATCGGCTGAAAATCCAGTATTTATCAGCATTTTTCAAAGAATTTGTTTTTTTACCTCTCCTTAAAATATACCGTTTGACCACAATTTTGACCACAACTGACCCCCAAAACTCAAAATACCGCCCTGTTCGGAGCGGTATTTTATTTATATTAACTTGATAAGCTGTAGTAATTTGATACAGTCCTTAAAGCCTTGAAGATACAAAAAATCTTTTTCTTTATCAGTTATTTGATATATGATATTTTTCCATTCGTCTATAGCTTTAATTTCCGTATCATCTAATTTTGAGTATAATTCTTTAATTGTAATACTCACTTTTTTATTTTTCTTGGAGTGGTATAATATAAATAGAGTCGACAAACACCCAAAAATCTGATATAATAAATCAGAAAGAGGGAAAGAAAAT
>CAKSOE010000057.1 GCA_934476675.1 uncultured Clostridia bacterium | reverse complement strand
AAGGACAGAGCGGCGGAGGTCGATGCTTTTCAGAACAATCCTGAATGCATGGTATTTGTGGGGCAGCTGCAAACGGTATCAATGGGGCTTACGCTGACTGCTGCAAGAACAATGGTGTTCTATTCGCTGTCATATAACTTTGCCGATTATTCACAGGCGAAAGCAAGGATTCATCGTATCGGACAGAAAAATAACTGCCTGTACATACACCTTGTTGTGAAGAATACGGTTGATGAAACTGTGTTAAAAGCATTGGAACAAAAAGAAAATATAGCAACAAAAATTGTAGACGATTGGAGGTCGATTTTAAAATGAATGATATGTTTGAACTTGCCGATAAGCTCAAAGAACTGCGTGATAAAAAGCAATATCTTGCAGAGGAAACAAAGAAAAACAATGCGGAAATTGAAGAAACGGAGTACAAGTTGTCACTGGAAATGGCAAGTTCCGAAACACAAAGTTTCAATCGTTCCGGCACGTTATTCTATCTTTGTACAAAGCTGTATGCGTCAGCTGTTAAGGAGAATAAAGCAGAGTTGTATGAGGCGCTCAAAAACGAGGGATACGGTTCACTGATTACCGAAACGGTAAATGCCAATTCGCTGTCGGCATTCGTAAAAGAACAGATGGCGGATAATGATGATGTACTGCCCGATTGGCTTGAGGGCAAGGTAAATGTATTTGATAAAGTTACGGTTAATTTAAGAAAAGCATAAAATTACGGAGGTATTGTATTATGAGTAATGAATTAACAAAAACAAACACCGGATATGTAGTTCCGAACATGAGTAATGATGTAACCGATGGCATTATGGAGGAATTGGACGGCTTAAACATAAGTCTTGACAAGATTAAAATCCCTGCCGGCGGAGGCTTGGCATTTGAAGTTCCGGGCGAAGACCCCGATTCTCCCGATAGTGAAAAAGAGGTTATCGGCGTCATAGTCGACCATTATCCGTTAAACAGCTTTTGGACGGAGAAATATAACGGACAGAATGTTGCGCCGAATTGTTATTCAACCGATAACCGTATCGGCATAGGGACTCCCGGCGGCGAATGTGCAAAGTGCCCGTATAACAAATTCGGAAGCGGCGAGGACGGACAAAGTAAAGCGTGCAAGAATGCGCATAGGTTATATATTCTTCGCAGCGGCGAGCTGTATCCGGTGATTGTAACAATACCGCCGACATCACTGAAGTCGTTATCGGATTATCTTGCGAAGCGCATTGTAACAAAGGGACTGCGTTCCTATGGCGTTGTTACAAAACTTACGCTTAAAAAAGCAACAAACAATACCGGTATCGCATATTCACAGGTACAGTTTGCGGTAGTTTAAAAATTATCGCCGGAAAATGCGGAAATTCTAAAAAAATTCGGAGAAAGCATAAGACCGATTACAAGAAATATTGATTTTATGGATACGGAAGAACCAGCACAGCCGATAGTCAATACAGAAACGGGCGAAGTCATACAGCCGCTCGAATAATTAAACAGTGAGCAGATTGGGGCGGATATACTGCCCCGATACACTCACGGAAAGGAAAATACAATGTCTGAATATAAATTAGCAAACAGCATAAATGAAGTGAGAAATTATCTTAAAAATGCAGATATTATCAGCTTTGATTTTGAAACCGCGCCCAATGATGAATATAGAGAGGAAACTATGGCGGCAATCGATCCGCACAAATCACACATTGTAGGAGTATCGTTTTCGGTGAAAGCCGGCACGGGAATCTATGCCCCGATTGCTCATAAAAATACAAGTTTAAATATTGATATGTTTAAGCTGTTAAATGAGATTGCAAAAAGCAGCGCCGTGAAAATTGCACACAACCTTGCATTTGAGACAATGTTTTTATACGCAAACGGAATCCTCATAAAACCGCCGGTGTATGACACCTTACTTGCAGCGATGATGACAATGAAGTCAAAAACAGAGTTTCGTACACTTTCGGACAGCGGACTAAAAACGCTTGTTCCGCAGTTATTAAAGGTTGAACTTCCCAAATTTGAAGAAGTCACCGCAGGTAAGCATTTTGATGAGCTGAACCCGGAGGATCACGAAACGATACGTTATGCCTGCGCTGACTCCGATTATGCGCTGCAATTGTACAAGCTGTTTAATTCATGGTTTGATAAAAATCTTCCCAAACACAGAAAAATCATAGAAAACATTGAATCACCGACAGCCGTGTTTGTGGGGATTATGAAATATCACGGTGTAAAGGTTGATAAAGCATTGATGTATGAGAAACAGTTTGAAGCGGAAGAAAAAATCAACGAAATACGAAAGAAAATACATAAATTTACCGACAAGGAAATTGACCTCGGAGCAAATGCGTCAACCGACGCTTTTAAGAAATATCTGTATGAGGATTTAAAGCTTCCGGTTATGAAAACTACGGCAAAGTATCAAGCGGCTGCGGACGAAGAAAGCCTGATACTTTTAAAGGATTGGTGTATGCTTAACCGCTCTGAAATTGTACAATTATTGGATTTGGTTCATGATTACCGCAAATGGAACAAGATAAAATCAACGTATATTGACGGATTTTTAAATGCGGTAAGCAGTGCAACAGGTTGTATACACACTTCATTCTTCCAGCTTGGAACGGATACCGGGCGGTTTGCATCAAGGAATCCCAATCTTCAAAATATGCCGAGAAAAGATAATGACCCAATCGGTATCCGTAATTTTCTGATACCGAATGAGGGACACATATTTATTGATTTTGATTTCTCGCAGATAGAACTGCGTGTCGGTTCATGGTATTGTAGGGACACTAAAATGCTTGAAACATATAGAAATGACGGCGACATTCATGCACAGACAACCTCTGTCATTTACAATATCCCATTTGACGAAGCCATAGACAAAAATGCTCCGCATTATAAAGAGCGTCGTTCAATTGCGAAGAACTGTAATTTTGGTGTGTTTTACGGATTGTTCCCGAACGGGCTTATGCGAAACCTCAAAAAAGCGGGGATCGAAAAGACAAAACAGGAGTGTACAGACATTATCGAAAACCTTAAAAATGGTTATCCAAAGTTAGCCGAGTGGCAGAAAAACACAAAGCAAGACGCATCAAACTGCGGATATTCGGAAACTGCATTCGGCAGACGGAGAATTTTAAAAGGCATACATTCACCGGATATGGGGACGCGTTCCTACTGGCAGAGATGTGCGCTGAATACTCCGATTCAGGGAACTGCCGCAGATGTTTTAAAGCTTGCAATGGTACGAATCTTATCAAAGCTTGAGGAATATCCGTACATAAAACCTTTACTTACGATACATGATGAAATCTTGTTTGAAGTGCCGATAGACAAAGCCGATGAAGCTTGTACAATCATAAAAGAATGCATGGAAACACAGCCTTTTGATGAGTTTGATGTGCCGCTTAAAGCAGAAGGCGCAAAGGGATACAGTTTCGGGAATATGGAGGAACTGTAACACGAAAAATATGCTGCGCATCTTACCTCTTTTTGAGGTTCGGAGTATAAACATACACCGTCACCTCTCAAAAAGGCAACCTGCTTGCATCTTTTTCGTGTTAAGATTTGTGCCGCCATACAGCGGCAGGAAGGAGGATTAACATGGCAAATTACTTTAATTCAGAGAAATATCCCGACCCGACATCATATACAGCCATTAAGAATATAGAGAAGCAGGAAAAGTTAAAACCCAAATCAAAAAAGAAACAAAAAATAAGGAGCGAGGAGGCAAAATGATATGAATATTAAAACGTTTTTATCTGCTTTTTATTCGGAGAATGACGAAGTTTGCATTCGTGTATTTTCCGACCGCAAGGCAGAAGATCCGGAATACAAAGGAAATAAATACACGGAAAAACTAAAAAACATTGATGTTTTGCTCCCGACACTTAAACAGCACAACGAAAAACACCGCGGCATATTCTTTGTTGTAAATTCCGGAGGGCATACCGATGAGGAAATAACAAGAATAAATGCGCAGTTTGTTGAGATGGATACCGGGAGCTTTGAGGAGCAGCAGGAGAAAATCAATGCATTCGCTCTCCCGCCGTCAATCATTGTGAAAACAAGGAAATCACTGCACTGTTACTGGCTGATGAAGGATGCGGAAGTATCAAAATTCCGTGAAATACAGCTTCGTTTGGTAAAAGAATTTGCCGGTGATTCAATGTGTCAGAACGAAAGCCGATGCATGAGGATACCGGGATTTTATCACTCGAAACAGAAACCGGTACTCGTTGAGTGTATAAAGTTTGAACCACAAATCAAATATACGCAATCCGAACTTCAAGCATTGCTTCCGCAAGTACAGATTCCGGAGTATGACGCAGAATCGAGAACAGAGTTTACCGGCGAAGTCGGCAGTGGTCAAAGGCTTATGGACAAATGCACGTTTTGCAATTACTGCAAAGAAAATGCCGCAAAGCTTTCAGAACCTGAATGGTATGCTTTTGTTACAAATATGTCTCTTACAAAGGACGGAGCGGAACTTGTACATGAGATTTCAAAACCATACCCGAGGTACAGCAAAGCTGAAACCGATGATAAAATCCGTCATGCGACAAATGAGCATAAACCGCATACCTGCCGGTATATACAAGAAAGGCTCGGCTTTCATAACTGTAAAGATTGCAGCGTTAAAGCACCGGTTGCCTATGCTGTTTTGAGCATGGCGGAGCAGGCAGAGGAACTTGCCGACGGTGATATATCCGAGGATATGATTTTTGATAACAAAACAATTGAGCTTATGGCATATGCAAAGAAAAATGCTCCCGCGGCATACGGAAAATTCAAGTTAAAGCTTAAAGGCAAATGCCCGATAAAGGATTTTGAGGCGGCAGTGAATTTTAAGAATAAATCATATACCGTGATTGAGGACACCGCTATGCCTTTAAATCTCGATGGGATTGCTTTAAACGGAGCGGTTCAGCCCGCAAACTGGAATGTTACAATGGAGCATGGAATACAGAAAATTGTATATTCAAAGGATGGTAATACTGTTGTCACGGTATGTCCATCTCCGGTGGTTATCACAAAGAGATTTAAAAATGTGGACGCGTGTTCGGAAAAGGTTGAACTATCGTTTTACCGAGATAATGTGTGGACAAGTATTGTGGTGACGAGATCGGCGGCATTTAATAAATCGTCTATCATAAGCTGTGCGGACAGAGGATTTCCTGTTGCTTCAAAGAACGCCTCGGATATGGTGGATTATTTATATGATTATGAGAATACGAACGTTAAAAATATTCCGCTTATGAAATCAACCGAGCGGCTCGGTTGGATTGATGATACATCATTCTTTCCCTATACCGCAAAGAACAATATCTGCTTTGAAACAGATTTTGAAGATTCAAACGAAATACATAAAAGTCTTGCGGAACAAGGCAGCTTTGATGTGTGGCTTGAATATGCTGC
>CAKSOE010000056.1 GCA_934476675.1 uncultured Clostridia bacterium | reverse complement strand
TTTTTTTATATCTTTTCGGTTTTGTGCGGTTAAAATAAAAAATATACGGTATTTTTACAACATAATTGTTATTATGTTGTGTTTTTTTATGTGAGCATCACAAGTCCTAATTTTTGTATTTGTTTTCTGTGCCTTTCACCCGTTTCCATTGTATAAATTCGGGTCGTATTAACACTTGAATGTCCCAAAATATCCGAAAGATGCACTATGTCTTTTTCTATCATATAAAACGTCCTTGCAAACAGATGCCGCAGATTATGCGGAAATACCTTCTTTGCTGAAACCTCCGCAATAAGGCACAGCTTTTTCATGTCGCTCCATATATTCGTTCTGTCAAGCGGTCTGCCGTTTCTTGTAACAAAAATCATTCCGCACTTTATTCCCTTTTTCTTTGCATATTTCAAAAGCTCTCTGCAAAGGCTGTCCGGTAAAAACACTTCTCTGATTTTTCCTTTGCATTTTATCTCAGCACGCCTCGCCTTTACTGCTTCAATCGTAATGAATTTTATTTCCGAAACCCTAAGTCCGCTTGCGCATATCGTCTGCATAAGCAGAAACAAACGCTCATTTCCCTTATCCCTTGCAGCTTTTAAAAGTCTGTTATATTCCGCTTTTGTAAGCTCACGTTCTCTATCGGCAAAAATACGTTTTTGAATTTTCAGACTTTTTACCTTTAAACCGTACTCACCTATATATTCAAAAAAGCTATTCAACGACGACAGCGCCGAATTTACGCTTGCCGGAGCAAGTTTTTCGATTAACAATTCCTTATATTCCAATACAATCGCCTTGCAAAGTTCCCTTTTCCCCAGCCACCTTGAAAATGCCGATACATCACGGACATATTTTTCAAGCGTTGCCCTGCTCTTTTCCTCCTCAGCCAAATGCGCTCCAAACTCTTTTACAGCCTTATCAGTTATCTTTTTCATATAAGCCACTCCTTTGTTGTATCTATTTTAACACATAACAAAATCCGCAGTTGCTTTTTTTGAAAGCCTCTGCGGATTTTATTTACGCTTCTCTCTTTTCCTTATTGCCAAACAGCAGGCTGATACACCACAATCCTGCCAATCCGACTATTACAAAAATTATTCTTGAAAGCGCCGATGTCTGTCCGCCGAAAAGCATTCCCACAAAATCAAACTTGAAAAGTCCTATCAGCAGCCAGTTAATCGCTCCGATTATAACAAGTATAAGTGAAAGCTTATTCAATTTAATTCATCTCCTTGAAAAATAATTCTATGCTTTTTCACACATATTTAGTTTTATCCTGCGCATGATAATTAAACATGGTAATATTTGCATATATATAAATAAACAAAAAACAGGAGGAGCATTATGAGGAGGAAAAATATGTATTTTTTAGCCATTGCCGCAATATTGGCAATTACCGTTGTATTTGCGGTTTTTGCGTCCGGTGCGGACGAGGAAAATATTGGCTTTTTAAATTCGTTTGGGTGGCAGACAGACGGAAAATGTATCGAAAAACAGGAGATTATTATTCCCGACCCGTTTGATTTGGTTTACGAAAACTACAACAAGCTTCAGCTGGATTCCGGCTTTGATTTAAGACCCTACAAGGGCAAAACCGGCATGAGATACACCTATATTGTAACAAATTATCCGATAGATGTACAGCAGGAGGTGCGCGCAAACATAATCTGCATCGACGGTCTCCCTGTCGGCGGCGACATATGCACGGTTGCGCTTGACGGCTTTATGCACGGGTTGAAAAAAGAAATACAAAAGTAATATAAACGCTATTGACATTTTTCGCACAGGTATATATAATATACTTTGAAAACAGATGATTGTAAACTACCGCCTAATCAGTCACTGCGTGACAGTTTTCCCTCTATCGGAAAACCGAAAACGGAGAACAATCATCATATATACCAAGTAAAAGCCGCTTAAAAACTTACTTCTAAGAGTTTTACAATCGGCTATACTATAAAAATATAAGGAGGATTTGTTTTATGAACAGATTAGATTTAAAAACACGCGCTAAGGAACAAATCAGTGGAAATGTTTGGATTCTTTTTGCCTGTTCGCTTATTGCGTCATTGATTTCCGCGGCGGCCTACATTGTATTCGCAAAAGCTTTAAAAATTGAAGCTCTCGGCGGCATGGCAATGATATTGCTTACCGCGCCGTTCTCAATATCCATTACAATGATTTACCTCAGACTGGCTGACGGTATACGTCCCGAAATTTCAAACACCTTTGACGGTTTTTCAATATTCGGCAAAAGCGTGCTGTTGGTTGTTCTTATAGAAATCTTCGTGACTTTGTGGTCGCTGCTTTTTATCGTTCCCGGGATAATTAAAGCTTATTCATATTCGCTCGCACCATATATTCTTGCAGAAAATCCGGAAATGAACGCCAATGACGCCATAAAGGAAAGCAAAAGATTAATGAACGGTCATAAAATGGATTTCTTTGTTTTACAGCTTTCATTTATTCCGTGGATACTTCTTGTATGCGTAACTTTCGGCTTTGCGTCAATATACGTTTCTCCGTACATCAACGCAACATACGTTAACTTCTATAACTCAATAAAAGAACAGCCCTTAAACGCATAGTAAAATGCGAGGTTAAATCCTCGCTTCAGGCTGCAGACAAAATCGGTTGCAAATCCAAAGTTGCAACCGATTTTTGTATTACTTGAGCCAATATTTGAATAAAGACATGGATAAACGACCTCAAAAACCCTTTATCCGTTTCCATTTCGCAAGCTTTTTTAAATTCATACTCTCAAAGCGGAGGGTTGTCTCTGCTTTTACTTTCACCAATCCTCTGTATTGAGAGTACCTCATCTCATAAAATTAAAAATATTACATAAAAACAAGGAAGGGCTTTATATTCCAAAGCTCTTCCTTGTTTTTGAGGATTTTTCACATCCCGTTTTACATTGATAAAATATTCTTCGTTTCCACCGTATCTTTATGCGTTTTTATGTACTTTGTCCATTTTATATATCCGTATGTCGTATTTGTAAGGTATCCGACTTTCAGAACAAGCAGTACATACTGTCCCGAAATAATATTTATAGCCGCTTCAATAAGCGCACTTATGTACCATGCAATCCACTGTTCACGGTAACGCAGTAAAATAAATACTCCGTTTGCTATTCCGACCGCAGAAACACAAGCGTCCAGATAGCATACAAGCACTTCAAGAAATTCATTTCCGTTGAATAAATCCGTTCCTATATCGAGAGTTGTCAGAAAATATCCCACTCCTGCAGTCCACACAACAATACCGGTAATAATAAGCGCCTCTGCCCATCCGCTCAGACGGCGAACCTTTGTAAGCTCCTCCTCTTGCGCATCGGGGTGCTTATGCCAGTTTATAAAGCTGATAATATCTATCGGCAGCCAGAAAAACAGTGTTGATGCCATCGTCGCAAATCTGTAAGAAAGAACAACGCATATTGCAATTTCCGTAAGTTCAACAAATACCGACACTATAAAATTCCACTTGCTCTGTTTTGAAATGAGCAGCTCACACAGAATATTTAAAAACGTATCCGCAAGATAAAGCGCCATTATGATTGAACCGTTTACTCCGTTTACATCCTCCTCCGGAAACAAAAATGCAAAAATAACCGCTAAAATCAAAATACTGAAAAACCATATCTTTTCATACAAAGAAAAGTAATTCCATAAATCCCTGCTGCGTTCTTTTAATGTTTTCTTCATAAGTATATTCCCTCCGCATAATGCTTTTTACCGCAAAAATGCGGCACACTAAATAATTATAACAGATACATTCGGCATTTGCAAGCTTTTTATATATTTATTCCTTATATAAATGTTAACAAAATATCGACTTTGTTTTACAAAAAGTTTACACTTTTCACAGTTTGCTGCTTTTTTTGCAGAAAATTATTGACAATTCAACAAAAATTAGGTATGCTATATAGGTAGTCGCAAGTTCAAACGAATTTGCATAAATTGTGTGAAAAGGAGAAAACACATGGAAAAATTATTTAAACTTAAAGAGCATGGAACAGACGTAAAAACCGAAATTATTGCCGGTATTACAACTTTCCTTGCAATGGCGTATATTCTCGCCGTAAACCCCAACTACCTCGGCGCTATCGAAGGAATGTCTAAAGCGGGCGTTTTTTCCGCAACGGCAATTTCGGCAGGTATCGCTACGCTATGTATGGCTTTCTTTGCCAACTACCCCGTAGCTCTCGCTTCGGGAATGGGTCTTAACGCTTTCTTTGCGTTTACTGTATGCGGCGCTATGGGTTACGATTACAAAGTAGCTTTGACAGCGGTATTTGTTGAAGGTATCATATTTATGATTCTTTCACTCTTCAAATTCCGTGAAGCTCTTGTAAACAAAATCCCCGCAAACCTCAAATTTGCCATTACGGCAGGTATCGGTTTGTTTATAGCAATCATTGCTCTTCTTAACTCGGGCATTGTTGTTGCAAGTCCTGCGACAACCGTTGCTTTGGGCGACTTATCGTCAGCATCTGTTGTTCTTGCATTGGTAGGTCTTTTGATTATCGGTGTATTTGAGCATTTCAAGGTTCCCGGCGGCATCCTTTTGGGTATCATCGTTACATGGATACTCGGTATGCTTGCACAGCTTTGCGGCTGGTATGTTGTTGACATTGAAAACGGCGTATATTCGGTATTCCCGTCATTCTCGGGTAATTCATTTGCAGCTCCGCTGTTCTTCCACTTTGATTTCAGCTTCGTTGCAAAGAATCTTCCGGCATTTGCTTTGATTACATTCACTTTCCTTTATACAGATATTTTTGATACTGTCGGTACATTAATCGGCGTTGCCGAAAAAGGAAACCTTTTAGATAAAAAGGGTGAGCTTCCCAAAGCAGGCGGCGCTTTAATGGCTGATGCTGTCGGTACTGTTGTAGGCGCTTGTCTGGGTACATCAACCGTTACAAGCTACGTTGAATCAAGCGCAGGTGTTGCTGCCGGCGGAAGAACAGGTCTTACAGCTGTCGTAACTGCTGTTTTGTTCTTCCTTTCACTCGTACTTGCTCCGGTATTCACTTCAATCCCGTCATTCGCTACAACGCCGGCTATGCTTTATGTCGGCTTGCTGATGCTTTCATCGGTAAAGAAAGTTGAATTCTTGGGAGATGCCGATGCAGCTGATACAATCGGCGCATTTTTGGCAATCGTTATGATGCCTCTTACATATTCAATAGCAAACGGTATCATGTTCGGTATGCTTTCATGGGTTATCTTAAAGATTGTTACCGGTAAGGCTAAGGATATCAGCGCCGTAATGTGGGTTTCAGTAGCGCTCTTTGCAGTTTACATTGCATTAAAGGTTGCCGGACTTGCATAATTTTGAAAAAATTCAAGGAGCTGTAACAAAATTTTACAGCTCCTTTTTTAGCGGATAGAAAAATTACTTCAGAACGGACAAACCGAACCAGCCGGCGTACATACGCACCCAAGTGGTTCAGTTTGTTTGCAGCAAAAATGCTTGACATCAAGAAAATACAAATTTATTGTTTTTTTCATTTGTTTTATCTAAAAAGAATTGCCTTTGTATTTGTTAATAAATTCAATTACTCCGTCAATTTCATGTGCAGGGTTTTGGTATTTCTAATGCTTTATGTATGCGGTCATATCCGTAATTCGCATTATCCGGATGTTCGGATAAGATTTCATTTATT
>CAKSOE010000055.1 GCA_934476675.1 uncultured Clostridia bacterium | reverse complement strand
AGATTGAGGAGAGTGTTCCGGATTTCAATGAGCGTTTGGGAAAAATGATGGACATGGACTATAACAGAGAAAAAGAAGGCTCTTTGTCAATAGTTGTGGTGAAGAAAATCCGCAAAGGAATAGACAATCGAATAATGATAATTAATGACCTTGCAAAGCAAGGTCGTTTTTGTAGGAGAAAGCGTGAAGAATACGCTTTCTGAAGCGCTCAAAATTACGATAGCCGTAAGCGTTGCGTTTAATCACCTTAATCTTGTTGTTGCAGCCTTCGGTGAAACCGTTAGAGTACGGAACATCAAATGAGTTCAATATTCCGGTCTGCCAATTGATGAGCGTATTTGAGCATGCGGTGTATTCGGGAATACCGCTGTTTTGCGCCGATAGTATCCAGTCAGCCATAAGTCTTTTGGCTTCTTCACGGCTTTGTGCATCTATGACGGTATAGAATGCCTCTTTGAGGTAGTATGCTTGCCTAAGCTCATCGGATATGTACATCATAGCATTAATGCGTTCTGCCTCGTAGTCTTTCAGCTTTGATGAACGCTTAATCAAAAGCCGTTTAGAGTGTTTGAACAGCTTTCGGTTTCTGTCACCATATAGCTTCTGAACACGCTTTCGTACATTATCGGATGCCCATAGTACCTGCCTGATAAAGTGATAACGGTCAATAATCTGTGTGGCATTTTTGAAGAAAGCAGAAGCAATATCAGTGTATTGCTGCCACATATCACTTACGAAGTATCGAACGCGTTTACGGCTTTTGGAATCCCATTGTTTCAGGTAGTCAATAAGCTGCTGCTGACTTCTGTCGGGCAGAATGTCAAGTACGCGCTTAGATGCAGGATCGGTGATGATGCACTGATATTTGATATTGCCGGTATTGCCCTTAAATTCGTCGATGGCGAATACATGAGGAAGCTTCTTGGGACGAGGGAAGCTCAGTATATCGAAAACCCGTATAACTGTGGAAACAGACAGATTAACGGATTTAGCGACGGAAGTGAAAGAACATTCACTTCTGAGCTGATTGATTATATGAGCAACCAAGCGGCTTGTCATGCGGTGGTATCGCGGGACAAAGGGATGCTGCTCGGAGAAGCATTTGCCGCAATGGGGACAGCGGTATCGTCTGCGTCTGTAATTGAGGATAACAGACTGCCCGAAAGCGGGAATATCTTTAATAAGCTGTTTGCGGTAGTCGTGGATATATGAGGTGTGAGTACCGCAGTGAGGGCAGGCATGAGGAGTTACAGGCATTTCAATGTCAATCATGGTGAAAGAGTGAACAGAAGTCACCTTTTTAACCAAAACCCCTTGCAAATTCAGCAGTTTTTGTGTATAATCAGTATAGAGCATAAAATGAAAACCTCCTAATTGGTGAGTGTCTAAAACCATTATACAGGATTTTCAGAATTTATGCTCTCTTTTTTTCACCACAACATTTATTATACAGCCAAAAAGAACAGCAGGAAGAAACATCAGATGAGCCGACAGAAGAATCGGTACAAGAACAAACAATGTGAGGAGGGAGTGGAAATGTTTTCAGCCAATTTTAGATTTGAGGAAAATCAAACAACCATAAAATTTCCTTGTGATGAGGAATATCTGTCGGTAAGATTTAATGAATTGGGAGTGGCAGATAAGCTAAAAACAAGCCAGTACATGACAGGAACGGACTATACTCCGTTAAAACGACTTATAACAGATTTTGTAGATGTCGATGAACTGAACTTTCTCGCAAAGCGCCTTGACAGTTTTGATAATAACGAATTAAATATTTTTGAGTCTGTGTGTGAAGCAAGACTGTCGCGCAGTGTAATGGATATGATAAATGTTACATATAACATAAATAATTACACGCTTGTGCAGGATATGAGCAGTATGGAGAGTATAGGCAGAACACATTTTAAGGCAGTACATATCGGATGGAATCCCGGCGAAATGGATAATGTTAATCTTGCAAAAATCGGAAGGGAACTTATGAATTCGGGAAAAAGCAAAATGACTGAAAAGGGAATGCTCTTTGAACATGAGGGGGCGAGGTTCATAAATGAATATGACGGTCATACTTTCCCTGAATACTGTTACGATTGCTCTAAAATGTCGGCTGTATTGGAAAGAGGCGGACTGAAAGAATATGTATATCTTCCGACGCAATCGCTTTCGATAGACAAGGCATTAAAACGGCTTGGAACAACCAATATAGCCGAGTGCAGCGTTGACATTAAGGAGATAGAGTTGGACAATTTGTGGTTTGAAAAAATCAGTGATGTTGCATCAAACGAAAATCTCTATGCGGCGAACAATGTTATGTGGGCAGTTGAAAAAGCCGAAAGAAATAATGAGCTTGATAAATTAGAGGCCGTTATTGAATTTGCGGGCAAACATGACAGTGCATCGATTATAAAGCTTCAAGAAAACATGGATAATTTCCGATATTATGATAATGTGTATGATGCAGAAAGCCTGGGACGTGCCTTAATAGATGAAAATGAAGATTATCACATACATTCGGATATTGCGGATTTCTTTATGTTTGAGCAATATGCGGAGGCTATTATGGATAACAGTGACTGCAAATTCTGTGATAACGGTGCAGTTTTGTTGGAAGGAACGACACTGGTTGAAATATTAAATGAAGATAATCAGTCCGAAGAAATTACGATGGGGGGAATGTGATATGAGAGTTTTTGCGGTGCAGATTGATGATGACTTGTTTGATGCAATAACCGAAAGAGTTAAAGAGTTGGGTACTACAAAGAGAGGATATATAGAATCCTTGACCTTAAAAGAACTGCGGGAATCACAGGAGGCAAAACAAACAGCACAGTCGGAATCAGATCAAGAGAATAAAGAAAACCGGAATCAGCCGAAGATGTGGGATGCAAAGGAAGTCAGCGAGGCAATAGACAGCTTCATCGAAAAAAATAACAGAATTCCGACACAAAAGGAGTTTAAGAACGAAAACGGACTTCCGTCATATAAAGCGGCAGGTCGGGCGCTTGAAATATCGCCGGCGGAATATATGAAAGCAAAGTATGATGAGCTTGCGGGCGAACAGGTTCAGGAGTCCGAATCGTTACCGGAAAAAGAGCAGGATATTGATGAAGATTGCGGAATGCTGATGGGAGGGATGTAGAATGGCGGTTTTATTTTCACAGGTAACAGTATCAGCAGACAACGGACCGAAAGAAACTTTTTTGTGCAGCGGAATTCCGAAAAGAGAAGCCAATCTTAAAAATTGGGTAAAGTATCAAAATTTTATGAAAGACAATCCGGACACCGAGACGGTAGAAGTAAATGTTAAAAGCTTTGTTTACGGGGACGGCGAGATAACAGATGCCAATGAATATGAATCCGCATACTTCACAAAAAGGGGCGAAGACTTTTTGGAAAGGTCAACGGTTAAGCCTTACGGTGAATCAAAGTTCATAATTTTGACCGGCAACGGAGGTGAAAAATCAATGGTAAGCGATGTGGGAAAAGAAGTTTTAAGAGATATAGGACTTCTGGCGGAGTATATAATCCGAAAGAGCAAAGGCTATGACGATACGGCAGATAATTGCATAAAGGATAAAATCATTCGGGATATGGCTGAGATGACCTCAAGAATGAAGAATGAAATCAGACTTGTCTGTATTGACGATTTGAGGATACTGAATGATAACCACGATATAGCGGTTGTCGAGTGTGTGGATATGCTCGATGATGCCGTAAAAAAGGAACCGTACAATAACAATGAGGTTAAGTTCAAAGCTGATGCGGTTATAAGCATGGTGCTTGACATTATCCATCAAAACATCAGAGAAGACGCTGACTACAAGAAAATATCCGAGGGAGTGATAAACGAGAATGTTCAGATTTAATTTTTATCATACAAGAAAAGAAAACTTTTTTGACAATACCAACGCAGAGCAGACAAGGGGTTTGATTGGATATTTAAGAGGCGACTTCGGAAGAAACGGTAATGAGTTCTATACATCGTGGTTTGACAAAAATGAAAAGCTAAATAAAGAACCGTTTAAAACAGAATTTGATGATGTTATGAACTTTTTGCGGGAACGGCTTTTGACCGACAGGGCATATATGCGAAGTTTTGTATATGGGAACGAGCAATTAAAGCTTGATACATTCGAGAGCAATTCGCACGGAATGTTTGTCGAAAGCGAAAATTATGAGTACGATATAAGGACGATTTCGGATAGCGGAAATTATGACTTTTATATCTATTGCTATGATAAACGCTTTCAAAAACCACAGTACCTTAATGCCAAGCGGTTTCGTGATGAATACGGCAAGCTGACCGAAAGGGTGGAGGAAATTGCAAGAAAAACTTTGCCGGAGGCGCACAATTATTATATTGACGGCGACAGATATGAGAACGAAGGCAAAATCTATACATTTAAGGTAACAGCTGAAAATATGATGTTTGAGGGGGCAGACGGAACAAAATTGTTTGTTGCACCCGAAATGCTCGGAACATATCTGCCGGACATTGCATCGGTTGGTAATTCATTCTCCAAAGTGCCGCTTGATCAGACGCTCTCAAATATAACGCTTGGTGATTTGTTAAAGGGCGTAAGTCTTTCAAGTGTTCATATTGTACATAATGAGGTTGAACATGATTTGGCAACAATAGAAGATTTGTCATATGACAATTTTACCGCTGAAGGCAGAACCGAGTGGGCAGATGTCCTTGCAGCAAGAGTGGAGCAGATATATGAAGGCAGCTACGGTTTGCAGATTCAATGCAGCAATGTTGAATGTGAACGGCTGGAGGAGTTTTCAAAAGCACTTGCCGGATACTGCCCGGCAGAGGATTGGGATAAATGGTTCAATAACGAAAGCGAACAGGAACAAAATATGAAAATGTAGAGGAGGATAATACAATGAGAAGAAATATAGAGGTTGTAAAAGATATAAGGAAGGAAATCGAAAATTTTCAACTATTGTCAGATGACATAGATTTGATGATACGGACAGAAAAATGTGATATAACGGATTTATTTGAAAATGACGATATTCGCCTAAAAAAAGTGGTAGAGATAGTAGAAAAGGTTGTAGACTATACAAAGGAATTGACAGAAGATTTCAGAGATACACTTGATTACAGCGTAGGCGATGACGGCGGCTTTGATTGCAGCAGCCTTGAATGGTGTCTTGCAAAGGTAAAATACGATCCGTTTGAGATTGTAAATTATCTTGAAATCTTTGAAAACGCATTCCGTGATTTTGATATAGAGCTTAATGCGGTGGAAAAATGGTACAAGCTGTTTACGCAGACAAGCTATCAGACCGGGGGAACGGAGCAGGTGTAGATGGGCAAACTTTTCTTGCTCTGCACAAGACTTGCAAGGTATGAATCTATGATGCAGGAAATTCCCGGATTCAAAGACAATCACATATTTGATTATCGGTTTTATGGGATGCTGGAAGATATATTCGGTGAAAACAGTGCAGAGAAACTATATAAAAAAATAATTGAAATTAACGGAGGGGATGTTTATAGGATGTTATTTACGGATGACAGGCATAAAAGCCGATTCAATAACTTTTATAAATTTGCGGTAAAAAACGGTTATGAGGTAATTGAATCAAACAAAAACATTGCGGCGATTTTCCTCTTGTCGGCAAACGAATATTTATGGGAACAGGCAAGGAGTGTTATTACAGACGATGAACTTATGACAGATAAGCTTGATACCCACTCGGATGATGAAGATGTGTATGACATTTATCAGGCTATACGCTTTATATTATACGGCTCGGACAGACTTTCAATAGAAGACTTGGCAGAGCCGGAGATTATGAAGGATAGTGTTGTCATGCTCATAACCAACGCATTTATCGTAAATAAATATGGTATTGAAGTGCTAAAAAATTCAAATAATATAAAAAAGAAAAACAGCGGAAGGAGAAATGTAAG
>CAKSOE010000054.1 GCA_934476675.1 uncultured Clostridia bacterium | reverse complement strand
TGCTCCGATAACCGCTGCGCCTGTGCGAACATGTATCGGCATTATCGCTTGTCATTGCGTCGTAGGGCATATAATCCTCCAGCACTCTGTCCGAGAGCATCAGCGGACCGTTGTCGTCAACGTTAACGCAGCGCCACAAGACAGACTCGTTATTATATGTCCCCAGTCGAATATAGTCTCCGATCTTGATATTTATTTTGGCGTCTGCCGCCTTTGCCGGCAGAACCGTCAGGCTCAGCAGCATTACTGCGGAAAGCAATATAGACAGCATCCTTCTTTGTTTCATTTTCATTCTCCTTCCTTATCTCGCATCATTCCCGCAAAGCGGCCATATATCCTCCAAACTGTTCCAGAAAAAAGCCCGGAAAGTGTTTGCGGTTGTTTTTGTCCATCCGCCCGGCAACAAAACCGTTTTTTCTCCCGGTTCGTTAAATGTGACCGGGACTATTGCGGTTCTTTTCAGTTCTTCTCCTTCGTATTCCGCAAAAATTACATATTTTTCTCCGGTATCGTTCAGGGATACCCTTACCTCTTTATCCGATAAAAACAATATTTTTGTTTCCGTCAGCTTTGCAATAGTTTTATTTATCCTTACAATGTCCGACTTTCTTCCGCAAACAAGCGTTACCGTCCCTATGGCTGACCCCTCTGCCGAAGCGGTTGCGTGGGTGACGGTAAATTCATTCACCGCTGCCGTAACATTTGTATATCCGCTTTCCAAAAGCCCTGCTTTTATCTTATATTCAAGCTCCGCTTTACCGCTGCTGTCGGTTACCCTATATCCTTCAACAATGCTCTCCGCTATCGCTTTGGCTTTTGCAAGACGGAGTGTATCGTCGAGCGCTTCATGATATTTTACATCAATCGGCGTATCAGTTGACGACACTACCGCGCTGTAAACCATGTTGTTTATAAGCTGCATTGAGCCGTTCCATGCAGGTCTGCACGTTACGTCTCCGAGCCGGGCAAGATTCTGCGGCTCGTCCTTCGGCGCGCTGTATGTGACTACTGCGCCGTCCTGCAGAACAGATATATAAATACATTCCGTACCGACCGCTATGCTTCCGTATGACGAATTTGCCGGAACAGCGCTTAAATCATAAGCAAGATTCATACCATCGCTTGTCAGAATGTTCAGTTTCGGAGATTGTTCGTTATATGTGCTGAAAAGGTAAACTTCTCCGTCCGCTGCCGCCGCATCATTTGCGTTTGCGCTGCCGGATTCGGTCACAATGCTTTTCCAGCCGTCAGGTTCAAGTGTTTTTGCTTCTGTTTTCTTTCCGAAAAAGTCTCCGTATATTACTGCGGGGCAGCCGGATTTATCAAAAATTTCCGGTGACGCAACGAGTTTTACATTCAACGCGCTGCCCGACTTTTCAAGCGTACCGGAATTCAGCGCATAAAGCTGCGGATTTTTGCCGCAGTCATCTATCAGTGCATACAGTTTACCGCCTGCCGCACCGAGCGCCGGCGCATTTGAATACTTGTTCGCTCCGAAATTCAGTACCGATACCGTATTCCACTTTCCGCCCAAGTATTTTTTCAGTTCACATTTTCCGTTGTAGTCGGCAAAAAGCACGTACGGTTCGCTGTTAAATACGGTCAATGCCCCACTGCCTCCGGTCTCGGCGCACTTTCCGAGATTTGTCCAGTTATCTCCGTCATATCGGAGTACCGAAGACGACCTTATATCCTGCGCCAATACATACAGATTGTTCCCGTCTGCGGCAGTTTTTACCTCTGACGCTTTTATGCCCGATAATGCGCTGCCGCCATCAGCATTTGCTAATGACTTCCAGAGGTCCATATTAGTATAATCCGGAAATTCTATACTGAATTTAACCGAATTGTCGTTCTGTTCGGTGACCTTGATATGTATTCCCGAATTTCGGCCGTCAGAATAACATACAGCGTTATCCGTGATTGTCTGATTCAAATCAAGACTTCCGATTTCCTGTCTCGCAGCAGAATATGCCGGAAGCCCGATCTGCGCTTTTCCGATTTCTCCCGCTGATGCGGTAATACTCGTATCGTTCGGACGGTATACATAGATATAGTCGTTGCCGCGAAGATTGCCTTCATCCTTATATACGGGATTTACTCTATATACAATAATGCCGTCTGCCGGCGCCGTCTGATCCAATGTATCAAATTTGTATCTTTCGCCTTTTTTGCGGTACTCTATGACAAAATATTCAGTCGGCGAAAACGGCGTCTTTACTTTAACCGCCTGTTTTTTTGTTTTATCCGCATAAGCGGCAGACGCCTCGTATAGGGTATACACGCCGTTTTGCGGCTGTATTTCGTCAACTGTCGTCCAGCCGATTGCCTCGCGCGTTACCGCAAGCGGCATGGGTCTGCCCCCGGGAACGCCCATCGGATCCCACAGTCCGACAGGCGTGTCGCGCGTTTCCGATATATAATTCTGCCGGTAGTAGTCCGGCACTCCGAAGGTGTGTATGTATTCGTGTGCCGCCGTATGAATATTAAATCCGTAGTATCCCGAAGTATCACTGAAGGTTGTTTCAATCAGATTATACGGCCCTATGCCTTTTCCCGCGATCTTTGTATCGTTTCCGGCATTGGCGGAATGCGCCACAAAATGTCCGTTCGACTGTACCTGCGCAATAATCATAAGATTATCCGCAACACCGTCGTTATCCCTGTCTATTGTCCTGCCGTCAAGATTCGGATATTTTGCATTCAGTTGTCCGGCAATCTCTTTAATCATCTGAATTTCCCCGACCGCACTCTTGTATTCGTCAACAGTCCTTTCCATTGTCAGATAACATATCGAACCGTCGCCGTCCGTTTGCGGGAACACCGATTCGACCATATGCTGTCCGCCGGAAATATCCCGCAAATACTCCTTAAACGATCCTGCCCCGAATTTGTCGTTGACTCCGTTAAATTTGCGGATAAGACTCTCCCAATATGTTCTCGGCGCATTCGCTATGGCGCTGCTGTACGGTTTATTAAAGCCAGTACCGTTATCGCCCTGTGCGTCGCCCTTAAATCTTACAAGCACAACCATATTGGCAAAATCTCCGATTGCGCCCGCTGCATATACCGTTGCGGCAGCAAACGTGCTTACCATTATCCCGGCTGCCGCCGCTGTACATATTACCGACTTAACAATCCTGTTTATCATCGCCTTCTTTTTTATTGTTTTCATCAGCGCTTCTCCCCTCTTTTAAGAACTCATCAAGTCAGAGATAATCTTCATAATTTTATCATGACATCCTCCGCAGCCCGTTGAGCAATGCGTTATCTTCTGCACATCTTCAAATTCTTTTTCAACATCGGAAAAACGGTCTTTCCGATAAATTGCGTCCTCTATATCAAACAGCTTTACAATGCTCGCAGTCTTTAAAAAATAAGGGCGTGTAAAAAAGAACTTACACACCCTTTAACTTCTTTCGGCAATATTAATCTTTACGGCATAATTATCATTATCCCATTCAATCTCCGCACCAAGAGCTTCTGAAACAAACCGCAGCGGAACAAAGGTTTTGTCGTCCTTTATAACAGCGTTTACGTCAAGAGTATGGCTTTCGCTGTTTATAAATGCCTTTGGTGAGCCTATCTGCAATGTAACAAACGAATTTCCCTTTACCGCAATGACGGTTTTTGTAGTCTCATCCCATTGTACAACCGCACCCACTGCGTCAAATATATCGCGCATCGGCACAAGTGTGCGTTCGCTTGCTTCATCTATAAACGGCTCTGTTTCAAAAGTCATTTTCGTGCCGTTTAAGTATACGGACGGACTGTTCCCCTCCGCAAGCGCCGTAATATTAGCCGTCAGCATCAAAGCCGCAAGTATTGTCATAAATATTTTTTTCATATTAATCTCCGTTCTGCCATCTGCAAAATCCATGAAAAAGCCTGCTGTTTCATGTTCTCTGCTCTGCGTATTTTTGTTTATTGTATCACAAAAACTCATTTTTTGCAATACCTTATTTGACAAAACTTTTTACATCGTAATTGCTGAATTTACCTAAAAACATTGACGAAATCAGAAAATTGTGATACAATATATCTGCGGAAAAATATTATTATAGAAAGGGTTGGGCAAGTATGAAACAACGGTGTAAAATCAATACATACATACACTCGCGGCACAGGCGAAGATTTGCTTTTTTACACTATTCGTCCTCGGGTATTTATTAAGGTGTGTTCGTTTTCAAAGTATTTTGGATTCGGACTCACCTTTTTTGTTCTTACGCCGGAAACACTATAGATGACTAAATACACGAAAGGGGCGTGCGGCCTATGAAAGAAAAAAACGCCGGATATTCGCACTCCGGCATAAACAGAAAGCTGCGGAATACAATAAAAATCACGAAAAAGGAGGTAATTATTTATGAAACGCAAAACAAACAAACCGATTTCAATTTTGCTTTGTATTGTAATGCTGATTTCGCTTATACCGATGACCGCATTTGCGGACGAGTCGAGAGCTGTAAAGATCACAGACGAGGCAAAATCCGAAAAAGTTACGGACGAGTCGAAAGCTGTAAAGATTACAGACGAGTCCAAAGCTGAAAAAGCTGCGGACGAGTCGAAAGCTGTAAAGATTACAGCTGAGTCCAAGACTGAAAAAGTTACGGACGATTCAAATTCATCGAAGATTACAAAAGATTCGGATTCGGAAAAAATCACGGACGAGGCAAAGTTTATCTCTTTGGAGGAGGCAAAAGAAATTGCATTAAAGGACGCTGAGCTTGACAGAAATAAACAAAAAATAACCTTCACCAAGGCGGAACTGAGCCGTAATAAAGGCAGACCCTGCTACCTGTTGGATTTTTATACCGGGGAAAATCAGTATCACTATGAGATTGACGCAAAGACGGGAGAAATTATCTACGGCAGAAAATATATCCTGCTTGCCGACGCAAAAAAGATTGCCGTTGATGATGCCGAATGTACCGAAAAAGTTACCTTTACCGAGGAAGAATTGGTGGACGGCGGCATCAAAACGCCGTATTATCTGCTTGTCTTTGCAGACAATAAAACACAGTGGACATACCGAATCAATGCGGTAAGCGGTGATATACTCGAAAAGAAAGATGAAAATATCGGCGAGGCGGATTTAATCTCTTTGGAAAAAGCAAAGTCAATTGCGCTTAAAGATGCCGGTCTTGTTGAAAATGCGGAAAAGATTGTGTTCACCAAGGAAGAGCTAATCCGCAATCAGGACAAGCCCTATTACCTGTTGGAGTTTTACACCGGTAAATATCAGTATCACTATGAGATTGACGCAAAAACGGGCGACATTATCTACGGCAGAAGATATATCCTGCTTGCCGACGCAAAGAGGATTGCTGTTGATGATGCCGAATGCAGCGATAAGGTTACTTTTTTGGAGGCGGAATTGGTAGACGGCGGCATTAAAACACCGTATTATCTGCTTGTCTTTGCAGACAATGAGACGCAGTGGACATACCGTATCAATGCGATAAGCGGCGCTGTGATGGGAAAGCATATTGATGATATCAGCGGTACGAATTTCATTTCCTTGGAGGAAGCAAAGAAAATTGCGCTGAAGGACGCTAAGCTTGGCGACACCGAACAAAAAATTGTTTTTACCAAAACCGAGCTTAACCGCAACCAAGGCAGACCCTGCTACATTTTGGAGTTTTACACCGGTAAATATCAGTATCACTATGAGATTGACGCAAAAACGGGCGACATTATCTACGGCAGAAGATATATCCTGCTTGCCGACGCAAAAAGGATTGCCGTTGATGATGCAGGCTGCACCGAAAAGGTTACCTTTACCGAGGAAGAACTGGTGGACGGCGGCATTAAAACGCCTTACTACCGGCTCGTATTTACCTACAGGAAAACGCAGTGGACATACCGAATCAATGCGGTAAGCGGCGATATACTCGAAAAGAAAAGCAAGAACACCGATGAGCCGGATTATATCTCTTTGGAGGAAGCAAAAAAGATTGCGCTGAAGGATGCGGAGCTTGACAAATACGCACAAAAAATTGTGTTCACCAAGGCTGAGTTTAACCGTTATCAGGGCAAGCAATGCTATTTATTGGAGTTTTATACCGGCAAAAATCAATATTACTATCAGATTGACGCAAAAACGGGCGACATTATCTACGGCAGAAGATATATTTTGCTTGCCGACGCAAAAAAGATTGCCGTTGATGATGCCGAATGTACCGACAGAGTTACCTTTTTGGAGGAAGAATTGGTAGACGGCGGCATTAAAACACCTTATTATCATCTCGTATTTGCGGACAATAAGACGCAATGGACATACCGAATCAATGCGGTGACGGGCGGCATACTAAAAAAGAAACAAAAGGACATCAAGGTAAAACCCGACATCGAGTGGGAAAATCCGTTCGGTGATGTTAAGAAAAAAGACTGGTTTTACTTTTCGGTGAAATTCGCATATGATTTTGGCTTGATGAAGGGTACAACCGAAATGGAATTCTCACCGGACTCTTATGTGACCAGAGCAATGTTTGTCATGATTATCTACCGTATGGAGAAAGAGCCGCAAGCCGGAGGCTCCGTGTTTGTGGACGTTGAAATCGGCGGTTATTA
>CAKSOE010000053.1 GCA_934476675.1 uncultured Clostridia bacterium | reverse complement strand
TATTTGCTGTCGGCTGTCGGAGAGGTTGCGTAATCAAACGCCCGTATGGTATCATCGTCAAGCTTTTCATAGTGCGTGCCCTCAATTCCGAATGTCAGAAGATTATATAAATCCTTTCCCTCCTCGGTAAAAAGAAGCTGCATCAGCTCAACCGCCTTTTCGGGATATTTCGCCGTATAAGGAACAACGGTGCTTGTTTGTGCGGTTGCGCTTGCATCAAGAAAATATTTGTCGCTTATGGGAATACTTACAACGTCAAAGCCGTACTGCTCGGACAGCGCCTCGCTCTGATCAAGAGAATACTGCGTAAACCAAACAGTATAGCCGTCCTCCTTGCCCTCATCCGCTCTGGGTTGTTCAAGGCTGAGCATATCCTCGCGGACATATCCCTTTTCAAAAAATTCTCTGCATTTTTCAAACATAAGCTTGCTTTCGGGGATCATCCATTTATACTCCACCTTATAGCTGTCATCGTCTTTTTTAACATAAAGCCTGTCACCTACCAGGTCATAGCCCTTAAGATCGCACCCCGGCATGTAGGTTGTGTCTATGCCCTTCTGAAGCTCGCCGTTTTCCTTAAGCTTCTCCAGATATTCCTCTATTGCGTCATAGCAATTCTCGTTAAACGTATCCTGTGCATAGAAAATATCGCGCAGCTTATCAGTGTCAAGATATTTGTCGGCATATTTTTTCGGGGTAATCATTGCATATCTGCCCTTTGCCATTGCATTGTTGTTCGGCACTGCATAGATACTGCCGCTGACAGTTGTCAGCTCCCACATCCAGTCCTCCATGGAATCGTACAGTTTTTTTCCGTGCTCCTTCAAAAGCTCGTCAAGCGGCATTATTGAGCTTGCCGCAGCCTCGTTTGTCAGATTAATAACCCAGCCCCCGAAGGCAAGGTCAATTTGCTGACTGCCGGCAAGCGCAAGGTCAAATCTTTGCTTATACTCGGCATATGCGCAGGGGATAAAATTCACGCTCACTCCGGGAAGTTTTTCACCGAGCTTTTTGTTAAATTCGCTCCAAACCATTTGACTGTCGGTTTGTTCGGGTGTCATTATCATCCAGTTTAATGTGATTTTTTCTTCGTCGGTGTTATTCTTTCCGCAGCCGCACGCCATTGCAATCAAAATCACGGTCATTAATAAACAAACAGCTTTTTTCATCATTTCATCATCCTTTCTTTTTATCCCTTAACCGCGCCGACAGTTAAGCCCTTTGTGAAATATTTCTGGAAAAAGGGGAACACTGCAAGCATCGGTCCCGTGGCAACAAGGCACATTGCAAATCTTGCCGATTCGCTCGGCAGTTTTTTATCTGTTATTCCGGCAACATTAATGCCCTCCATAGCCATATTTTTTATATATTCCGCTTCCTTTAGTATACGCTGCAAAAGGTATTGAAGAGTATAGAGTTCTTTGTTGGTTATGTACAGCAGCGACGGAGTCCAGCTGTTCCACCTGTCCAGAAGCTGCAGCAGCGCAACCGTTGCAATAACGGGCTTTGAAAGCGGCAGTATTATTTTTAAAAGAATCACGGTTTCACATGCGCCGTCCATCTTTGCCGATTCAATAAGTGAGGACGGAAGGTCGGAAAAAAACGTTCTCAGGATTACAACCTGAAAGCCATTGACCATGCCCGGCAGAATATAAACCCACATTGAATCCGCAAGTCCGAGGTATTTTGTGTTGATAATATACGACGGCACCATGCCTGCTCCGAAAAGCATTGTTATTAATATATATATCATCGTCGGCTTTGCAAATATATAGCTTTTCCTCGAAAGCGAGTATGCGCAGAGCGCCATCACAGCGACAGACACCCCCATTCCAAGAAAAGCCTGAATCGCCGTAACCTTATATGCCTGAACGATGCTGTGCGGATTCTTAAACACAAACCTGTACGCCTCTGTGCTCCACACGGACGGAATCAGCCTGTAGCCCTCGCGCGCAAGCACATTTTCATCCGAAAACGAGATTGACACAACATATAAAAACGGAACGAGAAACGAAAGGCATATAATTATAAATACAAGATGTATCAGTATGTTATCTTTCTTTTTCACTGCTGCCACTCCTTAGAAAATAGCCTTGTCGGGATCGATTTTTTTCACAATTATATTGGTAATTATAACAAGGGCAAAACCAACCGCCGACTGAAACAGTCCGACTGCCGTTGACGTTGCGTAGTCACCGCCCTGAAGTCCGCGGAAAACATATGTCGGGATAACATCGGTTACAGGATAAAGTGTGCCGATATTTCTCGGAATCTGATAAAACAATCCGAAATCGCCGCCGAAGATTGATCCGATCTGAAGTATGAACATTATCACAATAACGGGCAGTATTGAGGGAACGGCGATTCTCACCATCTGCACGAATTTTGAAGCGCCGTCAACCTCAGCTGCCTCAAACTGCTCTTCATCTATCCCCAAAAGAGCGGAATAATAGATTATCGAATCCAGGCCCACGTGCTTCCACAGATTTGAAAATATCAGTATGTACGGCCATGGTTTGGTTGTTCCGTACCATTGAACACCGCTTTTCCCCACGGCATTTAAAATGCCGTTCAGCACTCCGCTCGTCGGATTCAGCAAAATATATACTATATACGAAACTATGACCCATGAAAGAAACCGCGGCAGAATCATCACCGTTTGATAAAGCTTGATTGCGCCCCTCATTGTTATCTGATACAAAAGCAGCGCCACAATAACCGCGCACACTATTCCGACTACAATAAATGCGCTGTTATAAAGCATTGTGTTGCGCGTAATCCGCACAGCGTCCTGCGAGGTGAAAAAATACTCAAAGTTCTTTAATCCGTTCCAGTCACTTCCGAAAATCCCTTTTGCATACTTATAATCCTTAAACGCCATTATATTGCCCGCAAGCGGCCAGTAGTGAAAAATTGCCAGTGAAATAATTGCCGGAAGCGTGAAAACAAACAATTCAAAATTGTCCCTTATCTTCATCCTCATTCTTTTTTTATTCTCATTCATAAAATTCTTCTCCCAATCGCTATCCTATCTGAAAATAACAAGCTGCTGCGCAGTCATGTATCTCGCGCCGAAAAATACCATATCCCCTGCCGCGATGTCATCCGCCGCTCCGAGCGTTACCGTATTTTCCTCAGTATCATAAATATAAACCTTTACGTTTGCCAGTCCTTTCACTGCAACACCCTTATCGGCAGTGTTGCACTGCACAACCATTCTTCCCGACTGCACATCCGCACTCTTCACAATTCCGCCCATAAACGCTGCCGATTCATAGGCAGACGGGGCTTCAATATACTGTCTGAAGCCTTTCCCGGAATCATAAAGTTTATCTATGCTTATGATATACCCTTCCTTATCAATACCGAGCTGAACAACGTCACCCTTCTTAAGGCTTGCAGCCTTCTGCAGGGACATATCTCTCGTGTTAAAGCTTATTTTTTCCGAGCCGCTGTATGCTCCGACTAACTTATAGCAGTCATTGCCGAGATCGTTCCGCGCAAATTTCTGCTGAGTGACAATCATCAGCGGAGCAATGCCGGAATTATTCGCGACCGCGTAAACCTTATTAACGTCGTCTTTTATGACAAGTGCGTCCGCCACAAACGTTTCGTCGGCATTATACGCGGTGACATCCGCATAGGTTCTGTTGTCAACAAACACCGACATGTTTACAACATAAAATTTATCGGTATTGTCCTCTATATCCTGGTTCGGAATAAGAAAAACCTTTGTTTTTGCCGAAACCGGCATATAGTTTCCCAAGCAATTATTTGCATTGTGGTATTTTGAGTTTGTTTCGTGGTGTGACAGACGGAACTTATCGGCTGCAATCGCACGCGACCCCTCCGATGTCCACACATTATACTCTTTTGCCGTGGAAATTCTTATAATTTCGGCATCATCGTTTACGTTGTACCTTATGAGCTGCCTGTAAAGATTCGGGTCTGCACCGAAAAAGTCGTAAACCTCCGACGCTTTTTTGCTTTCATCGTTCAGCTTCACCTTGTCGGCAAGCGTAAGCGTTACCCAGCGGTTATTCTCGGAAAATATTTTCATCTGCACCGTTGTGCCGAGCCTTGATCTGTCAGTTAAGTACAGATATCCGTAAACAGTGTCGCCCGCCACGCCGATCTCCGCAATCTGTCCGAGAAAATCCATGTAAAATTTCGTATCCGTTCCGAGCGTTACGGAAGCCTTCACCGCCGGGTTTATATAATATCTCTTTCCGCCGATGAAAACATACTCGTCCTCCATTGCTTCCGCGCTTCCCGTAATTACCGTGTCGCAGGCATATATAACCGTAAGCTGCGGATTGGTAACCTCTGTGTACAGAATAATGTCGTTCGTTTTTATATCTGCAAGCTTTGCTTTCTTTCCGTTTCTGTAAATAAGATATTCCGTTTCAGGCTCAAGCTTGCCGAGCGCAATCCGTGCGCCGCCCGTGCATGCAGTTATTATCCCGGAATCCGCCGACACGTTGTTTGCCTGAAATGTTTTATAATCATAAATTTTTATAACATCCGCAAAGCCGTCCGTGTCATAATCAATTGCCGTAACCGTTCCGTTAATATCATCAAACAGAGCCTTGCCGAGCGCCGTCTGCCTGCCGTTGTAAAGCAGCGATGCATTTTTTGAAAGCAAAACGGATTTCGAGCTTCCTGTTTCCTCATCTTCATAAATTATCCGGTTTCCGTCAAGATAAGCTTTTCTGCCGAGAAAAGCAGTTTCGTCCGTGTTCCGTGAAAATAATGCCGCAACGCTTTCGTTTTTCTCGTCAATATATGCTTCAACCCGATGACCGACAAGGCTGTTAATATCCGTCAGCTGCGTTTTCCATGTTTCGCCCGAGAGTATAATGCGACCCTTGGACGGACGGGGCGTTTTTGATAATATATCGGAATACATATCCGCTTCAAACAGACCCGTAAGCTTGTATACCGAAAATTTCTGATACAGAAGCGTATTATCGTCCGTCACAGAGTATTTCGAAAGCTCATTGTCCGTAATCCCCGAAAGCTCTGCCGGTGCAGCCGTTAAAACATTATAAATAAGATTGATAAATTCCTCATTGTTTATTGTCGGCGCGGAATCGAGGAAACCGTTTTTCATAAGCTTAAGCCTTGACGCAACATTCATATATCCGCCGGGATAACCGCCCGTATACTCTGCAATGAAGCTGTAACCGAGGATGTCGACCGCAGCCTTTATAAAATCAATCGCTTCAATAGGCTCATCCGGGCTGAATTTTCCGCCCGAAGCTGTCATATATCCCAAGGCGCACATCATTTGAATTGCTTCATAATCTGCGTCATCGGGCGCTATATCGTCAAATGCCTCATCACTTACGCTTGTGCCTGCGCCCGACCTTGCATCGCTGATTTTATACATTACCCTTGCAAGCTCGCGCCTTGTAATCGCATCCGACGACGCTATTGAATCATTTTCTCCGAGCACGCCGATGGATTTAATGAGCATATATTCGGGCATGGCGGAAACATCTGCATTTGAAGCGCCCTGTTTGGCTTCCCCGTCAACACTTCCGTACTGCAAGCCCTTGATAAGCCGAGAAATGACAACCGCCGCCTCGGCTCTGCTTGTAATCCCCTGCGGAACAAACAATCCGCCGTCACTGCCGTTCATTATTCCGAGCCGCACGGCATTTTCAATTGCACTTTCGGCATACTCATCGGCGGAAGAAATATCTGCAATTTCCGCATTATTATTTACGCTTTCAAGCTCTGCGCCGAGAAATTCAAGCGCGCGCACGGCGAAAACGGCAATATCCTGCCTTTTAATATTTTCGTTCGGCGCAACCGAGCCGTCGGGGTATCCCGTGACTATTCCGGTTTGCTTTGCCGCCGCGAAGTATGGGGCATACCATGCATTTTCATCAACATCAGTATACGGGCTTGATTTATCCGATGCATTTACGCCCATTGCATTTATAAGCATCTTTATAAATTCGGCTCTCGTTACTTTGTCAGCCGGGCGGAATTTGCCGTCAGCCGGCATTGCAATCACGGATTTGCCGAGCAGATAATAAATTCCGTCCCGTGCCCATTCGTAATCTTCCAAATCGGAAAAACTCCGGTTTAAATTCTGCTGCGGCTTGGTATCTGCGCTGTACTCTTTTTTGCCGCCGCTTGAATTTCCGCTTACGGACGGCTTGATTCCGCTGCCGAAGTTTCCCGTCTTTTTATATTCCGCGATAATATCCGAAATGTTATCCCTGAGCTGCAAAAAGCTTTCGTAGGGAATGGCGAGCGCCGCCTCCCTGCAAACGTTTGTTTTTTCATCATCTTCAAGTGAGGAATAAGCCTCATAAGCCTTGCTGCTTCCGAGCGCTCTCGGATATTGGTCAAAAAAGTCATCCAGCTCCGACCAGTCAGTATTATTCAGCTTTTCCAGCGCCGTTTTTGCAAGCGTTACCGCGCTGTGAATTTCATCAAAGCTGCCGAACGTTTTTTCTTCGAAAATCACAAGCGCAATATGCCTGAGCATTTCCTCGCGGCTTTCTCCGTTCACTCTGAACAAAAGCTTATTATCCTTTATGAGCTGCAAAACCTCCGTATAATCCGAGGAATTGTTGACAGCTGCAAGAATCTTCGCCTCATCTTCTTCGCTTATGTAAAATGTTTTCTCCGAGTAGGTTTTGCTTTCTCCCAAAAGAAAAACTTCCACTGAATATTCGCCTTGTTCTATCTGAACGTTCTTTGTGCTTAAAAGATACTGCAAATCATTTCCGATATAAAATTCATCGGCAAGAATTATTTTACCGCTGCTGTCTTTCATCACGGCGGCTGCGCGCCTTTTTGCGCCTGTGTAGCTCATATCAATCAAAAATCCGCCGATTTCCTGATACACTCCGTTCAGCGCAAAGCTTTCCGTCACGTTTTTTGCCGGACTGTATAAAACATCTTCATCGTTTTTCGGCAGAGCACTGCTCCGCAAAATTCCGTATTTCGCGGAAACGACCCATGCGTTCAGCTTTGCCCCTGATGAGACCGCCACAGGTGCTGTTGTTACTTCTCCGTTTCCCGATGCGCTTTCAATTCCCGTCAGCACACCGTTTTCATATACCGCTGCGGTCACAGTAACATTATCTCCGCTTTCAGCCGTTATTTCCGACGCTGTGCAAACGGA
>CAKSOE010000052.1 GCA_934476675.1 uncultured Clostridia bacterium | reverse complement strand
TCGCTCGTCCACCTGCTGTGAAGGGGAAATCCCGCCAGCTTCATAAAAAACGCTCTCACCTTGCCGGAAAACGAATTTTCAGCGTGAGTAAATGTCGGCGCAATCAGTACGCCGTCGTCCTTCAGCACGCGCCTGATTTCCCGCAGGGCTTTCTCCGGCTGCGGCACAATGTGCAGGGCGTTTGACACGATCACCGCATCGAAGGATCCGTCCGCATAGGGCAGACGGAACATATCCTGCACCGAAAAGTGCAGCTTCGCAGAACGGTTATCCCGTTTTGCCTCGGCGATCATTTCTGTAGAGGCGTCCGTCGCCTCGATATGTGCCGCCGCGTTCACGATATGTTTTGCGATCAATCCGGTGCCCGTTGCAAGCTCCAGCACCGTTTTGGCTTTAACGACCGGACGGATCAGCGCATACATCTTTTCGTATGCCGCGTGGTCTTTGCGCATGAAGCGGTTGTAAATACGGGCATTTCTGTCCCAGAAATTCTTCTTTTCTTTCATGGTTACATTCCTCTGATATTCCAACATAGCCGAAAGTCAGTTACCCTTGGCTAACTCGTGTGGTTTTGAAAAACCGCATCTCTGCGGCTTTTCGCCTTATTCAAACAATTCTCTGCAGGCACCGTATACCAGCGTTTCCAGCACCTGCGGGTATAATTTTCCGATCTGCTCCCTGTGCGAGACGGTCAGAATCAGTCCGCGTACAGTCGCGGCGGCAAGAGAAGCGCCACGCTTGGGCACAAGGTCATATTTTTCCAGAAGCTGACGGATATGCGCTTCGTCATCGTGGTAATGCACGTTTTTGATCTCATCCGGCAGTCTCTGCAAAAGCAGCTTCGCATCGTTTTCAATAAAAACCATATCGCCGGTATCGGAAAGCCGCCGACAGACGGCAAGAGTCGCCTTTGCCGCGCGTTCCGGTTGAGACAAACCGACATTTTCGCTCAATGCGCGATCAGCCACCTCGTAAAGCTCGGAATGGATACCCTCCAGAACCGCAAAGAAAAGCATTTCCTTGGATTCATAGAATTTATAGAACGAGCCTTTTGCAATGCCGACAGCCCTTGTCAGCTGATCCACGGAGGTTTTCTTCATTCCCAGCGTGACGGCGCAATGTCTCGTTTCCTTCAGCAGCGCCTTGCGGAGCTGTTCGGTTTCAAAATCTGTAAAAGCCAAGGTTGCACCTCCTGAAATATGACCGTTTTGGTTCTTTCGGTCATATTATATCATACTTCTTTCCGTTTTGCAAGAGGTAAGTGAAAAAAATACTTACTGGTTACAGGCGGGCAGAAAAGCAATAAAGAGCAAAGGAATGGTTTCAAGATGTGCTTGAGGCTCTTCCTTTGCTCTTTGTATCGGTATTGGGCTGACGGCAAACTATAATAAAAAAGCAATAATACAGGCAACAACAATCAAAAACGCTGCTACAATACCAAAGCATCCGACAGGTTTTTTGGTCGGAGTGGTATATATCGGTTGAGGTTGCCGTTTGGGTTGCGGCGTTGTTGAGAAACGAGGCTGAGCTGATTGCTTTCTCAGCATAGCAAGCGGGTCTGTCTGATTTAATATTTTTGCTCTGAAAGAACGAACAAAATCAATATCCTCTTGCGAGCAGATATCAACGGTCATTGAATTGCGGGAATGTGCCAATTCATTTCGAATGTTTCTCGCCGATTTTAAACGATTATAATCAGATACCCAGCCGGAAACATTGATTGCCCCTCGATGGGCCTTTTTGTCCATATCTTCAAGATACAAGGTGACACCGAGCTTGTTGTCCACAGATCCGCCGTAGATATCTCTGCATAAATTGTCAAGTGCTTTAAACTCGTCAAAAAACTCATAATTTAAATAGCTCATAGGTGCCTTCTTCCATGTTTTCAAAAACAAAAGCCGCAAGGAAATCCTTGCGGCTTTTGCTGCGGCTTAACCGCGTTTTTTGGCGGAGAGGAAGGGATTCGCTCTCGCCTGCGGGCTCGGTCAGGGTCGGCTCTGACCTGCCACCGGCAGGTCATTCACTACCGACCCGTTCGAATCCCCCAGTGAAAAACAAAAAGAACACCTTGCGGTGTTCTTTTGTTTTTGGCGGAGGGTTAGTAACGTAAATCGAATAATAGCAAATACTGTACTATGATAAAAATTCAAGAAGACTTTTTTCAAAACTTGAGAAATCTACATTTCTCTCGGCAATATCATACAATATATCTATCAATTTATCTTCACTGATTTTTCGTTGAGATTCACAGTAGTTCTTTAATTTTCCATATAATCTTTTCCCATTATTATCCGCCTTAAATGAACTTTCATTCGCTTTGTTCTTTTCTTCCTCATTATATTCCGCTAAAAAAGAATCCAAAGAGAGAATCCCTGTAAATATTGTATCCTTTATATCTTTAGCTATAGCATTTTTTGAAAAAATATTGGTCATTACGAATTTCTCTACACTACTAACGGGTAAGAATGTGTGTTTTAGATTCTTAAATTTTGATTCAGCTATACTTTTAACATCACCATCTATAATACTAATTATCTTGGTGTCTATGCCCAAAGTGTTTTCTGTAATAAAAGTTTTATGTAAGGTCAAAACATTTTCCCAACCGCCGATAGGCACTATATCTATTAATTTGTTTTTTCTTAATTTTAGTTTTGTAATACTATTAGCAACTATCATAGATGCTAATTTATCCTCAACTAAAACGACATAATCATATCCATTATGAAGGTAAATATCTTTCATAAGATAGCAAGGATAAATGGGATTGTCAACAACAAATCTTTTTCCTTCATTTTCAGAGTAAGTTTGTAAATTGAAAATATTCGACGGCGATACACTTCTAATAACTTCTAAAGAGTGTGAAGAGATTATACAAGTTAAGTTGCCATAGGATTTTGTTATATTTTGCAATAATTCAATCAATCGCTTAACTGCTACTGGGTGAAGTGCTAATTCTATTTCATCAACTAAAAGAATGACGTGTTTACGGATAGGAATAGATTTTCTTACGATAGAATTGTATAAAAAGTGTAGTAAAGTAAGCAGTAAACACTCTCCCGAACTCATCTTATACTGGCTTATGATTTTATTGTTAACAGACATAAAATAAGGCAAATTTTTAAGGTTGAACTGATCTGCCAAATCTCGGTTTTTTAGGCGCATTATTTGGGTATAATAATTTTCATCCCCGTGTAGTATTATACCTAAAGTTTTAACAATAAAATCTTCAGCGTTGACGAGCAAATCTTCTTTGATTTGTCCATTATTAATTAGCTCTTCTACTATTTTTGAATCCTCAAAGCGTTTTCCATAAAACAAACTACCCTCATATCTTCCTTCAAAACGAATATCATCGCCTTCACGAGAGTATCTTCCATTAGGAAATGTCCATTTATTATGCAAATCGTATACACTGAATTCTATATTTGAATCGCTTTCAATGTCCACATTGGATAATCTTAAAGAATATGGGGGAACCAATAACGAAAGAATAGAAATCAATGTACTTTTACCCGTTCCATTGTTTCCAGTTATTGCGAAGACATCGTTTTTTAATGGAATCTCAATTTCTCCACTTATTCTTTTTATATTTTTAATCGATAAAGACAGTGTCGTATATTGGTCTTTTAATTCAATATTGCCTGTTTTGTAATACGTTTTGTTTTTCATATTTTACTCTTTTGTAAATATTTAGTTAGCTTACTGTAAAATTTGAATTTCAGCTTTTATTTCATCAATAACTTCTGTGTTGACGATAATCTTTTTATCTCCTTGTTTGCAAGAGAACAAATAGAAAACTTTACCGCCATATTGTTTTGTAAACTCGATATGCGATTTGTGCTGAATCCCACGCTCTTTGTATATTTCAGGTATGCTTGAAACTTGAGATACGGGTTTAATTTGCAATCCAATATATTTTCCGTTTATCTCTATGAAGAAATCAACGTTGAAAAGCCTATCCCATTCATCAGGAGCAGGCTCAATCTTTACTTTTAATATTTCCTGAAGTTGCTCATAGATTGTTTTTATTTCGCGAACATATCCATCATATGTTCTGTCAATAACAAGCTCTTTTATGTAATTTATACAATCTTTTTCAGTTATTTCATCAATTTCAGCGACAAGAACTTCTGATATTTTAATATAAAGTTTCTTGCCTAATTCAATAATATGTTCTTCGCTTTTTACATTCTTGAAATAGTAATCCTGCCACTCTTGCAAAGATTTAGGTGCACATTTTCGAATAGCTTCTGAAGTCGCTCCTACATTACGTTTAAAATTCAACTGAAATCTATTTGTTGCACTGTTTAAAACCCATTCTTTAGCCATTTTTCACATCCTCCAAGAATTTCTTTTTGTATTTATAATCAATAGCCGTGTCTACTGATACAAATCCCGTTTTTACCAAATGTCTATTTATAAATGTTTTATTATCCAAATACAAGTAGCATAATAATAAATTTGAACTATCGTATTTTATCGTATCGTACTTTAAGAATACTTTACGCTTTTTTAATTTTTGCTTTAAAAATTCGATAGCTTCATTATAATGTTCTTTGTTTGGTTCAACGCCCAATAATTTAATTGTCAAACCATTATTAAGTATGAGCGTGTTGGGGGAAACAACTTCTTTTACAGAAAACATTTCTTCTTTTTTTGTTTCGCCAGCATCTAACCTTGAGCCAAATTGAAGCTTTTTCACATCAACTTTTTTATCCATTTTATGGGGGTCTTTAAAAAGATACGGCAAAGAAGATATGTTATAATCGGGGTTATCATCCCGCATATATTCAACTATATGGTTACTATTTTCTACAGAAGAGAATTTTTCTTTTATGATAGGAAAGAACTCGTTGTTTATTTCATATCCGATAGAATTTCTTCCGAGTTTCATTGCTGCTAACGAAGTTGTGCCACTTCCAGCAAATGGGTCCAAGACCGTTTCTCCGACAAAAGAGAACATTTTAATAAGTCTTTTAGGCAACTCTTCAGGGAACATCGCAATATGCCCAAACTGTTTTACCCCGTTAAAATTCCAATGAGAAGCAAAATACTCATTCCATTCTTCTTTAGTTATTATTGATTGTTGTTTTTGCTCAACTGTTACTTTTGGTGGTGTTCCAAGTTTTTTAAAAATAAGAATAAATTCATAATCCATTTTCAAAATCCCATTACGAGGATATGGAAAACTACCCATAATTGCTCCACCGCCGGACGTGTTCATCGTTGTAGCTTTCTGCCAAATTATCGCTCCCATATAATCCATCCCCAAAGATTCACAAAATCTAATGATTTCCGTTCGTATCGGGATTACTTTATATCTGCCATAATAAACAGAACGAGCAAATTGATCGCCAATGTTTATACACAAACGGCAACCATCTGAAAGTACACGATTACATTCAGCCCACACCAAATTTAAATTATTTATATATTCCTCATAGCTATCATTGAAGCCAATTTGATTTTCTGTTCCGTAATCTTTTAACTGCCAATACGGTGGCGATGTAATTATAAGTTGAACTGATTTATCTTTGATTTGGTTTAAAGACCGACTGTCGCCAAACACGATTTTATGTTCTGTCATTAAAACCTCCTCGGATATTATATTATTTTTATTATATTATAGCACACTTCTTAAAATTTTTCAACCGCTATTGAGTTTGCAGACGTAGAATTCTTGAAAAACTTCAAATGGCACTTTGGCGGGTGCTTGACTTATACAAGCGCGACGCTTCGCGGTGCGGTCAAGCACCCGCCAAACAACTCGCTTAAACTCGGATAAAAAGGTCAACTCAAAGCCGAGCGAAATGGGGCGTTCGCCGCTAAACCGCTTTGCGAATCGCCCCATAATTCTTCGCTCGTCAGCATATTTGGAGTTTTATTCCTTTTATATATTCCGAGTATTTTTTCGCTCCGTTTTGTTTCGGGTGGTGTTTTCCTACGCCGTCCTTTTTTACTACCGCAAAGACCATTTCCCACCCCTATTCGAGTATGACTTTACTTCCTGAAAACGTCAAAAATCCACGCAAAACCTATTTCAACCCATTCACGCTTTTTTATCGGCGTATGATATAATCATAGACGTTACAACGACATCACATTTTGGTACATTTCGGTCACATAGATGTCCTTGTGTTTGCCAAATTCCCGTGGTATAGTTGTAACGCAATCGAATAGTCAAAGGCGTATAGCAAGAATAGCAAGCCGAGTTTTTAAGTCAGGAGCGAACTAACTATCAAACGGCGTAAGGACAGATAGCGAAAAGCATTACACCCGTGAATAACAGGGTCGGAGGCGGCATTTTAAGGGCGAAGTACGAAATTTTACGGTCGTATTACGTCCTTTTTCTATTCCTTTTTTGTGAATGCGACAAAATTTGTCGTATTTACGAAATATTATTTTCTCGAAGTCGCAAAAATCTTGCGAGTTCGGGTAATAAAATCCATTCAAAAAAAAGGAGGACGAAAAAATGCTGCAAACAAACCTAAAAGTCGTAGCCGTCGGCGAGCCGAATATCGAGGCGTTGACCGACGGCGAAAAACGCACTTTCTTTGAAAGTATCTTTTCAAGGATAGTCGAACAGCACCAACAAACGCAAACCGAAAACAAAAACGAAACCTGACTTAAAAGCCGAAAAATTACACATTAAAAACTTAATAAAATAAACCGAGTAAATAGAAAAACATTAAATTTGAAAATAACGCTAAAAAGCGACAACATAAACGAAATGAAAGGAACTGAACGGAAATCTATTTATGACTTGAACTAATCGAATTGAACTGAATTGAATTGTAATTAAACCGAACCGAACTGACGGCAGAGTATGAAATTGTATGGTGTTTCGTATTCTGCCGTTTTTTATTTTCTCGCCATACAAAAAAATCTAAATCACAAGGAGTAAAAACTATGAACTATGCAAATATGAAAATCTATTTTGACGGCGGTCATTACGTCGGAATACCGCAAGGAGCGTTTCCGAGCGGAAAAGGCTGTAAAAGGCGCGTCGTTAAACCGATGAAACAACAATCGACGGCAGACATAACGCCGCCCGAAACACCGAAAGAACGCTTTGAAACGGCATATAAAGAGAGCCAATCTCTACCCAAACGAGAACGCAAGGCGCATATAAAAGCCGCTTTGAAAGACGACTTTGCAGATAAAACCGAATTAAACGCTTTCGTCGAAAAACACACCGAACGAATGCAAACCAACGCCATTAAACGCAAAGTAAGGCTTATGCGAAAGTTGCGTTTGCAGGACTGGAATTTTTTCGTAACTTTTACATACTCAAACGAACTTCACACCGAAGAAACGTTCCGCAAAAAGTTATCTAACACCCTGAAACACCTTGTTGCCCGTAACGGTTGGAAATACGTCGGAGTATGGGAGCGTGGCGAAGATACGAACAGA
>CAKSOE010000051.1 GCA_934476675.1 uncultured Clostridia bacterium | reverse complement strand
TCCAAAATGATATTTTTATTATATATCATCTTGGAGGTTTCGTAAAGACTTTACACAAAATTCGGGGTTGACTCGACTGCACTTTTATTGACATTTCCAGTACGTGTCCGCGCATCCTCAGTCCCATATTTTTTATGAGTTCGGCACACCTATCACTATCGGTTTTCCTGCCGTTCCAGCTCGCCCATTTATATGCGTTTCCCGGAATCGCGGTATTAAAGTACTCCTTTAACGTGCTGTGAAAATTTGCAATATTTTCCGCCTCGGGAAGAACATCCCAGGCTGTTGTGGTACTCCAACCCGGATTTGTAATATAAAACTGACTGACCTCCGTTCCGATATTAAACAGATGATTATCGAAAGTCATTTCAACGTCTGCATCGTTGACGGGATTTCCGGCTTCGTCAAGAATTTTTATTACGGTGTCCTTTTTTCTGTTTTCTTCTATTTTGCAAAGTTCGTTGTCAAGCCATGTATCGTTTTCTCTGCCTATATAATTAAGCTTCGTTTGAGGAAGTTCGTATTCGGCATATACCGTATCGGGAAATACCACTGTCTTAAAGCCCGATATTTCTATTGTCTGCTGTGCATAACCCAAAGCGATAAAAAGCCGTCTATCGTCCTTAGATATGTTCTTGTTTGACTTAAACGTAAGCTGATATTTTTTCCATTCATTTCCGAGTATAAGCTCCTGCGAAAAAACAGTATTATAGGCTTTATCCTGAAGAGTGACCGCTATCTTTCCGTTTTGACTGTCTGCCGAACGTCTTGCGTAAAATGTTATCAGTCCTACGTCACGTATATTGACATACGATTCGTTAAAAAACCGCAAATTCAGGTCATTTGGATTGGCTGTTGCCTGTTTTGCCGTAATCTTGTAAAAAAACTGATTTTCACGTCCGTCAATCGTGTCGATACCCGACGTCAGCTCGCCTATATCGTTTTGACCGCTGCTGCTGCTTGCGCCCCAAAGTGAACCCGAAACATTCGCCAGAATACGTCCCTTGCTTTCATCGGGCGTTACATGGTATGTATTTTCAAAATCCGTTTCAAGTTTGGAATATATATTATCATAAGTTGAGTTGTATCCGCTGTCGGAAAGTATTATGCAGTTATTTCTTGTAAGAAGCTTTTTACCCGTAAGTTTCGCCGCTTTCTCTGCCGTTATATACGGAACATCGTCTTTCATAACAGCAGTTACATCATTTCCGTTTACTGTATATTTCCCTGCATTATCTATATCTTCCGTCATTTTGACATTCATGCAGTGAGCAATAAACTCCAGCGGAATATAAAAATTTTCGCCCTCCTTATACGGAGCAACGCTGTCATTTATCACGTCGACCGGCACTTCATTGCGCTGATAAAATGCGTGATTATTTCCCGCTATCATCAGAATATCATCTTTTGCATAAAATGCATCGGTACTTGCCGCTTTTGCGCCGAATGAAAATGATGTACACAAAAAGGTTACGGACATAAGCACTGCTGTTAATTTTTTCATCTTCATAATTACGGCAATAACTCCTCTCATTATGCCTCCGCCGCACCGAAAGTGCGGCGTGGCATTTATTAAATCTTCTTTTATTATTCTGCTGCCGTTAAAGAAACCGCCTCGGCGATAGAGATATTATCCGAATTCCATGCATAGCAGCGCACTGCGCACTTGCTCAAATCTTCCGCTTTTGCCGGGCTTAAGCTTAAATTGAATGTATTGCTGCCGCTAATCTGAGCTTTATCTGTATCTATTGCAATCAATCTTCCGCTTTCATCATAAAGAGCTGCAAAAGCACAAACATCTTCCGTATTTATATCCGTTACGGTAACATCGGCGGAAAGTTCTTTATTCTTGTCCGCATCAGCCAGATTTGTAACGGTTGTTTCGCCCTGTTTAAATACAGCCGCTATTTTATTTATCTGCTTTGTTTTAAATTTATAATCAGCAACATTCTGACCGAATACAGTTCTTAAATCCCGGTTAAAGTGAACCGTATACTCTGTTCCCTGTTTGAGCGCTTTATTAAGCTGAATTTTAACTCCGCCGAAATCACTGTCAACGGTTGTGAAATCCGTAAATGCCGTTCCGTCTGCCGCTGTTATTGTTATATTTGACGCGTCATTAAAATTATTTGTTTTGTCGTAGCATTGGTCAAATCTTAAACTGAATGTACCTTTATCGGTTTTTACAAGTGAATCGTCTATACCGTATGACTTCACAACCTTTGATCCGTCCTTTGCATTATAAAGTGCTGCCGTTATGTTGTCGTAGTCATATATACTGCTGTAATTTGACGTCATTGCCTTCGAGTAAATTGAGAACTGAGGATTTACGGCATAACTCTCGCCGCTTTCTTTCTGCCTCATTTTTACGGTTACTGTATCTCCTAACTTATTTCCCTCTTCGTCAATCAATGCCAAATCAGCCGTTCCACTCGGATAATTTACCTTTACATTTATATAATACCATTTATCAGGGCTGAGTCCCTTCCATGCATCGTTGTCAGATTCCACAAAATCGTTATATCCGGAACCTGTATAATTATTATATGTATACTTCAATGTTGTATCCGATTCTCTTTCAAACTGACCGAAATACGAACCCTTACCTGCCGAAGCGTATTTTATTCCAAATTGGTTTGCTACTGTTGTATAACATTTTTTTCCGTTTTGCATTATATATATTGACGATTTATCGGGTCTTATCGCCAACGACAATAACAAATTATCCGTTTCCTTAACGAATGCTCCTGTACTTACACCCAATCCGCCATCAATTCTTATACCCCAGCTTCCTTCATCCAAACGAAGAACATTTCCGTGAAGCGGGTCGTTTGACTCTACGCATTTTGTCTCATTGTTTGCATTTGTGCTACCGTTCCAAAGCGTTTTCACCGTAGAACCAAAAGGAGTATCCGGAGTAAAATCCTCAAAATCATATATATGCGGCAAACCCATAAGCGGCGCCGCACTTGCCGATGTTGCTCCAATTGCCGCTGTCATTGCACATACGCTTATTAATGAAACCATCTTATTTACCTTTTTCATATTTTTCCTCCTCATTTAAATCACTGTTTTTAATTTTTACCGTTTTGATGATTGTATCCCTGTAACATAAAAGCGTTAATAATGATAATATGCTTTCAATATTTATCCTTTTAATCATATCGTCACTTTTTTCGCCCGCTTCAACTTTATTTCTTCATTTTACCACTCCTCTGTTTTTTATTTTGATTACTTGTTGCCTTACATTATAAATATTGCATATATCATTATGTCTATATCGCTTTTCTTTTGTACATTTATTATACCACCGCCAATATACATATTCAATATACAATTTCAAAAGATATTACCAATTCTAACAAAATGGGGTGATTTTTCCGTTCTTTTGTATATTTTTTTGTTACATTAAAGTTCATAATACGGTAAATTCGTCAAATTCGGCTTTAACGATACTTTTACCCGAACAGTGTACGCACACAACTTTTTCCGTCTTACAAAATACGCATATTTTTTCCGTCATCGAAAAATACGGAGGATTTTTTGACCCGTCTATGCAGCAGTTTTCACTGCACCGACAGTCCAACGTGTCACAGTCATAATATATTTGTGTGTATGTTCTCCATTCATAAAGTTATTGTCTGTTTTGTTTCTGTTTTAATTATATCACCATTTATTTTTATGCACAATATACAATTGTTAAACTTATATACAAATTCAACATTATAAACGCCGATACTTGCGGAATAATTATCGAATTTGTTAACGGTTTGCAATATTGTATATTGATTTTGGTTATAAATTGCATTATACTAAATATATAAGAATTCAACATTATAAATGTTGAAAAACGGCATTATGACGAAAACTCGTTTTATGCCGAAGTTTACGGTTTAAAATAATTTAATAAAAGAAAGGAAGTATTCGATGAAAAGAAGAATTATTTCTATGATTGCCGCGGCAGTAACTGCCATATCGACATTCGGCGTTGTCCCGGCAAGTGCAAAATCACTTACAGGTTTTCCGCATACATATGATTTTGAGGACTTTGATGCTGGAAACTTGAACTTTAAGACTGCTGTAAGTAATAGAATGTGGTCAGGCGCTCAAACCTGTAATGAAAATGCTACTTTCCCTGATAATGGAGGAGTCTTTGGCAGGAGTCTTTATATAATAGAACGACCTTGGAATATGTATTTTCAAAGTATGTGGCATGACAGCAAAAGAACTTATTTTAATAATGACGATACAATTTTGTATTCATATGCTGTTAAGCCGGGAGGAAGACTAAGACCTCATTCGGCATCGTTTATATACAATAGAGAAAGTGCCGGAAAAGATTATTATATATCTTTAAGCAAGATTGAGCAGGATGGAAATACCCAAAAATTCAAGGTATCAACAGCTGATTGGGCTGTCGATGCAGACACGTCAACATGGGCAACTCCGGCGGGATGGTCATCTCTGGATGTGGATAAATGGTATTATATAAACTACAAAATGGACTTAAAAAATCATATCACTGACATTGTTTTACTCGATGAAAATGGTAATAAAATAGGTGAAACATCTGAAAAAGGTTTCAGACGTCAAGTAAATGATAATGACAAATATACAAAATCACCCAGATTTCACATACAAATTTCAGGAGCTGGTACATCAAGGGATGTTAAAAGTGTGACGAGCTACGATAACTTTACCGCTGCAATTTATAATAATACTGCGGCACAGGTTATCAATTCAAACGGCACGGACGAGTCGCTTGTCAATGCAGCGGACGGTGTACTCAATCTGAGATTTGACCAAAGCTATGACAACACAAATAACTTCAACGATTCATCAAAGATAACCATCACAGCTGCGGACGGAACGGAATTTACCGATTTTACAACTGTTGACAGTGATTTCGGCGGAGTGAATATACAATTTACGCAGCCGCTCAAGCCTGTAACGGAATATAAAATTTCGTTTGACAAAAGCTTAAAGACAATATTCGGTCAGAGCGTTGCCGATTACACATTCACTACCCCTATGCGCCAGCTGCCGAAGGTTGATTTCTCTATAAAGGACGAATACAAAAATGATGTTATGGCGTCTGAGGATATGCTTGCAGTCCTCGAAACAATGACCGTTGACGAATTAAAAAATTCCATAGACACAGACGCACAAGTTTTGATATATACGGATTCATCATTGAGTAAAGAAGCAGCCGAACTTAACAACAACTGTGTACTGGTGCTGACGGACGGTACGGGATATGATAAATATAATATAGAACTGCGCCCCAAGAGCGGATATATTCTTAAAAATTTTGATGCACGTCTTAACGGCGGCAAAACAGACGGTCAATTCGCAAACGGTACGGTTTCATTTAATGCCGAGCTTTTATGCTATCGTCCTGACATAAAGCTTGACCTTGTATTAGCATCATATGACAAGTACGGAAAGCTAAATACCGTCAAAATAAACAATGCCTCATTTACCGATGATAATGCCGATTATATCAACGGTACTTTATCGGCTCAATCTGTTGAAAAATCCGTTTCATCATCAGATTACACTATAAAAGGATTTTTATTTAACAGCATAAACACTCTTACGCCGATATGCAGCAGCATTAAGCTTACCGCAGCGCCCGAGGGTGAGATTACATCCTGCGAGGGAGTATATCCCGGATATACAAACAAAGCGATAACATTAAGCTTTGACGACGGTCGGACGCAGGATATAGCATTTGTTGAATCACTTAACAGCATAGGAGCAAAATGCACCTTTAACTTAAACTCGGATATGTATATACCGGCAGATTCAAGTAAAAACATATCTAAAATATATGCCGGTCATGAAGTTGCAAACCACATAAAGAGCCACCCTCAGTTCAAATATAATGGTGCAACCTCGGCAAAACAAGTTGAAACGCTTGAAGAATACGTACAGCTTATAAAGGAAGGCAGAGCAGAACTTGAAGAAAAAAGCGGTCAGAACGTAAGAGGTATGGCATGGCCGAACAGTCTGCCGACAACGATTCCCTCTTCTGAAAACAGTTGGTCTAAGCAAGTGCATGACTATATTTTAGACCCGGGAAACAATATGAACATAGCATATACAAGAAGTGACAAAAACCGTTTTCAAAATAAAGGTACAAATGAGGATTGGGCAAATGATTTTGCTGTACCCAAAACATGGTATGATTGGGTTTCAACCTGTCATTACACCTCAATTAACCAGGTTAAGGGAAAATTTTTTGATGACAGCGTTCAGCCTGCAAACGATGACGGATTGGAGAAAAATCTCAAACTGCTGTCAATATGGGGACATTCATGGCAGTTTGACAAATCCTCCGAAGCCGCAAGCTATGATATGAGCAATATCATAAATCTGCTGAATACCGCAAAGGAAAAGAATGTATGGAATCCGACAAATATCGAATATGTTGATTATATAAACGCCTTGCGAAAAGCAACGTATGATAATGCAACAATAACAAACAATTCGGATATTGATTTGTATTTTATAGTAAATTCTCTGCCTGTTACGGTAAAGGCAAACAGTACATACACATTTTATGAAGGCACAAATGCCCCGACAATTTTTCTTGCCGGTGATTCCACCTGTGAGGACGAATCAACTATCGGAGCAAACGAAACACGCCGCGGCTGGGGGCAGTATTTAAAAGATAATTTATCGGGCGGCGTTAAGGTATCAAACCATGCCATGCACAGCAGAAGTTCAAAAACATATCTGAATGAAGGACGCTTTGACGGGGTCGTAAATACCGCAGGCGCTTTAACGGGTGATTCCTACGGCTGTGTAAAGGACGGACAAAGTATTCTTGATGAAGCGCAGCCCGGTGATTATGTATTTATCCAGTTCGGGCATAATGACGGAAGCGGTGTAGACAAAAGCACCTCCGGAGACGGGCTTGGCAGAGGCACATATTACAATGCAACAACCCTCAACAGGAATAATTATAAATACAATCTCGAAACAATGGTTACAATGGCAAAAGACAAAGGCTTAAATCCCGTAATCCTGACATCAATAAGCACGCCTTATGTTAAGGAATCCGGCAGCCGAACCGAGGGTTGGACGGAAAGCTATACGGAGAGATGGCGTGAGGCGGCACGTACGGAGGCAGCGGCACTTGATGTTCCCTTGCTTGATGTCGGACAGCTTCACAAAGCATACCTTAACACATTGTCAACAGACGATGCAAAAGCATTGTTTTCATCCTATGACGGACTGCACCCGACCGAAGACGGTGCAAAGAAAATTGCCGAAATTGTTGCAAATGCGATAAAATCCCACCCCGACCTTACTGCATTGGCATACTATGTAAAGTAAAAATGGAAATGTCAATAAAAGTGCAGTCGAAATTTACCCCAAATTTCTGAAACTACTTTAATTCTTCAACCGGCATAACTAACAATCCATTCGGAAACGGAAATCTGTCAAGGTCGCCAAGGCGCTCTGTATTAACCTTGACAGATTTTGTTTCTGAATATAATCTATGCCGTCGGTTGAAGAAAGTTTATGCCGCGGTCTTTTCACGGTCCCTTATACGGT
>CAKSOE010000050.1 GCA_934476675.1 uncultured Clostridia bacterium | reverse complement strand
AATTTGAATTATGGTATTTACATCTATTCCTTTACTTTTTGCAATGGCTATTTTTGTACTCAAAATAGCATCTAATGCGGGATTGCCCGTTTCAACAGTACATTCATCAAACTTTACATTCTTTCTTAAATCATTCAAATAAATATTTGCTCCGTATAAATCCCCATTATCTATATAGGATTGCAAACCTATTTGAAAATTATCAAAATCGTGTTTGAATTTTTTTATTTGCTTTTGTGTTATTAAAATATCGTCCAAGTGCTTCAACTGCCTTTTTAAATGCTGTTCATATTGCTCTTGATTTCTTATTGTAGCGGCTTGCTTCATAATATGGTCATATAGATATAGAGCAAAATATGTACTGAACAGCAAACCAAACGAACATAGTATAGATAGGTTTTGCATAAAAGCACTAGTGTCGTCAAACGAGAGTTTGAAAATCAGAAAAACTGCAATTATAGACGTGGTAAACATTAGAAGAAATAGCATCCAATATGATGTTCCAATATAATACTGTTCTTTTCTGAATTTCACGCAAATAATATTAACAACGAATAATGTGAGCATTTTAGAAACTATTATTCCCAACAGCCTATACAATGGCGTGTTCACTACCGTTGATACCGTTACTCTCAAAAATAAAGTAATGCAGAATAAAACCATTATTTCGATAATTCCTATTAAAGCAATGGTTAAAAAAGATACAACAATTTTAATAGATGGCTTTCCTTTAAATAAAAATGATGGTATGCTCGTCAAATTCTCGTATTAAATTAGCGGTTTCTATTCCGTTTAATTCTTCCATTTCCATATCAAGAAAAACAACATCATATCTTTCAATATTTTTTTTATAGGCATTAACAAGGCTTTCTCCGCTTTGATATGCGTCACATTCAATTTTAATATTGCTTATTTCAAACAAATATTTTTCAAGGATATTGATGTGTTCAATGTTATCATCACATATAGCGATATTTACGATTTCCATATATTATGTCATTCCCTTCTCCTCAAAATATGTCCATATATTTAATACGAACATTTGTCTATAAAGTGATAAGTATGTCTATTATACCATATTTTTGTTGATTAGTAAATGGCTATGGCCTAAAATTGGTTATTGTGGCGAAAAATTTTTGACAGAGAAAAGATTGAGCAAATAGAAATCATTTTAGGGACGGTTTGGGGTTAGGGTATTACCTTGCTCAAAACCGCCCTTAAAAGTGCTGATTTTACGGTGTTTTTAACTGTCTGTTTGCTCAATTACACCTTGTCTTTTACATCTACCGTTCGTTTTCTTTTTCTTGTTTACGGCGGATATTTTCGATTTTTTGCACACTTTTCTTGTTTATATAATTTTCAAGCTGTTTGCGTACGGAATACCTGTCCGTTTCGCCTATGGCTTTATCGGTTTTGGATTTTGCGGTATCATAAATATTCTGAATAAATGAGTCACCATAAATTTTTTGCAGCTCGGATATTGTTTCACTTTCAGTCTGTGGTCTGATGTCATAACGCAAATTTTGTAATTCTTCCGTATCAAATTTCTGCACCTGTTCCTTTAACTGGGCATATTCCTTTTGAGCGCTGTCAAGTCTTGTTTTGCTTTCTTTTGAGTGTCTTTCCATAACGGGAACGGCTTTTTGAATATCGTTTAGTTTAGTCTTGACCGTCTGAATATCATTTGTATTAAGGTTTGCTAAAATTGTATTTTTTTCTGTGCGCAATTCCTCGATTTGCTCCGACAGTTCATTGATAGTTTGCGTTAATTCCTTATGTCTGAAAATCTTAATCGGCGGCGTTTTTGCTTTTTCGTCCTGTTTCTGCTTGCGTTCACTGATTTTTGATTTTAATTCGGCAATAATTGCAGAATAATCATCACAATAAATTTTCAGCCTTGCGGCTTCCGCTGTCTTTGCGGTTTTCCACCTATCCGCAAAATTTATGACATACCGGCAATGAATCATTGTACTGCGTAATTTTTCAAGTGTTTCCGCAACGGCGGGCAGGGTGCGTTTGACTGCCTCCGTCAGTTTCTTTATCCGCTTTTTGATTTCACGCAAAATACGATTGTCCTCTTTAATCTGCCGATTTAATTCACACCGCTCGGAAACGCCGCCTTTTATCTCGATTATTCTTGCGGAAATCCCCTCATAAATTGTGGGTTTCTCGTCAATACCCCGTGCCTTATGGCTTCTGTGGTCAATACGACTTTCGAATTTTGTAAGTTCAAGATATTTATTTGAAATATCCGCCCAATTTTTTCGCCATATCTGCAACTGCTCCTCACTGTTCCAACGCTCTGTTATGGGATTTTGTCTGCCGTAGCGTGTGCTTTTCGGATATTTTGAAGCACGCTCTAAATCATCTGCTTGTGATGGCGACATATATACTTTCTTTTTACCGACAAAATACTGATATTGCTTTTCCCAGCCGTCAGCCTGTGCAGTCTTAAACTCCGTCGATGTAAAACCCCGTTCCTCGCCGTTTTTAACGCACAAATATTCTTTTTCGGTTTTGCTCTGCCACTTGCCGTTTTTGTCAAGCGGTCGGACGGTCAGCATAATATGTGCGTGTGGGTTATGTCCGTCCGTATCGTGAATTGCAATGTCGGCGCACATTCCGTCTGTTACAAAATTGTCCTTTACATACTCGGTTATTAAGGATATATTTTGTTTCTTGTTCAACTCAACAGGCAGAGAAACGACAAACTCTCTTGCAAGTCTGCTGTCCTTTGTTTTTTCGGTTTCTTCAACGGCATTCCACAACACACTTCTGTCTTGCCACTCCGGCGGAGCTTGCGGCGGTAATAGCACTTGTTCATATACAAGACCGTGCTTTCTTGTGTAATCGTGCTGCACTCCGTCATAATCATTGAAAATTTTGGAACAGCTCATATATGCGGCAGCGGCAACAGCACTTCTGCCGATGCCTCTTGAAATGACCTTTGCTTCTAAATGGTAAATTGCCATAGCGGATTGCTCCTTTCTGTCACGCAATAGAACATAATTTATCAAGTAAATACAATGGTTTCGGGAGCCGTTTTTGAGTGGGTAATATATAACCATTAAACACCCCGAAAACGGCGTTCTATTGCGTTACTTTTTTGTTTCTTTTTTCAAAAAAGAAAGTGGGCGGAAGATGTGAAACAGATAACGCACATCAAAGATAAAAGCTGTCGGCGACAGGTTTTATCAAAATTCCGACAAGGTATGAAATACCGATATGTCCGATTTTATCGGAGCATTGTTTTGTAAAATTACAAAACCGTCGGAATTTACGGCAAATGAGCAGAGCGAATTTGACGAGCTCTCTGCAAGAGCGCACGGCTTGCCAACGGCAAGTACCACCGCTTGCCTACGGCAAGTGGTGAGTAAGCGCGCCCTTATAGGGAAATTAAGGGGATTTCTATGCGGAAATCCCCTTAAAACAGGTTGTTTTCACATCAGATTTTCGGTAAAATACCGATGTAAAAATTCCTCCAGATTATCGGTTTCTACCGTTTTTATTTCGGGCAAAACCTTTTCCAAAGCCGCACCCTCAACGATAAGTCTGTGCGTTCTTGCCTTGCGTTCCTTTACTCTGTCACGGGCGATTGCTTCTTCTAATCTATGCTTTTCCTGCAATAATTTTTTCTCGTCCTCTGTCATACTGCTTTTCGCTCCTTTACCTTGTTTTTCAGCATTGATAAAATCAAATCGTCTGCCGTCTGTTTCGTGTCGGGATTTCCGAATGACGAAACAATAAATGTAACATTGCCGCATTTTCTGCGGTATGTGTTTCCGATAGGCGCGGCTCTCGGTTTATTCTTGAACATAAAAAAGCCTCCTTTCTCTGCAAACTGTAATTTCAGTTTACAGGAAAAGAGGCCGTTTTACATTGAGTGCAAATTGAGCGTAAATTGACTAATTTTCCGATATTAAATTTTGTGCATTGATTCCGTATGAGGAAACAGCGTCTTGCAGTTCGGATATTTTCCGCTGCGTAAGCTCCGGCTCGTCCTCATAAATTTCGGCATAGATATTCAATGCCTTTTTCAAATTCAGTACGGCGTTTGCATTATCGTTCATCTGCAAATATATAATGCCGCTATTCCATAAAAGCTCCGCATAAATACCGCTGTTTTCCTCCGTGTATTCCACACATTTCTTTAATGCGGTTATTGCTTTTTCCGGCTCGCCGAGGTTTGCGGCAAGGTTAGCATAGTTGCAGATTTGAGCAATACTGTCGGCTGTGTACTGCAAGCTGTTTTTCGTTAAAATATGATATGCCTTTTCCATAAATTCTTTTGCTTTGAATACATCTCCGCTTGCGTGATACAAGCCGCCCATATTTGCGTAAATATTCGCTGTAAGGTGAGGATTTGTATTTTCATCGCATAAATAATTTACAGCTTGCAACTCATATTCCAAAGCGGCGGATATGTTTTGATTACAGATGTGCTCATACGCCGATTTATAATCAAAAAGCAAAGCACGGTCATCATTGTTATGCTCCATTGTTTCAAGCTCTGAAATAATCAGCTTCATTCCGCTTTGATATGCGTACTTTTCCATATACGTAAATGCGTCTTTTATGAATATCTTGTATTTGTCCGTATCGTCCTTTTCTGCAAGCAGGATTATATTTTCAATCACCTTAAACATTGTATTGTGATACGGCAGGTCTGCTCCGTGCATAAGGCACAGGTTATGTATGCCGGCGATAAAAATTTCGCAGTTTAAAATACTCGGCTTTTTATCGTCAAGCGTAATTTCCCTTATCAGAGGGTGCAGGACAATTTTGTGTAATTCATTCCGTTTTATCGTTCCGTATTCTATTAGCCGGTTAAGGTTGTTGAGATTTTTTAAGTTCAGCCACCGGGCAAAAAGTCTTGAGTTTATGCCCTCATTGGGAACAAATGTCATACATTTTAATATTTCGCCGCACTCGCCGTCAAGCCCGGCAATATACATAAGCCTGTGGATATGCTCGTAATAGGTTGCCTTTCGGTTTCTGCCGTCCTTTACGATATTTATTTTGTCCTCGCTTTGCAGTATGCTTTTTGATTTTTTCAGTTCCGAAAGCAGTTTTTTCGGCTTTAATATTCCGCAGGCAAGCAGACGGGCGGCAAGCTCGGCTGACAGAGTGTGACGGTGTACCTCGTCAATAATTTGCGCTATAATTTCAAGTTTCTGTTCGGTTTTGTCATAGAATTTTCCGGCAAGCCCGACAAGGGTACTTTGCGGCATTTCCAAAACCTCAAATTCCGTGTATTCGGAAAATCTGCACCTTGTTGTAAACAAGATTTTGCAGCGGTATTGCATAATATCGTCAAAGCCGCTTTCGGGCGTGGGGAGAATATCAAAATTATCAATGATAATCAGCGTGTCCTCTTTCAGACTTTTCAAAAATCGGCTGTGCCTTTCAAAACGGCTGTCAGTTTCGGTTTCCGTATCGTCGGCAAAATCGCAGTCTGCAATCATCTGTTTTAAGTTTCCGCCATACCGTAAATACAAAATATTCGTATATTCTTTTTTATATTTTTCGGCATACATTTTGGCAAGCTCGCTTTTGCCTATGCCCGCAACTCCCGTTAAAAATATTTTATCGTTTTCTTTCAGTAATTCGTGTATATTTTCAAGGTCGGTTTCCCGTCCGCAGAAATGACGGCAGGGCTTCGGTACAATGTCATAGATGTAATCTTTCACAATGGGTGAGAGTGCGCCCGTTGATAATAATTCTTTCGTTTTGACATCGTGTTTGATAAATGTCCTGTTCATTGTAAATAACAGTACGCGGCTTATGAAATTTGAAAGGTCAATATCATTGTTATAGGGATAATTTTCTGTAAGTTCACTTTTTAGATTTGCCGATACGGTCGTATCGTTCATCAAAAGATGATACAGTTCCTCTGCCGCCATAAATTTATCGTAGAGCAGGGGCAAAATATTTTGTTCAATGTCAATCGCCATTGCTTCAATATTTCCGTTTGCGGAATAATAGCTTGTAAGACGAGAACTTATTTTCGCCGTTCCGTTCAGCCAGCGGCACACAAGCCCGTTGTCGAAATCAAAGTCAAGACCTTCGTCGCTTTCGATAAAGTCCTTGAATAAGTCATACATAAAATCAAGCTGGCTTATACTTTTGCTGACTGCAACAAAATCAAGTATTATTTTTGCAGCCGTGCAGAAATCGCATATTTTCATAATTAAAATTTCACTTCCTTTTTACTCAATTTTAAGTCAATTTACAGTCAATGCAAGTCCTTCTTTCTTAATTTATAATTATACCATAATTCATAATAAAAAGATACCGAAAGAACAGAAATTTTTGATTAGGCATTGAAATATTTTCAAAGGCACGGTATAATTAAAATATACAATATCTTAAATTGCTGTTCGGAAAGGAAGGAATCAATGAATAAGAAACAGCAATTTAATAAAATAACGGCTCTTTACTGCCGATTAAGCCGAGATGATGATTTGGGCGGCGACAGTATGAGCATACAAAACCAAAAGGCAATGCTTGAACATTTTGCAAGCGAAAACGGACACACCAACTGCAAGTATTTCATAGACGACGGTGTTTCGGGCACAACGTTTGAACGCAAAGGCTTTCAAGAAATGATAACCGAGATAGAAAACGGAAATGTAGGCACGGTTATTGTAAAAGACCTGTCAAGACTTGGACGCGAATACTTGCAGACGGGTTATTACACCGAGATTATGTTTCCGAAATATGATGTTCGTTTTATCGCCGTAAACGATAATGTTGACAGCAGCACAGGCGATAACGAATTTGCTCCGTTCAAAAATATTATCAACGAATGGTATGCACGCGACATCAGCCGTAAAATCCGTTCTTCGTATAAAACCAAAGCGTTAAAAGGTGAATTTACGGGCGTGTTTGCTCCGTTCGGTTACAGAAAATCGCCGGAGGATAAGCATAAGTTAATTCCCGATGAGAACGCAGAAATCGTTAAGCGTATGTTTCAAATGGCATTGGACGGCAAATCGTGCTGTGCTATCGCAACTGCATTAAAAAATGAGCATATTCCCACACCCGGCGCTTATGTCAGAGATAAGGACGGCGTTATGCGTGAAAACAAAAAGGTGAAATATCCGTACAGCTGGTTTCAGACAACGGTCAGAGATGTTTTGTCAAACGAGGTGTATATCGGTAATATGGTAAGTCTTAAATTTACCTCAAAATCATTTAAGGACAAAAAGCTGATTGCACGCCCCGAAAGCGAGCATATACGGGTTGAAAACACGCATGAGCCGCTTGTTGACAAGGAAACATTTTACACCGTTCAAAAGCGTATTGCAGTCAAAAAACCTCAAAACAAATTAAATCCCGATAATGTTTTTCGGGGGCTGGTATTCTGCGGCGAGTGCGGCTCGAGCCTTGTCTACAAAAAGGAAAACAGCGTAACAAATACCGCTAAATATCAATGCAATTTGTATGTTCACAGAGGGAAAAGCGTATGCACAAACCATTCCGTCACCGCCGAGAATTTGAAAAGCGTTGTGCTTAACGATATTAACCGCCATATACGGCTGTCAAAAGAGGATAAGGCTGCGTATGTGAAAAGGCTTATCCGGAGTACGGGCGATATGCAAAGCGGCGAAAGTGCGTTATCCAAAAAGGAAATACAGAAAATAACGCAAAGGCTTGACGAGATAAGCAAGGTTTTGCAGGCAATGTATGAGGATAAGGTTTTCGGCCGTATATCGAATGAGCGTTACGCTTCAATATCCGCAAGCCTTGAAAAAGAGGAAAAGGAATTAAAAAATCGTTATGATGAAATTCAGACGAGATTATCAAGGACGGAGCAGAAAACCGAATCGGCAAAGGATTTTGCAGATTTGATAGAACGGTATTCGCCCGTAAAAGAGCTCACGGCGGATTTGTTAAACCGCCTTATTGACAAAATCGTCATTCACGAAAAAACGGACGAAAACGGCGAAAAGGTAATGCCGATAGAAATTTATTACAGATTTATCGGCAAGACCGAAAATGAGAATTAAAGGCGGCACGCACAGCCGCCGAATAAAATTAGGCTCACCACCGCAATATACGAATTACTTGCTTGATACCCTGCGATTTTATTGATGTGTGATAAAGAAGCAATAGAAGTGTAAAAAATTTTGCCGTTCCTATCCGGCACTTGCGC
>CAKSOE010000049.1 GCA_934476675.1 uncultured Clostridia bacterium | reverse complement strand
TAGACAAATATGCTCTACTTTTTTTAAAATTATTTTTGTAGGATCTATTTGTTACCCCAACATTTATTATAGAGCCGAAAATAAAAAGCACAGACTTTCGTTATTTTGAAAAGCCTGTGCTTTTTAATTTTTAATACTGAATTTTATTCATATCCCCTTATCCTTACCGCAAGAACCGTTTTTTAAATTTTCCGAAATATTATAATTAGTTTTTCAGAAAAGAAAAAGAGCAGTTAAAAACTACTCTTTTGGTGTACCAAGCAAAGTCAAATCCGAACACAAGTCCGAGTTTTCTATATCGTCAAAGGTTATGGTTCTGCTTCCGTCTTTATAATTGAATGTAAATACTATCCTGTCGTCGAATAAGTATATTGCGTTAATGAAGCTGTCAACAAGTCGTTTCCTGTGCTCAAAATTAGTTGTATCAAGTTTGCGGAAACGAGTAAGACAAAATACGATTTTGTCCTTGTCAATAGGCGGTTTAACCATTTCCTCCTGCATAATGCGGACACTCAAATCACTTTTCTGTTGTTCAAGTTCTTCAAGTCTTACCTTTGTTGATTTAGTGAAGATGCCTTGCTGGATTGCATTCAGCATATTATCAATGCTTTTTTCAACATCTGAAAGCTGTTTTTTCAATAACGGTAAAACCGTACTTTCTTTACTGAGTGCCTCAATTAAAGTATCTGCAAGGTCGTTTATCAGATTATCATCGAAAATTATATCCTTGATGACTTTGATAACAAGGTTTTCTATCCAGTCTTTTTTAACGGTTTTCTTATCACAGCCCTTGTGATTTTTTACGCTTGCACATTTGTAATAACGGTGAACCTTGTTCCTGCCTGTTCCGCTTTCACCGACCATAAAAGATTTACATTTGCCACAGTATAGTTTTGGAGTAAGAAGATAATCATTCTCCGACTTGTGCCGTGCAGGAGCTTTTTTTTTTAGCCAGTTTTTCCTGAACTCTGTCAAATAAATCCTTTGTTACTATTGCAGGAATACCGTCAGGCACACCACATCACGATATTTGTATTCGCCGATATATTTTTTGTTGTGAAGCATTCTTGTCAGGCTGTTGATTGAAATCTCGCCGTTGTTCTTTGTGCGAACACCTTTCAGTTTTAGATAGTCAACCATTTCTTTCATCGTGTAGCCTTCATCATAACGCTTAAAAGCGTCAAGAGCAACAGGGGGGCAACAAGAGTATCAATTTGGAAGCTTTTGTTTTCGTCAATTACATATCCGATTGGAAGCGTACCGCCGTTGTATTTACATTTTAGTGCATTCTCTTTCATACCACGAATGACCTTTTCGGAAAGCTTGGCAGAGTAGTATTCGACATAACCCTCAAGTAAAGATTCAAGCAAAATGCCTTCTGCACCTTGTGAAATGATTTCAGTTGCAGAAATAACCTTTACGCCGTTTCTTTTGAGAATGGATTTATAATGAGCAGAGTCATAGCGATTGCGTGCAAAAATGTAGGTTTCTACAATTTGAATATCATTCTTCTCGGCAAAGGCCTTACATTCGCGAATCTGTCCTTCAATAGATTTTTCACGCTGATTATCCGAAGAATATCTTGCATAGATTACGCCTTTCATTTTCTTCACCCGCCTTTCTTTTGGAGTGTATAACACAAGTTTTCCTTGATGTTATCTGGATTTTGGGGTGTTAGAGATCTCCCTAACAAGCGAATTTGCTGTAGCAAATTCAGCGCTTGCTGCGACAATGCCCGCAAAATTGATTTCTCTGGACTGATTAATTTAATTAATCCTTCTTTTATATCTACATCCTGTAGTCTTATAATTTGAACATCCAAAGAATTCTCCATACGGTCCTTTCTTTTTCAACAATTTCCCGCCACATAACGGGCATTCCCATTGTTCTCGTTTAAGTTCGTTACCGTAGCGTTCTTTGAGTTCCATAGCAAATTCGGATTCTTGATTATTAACAGTAACAAGAAACGCTTTTTTCTTCGCTCTTGTCAATGCAACATAAAAAAGGCGGCGTTCCTCTGCATATGGGTATTGATCACAATTATCGAGTAATAAGTTTAGTATAGCAGCATCTTGTATTTTGCTGGGAAAACCCATTCTTGATTTTTTATTATTAATAATAAAGATATAATCTGCCTGTAAGCCCTTTGATTTGTGTGCAGTTATAAAACTCATTTTTAGATCGTTTCGCTTTCGGTATTTTACTCCCACGTATCCGCTAACATTATTAAATTGACATTCAAACAATCCACTATCACTCAACAATTTTGCATCAAAGGAGTATCTTCCGATGAAGAACACGCTACTATCTCTCGGCAAATCTTCGAGTTTTTTAGCCATAAACTCAATGGAAAACTTATCGGTATATCCGCTAATTTCACCTAAAGCAAACCCTACAGCATCAGTTTTCCCTTTGATGGACTTTTTGATCTGAACTGGATTTTGCATTATGAAATTTCCGCTAATTTCTATAAGTTTTTGAGTAAAACGATAGGTTGTTTCAATTTTACTGATTTCGCTAGAACCCCAGTATTTTTCAAAGTTCAAAATATATCCGATATCACTGCCTGCGAAACGATAAATGCTCTGCCAATCATCGCCCACGCAAAACAGATCATAATCATTAGATTTTCTCATACTGTTTAACAATGAGAAACGAGCCTTGGAAATATCTTGATACTCGTCAACAATAACATATTTGTAAGGACTGATATATTTCCTTTGTTCAACAAACTGGGTTGCCATATTGATCATATCATTGAAATCAATTTCCTTGTGTTCGTGCAAATAAGCACAATATGAATTAAATATTGGTTCAAGAAGTGCCAAAATGGTATTATTATTTTGAGCATTACTATTTCCAATATTTAACTGACGCACAGTAGCAATTGAATATCCATTGCTTTTTATAAGATTGATAACTGTTTCAAACAACTCAATAACGCCATCAAGAATAGAATCGCCGTCAGCAGACACTTGTTTCCATAATTCTTTTGTAGATTTTAGTGTTAGTTTTACGCCGTTTAAAATAAGTTTTTCTTTTAAGTTTTCAAGCAAGAGACCATCGAATTTTTCATAAGCATAACATTCAATCAAGACAGTATTATTAGCAGTATGGGTTTCTCGCTTCCATTTCATAGATGCTTGATATGATTGGCTTGCTGTCATTCCGTTAGCGCCTTTGAAATAAGTTGGAACTTCGCCGTTCTTGTTTATACCAAAATACTCAATATAGATATCATATTCAGGTAAATAAAAGTCCGGGTTATATTGGCCGTATTCACTTGTGCGTGTATCGATTTTATAAGGGTTCTCATAGATATATTGTATTCCGTTTTGTGTTAAAAAGTTAGCTATATCCATTTCACCATAACTTTTTACTGTTTCATTATTTATAGTTCTTGGCGGATTTAATCGCAAATATTCTTCATATTCGGCCTGCGTTTTAAACTCAAACTCGGACTTAGAAACAACGCGATTATACAATAAATACGAACTTAACAGATTTAAGTATGCTTCTGATTGCATATTCAACAACAACTGCTCTTTAACGAACTTCCGCAAATTTAATTGCGTAATTTTAGGGACGATGCCATTTACTTTAGTAATAATATTCAACCCAAGTTTGTGAAAGGTAGATGCATCTATGTTACAACCGGTTTCTTTGTTAATTCGTTGGCTCATCTCACTTGCTGAAACATTTGTAAAAGACAATACCAAAATATCTTCCGGTTTATATTTTCCCGATTTTAACAGGAATTTAATTTTACCAACTACTGTAGTTGTTTTACCTGTTCCTGCGCCAGCAATCACAAGATGATTATGAGCGTCTTTGACAATACAAGTCATTTGTTGTTTGTCTAATCTTCGCCCTTCAACATCACCAATCAAGGTATACGCATTTTGAATTTTGGCATCGGCAACCCTATCGTTATGAATACTAATTTGTTGTTTAAGAGAGTTAGCACTACGATATAGTTCAGCTTGTTTCTCCAATAGTTTTTTATAGTGTACTGCCTTTTTTATTTTTTGAGTATTAGTTAAAGCGACGTTTGTCATTAGAGAAGAATTGCGATTATGCCATTCTGATTCTTTGCTTGGCTCAACAAAAGACTGCAAATCCGAAAAGATGATAGTTATTTCTTGTAGAGCCGTATCAATCTGCATAATTAGGTTGTCGCACATATCATTACGGGCTCTTACTTTTTCTTTATGTTTGGAAATTATTTTTTGAATTATTCCCATAAAACAGTCTCCCTACTCTTCCGCCTTGTCGCTATTCACCCATTCGTCAATTTCGGAAACCTTGAACTTCCACTTCTTCCCGACTTTATGCGCAGGCATCTCTTTTGTGGCAATCCAACGCAACGCTGTATCTCTGCTGATTCCGAGATATTTCATGATTTCAGGCATGGAATAATAACGGTCTTCTATTTCAGGCATAAAAATCACCTCAACATAATGTTTTTTATATTATAACACAAGATTTGTGGTTTGTAAATATATTGTATGATATTGTACGATTTAGAACAACAATTTGATGTTTATATTATCTGGACATTTTTTGATATAATAAGCAATAACAAAGTACATTCATTATGATTGTGTCTCAGCAAGCACTGAATTTGGCTATCCAAATTCGGGGATGCTGCTACGGCATTACCTTAGCAAGCATCGTCTTTGTGTCCACACTTGGCTTAGCGAGCCGCCGCCTGCGTCCACACGACCTTGTTAGGGCAAATCCCTAAAACCCTTTGAACGGAGAATTCTATGAATATAAATGAACTCAAAAAACAGCTGATTCCGTATTGGCATGACATTTACAATCTGCAATACGGCAACATTCTCAAGCAACTATTTGTTCGTATCAAATACAAAATATTAGGAAACCGTTTCGGAACATCGGAGATTCCGGATAATATTCTTGAAGCCATTGCTCGTACAATGCTGCCGGATATTCGCGAATTCTTTCTTTCCAAAGAGGGACAGGAGGAGTTTGCCGCTTGGAAAGCGGAATATGAAAAGAATAAGAAAAAAGAGCATAAAGCAAAAGGCGAGGGTGAAACCCCCGCCTTTTCGTCACTATTGATAGATTAGCTCATTCAAGATTAATTCCCGTACTCTGCTTTGAATGTTATTCATTCGTCTGATCCATTCAATTTAATTGGTTGATTTGAACTGTTCGGTTACGCCCTCATTTTCAGCCGTTTGCCGGACTAATGAATCAAACATTTCGCAGGCATTACGATCCATGTCGGCAAGGTGATTGTTTAGAGTTCCGTTTAGCCGCATAACATTGATGTCCGTCCGATTATTGCGGTAAAGAAAATCATAATGCAGTCTGCCACAAGAGCCGATGTTTTTAAGTTCTGTTTTCATAATTAGAAACCTCCGAATTTAATTTTCCTGTTTTTTCTGTCCACTTTATTGACTATAGTCCATATTGCGGCAGCCGTCCGTCGTTTTTCATTTTCCGAAACGGCAGGGTTTCGGTAGTGTAGCTCTTTTGCAGGAGCGCATCTCCCATATAGCGTTCATTGTTCAACACATAGTTGATGGAACTCGGCAGCCATTTTTCGTAGCCGTGCTTCCGCGGTATGCCGTCCTCATTCAGCATTTTTGCAATGGCAAGCGTTCCGTAGCCTCGGAGATATAGGTCGAATATGCGCCGAATGACCGTCGCCTCCGTTTCGTTGACGGTCATCTGCCCATCCTTGAGGTCGAAGCCGTAAGCCGGACAGGTGCAATTGAAGTCACCGGACCGCATCCGCTTTTGATAGCTCCAACGCAAATTCCCCGATATGTTCACACTTTCTTGCTGTGCGGCCATACCGGGGAATGTTACGATCATTTCCATATTCACTTTTTCGCTGTCGATACCCTGTTCCTCGAAATACATGCTCACGCCGATTTCTTTGCACATTCGCAGCAGTACAAGCGGTTTCTCGGTGTTCCGTGCCAATCGGGAAACCAATTTGATGATGATGCGGTCGACCTTGCCTTTCCTGCAGTCGGCTATCAGCCGATTCAGCTCGTCCCGCTTTTTCATCTAGGTTCCCGTGATGCCCTCATCGGCATAAATGTCGACAAGCTGATATTCGGGATGCTTCTTGGCATAGTCGCTGTATTAGCGGATCTGTGCGGCGAAGGAGTGGAGCTGGTCGGTAGAGTCACTCAACACCCGGCAGTATGGGGCTAACCGAAGACGTTCGGCTATCTGCTTCTTTGTGCTTGTGATTTCAGTAATGTTCATGTCTTTCTCCTTTTCGCAAGGGGTCACCTTGCTGTTATTCGCCTTTTGGCACGACACACCATACCACAATAGTTCGAATACTTCCAGCGGTTTTTTGCAAAAACTTAAGAATTATGATTTCAGACACAAATCAGATCAGCACCGTAATGTTCGGCACTGATCTGAGTGATTCTTTCGTATTCATCCTCGGTGATGAGTTGCATGGCGAGGAGCATTTTTAATAGGTTTACACTGTAAGCGAATGATGTATTGTTGATGTCGGTTCTTTTATCCATTGAACAGTTCCTCCAGGTATTTGATGCCGAGGCTCACTACAATGGCACGGTCAACGGCGGCGATGGTCTTGCTGTCGAGCCTGTCGATGTATTCGTTGAGCCTCTCTTTGTCTATCGTCCTGATTTGTTCGAGCAGGACGGTGGATTCGGTTTTAAGCCCTTTCGCCATGATTTTCACATGGGTGGGCAGAGCCGCTTTTGTCTTTCTGCCTGTGATCGCCGCCACGATGGTGGTGGGGCTGTGCCTGTTGCCGATATCATTCTGTAAAATCAAGGACGGGCGCGTTCCGCCTTGCTCACTGCCGAAGCCTGTACCGAAGTCAACGGCATAGATTTCGCCTCGTTTGATCTCTTTCATATTAGCCTCCGTTTTAAGTAAAAGGCGGTCGAGTGCTTTTGGGCAAACGACCGCCTTGGTATTTGTATCAATCGTTTTTGCTTTTGTCCGTATTTGTCCACGACACCCCGAACAAGGGAACGCATCCTCCGGCAATGCATTTTGCCTCATGGGAATCTCACCTCTCTGCGAGGTGCTCTCATTGGTTGCGACGGCTCACGGCGCTTTTTCGTGCCGCTTCAACGCTCGACTGTGACTGAGCACAAGTATCATTATTGCTTCTGCCTGTCATGGCCTTCGGTGCGGATGCGCCGCCCCGTTTGACTCATAGGTAGTGTGGCTCATCGTCTCTCGCCGACGGCAGAAGGAAGGTAAAGAATGCGCTGTACTATTCGGTTTTCAAAGAACGGGCGGAGGCTATTGAGAAAGCCCCCTCACTTTTTCAGCCGAAAAAGCAAGGGGGCTACAACCAAATTTTTTAATTTTCTAAAAGTTTTTTGAGTTTCGCACGGATCTTTGCGATTTTCTTGCTGATTGCCTGCTGTGAAACGCCGTAGCGCTCGGCAAGCTCCGTCTGCGGAACTTCGTCATAGAAATGTGCAACAATTAGAGCCTTTTCATCCTCCGGCAGAGCGTCCACCGTTTTTCGCAGCTTGTCTAACAATTGCTGATGGACAAGCGTATCGCACACATCCGGCAACTCGGCAATCAGAATTTCCTCGCCGTTGAATTCATCACTGTTCAAGGCTTCATACGAAACATCGCCGTTATCCCTGCGCTGCTCGTCGAGATATTTCTGTCGCCGTTTGTTGCGGTAGAATCCAATGTATTCCTTTTCACTCACCTCCATGATCATGCTGTGCAGGCCGATGAATTTCTTTTCTCGGTAGCCTGCATCGGCTTCTTTCCGAAATTCATGCTCCGGGGAGTAATTTCCTGATAGCTGCCGTCGGCTATAATAAAAACCTTTTTAGGATTCAGTTTTTTTCAAATTTATGTACCTCCGTTCAATCTTTTTTTTGTTAGGTCAAAAACGATTGATACGGAGGGCTTCGACAGCCTACCGCAAACTTCGACAGTACGCCGCCGTTTATACAAACGCAGAAAGCCAAGCCACTTTGATATTCCGAAATAACAGATTTATCGTTGGTCTTTTGCAGATATCGTATGGAATTCTGTTGACCGCAGAGGTCAAAAAATATAGGTGTCTGTGTGTTTGCGCAAAGACAGCCTTTGCTATTTCAACACCTGTTTCTTTCCTGTATTCTTTTTCATTCTTTCACCTTGTCGCTTGAAAACGGCAGGGCGCCGCTTTTTATGGCACTGCGTTGTGTTGAGCTTCGTCAATTGATTCTGCAAGGCTAAACATCGTGGTCACCTCCTGTTACGGTATTCGGGGAAACAAAAAAGCTACTGCGCTATGCTTTAAGGCATAGTACAGCCGCATTAGGGCGTGCATATAAAAACCGTTTTGTTAAGACGGACTTGGGCGTTGCGTTTCGCTTATGTACATGGTTGTTAGGGACATCTCCTTGTTTTCATAACTGCCTCGCTGTATTTGGTATCTGTTGATATCAGTGTATCCGCTGCCTGGGCAAAAGTGAAGAGTGCATAAGTGTGATATACACAGTATACATGGAATCCGGCAAAAATGTTGGGTTATGACCGAGAAATTGCTTGTTTCTCAAAAACAGTCGCCCTGAAAGAAATACGGCACAGCGGTTTTTATGCCCTCTGTGCCGTATTTGCGATGTTTCCGTGATGGATC
>CAKSOE010000048.1 GCA_934476675.1 uncultured Clostridia bacterium | reverse complement strand
GAACTGCGGAGAAAATTGCAGAAAGAGCTGAAGGCTCTTGAAAAGGAGGTGCCGAAGATGAAAAATGTGCCTTTAACGGAATTTCACACAAAGGTGTCGGCAGGCGAAAGTCTTATGCGGATGACGGAATCGGTCAGACGATATGAACGGCGTGACTGCTTTGGCAGTATAAAAAAATTTCTGGAATTGCCGAATGAACCGAGAATATGCGTCATATACGGTTTGAGAAGAACTGGTAAAACAACAATGCTGTTTCAGACGATACAGGATATGACGGCAGAGGATTTCTCAAAAACCGTATATATAAAAATTGAAACCGATGATACAATGGCGGGGCTGAATAAGGATTTGCAATTGCTCTATGACAGTGGGATAAGAAATGTGTTTATAGATGAAATAACGCTGATGAGCGACTTTATAGACTCTTCCTCGCTTTTATCGGATGTGTATGCGGCTATGGGTATGAAAATCATACTGTCGGGTACCGACTCGCTGGGATTCTGGTTTGCAAAAAATCAGGAGCTTTATGACAGAGCATACAGTATCCACACGACCTTTATACCGTTTCGTGAATATTCAAGACTTCTTAAAAAGGACGATATAGATGAATATATCCGATACGGCGGAACGCTCCGTGCAGGCGAAATTGATTTTGACGATGAGGATTTGCTCTCGGAGGAATCGGCATTCCGCAGTGATGAATCGACAAGGAGATACATCGATACGGCGATCAGCAAGAACATACAGCATTCACTTGTACACTGTGAAGACGGCGGACAGTTTCGGCATCTGTACACATTATATGAGGCAGGTGAGCTGACAAGCGCTATCAACAGAATAATCGAGGATATGAACCACAGATTTATACTCGAAGTTCTGACAAGAGATTTCAAATCAAATGATTTGAAACTTGCGGCAAAAAATCTGCGTGGTGAGGCAAATCCCGAAAAGCGGACGGATATACTTGACGATATTGATATTGAAGCGGTAACTCAAAGACTTATGAATATACTTGAAATCCGCAACAGTGAGGAGCAGAAAATCGGTATAACCAAAACGCATATAGAGGAAATCAAAGAATATCTGAAAGCACTTGACTTAATCTATTATACCTCTGTCGAAACAACAATTCCGGGTGCGGCACCTTATGACAACATAGTGTTTACACAACCGGGAATGCGATACTGTCAGGCACAGGCGCTTGTTCATTCGCTGATGAAAGACAGTTTATTCAGCACTCAGAGTGAGCAGATGAAAGAGCTTGTTACGAACCGTATCCTTGATGAAGTAAAGGGCAGAATGCTTGAAGATATAGTCCTTATGGAAACCGCAAAAAAATTGAATCCGAAAAGGTATAGGGTGTTTAAGCTGAAATTTGCGGCAGGAGAGTTTGATATGGTGATCTATGACCGTGAGAAAAATGTATGCGGAATTTATGAGATCAAACACAGCGATAAGTCCGACGCAAATCAGTACCGACATCTTGCGGACGCTGACAAGTGTGAGCAGACAGAGCGCAGGTTCGGGCAAATTGTGAGCAAAACCGTGCTTTACAGAGGCGAAAGCTTTGAAGCGGAAAACGGAATTTCATACCGAAATGTTGAGGAATACTTAAAAAATATTTCGGAACCGATAATGCAGACTGAGTAAAATACGGTAAAAGGGTTTGAACTGAATATGCAAAAATGCAGGCGGTATCATAAGATGCCGTCTGTATTTTTGCCTTTATGAAGGAGGCGGACAGAATAAAAGAGTTTTGCATTACAGCAGTTATGGTGTATGCGTCTGCGGTGGATATAAAAAAACGTCAGTTTCCGAATGTATGTCAGCTTATGCTGATTGCAATCTATTTTATTGAATTTAATATGTCAAATTTATGGGGTGCAATTACTGCAATCCCATTTTTTATTGCCTCATTTAAAACCGATAAAATGGGTATGGGGGACAGTAAAGCAGTGCTGTTGCTTGGAGGCTTGATAGGAATAAACAAAATGCTGCCGACAGTTATTGCAGGCTGTATCATCTTTATAGTCTATGGTCTGGCGGCAGGAAAAAGAAAAGGCGAAAAGGAACTCCCATTCATTCCGTCTTTAACATTGGGATATATTACGGAGGTGTTGATATTTGAAATTTTTAGATGTGTTTAAAAACCGAATGATGCTTGGCATAACCTGCATCGTTCTTGCGTTTGTAATTTGTTTTGTGATTTCGCCGCTTGTATCGAGGACGGGAAATAAGACTGTTTCGGTTGTCAGAGTGGTAAATGATATAAAAAGCGGAGATGAGATAACAAAGAATATGGTGTCGGAGGAAAAGGTGCCGAATGCCAATCAGCCGGATAATATTGTATCCGACACAAAATCGATAATCGGAAAGTATGCTTCAATGGATATGATTAAAGGCGATTATGTTCTGAAAGAAAAGGTGGCTGATACGCCGTATGTTGAGAATACATATTTTGCAAAGCTGGACGGTGAAAAACGTGCAATTTCCGTTACGCTTAAAAGCTTTGCAACAGGTCTTTCGGGAAAGCTGAAATCGGGAGATATAGTTTCGGTTATTGCACCCGATTATCAAAAATCGGGAATGACGGTTGTTCCGGTTGAACTTCAGTATGTAGAGGTAATTGCGGCAACAGCCAAGACGGGAGCTGATGTTGAAAATGTAGGCGAGGATGAGTCCGAGCTTCCGAGTACGGTGACGCTTCTTGCAACGGAGGCACAGGCAAAAATGCTTGCAGAGCTTGAAAAGACCGGCACAATTCATATGTCGCTTGTCTATCGGGGGGAACGCAAGACGGCAGAAAAATTCTTAATGGCACAGGAGGAGGTCTTAAATCCTCCGCAGGAGGAAAATACGGCTGAAAATGCAGCGGAGGGCGGTGAGGTGCAAAATGCACAGTAATCAGGTGCTTGCAGTATGGGGAAGTCCGTCATGCGGAAAAACAACGGTTGCGGCAAAAATCGCAAACTATATAGCAGCGAATAAAGATGATGTTGTACTTCTTATGTGCGATACCGATGCACCGCCGCTGCCGCTGCTTGTTCCGCCGTCAGAAATAGAAGAAGAAAAATCACTCGGAAGTATTTTGGCGGCTGCAAGAGTGACGGAAAATCTCATACTTCAAAACAGTATAACTTTAAAGAAAAACAAGCATATTTCCTTGATAGGAATGTTAAAAGGGGAAAATGCGTTTTCGTATCCGAGATACACCGGAGAACAGGCAAAACAGCTCATAGACGCACTTCGGGAAATCGCCGATTATATCGTGATTGACTGCTCAAGTCATTTATCGGATGATATACTTTCAACTATGGCAATTATAGAGGCGGACTGTGTGCTTCGGCTCATAAACTGTGATCTGAAATCAATATCCTATCTGTCATCACAGCTTCCGCTCATAAGCGATGCAAAATTCAAGGCGGACAGACAGCTGAAAGTCGCCAATAATGTGAAAAGCATTCATTCCGGCGAAAATATAGAACAGGTACTCGGCAGTGTGGCTTTCACAATTCCCCATTCGGATTTGGTGGAAAATCAATATCTTACGGGTGAGCTTTTAAAAGATACTCCTGTAAAAAGAGAAAGCAAAGCATTTAGGTCAGTTATTGAGGAAATATGCGGGGAGGTGTTTGAGCTATGATAGAGAGAAATACAGCACAGGATTTGTTCTTTGCTCCGACAAAAACGATGGAATTTACAACAATACTTTCAGATGTGCAGGAATATATGTCCGAAAAACATTCCTCTTTGGTTCTCGGTTCAGATGATGAGGAAATGAGAACACAGATAAGATTTCTGATAGAAAAATATCTTACCGATAACAGAATCTCGGCAGATGGTATGTCAAATGAGCAGCTAATGGCAAAATTGGAAGATGAAATGCTCGGTCTTTCATTTCTGACAAAATATATTTATGGAAAAGGTATTGAGGAAATAAATATAAATTCGTGGAAGGATATCGAGGTATATTACAGCGGCGGAAGGAAAGAAAAAATACCCGAACACTTTGAATCCAAACAACACGCGCTGAATATTATCCGAAAAATGCTTCATAAATCAGGAATGGTGCTTGATAATGCCTCGCCGGTAGTCCTCGGACACCTTTCAAAAGCAATCCGAATATCGGCAATCAAATATCCTGTTGTAGATGATGATATTGGGGTAACGGCATCTATCCGAATTGTGAATCCTCAAAGCTTTTCGATGGAGGACTTGATAAGCTCCGGAACTGCAACGGTAACTATGCTGTATTTTTTGTCGCAGGCGCTTCGGTATGGGGTAAGCACCTGTGCCGCCGGAGCAACAGGATCAGGCAAAACCACAATGGCGGGCTGGCTTCTTTCAACGATCCCCGATGAAAAACGAATACTCACAATAGAAAGCGGAAGCCGTGAATTTGATCTCGTGAAAGAAAAAGACGGGAAAGTGATAAACAGCGTGGTACATATGCTGGCAAGACCGTCGGAGAACGATAAGCAAAACATTGATCAGGATATTCTGCTTGACTATTCACTGCGTTTTAATCCCGATATTATCGCTGTCGGGGAAATGAGAGGACCGGAGGCATACACAGCGCAGGAAGCTTCAAGAACAGGACATACGGTATTGACAACAATACATTCAAACTCATGCGAATCGACATATAACCGAATGGTAACGCTGTGTAAAAGAAAGGTGGATATGGGTGATGAAACCTTGTATGGACTTGTAACAGAGGCGTTTCCGCTGATTGTTTATTGCAAACAGCTTGAAAACCGGGAACGAAAGATTATGGAAATTCAGGAGTGCGAAATAAAGCCAAACGGTGAAAGGGTGATACGACCGCTTTACAGATATGACATCTGCGAAAACAGATATGAAAACGGAAAGTTGATTATACGCGGTGAACACAAAATAATCAATGATATATCCGATAGCTTAAAGAAACGGCTGGTGGATAACGGTATGCCAAGCAGTACGCTTGAAAAATTTACAAAGGGGATGATGAGATGCTGACACTTCGATTATTTGCTTTTATGGCATTATGTTGGGGATGTTTAAAACTGACCGGAGTAAGCATAAAAGATATTTTTTCAGGAATGACGAACAGACCGAAAAGCATAAGGGAACAGATAGCGGAGGTAAATGGGAAAAAGAAGAATTTTATCGCAAGAGAGATTGATGAGGTTTGCGAGATACTCAGAATGACCGGCAGGGAAACTAAAATCCCTGTCATTTTTATTGCCTGCGGTATTTCGGCAGCGGTAGGAGCTGTGATAGCATCGCTTTTATCGAATCCGTTTATGATCCCGGTTCTTGGAGGCGGGTGTCTGTTTATTCCGATTTGGTATGTCAGGCTTACGGCATCGCATTACAAAAAGGATATTGCAGAAGAACTTGAAACAGCACTGTCCATAGTGACAACGGCATATTTGAGAAATGAGGATATTGTAACTGCGGTAGAGGAAAATATACCGTACCTCAATTCACCGATTAAAGAAGTATTCAATGAATTTTTAATCGGTGTTAAGCTTATAGACGCTGATATTGTGAAAGGTATAGAAAATCTCAAGCAAAAGATAAATAATGAGATATTCCACGAGTGGTGCGATGCGCTCATTGCCTGTCAGTATGACAGAAACCTAAAATCAACACTTACGCCGATAGTTACAAAACTGTCCGATGTGCGTATTGTAAACTCCGAACTGGAACTTATGCTTGCAGAACCGAGAAAAGAGTTTGTTATTATGGCAATGCTGTTGGTCTCAAATATTCCGCTGTTGTACTTTCTGAATAAAGAATGGTTTAATATACTGATGTTTTCTATCCCCGGAAAGATTGTACTCGCTATAGACGTGGCAGCGATATTTATATCGGGCTCATTTGTGATAAGGCTGACAAAGCCTATTGAAATCAGGAGGTGAGAGTATGAAAGATATAAAATTATGCCCTACTTGCCAAACGGGAGCCGATGCATATAAGCTTGATCCGAGAGAGCCGATGTGTCCGTATATTTCCTATCATAACGGCAAGAGGTGCGATAAATATAAAGGAATGACCGGAGGCGACAAAGAATGAGAATGTTAATTCTGATTTGCGGTCTTGCATTCGGACTGTATTTTATCATAGCCGACAGGCTGAAAATTCCGTATTTAAAGACATCAAAGGCAATCATAAATATGGGAAGAACCGACCGAAAGCTGACCACGGTAATAGAAACGGCTTTAATGGATTTGAGTATGAAGCTGTCAAAGCTGATACCGATGGATATTTATAAGAAAAATCGGCTTAAAAATACTTTGAAAGCGGCAGGAATCAGCATGACTCCCGAATGCTATCAGGCAAATGCAATTATTAAGGCTTGTGCGGTAGGGCTGCTTACAATTCCGTGCGTCTTGATATTTCCGATAATTTCAGCCGTAGTTTTGGTTCTTGCGGTTTTGGTATATTTTAAGGAGTATCAAAAAGCGGATAAGATTATTGAGGCAAGGCGTGACGAGATTGAGGGAGAACTGACAAGGTTTGTATTGAATATAGAACAGGAACTCCATTCCAACAGAGATGTGCTGTCAATGTTTGAAAATTTCAAGAAGAACACAACGCCGCTTTTTGCGGATGAGCTGGGTATAACGTGTGCGGATATGCGTTCCGGCGGATATGAAGCGGCACTCATGCGAATGGAGGCAAGACTCAATTCTCCGCAGCTTTCGGATGTTGTGAGAGGGCTTATATCTGTAATCCGAGGCGATGACGGCAGGGGGTATTTTCAAATGCTTTCGCATGATTTTAAACAGGCGGAACTCAGAAAACTGAAAGCGCAGGCACAGAAGATACCGCCAAAAATCCGAATCTTTTCAATGATATTGCTGGGTTGCTTTTTGATGACTTATCTCGCCGTAATAGGACTTCAAATTGTGGAATCACTCGGCGGAATGTTTTAGGCGGTGAAGATCAATGAATAAAATGACAATGTTCTACGATAAACTTAAATCGGAGTACCGGAATAGATATGTGTTGACAGAAAGGGGTTAACGAAATATGAATAAACAAAATATGAATAAACAAAATTTGTTACTTAAAAAGACAGACAGAGAATATGAAGAATACATCAACGGCAAAAGAAACCAAACACCGGATGAAATCATTGCAAGTGCTGAAGAAATTGCAGGGATTAAGCTTATGTATGATGCGGTTAAAGCTGGAACCTTCAGTGAAGAAGAATGTGAATATCTGCTGACTCTGAGAAAGCCGCTTCAAACAATGTATTTGCACTATGAGATGGACGAAAATCTGTATGACGATATCGGAAGAACAGTTGCGATGCTGGCGAACGAGGGCATCAGCGATCAGGTTGTATTGGATAAAAGGGATTTTAAGGCAAGAATTAACCAAAAGATTGAAACCATATACGATGAGTATTATATGGGGATAAGACAGCCGGAATCCGTTGAGGAGGCATCAAGAATGACAGGAGTCATATCAACTATCCGTTCTCCGGAATATAACATAAGTGCTTATGCGGGCGAGGTACTGCTGCAGTTTAAAAATCCGCTTTATGTACTTGTCCAAATGCAAAGCGGTATGCAGGGAAATTGTATGAATTGTTTTGAAAAGGCAATAAACGAACTTTACAATTCGGATATTCTTGAACTTCCATATGAGCTGGATGAAGATAATGTGATGCAGGATACATATGACCGACACAAAGCCTTAGGTGATACAGGAAAGTTACTTCCGAATGTTCCGAGGGAAACAATATTAAAATGGCTGTATGTCATAAGAGAGTCGGCGGTAGAAATGGAAAAACCGGAAGAAAGAAAAGCAAATCCTTATCAATATTTTATTGATAATATTATAGCGATAAAAAACAGGTACGGTTCCGATATTGCGGCAGATGTGTGCAGTTTAAAAAATGAGCATAAATATATGACGGAAGATAATATGATCCCTGCGGCTCAATATATAGAGAAATTCGGAGAAGATGACAGACTCGGAAGGCTAATAGAAGATGAGGAGATTGAGGATTTTATGGAGCAGAAACAGGACGGTATGGACTTATGCTGAAAGTGCTGAGAAAGAACAAAGCATCGGGATATATTGATGTTGCGGTCATCATACTTTCTTCCATGATGATACTTGCTATGGTTGTGAGTGTGATTCCGGCATACATAACCAAAATGCAGCTTGATACATTTGCCGAGGAGCTTTGCAGGGAAGCTGAAATCTGTGGAAACATCGGAGGACAGACATCAAGCCGGGAAGCTATATTGAATGAAAAAATGGGGATAACACCGACGGTGGAGTGGTCAAAGACAGGGAATATTCAGTTGAACGAAGATTTTACCGTAACAGTAAAACTTGAATATGATATAGGGTTCGGAGGTGTCGGTTCATTTCCTGTGACGCTTATTTCAAAGGCAACGGGTAAAAGTGAGGTGTATCATAAGTGAGAAAACTTAAAGATAACACCGGTAGCACGGCGGTATTTTCAGCGGTGATTTGTCTTGCGATTGTCTTTATAGCAAGCGCAGTATTTGAATTTATGCAGCTTATGATCATTGCATCGGGAATTCGTAATGCGGTAGAATCGGCGTGTGTTTCGGTAATTACCGCAAACTACGATGAAACATACAGTCAGCTCCGTGAGGGATACAGCGGTGCATATATGTATAAAGATTCAGGATTTGAAGAAACGATTGATACCGGAAATGTATATGCTGAACTTGACGGCTTGCTCGGACTGTCGGTTGAGGGTAATAAGCATATAAAATACAAATCCGACAGCATAAAGGAATTTGCCGTATTTGATATGCAGATAGCAATGAAAAATACGGAGCTTGCACAAAGCGATGTGGATAAAAACCTGAATGCGATTGTAACATTAAAAGTTGAAGTTCCGGTGCGTTACGGCGGCAGAGAGCTTTTGCCGCTTGAAATTAATATGAAAGTGAAAGCGGCATATACGCCTAAATTTTAAGCGTATTGATGTAATATGCAATCCGCCTTTTATTTTATTTGCCGAAAATTCAAATCTTCATAGACTTATATAAAATCTTGTGGTATGTTGTTTGCTTGAAAGGAGGCATCAACTATGCCAAATATATATGATGAGTTTTCAAAATGGCTCAAAAGTGATGAACAGAGGTTTTGCGATGAGGTGATGGGCAATACCGAAGTGTATATCAAAATCAGATATAATGATGAAATTGATCTGATATACAGTTTTCACAGAACTGTTGATGGTGAGATTGT
>CAKSOE010000047.1 GCA_934476675.1 uncultured Clostridia bacterium | reverse complement strand
TTAGTAAATTAACGAAATACTGCGATTCATTTCGTTTTTTGAAGCTTTTTTGTGTCTATTTTTGCTGGGAGGGCGCATATATATACTTTCCTCTGTCAATATAATAATAATTCCCGTTATAATATGTACTCATGGCATTTGTCTTTAAAGTGTCATTAAAATAATTTACCTGATAACAGATATTATTTTGTTTTATACATTGTAATATTATCATACTAACAACAAAAATACTTACTGCAATTATGAGAATTATATATCTTTTTAATTTATTCATAGTATTATACCTCTGCGCCCCATAACAATAAGGGGCGCAATATTTGTGTCAAACTAAAATTTTAAATAGTTAAGGGCGGATATTCTATGTCTTTAAAATATTCACTGCGGTGTATTTTTCTGTCGGCTATCAATCGTAAATTCCTTTGCTCATTTATGTGAATAAATTCATCAATAGGTTCTGTGTTTCCGCTTTTTAAATCATGCTCCATACGCTCTATCAATTGTAACCTATTTTCCATTCTGCCTTTTTTAATTGAATCCTCTGTTATATTTTCCCTGATTGCGTTTAAGTGCTGCAAAGCCGCCGAATAATCGTTGATTTTTAATGCAAAGCAAAGATTATCCCAAGAATTGTACCTAATTGTTTTAAATACTTTTTGTTCAAGACTGCATAATTCTTTATACGCATTTTCACAGTTATCACTTGCCTTGAAAAAATCCATTAAATACTTAATCATGTATTGCTTTAATTCATTAACACAATCATTTATTGATTCCTCGAATTTATTATCGTATGGAAACCATGAAAAGTCATTTTCAAACATTTTCAGATGCATCGCCGGACATGTTGATGCGTCTATGGGACTCGTCCTACACATCGGCAGCACACCAAAATGAACCGTACATGAATCACCGTATACGGAACGATGTAATTCAAAGCTTTGAAAAACGTCATTTATTATCCTATAATGATTATTCTTATATGATTTGAAACCATATTCAGAAAATTGTTCTTTACAGATTTTCTTATATTGCTTTAAAAAACAGTCCATACGCCCTCCGGTTTATTCAAAATTGATTACATTTATATTAAGTATTAAAACCCTCCGTAAATAAAATGCCACCAATACGGCCATATTACTTCCGATGCACTTCCTGATGTTGACCATACCGTATCATTGAACACTATATCTTTATCACCGTTATCTAATATAATCATCTCACTGGCATAATGTATTTTATCATTTTTCACAACACAATATATACGCCCATATTTTAAGTGTTTATAATCCAAAACCTTATAATACCCTCCGGCATCTATATTGCACTCTGCTTGTATTATATCATGAAATTCATTTCCATGCCTTAGTGTAAGGTACTCTATTCGTACCAAATCTACAACCCACATTAAAAAGCCAAATATCAATAAATAAATTGCTACTGTTTTTATCTTTTTTATCACATTAATCCTCCTCATAATTTTTAAGATTCATAATGATACAATTCATCAATCTCTGAGCACTCAACATCATTTATGACAATTTTATTTATATCTTTATTATAAATTATCACCTCGCCATCTTCCTCACCATATTCGTTCACCTGTAATATTTTCAGCAATCTGTCAGAATGATTAATAACGTATCCGGTTATAGCATTATCCGAATCATAGCAGCCAATTGCAATAATAATCTTGTTCTCTAACGCCGTATCAATCAAAGAGTTAAAACAGTCATTTTTTACATTTATTTTAGGTACATCAGATTTATTCCAACGTTTTAACTTGCTCATTTTTTCCAAATATTTACTATTGGTTTCCAGTTTGTATATATCATCAATGTAACATGCCGAATAACCATCAAATTCACCGTGTACACCAACATGCAAGATAATTGCTTTATCATCTATGAGTTGATTAATGTAGCCTACCGCAAATGATTCATAATCGTTTTTATTAGTATATATAGCTACCAAAGCATCTTCTTTCATTAGTTTATATAATAATTTGTACATAACATCTCCTCCATTATTTGTCTCGTTTATTCGACCTACTCTTCCAACTTGATTTCTTTTGTGCCTTGCTTAAATCTCCGGGACGTTTTTTCGTATGCTTATCCCAATTTTTCTTACTTTTATTCTTTGTATGTTCTTTATAATATATTATTGCTGCACTGGCCGCGGCAACTCCGGCTGCAACAGCAATAATAACATCGTCTGCTACCGCAATCTCCCCTGTATAATCAACAAACATAACCGGATTTTGATTTCCGTACACATACCAGTTATAGCCGTCCTCGGCAAAATCCTGCTGAGTGAAGCGTCCGGTTGACGGGTCATAATATCTTGCGCGCAGATAATACAATCCCGTTGTTTCATCATAGGTCTGTCCGAAATATGTAAACGGATTGTCTATCGTTTCATTCTTTTCGATAAAGTTTCCCCATACATCGTAATCATAAGAATTTACCACATTACCGGACGTATCAACTATCTGCACTGCATCACCATGACCGTTATATAAATAATAATACCTTTTATTGGTCAGTTTGTCAAGCTTTGCAAGAACTCTGTCTGCTCCCCAGATGTATTGCATTATCGGATACATCACTGTTCTTACCGTTCCGTCTGATTTTTGCATATTAACAAGCTGTGCCTCCGCGGCAAGCCTGTTCTGTATGTCGTATATAAAGAACACCGGAATACCCGAATTTTCATGCTTTACAATACGATACCCATTGACCGAGTAGTCAAATTCAGCAGTATTATCACCGTTTTCCGCATAATATAGCTTATCATTCTCATCATAGCAATACTCTGCATTTTTTTCCTTTATAAAGTCCTTTTCGGAAAAATCAGCTTTTCTGTTTCCTCTCAAATCATATTCATAATACGAATCCGCACCCTTACTTCCGCTGACACCCGATATTCTGTTAAGCTTATCATATGTATAATTAATGCTGTTTTCCTCACCGTTTACTGTTTCTTCCGTATTGATTATATTTCCGTTCCGGTCATACGTATAATTATAGCATGAAATAACCGTATCTCCCTTGGTATTTGTCAGGCTTTTAAGTCTTGATAAGCCGTCATACACATATTCCGACTTTAATACACTTCCGTCCGAAAGTGCAGGATAACTGACCTTTTTTAACTTTCCGTCCGCGTAAAATTCATATTCTGCATTTGCCGCTGCATTTTTCACGCTGTTTCCGTCAAGCTGTACCCTTGAAATCCTGTTTTTGTCATATTCATAATTTGTTGTAAAGACCCATACTGTTTCGGCTTCGTCATCCGCACAGCCATGAACCACTGAAACAGCATTTCCCATTTCATCATAGCTATATTGCGAATATCCCTTACACTGCATTGTTCCATAGCGATAATCAGAAATTTTTGCTTCTGTTCTGCCTGTTTGAGTATAGCTTGTGCTTACAATTTCCGTAATTCTTCCGGTATACCGGTTATTTTCCGCATACTCACCCTTCATTTTGAACACTCTTCCGGCACCGAACGGTGTATAATATGCACTTCTTATATCGGACATCATGCTTTGCGGCTTAACGCTTGTGATTTTATCCGCCTTTCCTAAACTGTTATATTCATAGCTGACAATTTTTCCGTCCCTGTCAACCGAACGGCTAAGCTGGCCGAGCGCATTATAATTATATGTGCTGACGTTATTTGCATTATTGGTATCGGATACAATTTTACCCTCACCGTCATACTTTCTCCGATACAAATTCTGATTTGCTATTCTCTGTCTTACAACATTTCCGACATTATCATACTCATTATAAAGCGCTTCATTATTTGCATTTTTAGTCAAAATGTTTCTGTTGAGCTTATCATACTGCAAAGTTTCCGTATATCCGTCTTCATTAAGATTATTGTTCGGATCTATGATTCCCACAACATTTCCTGCCAAATCATACGTATACTTCATTTCGGCCAAACTGTCGGGATAGTCGGAATACGCTTTTTTATTTGTCACTCTCTGCTGTCTGTCATATGTATACTCAACTATATTTTTCTTTTCCGTACTCCCGTTTGCGTTAAAATACGACATTGATTTAAAACCGTTTCCGTCACCGCTTATATTATACTCGTTAATATGGCTGTTTCCGAACATATCGACCGTTTTTACTTCACGTCCGAGATCGTCATAATACACCGTTGTTTCATTGCCTTGTGCATCAACTGTTTTTACACTGTTATTCAGCGTATTATAATAGTACATGGTTTTTACGTATGCACTGTTTCCGTTTACCTTATCCAATACATTGCTTTCTATAATATCGCCGCATGAATAATAATCAATTTCCTTACCTATATATGTAAAGCCTAATTCACTCAACTCATCATTTGACGGCACGGCAGTATTATTGCCCGTGACATCATAATACTTCACTGTGTTTTCCGCTCTTTGTGCGATTATCCGCAAGCCTGATGATATTTTTCCGGTATAGTCTCTCGATACATTTATATATTCCATTGTTTCTACCGGTAGAATATCTGTATTTTTTGCGTCATATGCTGTATATGCCGAATATCTCGGATAAATTATTCTTGTAGGTCTGCCTATGCTGTCATACTCATAATATGTTGTATTGCCATCATTATCAGTCATTGTTTTTACTGTTCCGAGAAGCATATCATACGTATACGAAACAGTCTGCACCGTTGATTTGTTATCAGCCGTAACTGTCTTTACAACCGTTGACGGAAACAGATACTTCGTTTCGGCAGTATAATTTTCCTCTGTTGTCACTGTACCGCTGTCATTTTCGGATAAGGTTATTTTTTTACTTACTTTTCCGTCCGAAGTGTATTCATAGCTGTATTGTGTTTCGGCGCTCTCTGCGTTTATAACCTTATTCAGCCGTTTTTTGCTGTCATATTTATAAAATTCATCACACTTTGTATCTTCATTCAAATACCATGATTTGTTTTTTACAAAACCTGTGTTTTCATCATACGCGTATGATACCGAATGCTTTGTCTTTTCGCTTAAATATGCGTCCGCCGAATCCATTTCTTCGGATATACGTAAAAGCTTGCCGTAATTTCTGTTTGTCGTCGTACAGAAATCCGCGAATATATACGAATTGTATCTATACCCTGTTCCGTTGGAATATGTAAGCTTTGTTGTCTGCGGCTGTTTTGCCGCAAAATCCGAATATTCGCGTCGGATAACAAGATTGTTTCCCGTCGGATTTGTTATTGTTTCCGACTCGCTGATTTTTACAACCGCACCGTCTTTTTTTCCGTATGTCCTATCATATTGTGAATTTTCTCTTGTTTCAATCACGCTGACGCGATAACTGCCGGACATACTTTCAACCGAATTATAATCGGGATAGCCTGTATAATCCCCGATATATTCATAATTTACGATGTTTTTATCATACTGCTCATTAATTGTACCGTAAGCATTTACAACCGGATAAAGCTCGCCCTTTTCTTCAACACGATAACTTTCGCATACGCCGCTTTGACCTAAGTTTCTTTCGGTTTTATCATAATTGTAGTATGTGTTTGAAGTCGGACGCACAATATTTCCCAAAAGGTATATGAGATTATTGGTATATCCGCTTGTATTATTCACAAACGCCGAATCAAATGTTTTATCCGCAAAAGTAAATTTTGCCGTCTGCAAATAACTGCGTTCGCCGTTTACCTTTGCCGGATAATAATTCACTTCCTCACCTATGGAATTTATTACTTTTTCAAGTATCGGCTCACGTGACAAAACTTCACCGTCACGCTCTATATCGAGCATTTTTTTCTCATATGAAAGCGTCAGTTCCCGTCCGCTCTCCTGCAAAGCCGATACGGTTATATCAATCTTCTCCGTATCTCCGTCAACCTCTGTATAACTGAAATTTACAGTACGTCCCACCGTATCGGTTATCCCGGAAATAATCGGACAGTTTTTTGCACCGAAAAAATTCCTGCTTATATATTCAAACGTAATTTTATTTCCGAATCTGTCGGCAATCGTGCATAGCTCGCCCCTTGTACCGAAATAATACATCGTTCCGTCCGCATCTTCAACGCTGTAATCTATTCTGTTTGTTCCGCATATATCCGGCAAATAAATCCCGGGCATATCGAAAATCATATCATTACCCACATAATTTGTAAAATAGAATCTGTTTGCCGCATCTTTTGCAACTTCAAAGACATTGCCTTTTCCGTCATGATAATATATGCCTTTCGGGATCTCGTCCTCGTCATCGGGATTATCCTTTATCGCCTGCACGGACGGAAACGCCCATGACCAGCCTGCGCCGAGATTGCTGCGTTCTCTTGCATAGCTTACCGCCGAAAGCTCCGATGTATAGTAATAATTTACCGTAACCTTATCACCGGCATTTCTCTGTGTTATTTCAGCCGAATAATCATATACACCGTCATTTGTATCTCTCGTCAGTATTTCTCTTTTTCTGCATTCAGCCTCTGCGCTGTCAAAATACGGATAATTGTTTGTGCTTATCTGCCCTGTTTCTGTATTTCTCACGGTCTCGGTCACCACATACGCATCCTCCGGCAAAGTAAATACCTTCTGCCGTGTTACAATGTCTGACGTTTTATTATACAGCTCTGCTTCGGCAAGACTGTAATGTCTTTCAAGCTTTAAATCCAGTCCGTCTCTTCCCGGCAAAACCAAATCGGTTTCCGTTACTGTTAGATTGCCCGTCAGAGAATCCACATATTCTTCGCCCGGATTGTCACCTATAAACCCTGTTCTGTATGTTTGGTTCTGCAACGCATACGAATCTCTGCCGTTTATATTTCCCAGCCTGTAATCCGAATCCGCTGTTCCCGATGCAGCAGTTCTTTCCAAGCTTTGTATTTCCTGTACCTCTATGCTTTGATCCACATTACGCGGCAGTTCTATTACACTATCAGCCGCAAATTCAATTTCCGGCATTACCGCCGTCTCATCTGTCGGAAATTCCGGCAATTCCGCTGTTTGATTATTGATACTGAATACAGACGATGTTTCTTCCGAAATTTGCGGCAGATTTTCAAGCGTTTGATTTGTTTGTATAGATTCATTATTTTCAATGATAATCTCTGTTTCCGCTAAAACCGGAAATGTTCCTATAAATATTGACAATGAAATTATCATGGATATTATTCGTTTATTCATTTTTCCTTCCTTTCTTTGCCCCGATGTGGATTTTTACTGTCTGACTGATGTTGTGAGCATATTTCCGGTTTTATCATATGTGTAAATAACCGATGTTCCGTTCATTTTATCCGCCTGCAACAAGTGGTTATCGGCATCATAATAATATGCATTTATTCCGCTGTTTTGGTCAAAATCAATGTTTGTCCTGACAGGTATCATTCCGTTTAAATCCTCCCACATCATAAGCTTTGCCGTACTTTCGTATGCGGTATCAAAATTGTATTGCAAATCTATATCCGCCATGCTTTGCGGCGCTATATTTACACTTTTGCTTTCTACATTATATAACTCTCCGTCATGTGTATATGTTGCCATTAACAGAGATACTTTTCCGGTTTTTCCTGAATTATTTGTAATACTGAAATATCCGTTAAGCGCTCCTCCGTTTATAATTCTCAACCCGTCCTCTCCTACATTTATATTATTAAGCTTTATTTGAGATGTAATATCGAAGTCTGTGCTGTTTCTGTTAAGATTTCCCGTCATACGCTGTTCATTCGGCGTTTTTGTTTCAATATTTTGTGAAATCGCCTGAATATATATCGGATTAAAATTTTCATCAAATCCATTGCCGTTCCATTTTACTATTGTAAGCATATTCATTTCCGTTACGTCTATTCCCGACCATTTGCCGTTATCATAACCACCGAGCGTTCCCGTATAGATTACATCTTCCGCTCCGTTTATGTATTGATATACCTTTACCGGAACATCGGCATAACTCTCCTGCGCATATACCGCTGTACCGCATAAAAAAATTAACGTGATAATTAAGTTAATAAATTTTCGTTTCATAATACCCTCCGTTCATCGTATCATTTGTATAAAAAAACGGCAAACAAAAACTATCTGCTTATGCAGCAAGCTTTGTTTGCCGTTTTATGAATGGTTCTTCCATGTCATTTCCTCCGTATATTTACCTGTCGTCCGCTTCACTCCTTCTTGTAATATTATACCACATTGTGTTTCATTATGCAATATATTTTTATTTTTTGTATCATCTGTTTTAATATTATACACATGATGAAATTTCAGAAAAAAATAAATTCTATTACTTTAAAAACCTGCCGCATATAATCCGCGGCAGGTTCTGTTTACAGAGTATCCAATATATCTCTGTATTCTTTTTCTTTCTCTTCCATCGTGAATACATAGTGTTTATATGTCACCTGCACATCACGATGCCTCTCCGCACCGTATGCCGGTATACAATATAAATATGTATCCAAATCCATGACGGTATATCGGTTTATTGATTGATTTGCAAAATTGTGAGGCTGTTTCTTCAAATCTTTTAATTTCTTCCAAAGACAGCATTTGTTTTGCTTATTCCTTTACGTCAAATTGACTTTCCGGCGGCAGCTTTACCGATGTCATGGGATTTTTAATTGACACATCCTCATTTTGCAGGCACTTATAGAAGTTTTTTAATGCGTTATAAGCCTTTTTAACTGTCGAATATGATAATCCTTTATTACATAAATTGTATATTACCTCTTTCTGTATAACCGCCGGTGTTATATCTTCTATATGATAATCGCCTATATACGGTATAATATTATTATCTACGGTACATACAATTCTGTCATAACTGCTTGCTTTTAATTCATATAATTTATACTTTTCCAGCCACTGTTTCATGCAATCCGACATTATTCCATTCCATTGCGACAGTTCATCCTTACTCTTGCAGGATTTTAAATAATCATTCATTCTTTTCAGAGCTTTCTTTTTAGAATCAGCAGCAAAGCTCTTGATTTTAGGTCGTCCGTTATCCCTCCATCCTATTTGTATTCTTGCAACATATTTCCCATCTCCGGTACTGTATACACAGCCCTCTCCGTTTGTTCTTCTTCCCAATTCTTTACCTCCTAAACTCTTAAATTTTCGAGATGTTCAATATATTCGTGCAGCGCATTACTGCGCACATACAATCTTCCTCCGATTTTTACAGACGGAAATCCTTTTGAATGAAAAAGATTGTATACCGCCGTTATCGGAAGATTCAGCATTTCATGCACTTCCTTTACATTTAACAAATGTAAATCGGTCATATTTATTCCCTCCTTTGCAAATAAACATCATTAGCCGATTGTAAAATTCAAAAAATCCCATAGCTACGCCATTTTCAGCGTGTTATATTTATTCATTTTCTCTGCTTTTAAATGCATAAATATTCATTAATCTACTTAAATGGCAGTAAATACGTAATTTATACAATGGACATTTTACAATTACCTATATTCTATCATAGAAGGATTCTTTTTTACAGACTTTTTTTCACACTCGGGGGTGCGGACATATTCTTGGACTCTGAAAGGAGTAAAATATATATGTACACAAAAGAACAAAAAGAGCATGCATT
>CAKSOE010000046.1 GCA_934476675.1 uncultured Clostridia bacterium | reverse complement strand
GACTTTTTATAAATAACCTATAAATTAACCTTACAGGAGTAAAGTATGAATTCACCTCTTATATCTGTAATTGTTCCTATTTACAATGCGGCGGAATTTATTGAAAAAACCGCAGAACATCTTGCTAACCAAACATATAAAAATATGGAATTTATCCTTGTTGACGACGGCTCTACAGATGGCTCGTCCGAGATTTGCGATAAAATTGCGGAAAAAGACAGCAGATTTGTAATAGTTCATCAAAAAAACAGCGGTGTAAGCGCTGCCAGAAATGTGGGAATTGCCACTGCCAAAGGTGATTATATCGGTTTTTGCGATTCAGACGATATTCCGTATGAGGATATGTACGAAACACTTTACGGCATTGTAGAAGAATACGATTGCGATGTAGCAATGATTAAAAGCGCCATTCACTTTATTGACGGCAAAGTTCACGATTCAAGCGACGGTTCAATGAAAGTTTATTCAGACAAAGATGAGATTTTAAAGCTGTTTTTGCTTAACAAAATTCAGTCAAGCGTATATACAAAACTTTTCAGTGCCGAAATCTGTAAGCAGGTGCAATTCCCTGCCCCTCACAAAATCAACGAAGACCGTTACTACTCGTTTTTTGCGCTTGAAAAATGCAAAAAACTCGGTTTTAAAAATGTTACCAAATATAATTATTGCAGACACGAAGGTTCGTCTGCGACACAAAGTTTTTCGGATAAATTCCTTGACATAGTTTATTTTGCCGATTTAATTGAGGATTTTGTGCAGAAAAATTATCCCGAACTTTCGGATTACGCAAGAGCAAATAAGATAGTTTCGTATCTGCGTACCTGCCAACTCATTGTATTGTTAAACGGTGAGAAAACTTATAAAGACAAATTTGAAGAAATAAGAGCGTTTATTAAAGAGCAGGACAACGCTCTTTGCAAAAAATATCTTACAAAAAGCATTTATATGAAATACACTTTTCTGAAAGCCGGACAAGTTCCGTTCAGATTAGCCATAAAAGCATTTTCAAAATTTTAATTTACTTAAATACAATTATTCCCTCTGTTAGGATTTGATATATATGAAGAACAAAACATTTAAAATTACATTTCAATCACTGTGGTATTTATTTACCTCCACTGCCCTGGCTGTAATATGCGTGGGCGGTTATAACCCGTATTTTATGAACACCCGTACTATGCTTTCGGCAGGACTTGTTCTTTGCTCACTGTTCGTGGCTCTTATTATACGCAAAAAAATAATTATAGATGCCTCTCTCGGACTTTTTATTATTGTCGGAGCGTATATGCTGTTTTCTGCGTCAATGTCTATGGACACCGACACGGGTTTTAAAATTGCAGGCTACTACATAGTCGGCATCGCCGTACTTATGATAGAATACAGCGACGAAATGATTGATACCGTACTTAAATTTATGAATGTTTTTGTGCTTGTAATAGCCGTGTCTATCATTATATCCGTTCCTATCGACGATTGTATGAACAAATACTTCTCATGGCTGCTTAACCCTACACACAGTGAGGCTGTTGCCCAGAGTGTGAGAAATGAAATTATTTACAGCCACTCTTATGCAGGATTTGCAAGAGATAAGAGTGTTGCCGCTTACATTATGGGTATGGGCATTTGCATTTACCTGGCAAAGTATTTTTCGGACAAAAAATTAAAATGGTACGAAGTTGTCGGACTTCTTGCAGAAATCTCGGCTTTGCTTTTAACATCAAAACGAATGATTTTAGTTTGTCTTGTTGCGGTATTTGCTGTATTAATGCTCACATCACAAATCAAAGGCAAAATCGTAAAATTTGCCGTGATTGCGCTTGCGGCCGCATGCGCACTGTTTATTATAATGTCGTTTATCCCGTCAATGAGTAATGTATTTTCAAGATTTACAAATGAGGAAAACGACACACTTACAGGCAGAGGCGACTTATGGAGCTTCTCGTTTATGATGTTCTCAAAATCACCTGTAATCGGTGTGGGGCTCGGTTCATTTAATGAATTTGCTGCACAGCAAGGTTACCTCAGTGCTTCGGGCGACAGATGGGATTACTTCGGTCACAACTGCTATTATGAATTTTTGGGCGAGCTTGGCATTGTCGGTTCAATAATAGTTTTCGGATCTTTGCTTTATATGCTCGTAAAAACATTTATGCTTGTAAACAACAAAACTCTGCTCCCGATTCAGCGCTACCACATTTATTTTGCTCTTGCGGTAGAAATTATGCTGCTTATGTACAGTATGTCAGGCAATGTTTTGTTATATGCCGACCAGACGCTTGCACTGTTCTTTGCATATGCAATTGTCAGGAGCATTACCGTAAACAACGGATTACGGAAAAAAACAAGACTTAATAATTACAGAAACAGAGGATATTATGCAAAATAAAGTTGGTATTCTGACATTTCACAAGGCTATAAGCTATGGCGCAGTTCTTCAATCCTACGCTTTACAAAATTTTATGTTTAACCTTGGCATAGACAATGAAATAGTGGATTATAAATGTGACTATATGGTTAATCACTATCAAAAGACTTTCCGCCGTACAAGCAATAACGCCGTAAAGGACTTTTTATGGAGTATTAAAACCGCATCGGGTGTAAGAGCAGGTCGAAAGACTACTTATGAATTTGCAAATAAATTCTTAAAAATGAGCCGCCCTTACACAAAAGACACACTTGCAAACGCAAAAAGCGAATACAAGACATTTGTAACAGGCAGCGATCAGGTATGGAGTCCGACTTGCGTAGGCTTTGACCCGGCATATTTTCTTACCTTTGCCGACTCAAATCAAAAATACAGCTATGCGGCAAGCATTGCGGTAAAAAAATATCCCGATAATCTTAAAGATGAATTTGCAAAGAGAATATCCGATTTTCAGGGCTGTTCCGTTCGTGAAAAAAGCGGCGCAGAAATCGTGCGTGAGCTTACGGGCAAAGAAGCATCGGTAAATATTGACCCTACACTCTTGCTTGACTCAAGCGATTGGGATAAAATCGCTTATGACAAAAAATCAGAACCGTACATATTCCTGTTTAATGTACTTAAACCAAAAAAATTGATTGATTATGCAATCAAACTTGCAGAGGAAAAGGATATGAAAATTCTTTACCTCAACAACCGCCACCCTGTCGCACACAAGCGCATCGAATACCTTGACCCTGTTACGGCAGACAAGTTTATAGGACTTATAAAAAATGCCGCATATGTGTGCACAAATTCCTTTCACGGCAATGCTTTTTCGGTTATTTACGGTAAAAAATTTATTGTAGAAACCGAAACCGCCGCCTCTGTCAATATAAGATCTCAAGAATTGCTTGAATATCTCGGTCTGTCAGACAGAATTTTATCGTCAACTCATACCCCCGACATTGACAAAGAGTATGACATAGACAATTTGCGCCAAAAGCTTGAAGAAGAGCGCAAAAAATCTGCTGAATATCTTTCGGCATTAAAGTAATTTTGAAAGGATAAGACCAATGGCAGAAAAATCATCGGGAAAACAAATGTCAATCAATGTTATTGCATCACTCATCTCTTTTGCGGTAACTACGGGAATTAACTTTTTCCTCACACCGTACCTTACACAGGAACTCGGTACGGAGGCTTACGGATTTATAGGACTTGCAAACAACTTTGTTCAGTATGCAACGGTAGTTACATCTGCGCTCAACTCTATGTCGGGCAGATTTATCTCTCTTGCCTACCACCGTGGCGATAAAGAAAAAGCGTCAAAACTTTTCAGCTCCGTACTTGTTGCAGACCTTATAATTGCGGCAGTAATGCTTGTTGCCGCTGCGTTTCTTACATTCTTTATTGACAAAATACTTGTTATTCCTGCGTCAACGGCAACAGTCGAAGACCTTGTCACAAATGTAAAAATCACTTTCGGCATAACTTTCTTAACCTTTGTTATCAGCGTTATTACCGCTATTTTTACAACAGCAACCTATGTTAAGAACCGTATTGATATTAATTCAATTCGTGATATTATTTCTAACCTTATCAAAATAGCCGTATTATTCTTACTTATCGGCTTTTTCGGTGTAAAACTTTACACACTCGCTACAGCAATGCTTGCCAGCGGCATTTTCCTTTTGCTTGCAAATGTAAGCGTAAAAAAGCGTATTTTGCCCGATGTTCAAATCAGCATTAAAAAATTCCGCTTTGACCTTGTAAAAACTCTTATTGCGGCAGGCATATGGATGTCGCTTGCACAGTTAAGCAATACATTCCTTTCAGGTCTTGATTTGCTTATATGCAACCTTACTCTCGGTGCAACCCTTATGGGTATGCTTTCAATTGCAAAGACAATACCGCACAGCATTTCTTTGCTTATCACCACACTTGCAAGTGTATTTACACCGCATTATACAATTTTATATGCAAAGAATAAAATTGCAGACCTTGTAAAAGAAATCAAATTTACTTCAAAAATACTAAGCTATATTCTTACCGTGCCGCTTACAGGCTTTATGGTATTCGGATATGACTTTTTTACCCTTTGGCAGCCTGAAAAAAATCCGCAGGAAATTATGATGATACAGATTCTGTCTGTTCTTACCTGTATTCAATATTTGTTTACAGCGCACACACAGTGCCTTACAATGCTCAACTCGGTATGCAACAAAATGAAACTTCCTGTTCTTGTTGCACTTATTGTCGGTATTTTAAGCACAGGCTCTGTACTTATTATTTTAAATTTCTGCGATACAGGCGACCTCGGCGTATATCTTATAGCAGGTATCAGTTCACTGCTTATGAGCTTAAGAGCAATTCTCTTTATTCCTATATATTCGGCACATTTGCTTAAGCAAAAGAAAACAACTTTCTATCCGCTGATTGTCAGAGGCTGGATTGCATTCTTTGTACTTATGGTTATTTTCTGCTTTGTGCAGTATTTGTTCCCAATCCACTCATGGCTCACACTTATAGTTATTTGCGGAATATGCGCTGTTGTAGGATACATTATAATCTTACCTATAATGTTCAACAGAAGCGAAATAAAAAATCTTATTTCAAAAGTTACAAAGAAATTTATTAAACACTAAGGTGACAAATATGAATTTCAAAAACAAAAATTCTCTTTTAAAACTTACAAGCCTGTCCCTGTCATTATTAACCGCTTTTTCGGCAACCGCACTTGTCGGCTGTTCTCAAACGGACGCAAAAGCAGCTTTGCAAAAAGCAAAAGACTTATACGAAAAAGGAAATATTGAAGAGGCGGAGTATCAGCTTGTTCTGTATCTTCAGGACTTTCCGTCCGATATAGAAGCTAATATATTACTTGGCGACTGGTATTCGACAGACGGCAACGATAAGTCTTTGGTATATTACAGAAAAGCCGCAAAATATACCGAATACGATGAAAATTCTTTGAATTACAACACCACATCAACGCTGCTTTCAGCGAATATTCAGAGTTTTACCGTTAAACCCGCCGCAAAATATACCAAATCAATGACGGTTTCGTTCAGCGGCAATCTGTTTCAGATTGACAAAGACAGCGAGAACGGCAAAATTTATAAAACCGACGAACAGCTTGATGAAAGCGACTGCAAAACCACAAAATGGTTTTCGGTAAATAATTCACAAAAGAACATATCTGTCTACGGCAAAATCAACTGTGCTTTGTGGCAGTTTAAGAACAAGGACGGTGAAATCACATATTATGAGGACGACGCCGATTTTAACTCTTATTCTTCTATCAGATACACAAACAAAGCGTATTCAACCGCAGAAATACCGGAAGATGCCGTAAGCGCAAGACTGACCTACTATGACCCATCAAAAGAAGATTCAATTAATGTTGATGAGGGAGTATATATTGAATACGGCAGTTTTATACAAGGCTATACAAATTCATCTACCCAGACATTCACAATCCCGGACCTTTCAAACGATGACTATGTAGAGTACAAAGACGGCAAGTGGACGCTTTACTCAAACGGCACGCAAACCGCACTTGAATTTGATAAGATTTCGGACAATTCGTTTTATATGTCGGTTGCGGGAGATTTGATCGGAGAACTTGACTACACAACTTCAGAAGCCGCTGAAAACAAAGTTGATAAATCAAAAAAATACGGCATATCGTATAAAGCAGATTCCACAAGATTTGCCTGCAAAAGAACCGATGACGCCGTAAATATGAATTTCAATTACAAAATTGATGACAAATGGGCAAATACGGGCGCCAATGATTTTGACAATGCTTATCCGTGGTGCGAAATGAAACGCTGTAATGTTTCTGTAAAAGACAACAAAAAGACTGTTACTTATGAGGGCGACAGCAATTACAAAGAAGACGGCTCCAACGGAAATGTTATGGTAGAAATACCGAAATTCTACACAAAGAGAACCTTAAAAGACGGATATGAAAATATCAGTATTTCGGGTGAAAAATATGACGGCTATCAGGTTGACCCTGCGTTTATCGGTTCGGACGGCAAAGAAGCAGATCATATTTATGTAGGCGCATATTCGGGAAGTAAAAATGAAGGCGACAAAATGTTAAGCGTATCGCAAACTTATCCCGAAATAAAAATGCTTTACAAAAACACACTAAGCGCTGCGGAAAAGAACGGAAAAGGCTATTCCGAGCTTGATTATGTAACCTATTCGGCACTGCAAAAACTTTTCATCATAGAAACAGGCAACATAAATTCATCTTCTGTTTTTAGCGGTGTTACAGCCGATTATTATTTCTATGAAGATGAAAACAAAAGTGCTTTTGCAATTGTTGACGCCGAAAAATCAAATACAATTATATTAGGTGCAAACACATTTACATCAAGACTTGCCGAGGGCGACAGTATCTCAATTTTCTCCGATTGGGAGGAATTTAAAAACACCTCAGAATATCAGAGAGAAATCGAATCTATCACCCGTGACAGCAGTAAAAATATTATAGTAACATTTTCAGGTGACCCTGTTGATATAAAAACAGGCAAAACCGCTATTTCCAACATTCCGATAAAAAACGGAAAAACCGATGACATTGATTACTGTACGGGCATAACCGATCGAGGGGACGGAAAATCTCCTTTTAAATACAGAGGAATAGAAAATCTCTACGGCAGTGTTATGACTATTTTGAGTAATGCATACTTCAGTGAGCAGAAATTTAATTATTCCACTGCGGATGGTGCAACTTATACCCTTAATGCAGACATACCGTTTCAAGGCGAGGGATTTAACGACATCGACAACATCAACCGCAAATATGCCATTAAATCAATGGCATATGACTCGGATAATCCGTTGGTAATGCTGCCGTCTAAACTCGGAGACAATGCTTCGGCGCTGACTTCTTACGGCGACTATTGGCTGCAGTATTCCTCATCAAAATCTACAACATCAAGATACATTGCGATAGGCGGTGCAGACGATAACTTCCAGCTTGCAGGATTATTCCATATGAGAGCTATCATTGATGCCAATTCTACAGATACCAAACATTTAAACTACATCGGTTCAAGAATAATGTACAGATAATTAATTCTGTTAAATAAAATCCCCCGAAATCTACTATGCGTATTTCGGGGGATTTTGTGTGTTATAAAAATTATTTAGTTCCTTTATTAAGCGTTGGGTAAATTTAATTTAGCAGAACATTTTATCAAACAATCATAAAAGTTTGTCCAATCTTTTTTAGTTGTAGGTTTGACAACCCACAATACGGTTTTGCGCTTAAATCAACAGAGAAAGCCTTTATGCAAAAATCAGCTTTTTCTCATCTTATTGTTCAACTTACAATTCACTAACCATAATTCATTACAACAAAAGTTATTTTCTAATTGTTATATAAACCGATAAATAATTTATTGTTATCAGCTAAGACACTGCACACCTTTGAATTAACCGGTATATTTTTTATATAAACAGGGTATTTCGGATCGGAGATATTCCACATAGACACACCTTTATCATAATTATCCATAAATAAGTAATTTCCCGAAATTGTAATATTGGCCGGTGATATTTCGCCTTTATTGTATTGGTGTCTGTATATATTTGGTATTTTAAATAAACTTACCGAAACTTCATTAATGTTACTTACATCAACGACTGCTACACCCTCCATTGTTTCGCCGTTAGATTTGTTGGGATACGGTGCAATTGTGCAATAAATGTACGGATACGAACACGCTATTCCCATTGTGTGTAAACTTTTGCTTTTTAAATCACCGTTCCACAGATTTCTAATATTACAGCTATAAACGAAAGTTGGACTATCGGGGGTTGTAACATCATAAATTCTTATAAGATCTCGGTCATATCCTGCAATGGCAAGATATACTTTTTCTCCGTCGGAGAAAAATGTCGGCTGTTGGTATTCTTCAAATCCTGATCCGTCACTGTCATATGTTTCTCTGCAATCGTATTCATATAACAGCTTTGGATTTTCAGGTGTTGACGAAATATCATATAATGACCATCCTCCGATTTGTTGAGTTACACAAAGAAGCGAGTTATTATATGTTGCCGTATAATGACTCTTTCCGAAATACAGGGTATGTCCCTTTACAGTTAATTCTTTTCTCGAGTATGTTATTGTATTTGCCAATGAAAAATCAGACAATCTGATAATATCAAGATAACCGCCCACATCATTTTTCTGCGAAGTTTTAGGACCGAACGCATTGTCACGGTAGGGTACATAAAGATAACCGTTACCCTTTGACATTCCCCTAGCATAAAAACCTTCGTGTCCTCCTACCGTTTTGATCAAGACCGGCTTTGCTTCTTCGCTGATATCTATTTTACTGATTGCTTGTTTTAAGTTTCCGCTGCAATACAAATAATCACCGTCTGCACACAACGCTCTTGTCGGAAAGTTTGTGGTTGTTATAATTTCTATTTGAGGAGTGTTGTTATAGTCTGTTCTTACTATTTTCAATTGGAGTGCTGTAACATCTCTTAAATCAATTGTGCCTTCATCTGTTATATCCGCATAGCCAAGGTCGCTGTCAGGAATAATCGGTGCACCGCTCTCATCGGTAAAGCCTGCAATATATCTCTGCAAATGAGTTACATCGTTTACATCTACTTTGCCGTCATTGTTGATGTCGCCGAATTCCCTCTCATCAAAAATCAACGAATAATTAATGCCGTTTGTTTTTGCGTATTCGTGAGCATATGAATTTTCGTAACATTTGATTGTTACATTATCGCAAAATTCAAACACATCATTGCCGATTGATTCAACGCTTTTCGGAATAACGATATTCTTAAGGTTTATACAATTTGCAAAAGCCGACTCACCGATATTTACAACATCGGGTAAAGTGATACTTTCAAGACTTTCGCAGCCGTAAAATGTTTCTTCACAAATTGTATATAAACTCTTCGGCAGTTTTACCTCTCTAAGATTTATACATTCCTCAAAAGCCATACTGCCTATATTCTCTACACTGTCGGACAGTTGCACGCTTTCAAGATTTGGCGATTCCGAAAAGGCGCTTGAGCCAATTCTGTACACAGTTTGCGGTACGGTAACCTTATTGATTTTTCCATTCTGCGAGAACGCATAGTCACCTATCTGCGCTACCTTGTATCCGTCAATAGAATCGGGAATTACAACTTGAGCCTCACTGCCTGTGTACTTTGTTATGGTAATTTCATTGTTCTTTACAGTGTATTCAAAGTCACCGCTTGCCTCGCTCACCGCACTGTCGGTAATCTCCTGTGCATTTGCCGTCAACGGTATAAGAGTAAATGAACCGACGCTTAGCATTGCCGACATAAAGACGGACATTATTTTTAATGATTTTTTCATAACCCGCCCACTTTTATTGATTTATATATT
>CAKSOE010000045.1 GCA_934476675.1 uncultured Clostridia bacterium | reverse complement strand
TGATGTGCCCGTCATTGCGACAGCTTGTTTATTCTACCACTTTATCATGCTGTTGTCAATACTTTTTTTCGATTTTTTAAAATATTTTTTATGATGTCTGCATATTGTATACAAAGTATCTTTTTTCTACTATATATATTATTTTGCTTTTATATTAATATACTCCGCTCTAAGCTTTGAATACATAATTTTTTGCTGTGAATACAAACTGTAATATCCCGACATCATATAACTTATAAAAATTGCCGCGGCATAAAGTAAAAGTCCATGCGAACCGAAAAGCTCTATTGCAAGTAAAATTGATGCCATCGGACTGTTAACCACTCCGACAAAAAGCGCCGCTATTCCGATTGACGCCGAAAACGACGCCGGAAGTCCCAAAAGCGAGCCCGCAACACAGCCGAAAGTTGATCCTATAAAAAATGTCGGCACTATTTCCCCGCCTTTGAATCCGAATCCTATTGTTGCCGCAGTAAAAATTATCTTCAATATAAACGCATACCATACGGCGTTTCCTTCAACTGCTTTTTTAATAATATCAACACCTGCGCCGTTATAATCATGTGTTCCCGACAAAAGAGTAAGAACAATCACTATACATCCTCCGGCAAAAACTCTTACATAATCATTTTTTATAAATTTATGTGCATATATACCCGTATATTTCATTACGGAGCAAAAAACTATACTTAAAAGTGCGCACAATGCACCCAAAATCATTACCAAAACAACCGTTTCCATATTTGTATCGGGAATCAAATGCACCGCAAATCTTACGGGAGTATTTCCGTAAAGTGAGGAAATAAACACAGCCACATAAGATGAAATCAGACACGGTACAAGCGCCGAATAATATATTACTCCCACGCTTATTATTTCCATTGCAAAGAAAACCGCCGTCAGAGGAGTTCCGAACAGCGCCGAAAAAACAGCGCTCATGCCGCACATAACCACAAGCGGCATGTTTTTTTCATTTAATTTAAAAAGTTTTCCCATAGAAAACCCTATACTTCCGCCCAGCTGCAATGCTGCGCCCTCACGTCCGGCAGAACCTCCGAAAAGGTGTGTTATTGCAGTTCCCACAAAAATAAGCGGCGCCATGGAAAGCGGCACTTCGCCGTCGGAACGCACGGAGGATATTACTCTGTTTGTTCCGGGGTCGGTTTTAAGATTCATTTTTTTATACAAAAATATTATTACAAGTCCGGCAAACGGCAGAAAATAAATAAGCCATGAGTTTTGTACTCTTACCTTTGTGGCAATATCAACTACCTTACAGAACGCACCGCCTACTATTCCGCCCAAAAGTCCGGTAGTGCCGGCGACAATCGCAAAGCTTAAAAACGCTTTTATGTAATCATTTGCCGAAATCAGTTTCTTCTTTATTAATTGCAATACTTTCATATAAAAATCTCCGCATAACATAAGGAGCCGCCGCAAAACATTTTGCCGCAGCTCCCCGTTTTTTTTAATTTATTTTACTATCAAGCTTTCGCCTGTCATTTCTTCGGGCTTTTCAAGTCCCATCATATCAAGCATTGTAGGACAAAGATCACATAATCTGCCCTCTTTGAGCTTAACATCGCCTGCTCCTATAACTATCATAGGAACGGGATTTGTGGTGTGTGCGGTAAACACCGACTTATTTGACGGATCTATCATACAATCCGCATTGCCGTGGTCTGCCGTAATTATAGCCTTGCCGTTCTTTTTGAGAAGAGCGTCAACCATTCTTCCGACACACTCGTCAACCGCCTCAACAGCCTTTACGGCTGCGTCAAACACTCCGGTATGACCTACCATGTCACAGTTTGCATAATTCAATATAATTACGTCAAATTTATCCTCGTCTATTGCCTTGCAAACAGCGTTGCACACCTCATACGCACTCATTTCCGGCTTTAAATCAAAGGTTTCGACATCAGGTGATTTTATAAGTATTCTTTCCTCGCCGTCAAACTGTCTTTCCTCACCGCCGTTAAAGAAGAACGTTACATGAGCATATTTCTGTGTTTCGGCAATTCTCAGCTGCTTCATGCCAAGCTTTGAAATATATTCGCCGAAAGTCATTTTAAGCTGTTCGGGCGGATATGCAACCGTTACATTCGGCATTTCTGCATCATACTGAGCCATGCAAACATAATTAAGCGGAAAATATCCTTTTTTGCGTTCAAATCCCTTGAAATCGGGGTCAACAAACGCACGCGTAATCTGTCTCGCACGGTCGGGACGGAAGTTTATCATTACAACACTGTCACCCTCTTTTATCAAGCCTTCCTTATCAATTACAGTCGGCACGATAAATTCGTCGGTAACATCATTTTTATATGAATTTTTGATTGCTTCTACCGGGTCGCTTTCCTGCACACCCTCGCCCAGAACCATAGCGTCATACGCTTTTTCCACTCTGTCCCATGCATTGTCACGATCCATTGCATAAAAACGTCCGCAAAGCGTTGCAACCTTACCTACGCCAATCTCCTGCGTCTTATTCACAAGCTGCTGCATATATTCAACACCGGATGTCGGCGGAACGTCACGTCCGTCATGGAATGTATGAATATAAACTTTTTCAAGTCCGTGTTTCTTTGCCATTTCAAGAAGTCCGAAAAGATGATCTATATGACTGTGAACGCCGCCGTCCGACAAAAGTCCTATAAAATGCAAAGCCTTTCCGTTATTCTTTGCGCTTTCCATTGCATCTTTCAATGCTTTATTTTCATAAATTTTGCCGTCCTCAATATCCTTGGATATTTTTACAAGCATCTGATAAACAACTCTGCCGGCGCCGATATTCGTATGACCGACTTCACTGTTTCCCATCTGACCGTCCGGCAGACCTACCGCCAGACCGCTTGCCTGAAGCTGCGTATTGGGGTAATTTGCAAAATATTTATCGAGATTAGGCTTTTTTGCCGCCGCTATGGCGTTGCCCTCTACTGTTTTATTTATGCCGTAACCATCCATTATGATTAAAGCTATCGGTTGTTTTGCCATTTTTTCTCTCCATTCCATATTTAATGAATGTGAATTTACAGTAAAAACAGCAACCTCTGCTGCTGTTTTTACTATATTAAACAATAATTATTTAGCTGCGCTTGTTATTACGGCAAAATCTGCCGATTTAAGCGATGCACCGCCGATAAGTCCGCCGTCGATATTCGGTTTTGAAAGCAAGCCCGCACAATTTTTTGCGTTCATGCTGCCGCCGTACTGAATAGTAATCTCTTTTGCGGTATTTTCATCGTAAAGGTCTGCAAGAAGCTTTCTTATTCCGCCGCAAACTTCCTCCGCCTGGTCGTCCGTTGCGGTTTTGCCCGTTCCGATTGCCCAGATAGGCTCATATGCAACTACAACCTTTTTTGCATCGTCTGCCGAAATTCCGGCAAAAGCCTTTTTAATCTGAATTGCTATCCAATCCATTGTAATTCCGGCTTCTCTCTGCTCCAAGCTTTCTCCGCAGCAAACTATCGGAATAAGTCCCTTTGAAAGAGCCTTTTTAGCCTTTAAATTAACTGTTTCGTCGGTTTCGTTATTATATTCACGTCTTTCGCTGTGACCCATAATAACATACTGAACACCCAAATCAACAAGCATATCCGCGCTTACTTCGCCTGTGAATGCGCCGTGATCTTCAAAATGAAGATTTTCAGCGCCTATTTTTACGTGAGTACCCTTTGCAGCCTCAACAGCCGGCGCAAGACACACATACGGTGTGCAGCATACAACTTCACATTCAGCGCCCTTTGTAGCTTCAACAACTTCTTTTACATAATCATAAGTTTCCGACGGAAGCTTATTCATTTTCCAGTTTCCTGCAATTATATACTTTCCCATTTTTATTACCCTCTCTTTAATTATTTATCTGTCAATGCAGCAATACCCGGCAGTTCTTTGCCTTCAAGAAATTCCATTGATGCGCCGCCTCCTGTTGAAATATGGCTCATCTTATCGCCGAGTCCTGCCTGGTTAACAGCCGCAACACTGTCGCCGCCGCCGATAATTGTCGTAGCGTCGAGGTCTGCAAGAACCTTTGCTATCGCATTTGTACCCTTTGCAAAGTTCGGGAATTCAAATACGCCCATAGGACCGTTCCATACAACCGTTTTTGCGTCCTGTAAAACGTTTGTGAAAAGCTCGATTGTCTTGGGGCCGATGTCAAGACCCATCCAGTCGCCGTCAATTCCGTTTTCCGATACCTTTGCTTCGGAATCGTTTGAAAATTCCTTTGCTACTACCGTATCAACCGGAAGAACAAGCTTATCGCCTGCTTCGTCAATCATTTTCTTTGCATAGTCTATATAATCCGGTTCGAGAAGCGATGTTCCCGTACCCTTGCCCTGTGCGGCAAAGAATGTATATGCCATACCGCCGCCGATAATGAGCTTATCAACCTTTTTAAGAAGATTTTCTATAACGGAAATTTTTGAAGAAACCTTTGAACCGCCTAAAATTGCAACAAGCGGTCTTACAGGTGAATTTACGGCATTGCCGAGGAATTTTATTTCCTTTTCTATAAGATAACCTGCCGCAGCCGGCTGAATATACTTTGTTACGCCAACATTTGAGCAGTGTGCTCTGTGTGCCGTACCGAATGCGTCATTTACGAATACGTCTGCAAGTGAAGCCAGCTCCTGTGAGAATGTATCTGCATTCTTTGTTTCCTCTGCTCTGTAACGTGTGTTCTCCAAAAGAACAACGTCTCCTTCTTTCATTTCGGCAACAGCTTTCTTTGCGTTTTCGCCTACAACGTTATCGTCAGCGGCAAATACAACCTCTTTGCCGAGTTTTTCAGAAAGTCTCTTTGCAACGGGTGCAAGCGACAGCTCCGGCTTAGGCTCTCCCTTGGGCTTACCCATATGTGAGCAGAGTATAACCTTTGCTCCGTTTTTGATAAGATATTCTATTGTAGGAAGAGCTCCCACAATACGGTTTTCATCCGTAATATTGCAGTTTTCGTCAAGCGGCACGTTAAAGTCGCATCTTACGAGAACTTTTTTGCCTTTAACATCAATGTCTTCCACTGTTAATTTGTTGTACATAACATATTTCTCCTTTAAAAATATTCTAACCGCACTGCGGTTATTTTACATATTACTATTTTATATTAAATTTTATATTTTTTCAAGTAATTACACAAAATTTTGTTAAAAATTTTACAAATTTAATTTTTTCCTATTAAATATAAACTTTTTTTGTATATTCTGCCTTTTAAATGATTTATTTATTCATTTTACCTCTTGATTAATCGCAAAAAATTTGATATTATATTATAATAGGTTAAGATGGATTAATTTTGTCAAAAATATAAAAAAAGGAGGTATGATAAATGGATATGACAGAAATATGGAAAAAAACGCTTGAAAGCGTAAAATCTTCCGTAAGCTCAATTGTCGGCTATAACGTACATATAAAATCCTCCGTACCCATTTCGTTCAGCGATTCCGTTTTTACGATTTCTGTACCGCTGTCTATCAACAAAAACATGATAGAGTTCCGTTACAGAGACGAGATTGAAACGGCTCTCGAAAAAACTACGGGCATAAAGTTTACCCTTAACGTACTCGTTGACGGAGAGGAGATTGAAAAAAAGCTTCCCGTTTCGGACACGGTAAATCCTAAATACACCTTTGAAAACTTCGTCATCGGTGCAGGTAACGATTACGCGGCCGGCGCGGCAATAAGCACAACGGAAAATCCCGGACGCATTTACAACCCTTTATTTCTTTACGGAAATTCGGGACTCGGAAAAACACATCTTATGCAGGCAATCGGCAACAGAATTATCCAGACGCATCCGGAACTTAAAGTCATATACGTTTCGAGCGAGCATTTTACAAACGAATTTATCAAAGCTTTAAAGGACGGTAAATTAATCGAATTTAAAAGAACCTACCGCATGACGGACGTGCTTTTAATAGACGATATACAGTTTCTTGAAAACAAAGAGGGTATTCAGGAGGAATTTTTCCACACCTTTAACGACCTTTACAGCATGAACAAGCAGATTGTTCTGACAAGCGACCGCAAGCCGGCTGACCTTAAAAATCTTACGGACAGGCTTATAACACGATTTTCGCAGGGACTTATTATAGATATTACCGTTCCGAACTACGAAACACGGGTAGCTATTTTGAAACAAAAGGCGGAGCTTATGAACACTGATATTGCCGAGGATGTGCTCACGTTCATTGCAAACAGGATTAAATCAAATATTCGTGAGCTTGAGGGTGCTCTCTTGAAAATTATTTCGATGTCGCAAATTTCACACAAGCAGATTGACGTTGATCTTGCCGAGTATGTATTAAAATCCATTCTCCCCGAGGACGGCATTGTTAAAATAACTCCCGACAAGATAATGGACAGAGTATCGGTATACTATAATATTTCAAAAGACGACCTTATAGGCAAGGTCAGAACAAAAAACATTGCACTGCCGCGGCAGATTGCGATGTATCTGTGCGGAAAGCTTACCGATATGAACAATACCGCAATCGGCAGGGCAATCGGTGACAAGGACAGAACAACCGTAATGCACAATATAAATAAGATAGAAAACGAAATTATCTCCAACGAATCGCTTAAATCGGATATTAACTACATTATAAAGGATTTGCAGTCGATATAGCGTGGATAAGTATGTGTACAAGCTGTTAATAAAAAAATGCCTGTTTTTCCAAAGAAAATTTATCCACATTCATACACGTAAAATCAACGGTGTGTGATTGGATTAAAAAACCAGTATTTTCAAAGGCTTGTACAGCTTATCATGCAAATCCACATTACTATTACTATTATTAAATAATATTTATATTATTTATATATAAATATATATACAAAATCCAAAAACAGAGATTGAGTATAACTTTATTAACAGGAGCGAATTAAAATGAAACTTACTTGCAGCAGAGAAGAATTAATGGAAATAATAGGTACTGTCCAGAAATCTGTACCTGCAAAGGCTGTTATGCCTATACTTGAATGTATAAAAATAGACGCGTCGGGTAACGGAAACGTTGTTGTGACGGGAAACAACCTTGACCTTTGCATAGAATACAACGCAAAATGCAATGTCAGCGAGGGGGGTTCTGTTGCGCTTGCTTCGAGAATGATGGGCGAAATAGTAAGAAGTATGCCGGACGGAAACGTTACCGTTTCGGTTGACGAGACTAATTATATAACTAAGATTGAAAGCGGTCAGAGTAAATTTAATATTCAGGGACTTTCTTCAAACGAATACCCTGCCGCTCCGATACTGGACGAAAAGTTTATGTTTACTCTTACGCAGAATATTTTGAAAAAGCTTATAAGAAAGACTATTTCGTTTATTTCGTTAAACGAGGGTAAAAAGCCTGTTCTTACAGGAGCTTTATTTGAAATAAAGAACGGAACGCTTAATGTTGCGGCGTCAGACGGTCACAGACTGGCTGTAGTAAGAGAGGAATTAAAAGAAAATGTGAGCGACGCAAAGTTTGTTGTTCCGAGAACTACTTTAAACGAGCTTTCTAAAATTTTAAAAGATGAGGACGAGCCTGTTAAAATAATTGTTTCGGACAGACACGTTATGTTTGATTTTAATGATTTCCAGGTTTATACAAGATTGCTTGACGGAGATTTTCTTAATTATGAGGCTATAATTTCGGTGGTTAACACAATCAGCGTTGTGGTTGACAAGAGAGTTTTGACGGACAGCCTTGAAAGAGCGCTTTTGCTTATTAATGACGATATATCGGCAAAGTCGGACAAGAGAGTTCCGGTAAGGTTTAATATAGCGTACAACAAGATTGATGTTTCGTGCATTACGCAGAAAGGTCAGGTTAACGATACTGTGAGTGCGGACATTGAGGGCGGTGAACTTATTATCGGGTTTAATTGCCGGTTCTTGCTTGACGCGTTAAACGGCTGCGATGATGAAAAGGTTAGAATTGAGTTCAGCGCACCGACAAGCGGATGTTTTATGAGGTCGACCACGGGTGACGACTCGTACAGTTACATGGTCCTCCCCGTAAGATTATATAATTAAGTTTGGCTAAAATTGCCCGACTCACTATTTTTCAAAGCTCGAAGTACATTGAGTACGTCGTCGCTTTTCAAAACAGCAATTCGGACAATTTTATCTCAAACTTTACGCTTGTGGTGAATTGGAAAAAAAATAGATATACTGTTAAAAAGTTTGAAGTATGTTGAGTACGTCGTTGCTTTTCAAAACAGCAATTCGGACTGTTTTATCTTAAACTTTACATTTGCGGTGGATGAGGTGTAATAACATGAAATTTAAAAGACTTGAAAATTACGAAACATCGGAAAACACATATATTGTTTATGATGAAAACACATTAAACGGAATTGTAATAGATCCGGGTGTGAAAACGGAGGAAATCTTAAATTCCGCAAAAGAGGACAACATAAAAATAAAATATGTTTTTATAACGCACTGTCATTATGACCACATAGAATTTATGGAGGAATTAAGGGAACAGACGGGCGCAAAGCTTGTTTGCGGTGAAAAAGCGTCAATAAACATAGGAGATCCTTATATAAATCTGACAATATCGGGATTGGGTTATCCGTTATACGGAAAAAAAGCCGAAATTATTTTAAAGGATGGCGAAATATTTGAGCTTGATTCGATAAAAATCGAGTGCATCTATACCCCGGGACATTCAAATTGCAGCGTATGCTACAAAATCGGTAACGAAGTATTCTGCGGCGACACGTTATTTTTAAGAAACTGCGGAAGATGGGATTTGCCTACCGGAAACGAAGAACAGCTGATAAATTCGGTCAAGACAAAGCTTTACACTCTTGACGGTGAGGTAAAGCTTTATCCCGGACACGGCGAAGAAACGACTGTCGGATATGAGAAAAAATTCAATTTTTATATAAAGGGCTGAAAAGATGAATATAGTTCAGAGAGGTTACGAATGTGATTACGAATTAAGGCTTTTTGCAGGCTTGTTTTTTGAAAAAAACGAAGAATGTGAAATTAAGTCCGATTTTTCGTATAAAGAAAACAGAATAAATGTATATACGGAGATTAATTATAATGGAAAAACGTACAGCGAGGACTATTATTTTGATTTTGACATAAAGGACAAGTCACAGAGACTTATAAAAAAAATATTTACGGCGGCGTGTACAAAATCTCTTTGCCATGCCGCAATGAAAATAAGAAAAATAAATCTTCCGTGGGGCGTGATGTGCGGAATACGTCCGGCAAAAAATGTGCGTCTGCTGCTTGAAGAAGGGTACAGTGACAGCGAAATAGAGGAAATATTTAAAAAAATCTATGAAGTGAGCAGTGAAAAAATAAAGCTTGCTCATACGGTGGCAAAAAACGAAGAAAAGCTTTTAAATGAAATCGGTAAAAACAGCGTAAGCATTTACATAGGAATACCGTTTTGTCCGACAAGATGTTTATATTGTTCGTTTGTTTCGACAGATATTCGCGTGAGCGGAAAATACATAGACGAATTTATTGAAAAGCTTCTTCTTGAAATAGATAAAACCGCACAGGTAACAGAAAAACTCGGTGCATATGCCGAAAATATATACATAGGCGGCGGAACGCCGACCACATTAAGCGCACAGCAGCTTACAATGATTTTTGAAAGACTTAAAAAGCATTTTGATTTTTCAAAAATAAAGGAATTTACCCTTGAAGCCGGCAGACCCGACACGATAACCGAGGAAAAGCTTATTGCCGCAAAAAACGGCGGAGTTAACAGAATAAGCATAAATCCGCAGACGATGAATGAGGAAACCTTAAAGCGTGTGGGAAGAACGCACACACCGCAAATGGTTAAAAAATCGTTTGATATGGCGAGAAAAGCCGGATTTGACAACATAAACATGGATTTGATAGCCGGATTGCCGGGAGAAAATGTTGAAATGTTCAAAAAAAGCCTTGATGAGGTTATAGAGCTTGACCCGGAAAACATAACGGTTCATTCGATGTGCATAAAGCGTGCGGCGGATTTAAAACGCAATATCGACCGTCTGACGGATTCGGAAATGATGAACGAAATGCTTTCGTATACCCAAAAGCACATGAAAGAAACAAAACGCGAGCCTTACTATATGTATCGTCAGAAAAACAGCAGCGGAAATCTTGAAAATGTAGGTTATGCAAAAGAGGGCTGCATGAGCACGTACAACGTAAATATCATGGAGGAAAAGCAGACCATAATAGCGCTTGGCGGCGGGGGAAGTACAAAGCTTGTTTACGGCGACAGAATAGAGAGAATTTTTAATTTTAAAGACCCGATTGAATATATAAGGCGTTTTGATGAAATTCTTGAAAGAAAAGATGAAATTTTATTAAAGGCAGGCGAGATGAATGATAGAAAAAATACTTGACGAGTACAAGGAATACCGTACCGCCGCAGAAATAGACAGAAAAAAAAGAATAAGCTACATTTTTAAAGAATATCCCGAAATAGAGTCTGTTGAAAATGAAATTTTTAAGGCAGGGTCTAAAAATATGACCGATATTCTTGAAAATCCTGAAAACGGCGACAAAATAAATGCCGCATTTAAGGAAAATCTTAAAAAATTAAGGCAGAAAAGAGCGGAAATTTTAAAAAAATACGGTGTGCCGGAGAATTATAACAGAGTAAAATACCGCTGTGAAAAATGTTCCGACACAGGCTACACACCGGACGGCAAAAAATGCGTATGCTTAAAGCAGAGAATGATAAACGAGGCTTATTCAAGGTCAAATATGGGAGAAATGCTTGAAAAGCAGAATTTCTCGAATTTTTCGTTTGATTATTATTCAAAGGACGGCAGCGAAGCGTCTCCTTATGAGAATATAAAGAAAATTTATAACAGAGCTGTGAATTATTGTGAAAATTTTGATAACGAGACAAAGGGACTTTGGTTTTACGGTAAGACAGGACTTGGAAAAACCTTTGTTTCAAGCTGTATAGCAAAAGAAATTATAGAAAGCGGAAAAACAGTTGTTTATTCACGTGCATCGAGATTATTCGGAAAATACGAGGATTATAAATTCGGCAGAAATCCGGACAGGAGCATTATAGACGAAATTTTTAACTGTGATTTGCTTATAATAGACGATTTGGGAACAGAGCCTAAAAACAGCATAAACAATTCGTTTTTGTTTGAAATTATAAATGAAAGAATGTCGGAAAACAAAAAAATTATAGTTAACACAAACTATGATTTTAACGAAGTGACAAGCGTTTACAGCAGCCGCTTTACATCGAGAATTTTTGAATATTTTATAGCTTATAAATTTATAGGCGAGGATATAAGATTACAGAAATTAAAAAATTAGAAAAATGAAAATAAGAAGAAAATCAAATGCTTAAGTGAATAATAAAAAAACATCGGACTGTGTATTATGTCGAGTCAACCCCGAATTTTGTGTAAAGTCTTTACGAAACCTCCAAGATGATATATAATAAAAATATCATTTTGGA
>CAKSOE010000044.1 GCA_934476675.1 uncultured Clostridia bacterium | reverse complement strand
CGATTATATAAAAGCTTTTCTAGAGGACGGTGAAATTTTTTGAAAATTTTTGTAACACATCATTGACAAACCTACAGCCTTGGATTTTATCCAAGGCTGTGTCCGTTTTTATGCTTTTTGATTACTTCCGAAAAGACGAATTTTAGCTCTTACCGCCTCTTTAACGGCGTCCTTTGCGGTAATAACCGCATTTTCAAAGCAGTCGCCGTCCGCGCTGCTTCTGCCGTATGAATCCAGTGCGGCATTGCACAGCTCTGTACATATATTTATCTTTCTTATTCCGTGCTTTACCGTATTTTTAAAGTCGTCATCGGAAAGTCCGCTTCCGCCATGCAGTACAAGCGGCTTTTCGCTTACCGAATAAAGCTTATCCAGTCTTTCTATATCCAGACACGGCTTTGCTTTATACGCACCGTGAGCCGTTCCGATTGCCACCGCCAAGGCATCCACATCTGCCGCATGAATAAACTTATTTACGTCGTCGGGATTTGTATAGAATTTTGCATAATCCTCACTGTCGTTTTCGTCTCCCATGCCTACGTGTCCCAATTCCGCCTCAACGCTTACGCCCAGCGCATGAGCAACCTTGCTTATTTCATGAGTATTGTATGCGTTTTCTTCAAACGGCAGAGCAGAGCCGTCATACATTACCGATGAAAAACCATAGCGCATTGCCTTCATTATTTCCGAATATGTAACACCATGGTCGAAATGCAGACACACCGGCACTGACGCGTCTTTTGCAATTTTATTCATTATCATTGCCGCATATTCCAACGGAATCGACGGCAAATGTACCTCTGCCACACCCAGAATAACAGGCGATTTTTCCTCCTCCGCCGCTTCGATTATTCCGCGTGCAATTTCAAGGTTAAGATGATTGAAATGACCTACGGCATACTTTTTTTCTTCTGCGTCCTTTAATATTTCTTCTAATGTAACAAGCATTATCTTACAATCCTTTCATCTGTAAATATATCTGTTTCATCACTTGAATGTGTGCTGAATTCACTTATAACAGCGCCCTTATCCCCTGCCTTGAACCAATGCTTTGTGTCGGGATAGATGGTATACTGCTGCCCAGGGAGAAGGTGTATTTCATGGAACACGCTATATCTGCCCTCGGGCGGATTTACCGCTCTGTCCTTTGTTTCTTCGCCGCTCACGTAGAGATAAACCTCTCCCCAGCGGCAGCGAAAAGTTTCTTCTTTGCCTTTTTTGCCGTCTGCGGACGGATGAAGATGTTCCGGACAGGTCTGTCCCGGAAAAAGCACCATTTCCTTTGCACATACGCGTTCGGTGTTGATATAGGTTATAAGCTCCAAGCCTGTATTTTCAAGGTCGTTAAGCCCGAAATCAGCCACCTCGATATTTTTCTTTTCCTCCTCCGTAATCACAATAGCGGCTTTTTTATAAAACTCTGCCGCTCTTTCTCTTACATCATTCATGCTTTTCACACTCCTTCATAAAATTCAATGTTTCTTCATAGCTTTTTGTTCCGCTTGTTGCGCCTCTTGCACTTACGCACAGCGCGCCGACGGCGTTTGCAAATTTTGCACATTCCTCCGGTTCTGCGCCCTTTGTGTAAGCGGTAATAAATCCCGAACAGAAACTGTCGCCCGCACCTGTTGTATCTACGCAGTTTTCGCAGCGATATGACGGTATCAGCCTGCCCTCGTCTGCCCTATTCAACCTCAAATAGCAACCGTCCGCACCGCATTTGATAACCGTATGTTTAACGCCCTTATCAAAGAACACGTCCGTCATTTCCTTTAAATCTTCCTTTCCGGAAATTTCTCTTGCCTCATCAATGCTCGGCATGAACCAATCTATGTAAGGCATTGCCGAAAACAGCTTTTTACCCCAATTTCCCAATGCGTCCCAGCACACATCAAGAAACGTTGTTTTCGACTGTTCTTTGCACAGTCTGAGAAACTCAGTAGTCTGCTCTCCGTCAAAATCATCAAGAAGAAACGTTCCCGTAACAAAAACACTTTTCGCCTGCTTTATGATTTCCATGTCAATATCGCTTATCTGCAATGCCGCATTCGTACCCTTGCAGTGAAGAAATGCTCTTTCACCGTTTCCCTCAATCAAAGCCGCTGATGCTGAGGTCTGAACTTTTTCGTCACGTACAACCGCCCCCGGATAAACATTGTTTTTTTCAAGGCAGCTTATGAGAAAATCTCCCCAAACATCACAGCCGACTTTACCGCATACGGCGCTTTTTATCCCCATTTTGGACATATTTATTGCCGCCGTCATGGCATTTCCGCCGGAAAACAATTCAATCGAATCGACAAGCGAAAGTTTTCCCGGCTCGGGAACAGAATCGACAGGCTTAACCATAATGTCGGCAACCATTATTCCCACCGTTACAACCTCGGTCTCTTTCATCTTTTTCACCCCTTTTGGTAAATTCATTATACTAATGATATAATATTTCTCTCCCTTTGTCAATATGATATTAACATCGGGAGAAAATAATTATTAATATTTCCTTAATGCAAGTATTGCCAAACCCTGACCGTAAAGCGTCGGGCAAAGCGGTATATTCATATATGCTCCTTTATCCGGCATAACCGGTGTCCCGGTCGAAACCTTTTCAAGCTCGCCTTTTTCATTAATATTATCGGTAATTACCGCAGTGTCGCACATATCCGCACATGAGCTGTCAACCACGCCTATTGAAACAGCTTTTTTTATTCCGGCAATAATTCCTGCCGTTGCCGACAATTCATCATATGAGGCGTCCTCGTCAAGAATTGTTCCGAAGCCGCCGTTTTTGCGCTGAACCTTTTTAAGCGCATTTATATGATTCATGAGATATTTTTTTATTTCGTCATTATCCGTTTTTTCCAGAAAAGCCGCACTGCTGTAAACAATCCACGCATTCGCACGTCCCCACTTTACCGCGCTCATATGATCCTTTCCGTTAAAGCCATGATAATACAGACTGTCATTTGCCTGCAATTTTCTGTGGTGTATCAGAAACTGCTTTGCCGCAAAATCCACATACTTCTTCTCCCCCATTTCCAAAAGAAAAAGTCCTGCCATGAACAGCGTATCCGCCCATACCTGCCCATGAAAGTCTGCGCCATCCTCCGTTACGGTATGCTCCAAACCTCCGTATGAGGTAAGCGGTGCGGTTGTTATAAGATTTTCCGCAACATCGGTACATACTTTAAGATACTTTTCATTTCCGGTAATGTCATAAAGCTTTTTAATCGTCAGCAGCGGCGCAGTTGAGTTTACCGTCTGCATATCATACGCTTCATCTATATGCGTATCTGCCCAACTTATGAGGAAATCAAGATATTTTTTATCCTTTGTTTCTTCATAGGCATTGTAAATTCCGAACAAGCCCACTCCCGGGACCCAGTCGAAATGATTTATATTCATAGCCCAATCGCTGTCGCTGTGATCCGTCATTCTGTCTGCAAGTTTTTTTATGTAATCTGTCATTTTATCAATCCTTTCATCTGCCGCAAGCGCATTTAGTAAACCGATTATACTAAGTATACAATATAACTCATGCTTTGTCAATACTTTTAATCAGAAATATGCAGTAAAAAATAAGATGTTCGCATCCGTTAAGAATACGAACATCTTAAAATTATAATGTTCCGAAAAGTCTGTCCCCGGCATCGCCCAAACCCGGAACGATGTAGCAGTTTTCGTTAAGTTTTTCATCAAGCGCACCAACGTATATGTCTACGTCCGGATGAGCCTTCTGAACAGCTTCAACTCCCTCCGGAGCTGCAATGATGTTCATCAGCTTAATTCTGTTTGCGCCTCTTTTTTTGATGAAATTGATAGCAGCGATTGCACTTCCTCCCGTTGCAAGCATCGGATCTGTTACAAGCACCTGTCTTTTCTCAATGTCGGTAGGCAGCTTGCAGTAATACTCTACCGGCTCGTGTGTTTCGGGATCACGGTACAAACCTACATGACCTACCTTTGCCGCCGGTATCAGACTCATAAGAGCGTCAACCATTCCCAGTCCCGCACGCAGAATAGGTACGATTGCTACCTGCTTTACGATTGTTTTTCCCATTGTTTCCGTTATGGGAGTTTTTACTTTAATATCCGCCAAATCCAAATCCTTTGTCGCTTCATACCCCATCAGAAGCGCAATCTCATTTGCAAGCTCACGGAAATCCTTAACGGTTGTTTTTTCGTTTCTCAGCATTGTAACCTTATGCTGAATCAACGGATGATCCATTACATATAACTTTGACATTTTCCCTTAACCCTTCTGCCCGCTGTTATTATGTATATAATCCGCCGCGGACTTAAACGGACTACATACCTTTATCAAACCTTGAAGTCAACGCCTGTTTTTGCCTTATCGGCGTCGTCGGTTTCAAATACATAATCCTTGCCCGGCAAAACGGCGTTCAGTAAAATACCTATTATCGCAGACACTGCCAATCCCGAAAGGCTTATAGCAGCCTGTCCGATATTAAACACAATTGCCTGTGCGTCGCCCGTTCCGAACTTGATACCTATTGCAAGCACCAGTATAAGCGCTGCAATAATTATATTTCTTGATTTTGATAAATCGACATGATTTTCAACAACGTTTCTTACACCTACGGCTGAAATCATACCGTAAAGAATAAGCGAAATTCCGCCCATGGTTGCAACCGGCATAACCTGTATGATTGCCGCAAACTTGGGTGAAAGTGAAAGTATTACCGCAAAGATTGCAGCCAGTCTTATTACTCTCGGGTCGTAAACCTTAGTAAGCGCAAGCACACCCGTGTTTTCGCCGTATGTAGTGTTTGCCGGAGCGCCGAAAAGGGCTGCCATTGATGTTGCAAGACCGTCGCCCAAAAGTGTTCTGTGAAGTCCCGGCTCTGCAATGAAGTTTTTGCCTACCGTTGAGCTGATTGCCGATATATCGCCTATATGCTCGATAATTGTTGCAATCGCGATAGGAACAATCGTTATAATCGAAGTGATAATTATTGACGCGTCGCCGTCTTTAAAGAGTGAAAATACCGTATCATTAAAAGCTACCGGAAAACCTATCCACTTAGCTTCGGCAACAGGTGTAAAATCAACCTTACCCATACATACCGCCACAAGATACGATACTATTACTCCCAGCAGAATCGGTACTATTTTTACCATGCCTTTTCCCCATATATTGCATACGATAACCGTAATAATTGCTGCAAGAGCTATAATCCAGTTATCCGTGCAGTTTGTTATAGCTGTTTCCGAAAGAGTCAAACCGATTGAAATGATTATCGGGCCGGTAACTATAGGAGGAAAATACCTCATAACCCTATTGGCGCCGAAACACTTAAATAATATTGCCAGAATTACATAAACCATACCGGCACACGCAACACCTACGCCGGCATATGCCGAAAAATTACTTACCCCCTGTGCGTCGCACAGTGCCTTGATTGCAAAATATCCGCCAAGAAATGCAAAAGACGAACCCAAAAATGCAGGAACCTTTCTTCCCGTTATCAAATGGAACAAAAGCGTTCCCAAGCCTGCAAAAAGCAGCGTTGCGGAAACACTGAGTCCGGTAAGTGCGGGAACAAGAACCGTTGCGCCGAACATTGCAAACAAATGCTGAACACCCAGCACAAAATCTCTACCCGTTAATCTGTTATTATTCATAAAGAACCTCCTCTGTTTAATTTTCATCCTTTCTACTATATACCAGTTTCACCGATTTGTCAACTGCTTTTTACAAATTAGGATAAAATTTTACGCTTAAAACAGTTATTCAAAGTGTTTTAAGTCTGAAATGTATTCTGCCACATTCAGAATATTACCTGCCGAATCACGTTTTTTGCTCACTTTAAACCGTTCGGGGTGCAGTATAAAGCATGCGGCAATATCGTCCCATACATAACAGCCGTCGGTGTTGCGCTCACGGCTTATTCTTTGGCAGGCATTAAGTATCTGCGAATACACTCCCTCGCCGTTTATATGAATATCCTTGATATTCAGCGCCGGAGTAAAAGATGCGTCCAGAGTAATTGCGGTATGCGGAAATTTTGTGCAATAGGCAAACGCCTCCTTATCAAGGCTTTGGTTAAACTCAAAACCCTTAAAATTCGGTTCTGCCTCAATACTGCCGCCCATAATCACCAGACGGAATGTGTCCTTATACTCAAAAAGCTTTTTTACCATAGTCATAGGTCCGAGACTTAAAACGAGTTCATCACCCGAAAGAGTTTTGAGCCATTCGTCAAATTCTTCGTATTTAACCTCCGGCTTTGCCCCTGCTTCAAAAACGTCTCCCATGCCGTCATTGCCGTGAATTTCTTTGAGATATTCCTCCGGCTGCTTCGTATCTGTCGTATCTACAACCGTAATTTTATCGTTTGCGTACGGATATTCACCAAGCAAAGTCAGGCAGTTTCTCAAAGATACCTCCGTCGGCACATTGCCGCCTATCGGCACAATATCAATCTTCTCAAATGCATCCCTATGCAGAATTATATCTGCCAGCGCCGCTGCATCGTCCAGTCCGTAATCTGAAAAAATAATAATTTTATCCAAAAATATATCCTCCTTAAATATCGTTGTCAAAAAGAGCTTTTGCAAAATCAGCCGCATCAAACAGCTGCAAATCATCTATGCCCTCTCCGACACCTATAAATTTCACTGGGATTTCCTGCTCCTTTGAAATGGCAATGACTATACCGCCCTTTGCCGTTCCGTCAAGCTTGGTAAGCGCTATGCCCGTAATTTCCGCCGCCTCGCTGAAAAGCTTCGCCTGGCTGACAGCATTTTGTCCCGTTGTTGCGTCAAGCACAAGCAGCGTTTCCCTGTCCGCCTCCGGCAGTTCCCGGCTTATTACCCTGTTTATCTTTTCAAGTTCCGCCATAAGATTTTTCTTGTTATGCAGTCTGCCGGCGGTGTCGCATATGAGTATATCCGTACCGCGCGCCTTTGCTGCAGTGCAGGCGTCAAACACCACCGCCGCAGGATCACTGTTTTCCTTATGCTTTATAATATCACAACCACAGCGATCTGCCCACACATCAAGCTGATCTATTGCCGCCGCACGGAAAGTGTCCGCTGCAGCAAGCAAAACGTTTTTGCCCTGATTTTTATAGTGCATGGCTATTTTGCCTATACTTGTTGTCTTTCCGACGCCGTTTACTCCGATTACAAGTATAACCGACGGTTTCGTTTCAACGTGCATCTGCGAATCCTGCTCCGAAAGAATATCGGCGATTACAGCCTTTAATTCCTCTTTCACAACGTTTCCGTCCGTAATATGTTTAAGCTTTACTCTGCTTCGCAGCTCCTCTATTATATAGTCCGAGGTTTCCACGCCCAAATCCGCCATAATCAGCGCCTCTTCAAGGTTTTCAAATAATTCCTCATCCACCTTCACAAAAACGCTGAAAACCTCATTTACGCGCTCTGAAATAGCATCACTCGTCTTTTTCAGACCGCTTTTTAATTTTTCAAAAAATCCCATTCGGTTCACCTACTTTACTAAATCTTCCTCAACATCATCAATTTGCAGCGACAACAGTTTTGAAACGCCTTTTTCCTGCATTGTTACGCCGTAAAGAACGTTTGCCGCCTCCATTGTACCTCGTCGGTGAGTAATTACTATAAACTGGGTCTGGTCAATGTAATTTTTAAGATATGTCGCAAATCTCGATACGTTTACATCGTCCAGCGCTGCGTCTATTTCGTCCAGAATACAGAACGGCGTCGGCTTTACTTTGAGTATTGCAAACAGCAGTGCGATTGCGATAAAAGATTTTTCACCGCCGGAATACAGGTTGATATTCTGCAAGCCCTTTCCGGGCAGCTGAACGTCAATCTCGATTCCGCTTTCAAGCATATTGTCGGGGTCTGTCAGATGCAGCTCGCCGTGTCCGCCTCCGAAAAGCTCCGTAAACACCTCCGCAAAGCTTTCGCATATGGTATTGAACTGCTTGCCGAAATGCTCCTGCATCAGCTCCTGCATCGACTCAATAATCTGATTGAGATTATCTCTCGATTTTTCCAAATCGCTTTTCTGTGCCGTAAGAAATTCATATCGCTCCTTGACGGCTTTGTATTCCTCTATCGCATCCATGTTTACGCTGCCAAGCGATTTAATACCCGATTTCAGCTCTGCCAAACGCTTAAATGCCTCTTTTTCGTTCTCTACCTCGGTTTTGATTTCCTCCGCGGCAGACGGCGTAAGCTCATAATCCTCCCACAAACGATTAAGGATATTTTCCCTCTCAATATTGAGTTTTATACGCTTTGCATCCACTCTTGACAGTTCCTGCTGCAATTGCAGCAGTTTGTCGGTCAAATCCTTGTTTGAGCTTTGAATACCTTGCAGCTCCGCCGTAATTTTTTCTTTCTGCGCTCCTATTGCGCTTATCTGATGTCGGTATTCCTCCGAAAGCTTTTGTATTTCTTCAATACGTAAAACCTTTTCTTCCTTTTCACTGTTAAGTTCCGCATTTCTTTGGCATATATCCTTTTTGTCCTGTTCCTTTAAGGCAATGCTCTCTTTCGCTTCCTCAATATTTCTCTTTATTTCATCAATTTTGTCGCGGCTTTGAGTTATATCTCGCTGCAATTCGGCAAGCTTGACGGTTCGATCCATAACGCTTTGTGATTTTTGCTCTTTTTCCGCTTTTATGCTGTTATACTCCTCCGAAAGCCGGTCGATTTCTTCATTAAGCTGTTTTGACGAATTTTCAAGTGAACGCACCTTCGAAAGCAGCTTGGCAATTTCGTCAGATGACGAAGAAAGATTTTCTTCAAGCTGTTTTATTTCCGCCTTATAGTTCTGTTCCGTGTCACCTCTGCCGTCAAGGCTGTTTTTCAGATGCTGGCAGGTGTTCTCAAGTCGCAGAATTTCGTCCTCATACTCACGCATTAAAGGAACATATGACGAAAGCTGATTTGTTATCATCTTTAAATCATTTTCGTTCTGTTCTTTTTTTTCACGTACAGCTTTGATTTTTGCGTCAAGTCCTGATATTTCTCCCGAAAGCGTCTTTATTTCCGCCGCACGCGAAAGTATTCCGCTTTGCTTGTTGACGCTTCCGCCCGACATTGAACCGCCGGCATTTAAAATATCACCCTCGGACGTAACGGTTTTGAATTTATAGCCGAATTTTTTGTTTATCGCAATGGCATTATCAATATTATCCGCTACGACTACTCTGCCGAGAAGATTTTTCATAATACCATCGTATTTCTTATCATATGAAATAAGCTCGCTTGCCAGTCCGATATAACCCTCGCATCGGCTTACCTCGCCTGCATTGTCAAGAATTCTGCCCCTGACTGCGCTTATCGGCAAAAATGTTGCGCGTCCGACCTTGTTTCTCCTGAGATATTCAATCGCCGCCTTTGCGTCCTCCTCCGCTCCGACAACGATATTCTGCATCGCTCCGCCGAGCGCCGACTCAATCGCGGTAACGTACTCCTTTTTAACCTCTATAAGCCCCGAAACCGTACCGTATATAACGCTGCGTTTTAATTCGTCTGCTTTTAAAACCGCCTTAACACTCTTTGCAAAACCTACGTAGTCGTTTTCCATACCCTCAAGCATACGCTTCTTGGAGGTTTTTGCCTGGTAATCGGCATTTAATGTATTTATTTCACGATTCAGTTCCGCAAGCTTTCCGTTTAATTCCGCCTCTGAATTTTTTCTGATCTCAACAGAGGCTTTGAGTTTTTCAAGCTTTTTCTTTTTTTCTTCGATTTGCGCCGTATCGTGTTCGATTTCTTTTACGGTATTTTCAACGCCTTCGTTGTAGCTCCTTATTTCGGATTCTACCGTTTCACGCCGTTCGATAAAGTTCGCACGGAGCGTTTCTATACCCGTAATTCTTGATTTTTCCGATGCCGCTTCACTAAGCTTTGATGATGATTCGTTCCGTAATTCTTCTATCTTGGCGCTTATTTCACTTTCCCGCTGTGTTATCTCTGAATTTTCGGTTTTTTCCCTGTCAAACGCCGACAATTCCTGTTCTACCATACTTTCAGTTTCCGAAACACTTTCTTTAAGCGATTGTATTTGTTCCTCACGCCCTGCATTTTTCTGCTTTATATGCTCAATCTCAGAATCAATGCGTTCAAGCATGGCATTATTGTTTTTTATATTGTTTTCCGCAAGCGAAATTTCCTTTTCGTTTGCCATTCCGCGCGATTCGTTTTCGTTTAAAAGCCTGTTTTTCTCCGCCTGCTCTCTGTCGCAGTTTTGCTGTTCCTCATAAAACGCGGAGATTTTCGCCTCGGTTTCCGATTCCTTTGAGCGCAGTTCGGAAAGTTCACCGTCAACGCTTTCATAAAGCTTGTCCGCTTCCTCTGATGACACCTTGTTCTTTGCAAGCGTTATCATGCTTAAATTTACGTCAAGAGTTTTAAACTCGCCGTACAATTCGAGATATTTTCTTGCTTTTTCGGACTGATTTTTCAGCGGATTGAGCTGTCCCTCCAATTCCAGAGTTATATCGTTTATTCTTACAAGGTTATCCTCTGTTCCGGCAAGCTTTTTTTCCGCCTCGTCCTTTTTGTATTTATACTTTGCGATTCCTGCTGCCTCTTCAAACAGACTTCGCCTGTCCTCGGCTTTTGTAGACAAAATCTGCGCCACGTTTCCCTGTCCGATTATGGAATACCCGTCCTTGCCCAAACCTGTATCCATGAACAGCTCATGAATATCCTTTAAACGGCAATTTGCATGATTTATCTGATAAACGCTCTCACCGCTGCGGAACAGCCGTCTTGTTACGATTACTTCGTCAAATTCTATATCAAATACGTGCGTACTGTTATCGAGAACAAGGCTTACCTCCGCAAAATTTACTGCTTTTCTTGTTTCGGTACCGGCAAAAATTACGTCCTGCATATTTGAACCGCGCAGAGTTTTTGCGCTCATTTCACCGATAACCCATCGAATTGCATCGGAAATATTGCTTTTGCCGCTGCCGTTCGGCCCTACGACAGCCGTTGCGCCGCTGCCAAATTCCAGAACGGTTTTATCAGCAAACGATTTGAAGCCCTGAAGCTCTATTCTTTTTAATAACAAACACATCTCACCTCTCTTTTTTCCAAGCTTTCGTCACCATGTATTTTTATGTCAATTCCGCGCTCTTTAAATTTTTGTATGTTTATTTTTCTGTTTCCTACCGCTTTTGAAATCTCGCGCGGATTTACAAAAACATCTGCTCTGCCGCACTCTTTGAGATTTTTACTTATTATTCCGTAATATATGTTGTTCTCAACCAGTTCACCGAACGCACTGTGTACCGGTCCCGCAATAACCGAACCGTTTTCGCAGATTTCGTCCGTTGACTGTAATCCCAGACGAATAACCCTTATGCCGTTTTCCTCAAACATTTCAAGCAGCACACTGCAAAGCCCTACAGCCTCTTCAACCGTCTGCGGTTTATATTCTCCGCGGTTATACATTTCTTCAAGTCGGGTGTCTTTTATTGTAAGCGTTGGATATATTCTTACCATATCCGGTTTTAGGGCTATTATTTTTTCAGCGGTACGGATTGATTTTTCGTCCGTGTCGCCCGGCAGTCCCGTCATCATCTGTAAGCCAAGCGTAAAATCATATTTTCTTATAAGCTTTACTGCGCTTGCAACGTCCTCCTCGGTATGACCTCTTCCCGACTTAAAAAGCGCCCCGTTGTCCATCGACTGAACTCCCAGCTCAATCGTTGTGACCCCGAAGGCTTTTAGGTTGTCCAATATTTTTTTATCGATATAATCGGGTCGGGTTGAGAGACGTATTCCCTGTATTTTCTTTGCGTCAAGAAATTCCTTTGCCGCACTCAAAAGCTCGTTTTGCTCCTCTATCGGTATTCCGGTAAAGCTGCCGCCGAAAAACGCCGCTTCTTTTTTACAGTTATCCTGCGGCATGGTTTTGAGATGCTCCTCAATAATCCTTTTTACGTCTGCGCCTATAACGCTTTTGAGCTGTCCTGTTATTCGCTTTTGATTACAGAACACGCAATCAAAAGGACATCCCTTATGCGGCACAAATATGGGTATATTATATGTCTTCATCTTCCGTATCGCCTTTTTCGTTTTCCGACAGCTTGCGGAGCTTTTTTAAGGTAAGCCTTGCCGCACGCTGTTCTGCTTCTTTTTTGGTTCTTCCTCTGCCGCGTGCCATAACCTCGCCGTCTATAAGCGCCTCAACCGAAAAACTTTTGTTGTGCTCGGCGCCGCTTGTTCCGATAAGCTCATATGTTACCTTACCCTTATCGCCTTTTTGTACTTTTTCCTGAAGCATGGATTTATAATCTCCATAGCCCTTGCCGGATAAGACGTAATCAATATCACCATGCATAAGATTTAAAATCCACTGCTTTACGAATTTCATGCCGGCATCAAGAAAAATCGCTGCAACAAGCGCCTCAAACGCATCGGATAATATCGAAGGACGCTGACTTCCGCCGGACGCTTTTTCTCCGTTACCCAGCATTATATAGTCGGGCAGCGATATTTTTCTTGCCAGATTTGCCAGCGAATTTTCGCAGACAAGCACCGAACGGTACTTTGACAAATCCCCTTCCTTTACGTCCATAAGCTTTTTAAAAATATGCTCGCTTATAACAACGCTCAAAACCGAATCTCCCAGAAATTCCAGACGTTCGTTATCGCGCAGCTTATGCTCGTTTGCATAAGAGCTGTGTGTAAGAGCCACAGTTAAAAGCTCTTTGTTTTTAAATGTATACCCTATCTTTTTTTCTATTCCTATCATTACAAATTCCTCCGATATACACTTCTCTTAGCGCTGAATAATGCTTCGGTGTTAAGGGAAGTATACATTTTTAAATATACTGCGGGAATTTAAAAACCCCCGCAGTACGTGTTTTCGTTAATTATGAATTTTCCTTGATGTAATTAACCGCATCACCTACCGTGGTGATTTTTTCAGCCTCCTCATCGGGAATTTCAAGGTCAAATTCCGTTTCCAGTCCCATTATCAGCTCAACAATGTCCAAAGAATCAGCGCCCAAATCATCTACAAATGACGAGTCCATCGTTACCGTGTCTTCGTCCACTCCGAGCTGATCAACAATCACTCTTTTTACTTTTAAAAATTCTTCCATAATTAAGTATCCCCTTTCAATGCTTGTGTGATTAATTCCAATATTATCTTAATACGTTCACACAGAAATATATACTATTATATTACATTGATTTGAATACGTCAATATTTATTAGCTAATTTTTCTAAAAAAATCCTGTCAGATGTGCATAATTACCCAAAACAGGCTGTAAAAAACCCACGGATTTTTTACAGCCTGCCCTATCAGTGTTCCTTATGACATTCGGCACAGTTGAAATTGCACTTTGCTCTTGTCTTGATTTCCTTACCCGTTCTCTTGCTGTAATCCTCTAAAGCAGCCTGAATTGCCTGCTCTGCCAGTACAGAACAGTGTATTTTCTCGGGAGGAAGTCCGCCGAGGGCCTCCATAACTGCCTTGTTTGTAAGAGCCAGAGCCTCGTCAATTGTCTTGCCCTTTACCATTTCGGTTGCCATTGAGCTTGTGGCAATTGCCGCACCGCAGCCGAAGGTTTTGAATTTTATATCCTTTATAATGTCGTCTTCAATATCCATATATATTTTCATAATATCACCGCAGACAGCATTTCCAACCTCGCCGACTGCATTTGCATTTTCTATCTCTCCGACATTTCTCGGATTTGAAAAATGATCCATTACTTTTTCACTGTACATAACTAATCTTCCTTTCCGTGCCAAGGGCACAATACTGATGTAACTCCTCTTGTTTCAGCAAGAGACGGAATTTACTCTCGTTCCATAATGTGTTAAGGCTGATGAAATTTCGCAGATTGTGCGTTTAACCGAACGCTGCGTACTCGGGTACGCAAGCGAGGGCAAACGTGCAAGATGCGGAATTTACTCTCATTCCGTAACGTGTTAAGGCTGATGAAATTTCGCAGATTGTGCGTTTAACCGAACGCCGCGTGCTCGGGTACGCAAGCGAGGGCAAACGTGCAAGATGCGAAATTTACTCTCATTCCGTAACGTGTTAAGGCTGATGAAATTTCGCAGGTTGTGCGTTTAACCGAACGCCGCGTACTC
>CAKSOE010000043.1 GCA_934476675.1 uncultured Clostridia bacterium | reverse complement strand
ATATGCGGGAGTGGCTCAGTGGTAGAGCGTCACCTTGCCAAGGTGAACGTCGCGAGTTCGAATCTCGTCTTCCGCTCCATATCGGGATAAGCTGTGCTTATCCCGATTTTTTTGTGAGCTGCGGCGTTTTTGCCGCATAAAAACAGCGCAGCAGTAATTAAACTGCTACGCTTGAATATTTCCGATTTAATCGGAGTAGCTCCATACCGATTTAAATTTCACAAAATAGTATATTGTCATAATCAAACTCAGCATTTCACCGACGGAAAGTGAAAGCCATACTCCGTCAATCGCAAAGAAATACGGCAGCACCAGTACCGGAAGAACCATAAAGATAATCGTGCGGCAAAACGACAGAACGGCGGAGGTTTTTCCGTCATTCAGCGCAGTAAACCAACCGGACGAAAATACATTGTATGCCATCATGATAAAGCTTGCGGCAACAAGGCGGAAACCGTGCAGTGCAATCTCCTCAACATTGGAATTTCCCTTTGCAAATATCAGAATAACCGCATCGCCGAAAATGTAACTTAGAGCAGTAACAACGACAGATGTTACGCCCAGCGACAGAATACTGATACGGAACAGAGCCGAAAGCCGCTTTTTGTCGCCTTTGCCGAAATTATAGCTTACAACGGGGGAAATACCGTTGATATATCCTCTGAACAATCCGCCGAACAACCCTTGCGCATACCAGATAATAGTCAGTGAGGCGACGCCGTCGGAGCCGCTGAGCTTCATCAGAATACGGTTAAAAAGCACTGCTATTACCGAAAAAGCCATAACGCTCACCATTTCGGACGAACCGTTTATACAGCTTTGGATAATCGTATGCGAACGCCATTTGGGGCGTACAATGTGCAGTACGCGGCTGCGGTTTGCAAAGAACCATATAACTCCCGTAACGGACGGGAGCGCATAGCCTATTCCGGTAGCGATTGCCGCTCCGGCAAGCCCCCAGTTAAAAACCGCTATAAACAGCCAGTCCAGAACAATATTTACCACGCCGCCCATAACCGATAAAAACGCGCCGAATGACGCCTTGCCGACGGTGATGAAGCTCATTTCAAAAATCATTCCGAAAACAGCGAACGGTATGGAAATCAGCACGGGTATCATGTATTCGCGGCAATACGGAAGAAGAACGCTGTCCGAACCGAGAAAACGGCACAGCGAGTCTAAAAATATAAAGCAAATCGCCGACAAAACCGCGCTGAACAGAAACGCAACCAAAAGCAGCAGCGAAAAATCCTCGCGTGCTTCGCGTTGCTTGCCCTCTCCGATTTTCTTTGCCACAAGCGCATTTCCGCCCGTGCCGAACATCATGCCGAGCGCAGACGCAACGTAAATCATCGGCATTGCTATGTTTATTGCCGAAAGTGCGTCCGTGTTAACAAGACGTGCTACAAAAATTCCGTCTACCGTGGAGTATAAATTCATAAATATACATGAAAGAATCGTCGGCAGGGCAAACAGTCCCAGCCAGCGAAATGTTATATCGTGTTCAAGCTTTATCTGCTTTTCCAAATCAACCGTCTCCTTTATCTCAAAATCAGTCAATGCCGACTATTTTATCAGAATAACAGCCGTTTGTCAAGCATTATCCCTGCTTTTGCATCATAAAAATAAAAGTGCTGTAAATATGGGAATTATTTAGAAAAATCTATTGCAAAAAAAATGCACGTATGTTATAATTTACTTATCAATCAATAAATAAACAGAGGTGGACGCGTGAGAACTCCGGAATATAAAGAAGAAAAAAAGAAAGAAATAATGGAAAAGTGCTTTGAATGTTATTGTGACAACGGACTTCGGGACACGGGAATAAAGGAGCTGGGCAAATACTGCGGTATGACGAGTGCGAATTTATACGCATATTTTGACAATGTGGACGATTTGATTGTGCAGTCAACCGCATATTGCATGGCAAAGGTTGAAGATGATTTTATGGCTCTTGCGCCGGAAAATCCGCGAGATATTCTGCGTTTCATCGAGGAGGTGCCATACTGGACGGCAGAAAAGCACGGCAAGAAATACCGCCTGATGTATCAGGTGTACACGCACCCGAAATATGCGGAACACGGCAAGAAATTTGTGAACGGAGTAAGTGAAAGGTATACCGAATATGCGCGCGAACTGTCCCCGAAGCTCGGTATACCTGCGGAAATTCTTTCGGGGTTTATATTTATCTTTGTGCGTGCGGCGGTACATTTTGCACTGTTTGAGGATGAATATTATATGAAAATGCAGATGGAGGCTTTAAAGCTTTCGGTGTTTAATATGTTAAGGGCAAATAAAATTGAATTAAATCAAGAGGAAAGGATGACAGAAAAGTGAAACCAAAAAGAATTTTAAGTATTTTTCTTGTAATCTGCATGATAGCGCCTATGCTTTTTACAGTACCTGTTTCCGCGGCGGCTGATTGGGAATACAGGGTAAAAGTTGTAGTCAGCGACAAAAAGGATGCAGGCTGCGGCAAGAAAAATGCCATTAAGGTCACGCTGACATTTGACGGTTCGGACGAAACAGGATATTTGCAGGGCACACCGAGCAGAGGAGATACTACACAGGCAGTCATCAAGTCGTCAAGAGCGCCGTGGACGCTTGACAGAGTGGAACTTGAAAACACCACCAAGGACAGTCTTTGGATGTACCGTATTTACATAGAGGCTCAGAGAGACGGAGTAAGAGCTTACGCAACACTTCTTGATAAATACCCGGGGAACAAAGACGACAAAAAAAGCGGTATGCCGATTGACGTTGACGACGGCGGCCCGAAAAGGTATGCGGTAAAATTTAATCCGTCAAGAACAATTCAGTATCCCGATGATTTCTATACGCAGCTGAGCGGTGAAGAATATCTTTCTTCAAGCGGCGAGAGCGGAACGGTATCACGCGAATGGAGCGGAAAATTAGCTGACGATTACTGTTATGTCGCAGATTCGAACGGAATGTACAATTGTATGGAGATGAGCGATCCTCCGGAGTTTAAAATCTCGGCATCGGGCATAAAGGGCGATGGCTCGGCTGCAAGCGATAAGGATTTGCAGCAAAACGGCTACACTCCGACAGAGCGCGGATTTAAAGCAGACAAGGCAGCGCTTGTTTCATATATGAACAAAAATAATATAAATGCGGTAACTATAACAACAACCCTTACCTTCTCGGATAAAAGTACAAAAACAAATAAGTATTCCAATTCCGAAGCGAAATATACGTTTTACAGAGATACGTTTTCCATTTCGAGTGTGAATCTGAGTTCAAATTACTTCACTGCGGGGATAGATAATTATTTCTACAATAATTCGGGAAACCGCAAAATAACAGCGACCTGCACTATAAAAACGGAGGACAACTGCTGGATGTTCAACAGTTGGGTGCTTGCGAACTCAACGATTAAATTTGACAATGCGTATCTGAAAGCCGGAGATAACATAAAAATTACGGCGATAGACCCTCAGACGGGTAAGGCGGCAAAAGGGGCAAAGCTTTCGGGAGCGGCGTTTTCGCTTGAATTTCCTTATGCGGAAAACCTTGACTCGGAAAATACCGGAACGGCGCTTGTTCTTGAAAACGCAAAGCTGAACTATTCATTTTTAAACTTTGTGAACCATGATTATAAGCTGTGGGATGAGGTTCATCACAGACACGGCTTTGCAAATCAGGATAATTTCGAGGGTTATCTTGTTTCAACTCACAAAATAGATTCAAAAAATCCGACCGTTGCACTTTCGGCGGCAAGCGGAACGGATTTGAACAAGTGGAATAAAACGGTGACTCTCACCTCTACGCCGAGTGAGGATATTTATTCGTACCTTACAAGAGGAAATATGCGTACACAGGGATATTACACAATGTACCTGACGGACGGAATCAATACGCCGAATATTTATAAGTTTAATTATACCGAAAAGGATACCGGAACGGCAGCGACAATTCAAAAAGCGCCTGCGCTTAAAAACTTTACGCAGAATGTCACTCTTGCATTGCGCGATAAGGTTGAAGGCGTTTACAAGCTTGTGCTTACGGGACAGGATTTTGCGGGAAATCCGCTGTCGGTTGTTCATGAGGGAATTAAACTTGACAATAAAGCTCCCGTTGTGGAAATCAGCGAGAAACAGCAGCCGAAAGCAGACGGTAAAAAGGGCAATATATATAATGTTAAAATTTCCGATGCGTCGGGAACGGGCAGACTTTACTATATGTTCACAAAAAAGAGTCCTGCCGATGCGCCGCAGTATGACGGCAGCAATAATCCCGCTACAAGCGGAAGTATGGACACAACGCTTGACAGGTGGGCGTTTATAGAGCAAAAGGACACCGAAAACGGAAAGACCGCAGCGGCGTATCTTGATGTGGAAAAGGGTCAGAGTTTTGTCGGACGTATTATGTATTTTGCCGTTGACGAGGCAGGAAATAAAACAGAAGTGAACTCAAAGGAGATAAACATAAATAATGAAGACACAGCGTGCAGCATCACTCCGACAAACCCGGATTATCCGCGTTCCGGCTATAATATCACGATAGATACCAACTCAAACAATACTGTTGAATACCGTTGGAAGTATTACGTAAAGGAAAATGCGGATTCCGACAGAATGACGGAAAAATTCATTACCGATTATTATAATAAGTACACCGGAGAAATAGACACATTAAAGGACGATAAGACAAAAAATCTAAACGGAACATATATACTTGATTGTAAGGTTACTCCTCCGTCGGGAACAAACATTAAATACTATACCCGAGAATATATGTTTGACAATGAAGGGCCGACAATCAATATCACAACACCCGAGGCGGAAGCAAAATCAAATCAGACAATTACGGTCTATGCGACCGATGCGTCTGATGTGGTATCGGCAACCGCAAAGCTTACAGCGCCGAACGGCAGCGATATTGCCGGAAACAATGAATTTCCGGTTAATGTAACGGACGGCATATTGTCGCAGAACATAAATATAAATAATGCTGCAAGCGGAGCGTATGCTCTTAAAGTTACGGTAACCGACAGAAACGGACTTTCAAATACGGAGCTTTCAAAGCCGTTCTTTATAAGAAATGCTGCGCCGACAGGTACTGTAGACGTATCAAGCAGTCTTAAATATAACGGCAGATCTCTTATTTCGAACAAGGAATATAAGCTTGATTTTGACATAACCGATAGCTTTATGAATGCGGCAAGCATAGGCGGACAGTCGCTTTATTACAGAGTGAGCGCCGCTGCCGGAGAATACGGCGAATGGATTAAGGCAGGAGCTATGACATCGGGCGGCAATGAATTAAAAGCAAAGCTTACAGCTGACGCTTTGCCGATTGAATTTGTTGACGGCGAAAACATATTGTTTGTTCAGACTGCGGTAAGCAGCGACAGCGCGGATAAAAACAAAATTGACTTAAATACCGTAAAAACAGACGAGATCGTATTCTATTATGATAATACACCTCCGTCGGCAACGCTTGTTATAGACGATGCGCATACAAGCGAAAGCATAAAGGGAAAGCTTTACGTGACGGATAATCTCGATAATGATCTGAAAGCAAGCTGCAACAGCAGTTCGGTAACAATAGGCGATTTTACAAACGGTGCGTTTGACGTGACCGTTTCGGAAAATACCGACACAAGCATTACCGTAAAGGACACGGCAGGAAATGAAAACTCGGTTAAGCTTGTTATAAAAGGAATTGACACAACTCCGCCGACTGCTGAAATGTCGGTTACGGATAAATATACGGGAGTAAGAAAGGACGCAGCCGCAACGGTAAAAATAAACGATGTGTACGGCGGTACGGTGAAAATCGGTGAAAACGAACAGCCGGGCATACGCTTTGCGTTTATTCCGGCTGACAAGTATGACGGCAGCGGAAAAATTCCGGAGGGATTTTTCAGGGATAATCTTGACAATTACAGCGTTTACAAGGTTTCAGAATCACGTTCGGAGCAAGCGCAGTGGGACGGCGAAAGCAATATGGTTTATAATGTTGATATTTCGGGAATAAGCGGCGAATGGTTTGTCGGCGTTCGTGCTGCGGATAGTCTCGGAAATATGACGGATATTATATTTGATAAAACCATTTCCGCACAGGATGCGGAGCTTTCGGCAGAACTTTCCGTAAAGCCGATGAAAACTGAAGCAAGGACTATCGGACGCGTTAAGTACAATGTGCCGGTTTATACGCTGCCGCAGGATAAGATTGTCGATATAAACAGCGATGCTGTTAAAAACAATACGCTGAATCTTGAATTGAACGGATTAAGCGACAAAGAAAAGGTTGAAGCGGTAAACCTTGAACTGGCAAAACATTATGCTATGTCGTATTCGGACAGCTATTCGTTTGCGGCGTCGGCAAACGGAGATTATGAATTGTATACGGTCGATGACATCGGCAGAACAAAGCATATGACGGTAACCGTAAGCGGCGTTGAATTCGGTGCGGCAAGCGGCATAAAGGCAACCGTATACAAAAAAGAATGGAGCGATGCTTCGCAGGATTTGGTTTACAATCCGGTAGGCGAAAACGAGATGGTATGCGCAGTCAGCCGCGAATATGAAACGGCGGTTGTCATTGAGCCGACGGACGCGTCGGATACGCTGTTATTGCCTATTGAGGAACTTGACGGCGAACATACAAACGGACTTTCATTTGACGCAAACAGGTCGGAGGCTGTTTATAAGGATAATGCACCTGTTCCGTCTGTGGCGCCGGACGGACCCGGCGGTTCGGATTATGGTGAGAAGAAGATTCAGGGATATAAAAAGCTTGTATACGGTGTATCGCAGATTATGGAAGAGGATAAGTATATTCCGGCAAACGTAACCGAGCGTGCAGTAACGGTTAAGGCGTTCAATAAAGACGCAGACACGTCAAACCCCGATGAAGTAAGCGAAAAGACAACGGTGATCGGCGGAATAGACAATACCGCCCCTACCGTAACGTGGTCGTCAAATCCCGAAGTATACACATATGAAGATGTTACGCAGGACGGTTATACCTATAAAGATTGGGTAACTCACCCTACGCCGGGCAATGTTGAATTTACCCTGACCGCACAGGATAAGGAATCGGGAATAACCGAAATAATTGTGCTTACATATATGGACGAAAACGGAAACGAAGAAGTAGTCAAAGTACCGCTGACAGACGAAACCGTAAAGGAGGACGGATACTGGTCGTGGGACGGAAGCGGGCACAGATGCCTTATAGATTATGATTATGACGAAGAAACAGGCTCGTCAGTACCGATATACGGTACAATTCCCGTAAAAGCCGAATATTACGGCGACAGTGATATGTACGGAGTAAAGACATTAAAGCTCACCTTTACGGACGCATACAGGCTTGACAGAGCAGGAGCGTTTGTTAACAGTCTCGGCGGTGAGGGATATGCGTTTATCGCACGTAATGAAAGCGGTATATCCACGTATGATGTAATCTACAAAATGCCGATTACGGAGGGCGAGGATTACAATGTAAAATATTATTATCAAAACTCAGACGGCAATTGGGAGGAAATAACGGATATTGAAAACACATACTATAAAAATGCAAAGGCGGTAATCGAAAAAGCAGGCCGCGCAGATGAAAGAGGCTTGTATGTGACAAATTGCAGCGGAGCGGACGGAGAAGCTTTGGCCGAAAAACCGCTTAACAATTATCAAAATTCGTTTACGTTTAAGTTAAAGGACAAATACGGATATACAAAATCAGTTCCGGTACTTTTGGAAAACTTTGATATTGAACCGGGTGAGTTAAGCTATGCGCTTTCGACAACGTCAAAAACAAATAAACCCGTCGAGGTGACAATCGAAGTGTCGGACGCAAAAAGCGGAGTCGGAACGGTTAAGCTTACGGGCGGCGGCAGAGAAACAGCTCTCACTAAGCTTGAGGACGGTAAATACAAGGGCGAAATAAGCAAAAACGGCACATACAGCGCAGCGCTGTATGATAAGGTAGGCAATAAAACGGTAAAGAGCTTTAATATAAGCAATATTAACATGGCGCTTCCCGAAGCAGAGGTTAGTTACAGCACAAAGGAGCTTACCTCGCGTCCGGTAACGGCAACGCTTTCGTTCTCAAAACCGAATGTGCGTATTACGACGATTGAACCCGTCGCACCGCTTACCGAAGCGGATTACAGCGTAAACTACACCACTTCGGTTATAACCTTTACAAAATCGGGAACGGTCGGAGTTTGCTTTGAGGACGACTACGGTAACTCAAACGCAGACAATCCGCTTATTGTGGCGGTAGGAAATATAGATAAAACTCCGCCGAGACTTGAACCTGTAATAGACAATACAACCGAACCGTCTGTGGCGGCGGTTACGTTCAATAAGGTTGAGGATCTTGCAAGCGAGCTGTCAAAGCAGCGTAAAGAATCAGAGATATTCGTAACCTACGGCGGAATAACAAAAGCGGTTGCGGACGAAAAAGGCAGCAAAAACAGCTTTGTGTTCTATCAGAACGGAAACTACACATTCAAGGTTCACGATAAAGAGGGAATGTCGTCATATCTTTCGATTACGATTGACGGTATAGACCTTAAAGCGCCGGTAATCAAGAGCGTAAGCTGGAGCTATGATTATGACGAATATGACGGCACAGACTGGATCACAAGGAATTTCAGCGAAACAATAACTCCGAAAGAGGGTTCGGCAGGATATGTTGTTGCGTCGGATAAATACAATGTAACCAATAAAGACGTAACGGTAACGGTTACAACAGACGATGATACGCGCCTTGTAGGCAGCAGCGATGACTACGGTAAGGTCAAAGAAAAGAACTATGACCAAAACGGACTTTTCATATTCAATCCCGAAAAGAGAAACAATCTTACCGCAAGCTACGGCGTGGATATTGAGGTTATAGATAAAGCCGCACCGACAATAGACCTTTTGGGTACGAGCGAAATGGTATTCTATGAAAATCCCGAAATGAATACCGATTATGACAGAAGTATGTTAGAGTACGTAAACGGCGGAAAATACAAGGCATATGAAGCGTATGACATTTTCGGCGGCGTAAAAACAGACCTTACGGAGAGCGTAAAGGTAGTTGACTGGGGCGGATTTAATCCGAATAATCTGAACAGCAATAAGTTTGATTCGGGCTCGCCATACACCATTACCTATCAGGTGTCGGACAAAGCGCATAACATAACCGAGGCAAAACGAACGATAAGACTTGTCGGAATGTATGATACGGTTGCCCTTGTAAACGGAAATCTGCCCGATTTTGCCGGAAGAAGCGAAGCTTACGGCGACAGCGTGAAAATTTCGCTCAAAAACTTTGCCGGAACAGCATATGCAAGATACCGGAAAGGCGTAAAGACAATGGGACAGATGAAAAAGGACGGTACGCTTGTATCACGCAATTCTGACGGAGACTTTGAAGTGACCGGGCTTTCGGAGGGCTGGTACACGTTCTACGTTCAGACCGACAAACGCGACTACTTCACACTTTGCGTTTATTTGTGCAATTAAAGGGGGAATGAAAAATAATGAACATAATAAAAAGAATTACAGCATACCTGCTGACGATAGCTGTTCTTGTTTCGGTATTTCCGGCTGCTGTGCTTGCAGACGAAAACGAGTACAGAATATCGAACGAATATCTTAATTTCACCTTTAACAAGAAAACGGGCGGTTTCGCAGTAGAAACCGCCGAGGGAAATCCTCAAAAGGTTCTTGACAATAACATTCCTCTTTTATATGCCGAGGATAAAGAACACAGTAACGGAACATCGTTTATTACGGTGAGAATAGGCGATAAAGATTATGTTTTCGGACAGAATTATGAGTTTTTCGGAATAAAATCGTCCATGGGAACGGTTGAAGTCAAAGAGGAAGGCAGACTGATCGAAATTCCGTGGACGATTAAGGATATAACCGTAACTCTTACGGCGGCGCTCGACCATAACAATGAAAGCAACACCGCCGGAAACGTAGGTTTTTCGTTCAAGGTGGAGAACAACAGCGGCAAGGACGAAAACGTGAGCGTGAGACTTCTTCTCGATACGGCTCTCGGCAACAGAATTGACGCGCCGTATTTTGTGATAGACAAAAACATACAGCCGACCTTTACCGAAACGGAGTTTTCGGGAGATACAGTTCCGCAGCAGATAAGAAGTGTGGATTCGGTCACAAACCCGACACGTCTTTCATATATCCTCATGCAGGCGTATGGCTGGAACGGCGGAGTTAAGCCGAATAAGGTTATCGTGGGTCACTGGGCAAACCTTGCCAATACACGTTACAGCTATACTCCCGATGTTTACTGTGATTTTTCAAACTACTCAAACGATTATCGTGAGCCGGACAGTGCGGCGGCGATGTATTGGGAAAATCACGCCTTAAAAAGCGGCGAAAGCTTTACGGGCGAACTGCTCTACGGTGTAGGCAATTTCTCGAACAGCACCGGAGAAGCAATGGGAATAAATATCACAACCGACCGCGTTGAGCTGTCGGAGGATAAAAAATCCTATAAAAATGACGGTAAAATCAATGTTACAGTTGAAATTGACAACACAGTTGACAATGCCGCAGAGCTTGGCAATGTAATGCTTAACCTCACCTATGACGACAAGCAGTTCAAGGTGCTTGAGGGTGACGAGCAGGTTAAGTACGTAACTCTCGGCAAGGAAGTAAAAACCTTGCAGTACGTTTTGCAGGCGCTGCCGCAGTCGGATTTGTGTGCAGGCACGATTTATGCCTCGGTAACAGGTGTAAAAACGCTTTCTGACGGTACGCAGCAGGATATTGAAACCGCTGCGCAGAGAAGCATAATTCTTCCGTCAACGGGCGAAGTGTCGGAGGTTCAGCTGAATAAAATAAACCCCAAAATAGTTTATACGGAGGGTGAAAAGGCTGTTACGATTTCGGGTAAAATGAAACCGCTCGAAGCAATTCTGGCAAACGATGCCGCGGTTGAATTAAAGCTTAAACACGAAACAAGCCCTCATACCGTGACGATTGACAAGAAAGATATTACTTTTCTTGATGAATCCGGTGAAACCCTTACATTTACCACAGACGAAACACTGTATGTCGGTAATTACGAAATCGTGTTTGAAATCAACGACAGCCGTTTGCAGGATAATTTAAACTGTACATCGCTTACCAGCAGCACAAAGCTCCAGGTATCGGCGGATAAAAAGTATCAGCTGCGTTCCTACGGCATGGCGGCGCTTGTCCGCTCTACGGACGGCGACACGGATTATGATGTGTTCACATTCAGAAACGAAAGTGAGTTTTTAAGCTTTTACAGAGGTCAGAGCTCGGCAAAGGGCAAACTTAACGGAAAGAGCATAAAATACAACTTCGGCGAAAAGAAAGACGCAATAAAAGAGCATGAAATTCTTGTGACCGTGCGTGCAAATCTCCGTGAGATGAAGGACGCAAAAACGGGCGAGCTTTTCTGGCAGGCGGAGTATTCCTCGGGAGACATTATAATAAACAATATGCTCTCCTATGAGGGAGAAAAACCGCTCAAAATCTATAAAAGCGGCGGAAATTACAAAATTGAGGGCGACGGTCTTTTAAAGGTTATAAACTCAATAAACGTATGGCGCAGCAAATGGAGCATTTCCGCAGCAAAGGGCATTGCGTATACTCTTGATACGGAGCGTTTGTCAAAGACTTTGGGCAAAACCGTAACAATCAATTCGCTTAATTTATCGCTTGACGGTGCGGCAACCATGATACAGTCGCTCGGCGGCTTTGCGGTTGATCTGAAATACGGCGTTTTAAGCTCGCAGTGGTATGACGACTCGGACGGTATGGTTACATACGGAATAGGCTTCGGCGGAAGCATAAGCATACCCATTAAGGCTAAACAAAAGAAACAAAACCCCGACCTCACAGCGGATCAGGAGGATATTTCGGAGGAGCTTAACAATCTCTTTGACGAAAGCCTTACAGCCGATCAGGAGGATATTTCTGGAGATATGACAAGTCTGTTTGACGAAAATCCCAAGAAAACCTCCACCGGAGACAGAATCAAAAAAGATACAAAGCTTTCAGAGGGACAGCTTTCGGCAGCTGTTGATAACGTACTGTTCGGCGAAAAGGGAGATGTTGAGGACGGATACGTAAAGGTTAGCGACACAGGCTTTATAGGCATTAATGCAAACTTCTCGCTTGCACTGCCGAAAGACGTTCTGGGTTCGCTTGTTTCAAACTCTCCCGGAATTTACGCAAGCGTTAAAATCAACACAATCGAAAACGAATACGAAATAAATGCAGGCTTAAATATCAAGGTTATTGAATGTGAGGGTGTTCTGGCATTCAAGCAGGTTAACGTAAAGAATAAGGACGTTATAGTTCCCGATAAAATCGAATTTTATATACGTGACGGACTGAAAATCCCGCTTGCGCCTCCGGTACTGTTTATGGCAGGTCTGGGCGGCGGAATAAACGGGCTTGCCGATACGATAGGCGGCGAATTTGATAAGCTGCCGCCGATAACGATTCTTCTGTTTACACGCCTTGAAGCAATCGGTGTGCTGACGGGTGATTTCAACGCCAAAGTAAGCCTTGAAGGAATGTCGCTTACGGGTGATATGAAGCTTAAAGCAAAGGGTCTTGATAAGCTTATGGATATGAAAGCCGGCATAAATGCACGGTGGATTGAACCGTGGGAGTTGGGTCTTTATGGAAACGTAAGCATTATTGACGGACTTATAAAAGGCGGAATTACAGTAACAATTGCCGATGATTACTTCTACGGTTACATATTTGCAAGTATCTGCATACCCGACAGCGTTCCGCTTGTCGGCGGCAAGGAGCTTGCCGGAGTTGAAGCGGCAGTTTCGCATGAATTTATCGGCGCAAATATTAAGATTATAGGTATACGTTTCGGAGTAATATACTACTGGGGCGAAAAGGTATCGTTCGGTAAGAATGTTAATTTAAGTCCTCCGGCACGTGACGGACTTGATGCGGCAGGTATGGCTGCAATCGCAAGCGCCGATGATGTTGTGGGATATTACGGAACGAACGTACATGAATTGCCGGTAGTTAAGCTTGCGGGGGCATCCAACGGAGCGGCTAAGGAAGCTAAGGTTAAGGTAAGCGGCGCAGATGGGCAGAATGCGCTCCTGTTTGAGATTCCGTACACCGGTTCGGGAACGCCGAAAGCGGGAGAAATTACTCTCATAAATCCCGACGGCGACAGAGTGGAAACAATTACAGACACCGCCGGCGGCAAAGAGAATATGCTCTTGCAGAGCCGTGAGGACGGAAACTTCATTTATGTTACCGTGACCGATGCGGCCAAAATTAAGGACGGAGAATGGACTGTTAGCTATGCAACGGATAATATAGAAATTTCTTCGTTCAGAATGAATGGGGTTGACGATATAGCGGAGCTTGGCGACAGCTGCACAATATCTCTCGGAGCAACCGACGCGCAGACAAAAACAACAAACGTAACCGCTGCATGGAGCATAAAGGGCGCGAAATCCGGCGAAAAAGGTACGATTGACGTTTATCTTACGGAAGATAAGGATATTTTAAGCAAGATAAAAACAAGCAAAAATAACGGAGATGTTCTGGGAACAAATATTCTGCATAAAGAGAATACGGTTCTCACTTCTGGAAATCACAGCGAAACCGTAACCCTGCCCGACTCACTTCCGAGCGGCAAATACTATGCGGTCACAACCCTTTCAACCATGGACGGAATAAGCCTTGCAATCAGCGGTGCGCCGATTGACTTTGTAAATTCTAATCTGCCGAAAAAGGTTGACGGAGTAAAAATCGCATACGGCGGCAACGGAGAGATTTTCGTAAAGGTTACGGATCCTGCCGACGCGGATTATACGCATTATCTTGCGGAAATCGTTGCGGAGGACGGCACGGCGCTGGAAAACAACATCGGTCAGTTTGAAAAGGGCGCGAATTTTGTGTTCGGTAAGGAAGCGGCACTTGAAGAAGGCAAAAACTATCATGTAAACATAAAAACCTTGCGTGAGGAATACAAAAAATCGGGCGAAGAATACAAGACGCATTATTACTACGGATCGGACATTGTTTCATCGAATACGCTTTTGATGCCGGCGGCTGATCTTCCGCGTCTTACCGATGTAAAGGTCAATTTCAATACCTCCGGCGAGGAAATAAACACAAACGTAAAAGATGTTGTCATCGAATACACATTTGAGAACGATGTGTTTATGGAGCTTGACTTAAACGGCGGCAAGGTTTACGCATTCGGCGTTGATCCCGACCCGAAAGATAAGTCGACATATTTCAGAAAGAATTGGAAATTTGTCTTGGACGATCTTGAGGACGGAGATTATGTGGTTGATTTTACGGCATATACCGATAAAAAAGACCATATAAAGGGCAGCGAAACAGGCGTAGAAAATGCACAGCTGGGCTTTACGGTAGATACGTCGGCGCCGATACTGTCGCTTGCGCAGAAAAGCGTTGACAGAAAAATGGGTACAGACGACATAACCGTGATTTTCGGTGCAAATACAATTACGGCAGACGCTGACGGCAAGTACGTAATTGAGGGAATAACCGAACAATCGGCAATTCTGACGCTTGACGGAAACAAAATCGACGCATCGACAGAGGGTGTAACAATTGCGCAGGGGGGAAGCTTTAAGATAGAGCAGACCCTGGGCGAGGACGAAGTGTTCAGACAGCACCTTATTACAGCCGAGGATAAAGCCGGAAACATTTCCGAAATAACAGTTTATGCAATAAGAGCCGACGGATTTTCGTTTGACGCGCTTGAACTTTACCTTGACGGAAAAGAGATAACGCCCGACCAAAACGGAGTTAAGCATATAAATCTTAAAAACGGTCAGACGGCACAGCTTAGCGTCATGGTGACAAGCGGCGGCAGAAAATTTGCAGTGGACGGCGATCTGATAGACTGGAGCGCAATGTATGACAAGAACCGCATAGAGTTAAAGGACGGCAGCATTGCGGCGCTTATGCCGGGCGAAACGGCTGTCAGGGCAAAGCTGACAACGGCAAACGTTACAACCGCAGGCGGTACGCGTACGGACGGACTTTCGGATTATGCCGTAGTCAATATAAGCAATAACTCAAAATCCGATTTGGCAGACAAAATAAACGAAGCACGCAACGTTCTTGCGAATACTCCGGACGCTCCCGAAAGCAAGGTGAACAATCTCAATTCGGCAATCAAGGAGGCGGAAATGCTTCTTAACAATCCGCAGGCAACGGATGAGGACTTCACAAAGGGCGTAACAGCGCTTGAACAGGCGATTGCAGAGTTTAAGCGTTCGGACAGCGGAAAGAGTAACACAGGCGGCGGAGGCGGCACTGTACGCAAGTATAATGTTACCGTAATTCCGACGGAACACGGAACGGTTAACCTGTCGCAGACAACCGTAACAAGCGGCAACAGCGTGACCGTTACGGCAGCGCCGGAGGACGGATATACCGTTGCGGATATGCTGATTAACGGCGTGTCAGTCGGAAGAAAAGAAATTTATACCATACCGTCGGTCACACAGGATACCGAAGTAAAGGTTATTTTTGCCGAAAAATCGGATTTGCCGTTTATAGACGTAATCGAATCCGATTGGTTCTATCCGTATGTTAAGAACGCATATGAAAACAAATTCATGCTCGGTACGTCCGATACGGAATTTGAGCCGCAGACTGCGCTTACAAGAGCGATGTTTGTTACAATTCTCCATAGAATTGACGGCGAAAAGAATGAGGGTGAAAATGTATTTGCGGATGTTCCGGAAGACGCATATTACAGAAATGCGGTTGCATGGGCAAGCGCAAACGGTATTGTAATGGGTATGTCCGATACGGAATTTGCTCCCGATGTAAACATTACGCGTGAGCAGATGGCAGCAATCCTTTACAGATACGCTAAATACAAAAACCTTGACACATCGGCGGGAGATAATACGAATATTCTCTCCTATGACGATTTCGGAGATATTTCCGAATATGCGATTACTGCGATGCAGTACACCGCCGGAACCGGACTTATCATAGGTAAATCCGATTCAACGTTAAATCCGCTCGATAATACGACCCGTGCCGAAGCGGCGGCGGTATTCGTAAGATTTGCGGATATAATGAAATAATTTATTAAACCCACTCTGCAAGGAATGAAAACTTGCAGAGTGGGTTTTGTAATATCGGCAAATAAAAACCGCCGCCGAAAATCAGCTGCTATGGCTGACTTTCAGCGGTGGTTTAGAATTTCAGATTTATATTTTTTTCGACGGCGGTGTTCTGAGCACAACCTGCGAACCGACAGATACGGCAGTGAAAATACTATCAAATTTCCCAATATACTGCCGTTTGTAAGATTTTTTAAGCTTATGCGCTGTGAAGTGCGTCTGTAAGCCACCATTCGCCGATGTCAAGAGCTTTATAAAGATTGCTGCGCTCAGCCTTGCGGTACACATCACCCTTGCCGAATTCCGCGGTGTTGTCCATGAGCTGGATTTTTACCTTTTTTGAAATACGTATTCCGTTTTTTTCCTCGGACTCAACAATGTCAAGAACAAGGATATATTTATCTTCTAAATTCCCGTAAAACAGCCTGTTGCCGCATCTGATGAGCGGCTTTCCCTTGTATGTCAGAAACTTTTTCTTCTTTGCAGCTGCCATAACCATCAGTCTCCTCTCAAAATTTTATAAATATACAAATATATTGTAACACATATATATAAATTTGTCCAGTCCTTTTTTAACGGTGCGGACTGTCAGACAATTTTTCCGATAATACAGCCGTTTTCAATACGTTCAAACAAAACGTCTCTGTACTGTCCCTGGAGGTTCTCGTTCGTCTTTACCTTAACGGTAATATAATTAGACGTTTTACCCTCAAAATAACCGCCTGCGGGTTGTTCAAACAGCGTCTCGTGCGTGCTGCCGATAAAGCGTGACAAAAATTTTTCACGCGAATTTTTCACTGTTTCAATTATTTCCTTTGAACGCTTTTCCTTTATCTCGGGCGGTATCTGATCAGAACGCTTTGCCGCCGGAGTGCCGCGCCTTTGTGAATACATAAAAACGTGTGCGTCGGCAAAATCCGCTTTTTTTATAAATTCGGCGGTTTTCTGAAATTCCTCGTCTGTTTCGCCCGGAAAACCAACCATTATATCCGTTGTTACGGCGGTATCGGGAAATGCGGCGCGAAGTCCGTTCACGATTTCCATGTACTGCGCCGTTGTGTAATGCCTGTTCATACGCTTTAATGTTTCGTCGCAGCCGGATTGCAGTGAGATATGAAAATGATTGCAAAGCTTTTTTGAAACCTTTACCTTATCGACAAAGGATTTATTGAGAGTCATAGGCTCTATCGACGACATACGTATGCGCTTTATTCCGTCAATTGCGTCTGCTTTTAAGAGCAGATTTTCAAGACTTGTGTTTCCGAGATCCTTTCCGTATGACGCAACATGAATACCGACAAGAATAATCTCACTAAACCCCTTTTTTGCAAGCTTTTTGATTTCCTCTATAACTTCATCTTCATTTCTGCTGCGTACGGGCCCTCTGGCATAGGGGATGATGCAGTAGGAACAAAACTGACTGCAACCGTCCTGGATTTTTATATATGCTCTCGTGCGGTCGGTGTAGCTGTCGATTTTCAGTTCCTCAAAATCGTGCGTGGTCATTATGTCCGAAACAGCGTTAACCTTTGATTCGGTATCGAGATTTTTCAAAAGCTCCGCAATGTTATGCCGCCCCTGCGTGCCGAGAACGAGATTTACTCCGTCTATCGCAAGAATTTCCTCCGGCGCAGTCTGCGAATAGCAGCCCGCAACGGCTATAACGGCGTTGGGGTTTGTCTTTTTCGCACGGCGGATAATCTGCCGTGATTTTCTGTCGCCCATATTGGTAACGGAACAGGTATTTATGACATATACGTCGGCAGACTGCGAAAAATCCGCTATTTCATAGCCGCTTTTTTTCAAAAGCTCCGCCATTGCCTCTGTTTCGTATTGGTTTACCTTGCAGCCAAGTGTATATAAAGCGGCTTTTTTCATTTCCATTCTCCATTCTTTCGTAGTTAATTAGTATAATAATTTACCTGATTTGTTGGCAGTATTAAATAAATTTTCCAAAAAATCCAACTTACTCTTGACTAATTGCGCCAAACGCGATATTATATATCTGTAATCAATAATTATGCAGATAATGATTACATTCTAAATTTTCAAGAAGGTAGGAGGAATTTTTATGAAAACATTCAACCTGTTATTAAGTTCAATCAACGATGTGAAGGATTTTGTAAACATTGTCAGCAAATATGATTTTGATGTTGATTTAACATCGGGAAGATATGTTGTTGATGCCAAATCAATTATGGGTATTTTCAGCCTTGATTTGTCTAAGCCGATAAAGGTTGAGGTACACAGCGATAACTGCGACGATTTTATGAACGACGTTAACAGATTTGTCGTTGATTGATCGTCTGTAAAGACGGAAATTACGGAGATGCCGTTATGCGGCAGCTCCTTTTTTTATTCCGAATAGGGAGTTTCGAGTGTAATTCTTCCTATTTTGGCGCTCCTTAATTCATCAAGAACGATTACCGCCGCGCGTTCCGTATTAATTTCGCCGCCGGAAATAACGCAGCCGCGTTTTCTTCCGATTTTTTCGAGTATTTCGTAGCCGGGAATATCCTCAATTCCGTCTATTTTGTACCGTGCGCAGAGCAGGTCGGGGTATTCGTCGCGCAGGTATTCGCAAAGCGAATACGCAAGCAGCTCCGTATTTATTATTTCGTCCTTTATTGAGCCGATATATGCGAGTTTTTGCGCAATCTCCTGGTTTTCAAATTTCGGAGGGAGCATTCCGGGCGTATCAAAAAGCTCTGCTCCGCCGCGGATTTTAATCCATTGCTTACCTTTTGTAACTCCCGCCTTATCGCCTGTTTTTGCGCTTGCACGTCCGCAAAGACGGTTTATCAGACTTGATTTGCCGACATTCGGTATTCCTGCCATCATAATTTTTAGCGTTCTGTTTCTGCCCTTTGAACGCTCCGCTTCAAGCTTGTCCTTTATAAGCTCCTCGGCGCTTGATATGACCTTATTAACACCTGCGCCGTCCGCACAGCTTATGGGAATAACGGTAATACCGTTGTTTTTGTACCATTTTATCCATTCGTCGGTTTTGGATTTGTCCGCAAGATCGGTTTTGTTAAGCACTAAAAGACGCGGTTTGCCTTTTAAAATGTCGTCAAATGACGCGTTTCTGCCTGAAAGCGGAACACGTGCATCAAGAATTTCCACCACGACGTCTATCAGTTTAAGATTTGCCTCTATCAGTCTGCGTGTTTTTGTCATATGACCGGGATACCATTGTATGTTATTCTGCATATTTTCTCCTTTTCGGCACATTTGCCGCAGAACGTACGAAACGCACCAGATGGTGTACGCGGTACTCCGAACGGTGCGTTTCGGTTATGATTAAATTACCTTGTAAGACCTAATGCGTTAAGCGGCCATATTCTTACCTGGGATTTACCCAATACCGCCTCAAACGGAACCTGACCCAACTCCGAGGAGCGGCTGTCCTTTGAGTGCGGACGGTTATCGCCCATAACAAATACCATGTCGTCCTCAACGGTAACGGGATATTCCACCGCAGCGTCAATGGACTGGGTTATTCCGCTGTAATACGGCTCGTCAAGCTCCTCTCCGTCAACGTAAACCTTGCCGTTTACCAAATCAACGGTCTGACCGGGGAGCGCAATAATACGCTTTACATAATATCTTTTTTTCAGATTTGCCGGCATTGTCCGCGATACCTTGAATTTTTCAAATGCCGAAAGTTTTTCTTCATCCTGCTTTTCCGCAGCGGCTTCAAAATATTTCTCACGGTTTTTGTAAGTGCTGTCAAGTATAACTATATCGCCCTGCTTTGGCTTGTAGCCGAGCTTTGTGACAATAAGGCGGTCGTTGTTTACGAGAGTGGGGTGCATACTTGAACCGTCGACGCGCACAACATCAAACAAAAACGCTTTTACAAACAGTGCAATCGCAACCGCGATAACTATTGTATATACCCATTCAAAAATTTCATGTCCCACAGAATTAGTCTTTTTTTTCGGAGCGTTTTCGGCTGTTTCACCGATTTCCGCATTTTTTTCATTATTTTCCATGATAATCTCCATTCCGATAAAACAATATTGCGTAGATAAAAAAGGGAGATAAGAATATCTCCCTTTGTATATTAAGGAACTTATATTCTTTCCTTAACCTTAGCAGCTTTACCGACTCTGTCACGCAGATAGAAAAGTCTTGCACGTCTTACTTTACCCTGTCTTACAACTTCGATTTTCTCGATGTTGGGTGAGTTAACGGGCCATGTCTTTTCAACGCCTACGCCGTAAGAAATACGTCTTACCGTAAATGTCTCGGCAATGCCGCCGCCCTGCTTCTTAATGATTGTACCCTCGAACATCTGAGTTCTTGTTCTTGAACCCTCGACAATCTTCTGGTAAACCTTTACGTTGTTACCAACCTTTAATTCCGGCAGGTCTGTTCTTATCTGGTCTTTTGTCAAAGCGTTAATGATTTCTTGTTTGTTCATCATTAATTCCTCCTTATATTCTGAGACGTTCATGCCGGCCAATAGGCAGAGGACCGTCCGTAATCTATAAAATTATATCACGTGTGTAAGCAAATTGCAAGGGTTTTTTAATAATTTTTTTAACATATTCGGATTTTTTTCGCGTATCAATGAATAAGAGGACAAAAATTCGCAAAAGGAAAGGAACGGTTGTAAATCATGAAATTCAAAACCGTTATTATAACTAAAAAGAAAATTCTTGCAGCAGCCGTGCTGATTGCGGTAATATCGGCTTCGGCGGCTGTGATTTGCGCGTATAACGGAAAAACGGAGGAAACGTTTTCCCAAACGGATATATGCAATTCAATACTGGCGGAGGGACTCCCGTCGGCAGATGAGAAAAAGTTCAGTCTGAAAGAAGCGGTAGATAAAGTTCTCGGATTTAACATGGACGAGCCGGAAACGATTGCGGCGCATGAGCTGCCGTATGTTGAAAAAAAAGATAATGAGGAGGAGAAAACGGAGGAAAGCACGGAGGTTGTCGCCGACCCCCCTGCGCCCACACCCGTAACCACCCCCCAAGCCGTCGCTTTGCCTGATAAAAACGCAATATATACCTCATCGGGTATGGAAATTCGCAATGCAACCTCATACAGCGTGAGTGCAGATAAGCTGTGTGCGGAGCCGCTGCCGTTCGGGGTTGATTTGAACGCCGTGCAGATACTTGTCATGCACACGCACACAACGGAATGTTATAACGGCGATGCTATGAGCGGCGAAACGGAGCGTAATGTAGAAGAAACGAAAAATGTCGTTGCGGTGGGAAACGCGATGTGTGCGGTTTTTGAGGAATACGGCATAAAGGCGGTTCATGATACTACCGTTCACGATTATCCGTCATATCAGGGCGCATATACGCGTGCGCTTTCGACGATAAGCGCAAACATGAAAAAATATCCCGATATAAAAATTGTGCTGGATATTCACCGTGATGCGTTCGTATATCCGGACGGCTCAAAGCTCAAAGTGACCTGCACGCAGAACGGAACCTCAACGGCAAAGGTCATGCTTGTTGCCGGAACGGACAGCATGGGACTTTCGCACCCGAACTGGCGCGGAAATCTGAATTTTGCGGCGAAAATTCAGAACGCGGCAAATATTATGTATCCCGGGCTTATGCGTCCGATTGATTTGAGGAGAGAACGTTTTAATATGCATATGTCGCCGGGAAGTCTGCTTTTGGAGGTCGGCAGCAACGGAAATACACTGACCGAGGCAATAGAGGGCGGAACGGCAGCGGCAAGGGCAATAGCGGCTGTGATTACAAATAGCTGAAAAGTATTGAAATTTTTTCGCAATGTGTTATAATAAATGCAGAAAGCCTTGCAAAGCAAGTCTTTACGCTTCGCTTATCTATGCTGCGCATAGCTGCATAA
>CAKSOE010000042.1 GCA_934476675.1 uncultured Clostridia bacterium | reverse complement strand
AGTACGCTTTTATCTTTATCAGGGCTGATTCCTATATGTGTTCCTTTAAATCCTTGACTTTCAAATTCAACTTTGATGTCATCTAAATAGAGCATAGGTTTCTCTCCTCTATTGTTTGTCTTGTCAACTACAATTTCGGAGCTTCCTATGCTCTTTTTCAATATTTATTTTTGATTATCCCACATTTTTCCGTGATGAGGGAAAAATATAAGTCCAAATTAAGTCCATAACAGTAACATAGCATATAAAATCAATCCCGAAAAGTCAGTATTAATCAGACTTTTCGGGGTTTTGTTAATCATTCCCACTCGCTCCCTGTAAATCAATCTTAAACACATTTGTTTATGAGATTTAGCAGAGAGTATCTACATTATTTGTATTATCGGTAAAGCATACGCTATCTGATTTTTTGTTGCCATTTCGTTGCCACAAATATAACATAAACCTCTTAATAAATCAAGATTTGATATGGGTGACAAAGGTATCTTTTATCTTCTTGTTTAAGTCTCTCATATTTTTAAATTGGGAAACATTTATCTCACTAACAATTACATCGTGCAATCTATCTGGTATGTCTGCTGAAACAAACTCCCGATACTTAGTAATAATTTGATTCACTCTAAAATGAACAAACTTTTTCTTATCTTCATCAGTAAGCAGATTGAAAACACCTTTATAATCGAAACGAGATCTTAATTCGGGAGATATTTTGCTTTTGAAATTCTCTTTAGTAATATTTGAGGTAAACACAATAATATAACCATTAACATCATACTCGTCTGCTTGAGAATTTACAATTTTACCGTTCTCAAGAACATCCAAAAAGTAATTGAATACAGCATTATCAGCTTTCTCAAATTCATCTATTAAGATTAAGCCTACATCAGATTCGTTGACTCTTTTCAGCAATTCGCCTCCGTCACTTCCAATATATCCTAAAGGACTACCGATCAAACTGTTAAGCGCATCGTGGCTGCTGTAGTTTCCAAAATTGATTTTTGCTAACTTTGCTTGACTTCCAAGTGCCTTATGAATCGTTCTCGCAACCTCAGTTTTACCTACACCAGAGTCACCCATTAAAAATAACGATAGTATTTTATGTTCACCTAACTTATTAAATACTCTGAAGGAAGTGACCAGTTCTTTGAATTCTTCTTTAAAGCGTTTGTGACCGTATAACCTTGCATCAAAATTTGAAAAGAATAAATCTAACTCAGCGTCATCTAAATCAGTAATTTTTTTAACGGAAGAAGATTTTGTCGCTGGTATTTCTTGAACTTCATCTGTGATTTCATCGCTTTCAGTTTCAACATCTGAAAACTCATCGAATATATATCGAAAAATATATTTTATATCTTTCTCGTAAGCTTTGTCGCAAATGAAAGAAATATTCTCCCCAAAACTATTAAACAGTTGTTCAAAATTGAACAGTTGCGAGTCGTTCGCTTTTACAAAACCAACCATAGAAGAAATATCAATATAATATTGTTGATACACATCCAAATTGTTAATTTTTTGAGATGAAAGCAGCTGAGACATACTCAAGAATTCAAATCCCGCAGTTGTTTGAGCAGATTTAAAATTGAAGAACTGATTTTTTGTGTAGAAAAATAATTTACTCATTCGGTAGCCTTCTTTCGTTTTGCTGCCTTTTGAGGTTTGTCATCAATTTCAGTATCCTCTGATTTTATTACCTGTATAATTGCGAGAAGATCTATGTAATTATAATCTACACCGTCATTTTCACTTTTCAACTTAACTACAGTAGGTACAATGTATTGACTATTATGAACCTCACTATCCGAATCAGAATTTGAAACTTGACCCAACTCTTGAAAGAATTCAAACGAATTTTTTAGTCCGTTAATTTTTGTTTTTCCTTTGTATATTCCGATCAAAGAGACATTTCCGATAAACAAATCATCCACATTATACAGATTCTCAAATTCGCTCTCAAATGTAAGTGGAATTTTTATTAGTACTTTTTCATTACTATTCTTGATTTCGCCTTTTAGTTTATAGGAATAATCCTTGAACATCGAATTGAATAAATTGTTAATGTCAAGTCCACCAGCTTCCGGCAAACGCATACCTTTGAAAGAACCATTGGAAAACATTTTGACTGTTCTCAATTCCGTTTCGTTTTCTAAAGAGAGCGATACATTATCAATTCTAACAAGTTGACCCTCTGTAAGATTACTGAAATCCGTAACAAATTTACATTTGTCCATAACTTCGCTCAAAATAAGCGATTTAGTCATAGTTACTTTGAAATTTTCAAGAACCTTTTGTGAATCTGTTGAACCCGACTTAATATCCGAGCCGACCTCAGCATTGAATAATTTCAAAAATTTTGTACCCATTTTTGCTTGCATTGCTGCATCAATAGTATCGTCTTGTCCAGTTTCTATGCTTTCATCCGTCTTAATAACATTACTTAACATCATCTTTATTTCATATACTTTTGAAAAGTTCAAGTAATAAACATTGAATAGCATTATAAAAGCTCATCCTCCTCGTTCGTTTAAATTTGGAATTTATCTTGTAAACCCCTTATAACTTCCAAACCCAAGCATATATGCTGCCATCGCAATTGCCAAATCTTCTGATTCAACATTCTGTTCGCTTGCCATAGTTCTCAGCTCATCAATAACCGTATCGTGTGGCACAATCGTACCTTCTAACTCTTTAACCGCCTTTTCAATGACGGACGGCAATACCATACACATCTGATAAAAAGCATCATCCTGTCCTGTTACTAAAGCGTAGAATTGATCCAGACTGACTCTACGAATAAGTTTATGACCAACTTTTTTCTTATCAACTGTTGTTTCCCATTTGATATTCTGAGATCGCTGTGCGATCGCTTCTACCAAAAAACAAGCACAGTCATCGTCATTTAGCAACTGATTCTGCATTTTGATAAAGGTTTTACCCGCCGAAGCAGAATTCATTGTATTATGTTTGTTTTTCATTTCAACATAAACGGTATGTACATTTCCTGCGTCAGGAATAGGAATACCGTCAGCATTCTCATAAATTACATCCCAACCGCCTTCTTCACCGTTTGGCGGAACGTGACAATTTTTAATGTATTGGAAAATACGCTGATGAAAATATCCAATATCGTTGTTGTTAGACTTGTCCCTTTGACGGAAAATTTCGTTACTTACAATTTCTTCCCAAGAAGATTGATATACTGTCTTGTCAAAAATCAACTTAATCGGATCAATGATATTTTTATTGAAGCGCTTTAAATCAAATGATTCAAGCTTCTCTCCGTATTTTTCAATCGTTGCTTTGACGTGATTCGAAAAATCTTCTTCACTTATAAAAGTTAAATTCCACATCATAAACTCTCCAATGCTTCTCTTATTTTTACTGCAATTTCATACGCTAAATTAACCGGTACAGCGTTTCCTACCTGTTTATATTGCTGTCCTACACTTCCACAGAATTGCCAATCATCAGGAAAACTCTGACATCTTGCGTTTTCTCGGATTGTAAATGGACGAGGCTCCAATGGGTGACAGCGATCAGTCTGCTTTTGACTTGGAGAAGTTAGAACAGTAAGTGAAGGTTCATCTAAACTCAATCTTCTTAAAATACCCGTTCTGCCGCCTTCCATATACCAACAGCTTTTCATATATTCTTTCGCAATATCTTCGGGAATATCTCTCCAATAACCACCCGGGGGAACAAGTTCAAATATTTTGCGTTTATGATTGGAATATTGTGAACCTTCACTTTGCGGACAATCCAAAAGAATATCTCTCAGTACTGGTTTATACTTATGAGGAGCAGGAAAATCAAACTTAATTTTTTGGACTAAATCATTTCTAATTCCAATCGTAATTAAGCGTTCTCTTTTTTGAGCAACTCCGTAATCCCAAGCATTTAAGACTTGTTTTTGTATGGTATAGCCTTCGCTCTCAAAAATATCTGTAATTGTTTTGTATGTGCGCCCTTTATCGTGTGTCAACAAACCTCGCACATTTTCGAACAAAAATACTTTTGGCTGGAGCTGTTCCAAAAATTTTGCGTAATGATAAAACAATGTACCTCGTGCATCTTCCAAGCCTAATCTTTTTCCAGCATAGGAAAATGCTTGACAAGGCGCACCACCTGATAATAAATCAAGCTCTCCTTTTTTTATGTTAAAATACTCCTCCAAATCTAAACAAGAAATATTGGCAATATCATCGTTGATAACTCTCCAATTCGGACGATTGCATTTTAATGTATCTGATGCAGCTTTATCGAATTCTATTAAGCCGATTGTATCAAATCCAGCTTCTTCAATTCCTAAAGCAAGTCCACCAGCACCTGCAAATAATTCAATTGTCATTGGCTTTTTCTCAACAACCTCTGTCGGCTCTTGAACGAACTCTACTACATCACCAATATTACAATTTAAAACTGCACATATTTTCTCTATACTTTCAAATGACACTGTTTCATTTTTGCCCATTCGAGCCATCACATTAAAGCTAATACCGGCAGCTTCTTTCAATTCAGTACGATTCATATTTTTGTCTATCAGTAGCTTCCAAAGATTATTATAACAAACAGCCACCGTTAATACCTCCGCTATAAATATGGTCTAAAAAACAATAATGGTTTGTTATATTATAGCTTATTTTGTTGTAAAAATCAAGTTATCTCACGATTTCGTTAGAAATTCTTTTTTTACTAACACGAACTGTAATTTACTCGATTGTTAACACTAATCATAAAACAATCGGGTGCAACTATTTAGCTACACCCGAAACTTTTACGCATAAATTACTTCTGTATTCACAATCTCCGTTGCACAATTTCGGATATTGTTCATCTTCTGCACCCACAGCATTTGGTTTTCAGCTTTGAGCTTTTCCGTTACATTTTCTTTTTCCGCCAGTTGTTTTACCAGCCGGGAAAATATTTCCTCTGCCTGCTTATCAATATCGCCAAGGTAACTGTTTAGCTTGCAGGAAGTCAGCAAATTAGCATAAAAAGCTCTTTTATGTTCCTTGATATAACGCAAGTGCCTATGCCCCCAAATGCCCACTGGCTTCTGTTCTTCTTCGGACAGTGAGAGGCAAGGGAGATAATAATCTCCCTGCCGTACATAAGTCCCGCCCATTTCTTCAAAAATTGTCTTTGCCATTTTGTTTTCCTACCTTTCATAATCTTTATTTTTCGAGTGTTTTTCACGCTGTTTAGACTGTGTAATTTCCTTTGCCTGTTTCAGCATATCATCAATCTGTTTATTGCCGAAAACCTTGCGGAGCAGCTTATAATCTTGCAGTTCCGCCTTTTGTTTAGCGTTGATATTTTCCAAGTTCTTTGCCTTTTCCGACAGTCTGTTGTTATCGTGATACAGACTTTGATTTGCCTGCCGCCATTGCTCCAAAGTGTTCTTCATTTCAAAATATTTGATGATTACCCCCTGTACCAGTTCTCTCAATGCGTTGATTACAGGCTGTGCAATTTTCGTTTTGTATGTCTTTGCGCTCATTAAAGCAGGAGGATCAGGGAGTTGATACTGCGGATCTTTATCAAAGTTTTTTACTACATTATCAAGAGACTTTTCACAGTCAAGCATATTGTTTATCCGAGATTTTACAAGCTCAAATTTATCTTCCTGCCTGCTGATTTCATCGCCTAACTGAGCCGCTTCTTTCTTTCGTTCCTGTTTTTTGTAGTCAAGAACAGAGAGGTGTTTTTCGTGAGTTTCTTTATGTTCCCATTCAATCCCGTGGCGTTCCATAACAAACGCTAAGGCGGATTTTTCTGCGCTTACCCATTGATTCCACTCGGTATCTCCACGGGTTCCGCCTTTGAAGCCTTGTGCGGCTAACGCTTGTTTCAGGCTTACTCTCGTATCAAGTCCACGCTTGCTGCCGGTTGTGAACGGAACAAAATCAATGTGCAAATGTGGCGTTGCCTCGTCCATATGCAGATGAGCAGAGAACACTTTTAGGTTAGGATTTCGCTCTTGAAATCCACGATAATACTCATCTAAAATCTGCCGTGCAAGCTATCCGTTTTCGCTTTCGGCACTCATATTTTCCTTATCACCAATCTGCAAAATCAGTTCGTGAAACGGTTTTTCCTGCTTTGAATTTCTGATTTTTTCATAATAGTTTTCTATTCTGCGGTCGGCTCTTGTCTGCTTTTCGTTGTATCTTTTTAGCGCTTCATCAAACAATTCGTGATAGATTTTCTTTATCGGCTCGTTGCAATAATCAATGTTAAGATGACTACGCTCACCGTCAACATTTTCAGCCTTAAACTTGCAACTGTTATGATTTACCGAGCCTTTACCCACCATTGCGCTTATCGTTCTTTGCATAAGTTACACCTCCAATCTCATAAACTTGCTCGTCCTCGGTTCTGTTACTCTTGCCAAGAGTAACGCAAAAGCACTTTTGACAGCGGAGCTATCAAAAATGCAACCCGCAAGCAGGTTTTGCGCTCTCCGAGGGGCAAAGAGCCGCCTTTGAAAAGGCACTCTCTGCACACTCCGCTAAACTTTATCTGTGTCGGTATGTGTCGATAGTGACGGTGATTTTGCCACCGCATAAAACAGCGACACAACCGTCACACATCGTCACGCTGCTCATAATTCAAGCTAACTTTACGCCCATCGTGACAGCGTTTATTTTGATAATTTATTCCATACTCGTTAAACAAACGCCCTGCGTTGATATTCAACTTCATAGTCAGTGCGTTTGCTTTCATATCAACGCCGAAAAATTCAACAAGTTCCGTCGGGCTGCCATACCATTCGGGATTTTCATTTGTGATTTTGGCGGCGATATTTTCAAGCAATGGTTCAGGCGGCAACTTCCAAAGTTCCGTTTCGGTTCTCTCAAGTTCCCACACAAGGCTTTCAGGATTGCGATTGAGATAAATCTTTTGATCGGGCTGGTCTCTGCCTGAAACTTCAAGCGTTGCCGAATTGCTTGTTCGTTTTTCTTTCCGTAAAATAAAGCCACCGTCGGCGGCACCAAGCAATCCGTTTGTACCCGAAATCATATCAAACTTATCATCAGAGTTTTGCTTGCGTGTATGGTGAACAAGTAGCAAACATATTCCGTAACTGTCTGCAAACTTTTTAAGTCTCGTGATAATCTCATAATCATTTGCGTAGCTGTAATTGTCCCCGCCCATTTCACGCACCTTTTGAAGTGTGTCTATGATAATCAATTTTGTATCGATGTGTTCGGTCATAAATCTTGTAAGCTGTTCGTCAAGTCCATTTCCAAGTTGACCTGCCGAAACAGAAAAGTACAAATTATCCGCACTTTCCGTTCCGAACATTCGGTACAATCTTTCCTGCAATCTGTGGTAGTCGTCTTCGAGAGCAATGTATAGGACAGTTCCTTTTTTTACATCAAAATTTCAAAGCGGTGTGCCTGTGCTGATATGGTAAGCAAGCTGTGCCATAAGAAAACTTTTGCCAAGTTTCGGAGCTCCTGCAAAAATATAAGTACCCCTTTGTAGCAAACCGTCTATCAACGGTGTTTGAACATAAAAAGCCGTATCATACAACTCGCTCATCGAAACTGTTTTAAGATATGACGGACTCATTTGCTTTGAAAATTCTTTTTGCATTTTCTCAAAATAATCATCTAAGCTCTTGCCATCCTCATTAAAATCGGTTATACTATCATTACATACGTTTAGTGACTGCTCCGTATCTGCGCCAACAGATACAATCGGAGTGGTCATTTTTTTATTTTCCATTGTTTCCATCTCCTTTCAATCCGTTCATTGTGGTAGCGATAAGGTCGATAGTATCAAGAAGCTCCGGCTCAATGCTCCCACCGACATCAATTCGTTGCAATTCATTAAGGATGAATTCCATTTGAGTTTTAAGAGCCTTGTAAACTCTCGGACTCGGTTGAACTACCACATCACGCTCCATACATTTGCGATAGCAATATTCCTGCTTGGGCAATCCCGAAAGAGTAATTGCTCTGTTCAACTCTTTTTGTTCTTCGGGAGACACTCTGAAAGCTACGGTAATACTGCGAAAACGATTATACTTATCAATATTTTGGGCTGACATAATATCACACTCCTTTATTCATAAAATCAAGTTTTATTGCCATTTCTTTTTGCTTTGACGGGAACAGATGCGCATAGCGATAAGTAATTTCTATACTCTCGTGTCCCACTCGGTCTGCAATGGCGACTGCCGAAAATCCCATATCAATTAAAAGGCTGATATGACTGTGCCTTAAATCGTGAATACGAATACGCTTTACACCTGCGGCTTTTGAGCCTCTGTCCATTTCGTGATGAAGATAGCTTTTCGTTATGTTGAAAATACGGTCTTTCCTTTTCAGCCCGTACTGCATATCAAAAAACTCCTGCATTTCAGTACAAAGAAAATCCGGCATTTGCACCGTTCGATTACTTTTCTTTGTTTTCGGTGAAGTAATCATATCTTCACCTTTTATTCGTTGATATGTTTTGCTGATTTTTACCGTTCCTTTTTCAAAATCAAAATCAGCAGGGGTAAGAGCAAGCAATTCTCCCTCACGGATACCTGTCCAATAAAGCATTTGAAAAGCATAGTAAAAAATCGGTTTATTCATCATTACTTCGGAGAACTTTTGATATTCTTCCTTCGTCCAAAATAGCATTTTCTTGCGTTCTTCACTACCCATATTTCCGGCTTTTGCGGCGGGATTGCTACGCAAATCATAAAATCTTACCGCATAATTAAATATGGCAGAAAGTTGATTGTGCAGCGTTTTCAGATAGGATGATGAATAGGGCTTATTCTCCTCATTACGATATGCAAGTATTTCATTTTGCCAAGCTCTTACATCTTTGGTTGTAATCTCATTGATTTTGTAATTTCCAAAATACGGCAGAATTTTCTGCTGAATAATATTTTCTTTTGTTTGCCAAGTGCTTTCTTTTAATCGTGGCTTTTGCTCTTGGCAGTAGATTTCAACAAAGGCGGAAAAGGGCATATCCAAATCTCCCGAATTTTGTTGTCGGAAAGTATGCTTCCACTCCTGCGCCTCTCGTTTGGTATCAAATCCTCGTTTACACTTTGGCTTGCGTTCGCCTTTCCAGTTTGTGTATTGAGTCATCACATACCAAGTTCCGTTATCTTTGTTTTTGTAAGCCGGCATTATACCTCTCTCCTTTCTGCTCCGTAAACTCTTTCATTAAAATACTGTCGGCTGATGCGTCCTGCAACTGTGATATATCCTTTTGCACTCAACTCATCATTGAGCTGTTTTATAACCTTATACGCATAAGATTTCGATACATCCAATTCCTCTGCAACCTCATCTGCTCTGATAAAAGACTTTTCTGTCATAAAAAACACCTCCTTTATTGTTATTGTACAAGTCCTTCTACTCTCTTTGGGGTAATTTTTGTTATCTCCTGTCTGTATTTTTTAAATTCCGAATAAAACCACAGTTTTATTGCCAAAAGCCCGATAAACACTGGACTTTTGGGCATAGAAAAAACGACCTAAAAGATTGCTCTTCAAGGTCGCTCAAGAATATTAAAATTTACACATTACAGGATAATGGGTGTTGCACAATAACATTTATACTTTTTTTGGTTATTTAGTGTCGGATACTTTCTGACCGCATTCCGATTTGCCCGAGCGGATACACCATTACCGTGATGTATGACGGATATTCAGTTTTTGCAAACAACTTAACGCTATTTGCTTAATGATTATACTAAACATATTCCGTTATGTCAAGTGGTTTTCGCAAAAATATTAAACTTTTTTGTTTTATGTTGCTTGACATATACTAAACATATATGATATACTGATTGCACATTACATAAGTAAGGAGTGTATTTTATGGCAATCGGTGAAAGAATTCGTTTCTTCCGCAATCTGCGGGGAATGACACAAAAGTATTTAGGAACGGTAGTCGGCTTTCCTGAAAAGACAGCGGATATTCGTATGGCACAGTATGAGTCCGGCTCAAGAACGCCGAAAGCTGATTTAACCGAAAACCTTGCCGGTGTGCTTGGAGTTTCGCCGCTGGCTCTGTCTGTACCCGATATTGACAGCTATCTCGGTTTAATGCACACACTGTTTACATTAGAGGATCGCTATGGATTAACAGTTGAAAAGACCGAGAACGGCGTTTCTATGCGTGTTGACTCTCGCAAGGGAAAAGATGCTGCCGAGCTTTCCGAAATGATAAATGCGTGGGCAGAACAGGCTGAAAAATACCGCAAAGGCGACATCAGCCGTGAGGACTATGACAAATGGCGTTATAACTATCCGAAGTATGATGAAACTTCCGGTTTTGTAAAAGTGCCGTCACAAGAAATAAGCGAAGCAATTCTTGAAGCTTTCAAAGACAAACTGAAAAACGACTAAATTATAAAAGAATGATATGATGAGTATTAATACAAACTATTTATTAGATAATAAGGAAATGTTATTATGAATACTTGAAAAGAAGAATGCGTGTTCGTATTAGAAAATCTAGGTGGTCACGCATATTTAAAAGATATTTACGAGAAATTTTTAAAAATTCACACGAGACCAGTTACCGAAAACTATAGGGCTTCTATTCGAGACACTTTAGAAAAAGGTAGTTCAGAAAGTGAAAAATTTGACGGCACTTTACTATTCTATATGGTTGAAGGTAAGAATAAAGGTCATTATGGACTTATAAAACAGAATAAAGCGATTTTCGATTTAACAACTGATGATGACGAGTTTTGCGAAGGGAAAGAAATGCTTAAGCAACACTTAATTAGAGAACGGAATCAGTATTTGATAACTCTAGCAAAACAAAAATTCAAAATGGAGCATAACAATAAACTGTTCTGTGAAGCGTGTGGATTTGATTTTTCTGATAAATATGGCGATTTAGGAATCGGATTTATTGAAGCGCACCACATAAAGCCGGTCGCCAAAATGAAACAAAACGAAAAAACAAAAATTGAAGATATTGTTATGTTATGCTCAAATTGTCACAGTATGATACATAGAAAAAAGCCTTGGACAACTAAAGATAATTTAAAAAATATCTTGAAATAATTCTAACAATAACAAGCACAGATAATAAACGATTAAATTAGACATAACAAAAAGAGCTATCAGACTTTCAAAAAATCTGATAGCTCTTTACTTTTACAATAATTCAAATTATGTTGCCATTTTGTTGCCAAAAAGAATATACAATCGGCAAAATCCCAGTAAAATAAGGCTTTTTCAGGAGTGTGAAATTATTCCCACTCGACAAATACTAATCAATTTTGTTTAGGAATTATTCTCTGTCGTATTTCCTGTTCTTTTGATTATTTGATGTATCCATATTATCCTGCCTATATGGGCTAATGTTATCATTTTGTTATCGGCGTTGATAACACTTGCTCTGCAACTGCGGATAATATTGCACTATGTAATTATGTTAATTAACTGGATTTCCAGTAACGTTTGAATTCTTAATTTGTTTTTTGTTCTCCGCAAAAAACTGACATTGAAGTTCTAAATAGTTACATAACTTTTCCCAAGTGACATTAGCGTCAGAAAGCGCAGGTGGATAAACACATATTGTCATTTTCTTGGATACAAATTCATCTTGTGATTTTGTTGCAAAAGAGAAAATGGTTTCATGAATTACATCTTCAAATGTTCCATCACATAATCCTGCTCGCCCTGTTCCGATTACAGGTATTGTTATAGGTTCAGTATGTCCTTCCTTTGATAGATATTCCCACAATCCAACAAGTGCCTTTGTCATGTTTTGCATAGTTACATTTAGAGGCTTCCCTGATTTACTAACATCTGCAACAGCAAGGAAATAGTAATGTTGCCCATTATAGGTAACCTTAGCAACTGTTCCTATCTCATACCTATTTTTATTTGTTTTTATTCTATCCTCCAAAACTTCATAACAATTAGGGTAACATTCATCAAGAGAACTTTTTAAAGCCATATCTAATGCCGAAAAATCAACACCATATATTTTCTTTTGGAACTGCCCTTGCAAACTTTGTTCACTAATAAAGTCACCACTCATACTTGTATCAAAAGTTGTGTTTGTTGGAATCACAATTGCTGACCCTTTTGTATTTAATAAATTCGCCATCTTTAGAGATATCATAGTATCCTTTGTCCCCAAATATGCAGTTTTTTCCGCTTGTTCTTTGCGTAATAGCAACACAAGCATCGCTGAGATCGTAGGTATCATCAATGTGTGATTTCTGAATATATCAATTAGCGTTTGGGTCTTGAATACAGCTTGCTCAATTTCACAAAGTGTAAAGTATCCACCAATAAAAGCAAAAAAACTCGAGAGATATTCAACTGGTTTCTTTGAGATAGGAAAAAATATTTGGATGTAAGTTTTATATACCAAGCTTTTCATAAACACTCTCATTATAATAGTAAGCTCCCATTTTTCCTTCTTTTCGGTACCGTTCATCAGACGCTGGCCAATTTTCCAAAGCATATTGCAAGATCTTAGCATTAAAACTGATATGCACAGCCAAATTATCTCGCATTAAAGCAGGACATAGATTTTGATCTGCACTTCTCTTTCCGTTTAAATTAACAACAATACAGGGAATCTCTCTTTTGATTGCTTGCTCAATTTCCCATCTTACATACTTATATAAATATTTTGTGTGTTCTCCTACTAAAAGCACGAATACTTTTGTATTTCTGAATCTTTCTTGAAGTCCTGCTTTAATAGAGGCCTCACTCTTATCATAAATATTGTTGATATCGTGAGCATCATAAAAATTAAAAGGGGTGTGGTCGCTTTGTTTCCACGCTTTCATAAGATAATAATACCTCAAATCGTTGTCCGCATCCATTGATACATATACCTTGTTTTTATATGACATATTTATCATTCTCCTTTATTTTTTTAATACAAATAAATATTCATGAGCAATCAGCAAAAAATTATATTTTACACTGTTTGTTTTCCAGTAGCCCGTTGCCCTACAGTTATGCTGCTCTTTAATTATTAGCTCTTTCAACTTAAATCCCGCATCTTCAAATACTCGCATAACCTCAAAGGACATCGGAATCATATGTCCTTTTTGACGGGTGTCGCCCATTAAAACAGCACAGAACTTGTCCTTTTTTAATACACGGTAACTCTCGGCGGCAACAGCTTTCATTTCTTTAAGAAAGTCCTTGACTTTCAAATGCGACAAATCTGCTTCAATATCCTCGCTATACTGAATAATATCGGCATACGGAGGATGAGTACAGATAAGATCGATGCTACTGTCGGGAACAAAATCCAAATGGCGAGCATCGCCCTTATGGATATAAACTTTGCCGTCAGCACCATCGTGCTCGAAATCCACTTTTTCCTTGCATCTTGCAAGAGCAATATCATTAACATCTACGCCGATGATATTTCGGTTAAGTAACTTTGCTTCCACGAGAGTGGTCCCGCCACCGGCAAACTGGTCAAGCACCAAATCGCCCTCTTTAGAGTATCGGAGCAGTATGTTTCTTGGAATATACGGCGACCAGTTTCCACGCCACTTTGCATCGTGCGTTGCCCAATCGCCACGCTTTGGAAATGACCAATGTGTAGTCATTTCCAACTCAAAATCTTCCGGTTCCCATTTTGTTATTTTCTTTGCCATTATTTGAAAACCTCGCTGATGATACCATTCTCCAAATCCTTGATGTTGTAGATATGTTCCATCACATCATAGGTTTCTTCAAGGTTGTTTCTGGCACTATTCCAACCTTTGCCGTCAGTAAACCAAACAAATGTAAAGCCGCCTATTGTATCTGTTTCCATAGCAAGAGTCTTATAGCTTCTTGCTGTTTCGTTGAGCTTGCTGCCACCGCTACCATAGAAATTGGTTTCGATAGCATAAATCATAGTCGGAGTTTTGACTACAAAATCAAAACGCTTTTCCATCTTTCCTTGATTGGAGATAGCAGAAAGGTCAATGCCCCACTTAGAGGAAATCTGATGTATGTACATTTCCTTGAAATAGGTTGTCCCCTTAACAAATCCTGCTTTCTTGATGAAACTCTCAACCAAATCCTCCATCAAATGCCCACCACGGTTTTTACGACCATTGGAATCCAAGCCTGTTTCAACGCCGGTAGCATAGTCAACAAGATTGTTAATGATATGGTTTTCAAGCAAATCAAACAGTCCTGTATGCTCCATAAAGTATGAGTAACGCTCATAATAAGCATGGCTATTCGGAGGATATTTGCCAAAGTCAAATTGATACAGATAACCTCCATTTTCGTCCTGGCAGTATATTTCATTTGCTCTGACCGCCAAGAGCAGAGGAATACATTTCAATACTTCAGGATATTTTTTAATCAGAGCCTTGAAATCCTCTTTAATGTTCTTAGAGCCGATAAGAGAATTGAGGATATTCAGCTCAACTTTAATGCCATCGACATTGCGATGAACTTTTTCGAAATCAATGTAGTAGCCGTAGTCCGCAATGCTGTCACGGAAACCGGCTAACCATGTGTTAAAACTTCTTGCCATAGCTTACTCCTTCTCGGTGCTGGGCGGAACAGGCAATCCCAATTTTGAAAGGGGGATATACTCAAAATAGTAATGGCACCGCATACTGATGATATAATCCAATACATCTTTATATTTCGGATTTTTGAACCAATCGGCAAGGAGATATATGTATTCGACATCTATATTCACCTGTGCCATAAGTTTTTGATACTGTTTTCTTTTGAAATCGCAGGTTTGTAGCTTTTCGTCAACAGATCCAGCTACCTGCTGATACTTGCATTCGATGATGAAGAGTGTATTATTGATGATGACAAAAATGCTATCATCGGGCAGGAGCTTCTTTGAAATAATCTTTTCCCACTCTACACCAATTTCCTTTAAGTATCTGTAAAATGCGTGCTTTTTAAAAATTCGGGCAACCATTTCGCCATTGTAGAAAACAACGCCATCGTTTACAGAATACCCTGGCTGACCATTCAAAAAGGTTGCCAAATCGGTCTTTCCCTCAAATATCAATCCTGTTTTGGTGTTTCCTCCACCTTTTCCGTTTTTTATCATAATGTTTGCTCCTTAAAAATTTGAAATTAACAATTCTTTGATTTTTCCTCTTGCTTCGCTGTTACAGTTAATCATACGGGTTGCTTCAACACGCTTAATCTTATGGGAAGAATAAATATTATCAAAGAAATCGTCCTCTGTGTTGGAATTTTTAGGGTCAGAATTGCTTATCACGACTTTTGCACCTTTTTGGTGCATAGCATCTACAAATCTTGCAAGTTCAATTTGTGCTTCGTCGTTGAACAGGTTTTCCGTATATGCCGTAAAACTTGCAGTATCGGTGATAGGGCGGTACGGAGGGTCAAAGTAAACAAAGGTATTTCCATCTATGAAGTCAGCGGACTCTCTATAATCTCCGCAAACAATTTTCACATTTTTGAGTTTTTCTGATACAGCTCGAAGATTTTCTTCGTCACAAATCATAGGATTTTTATATGCTCCCATAGGCACATTAAATAATCCCTTTTTATTGACACGGAACAATCCGTTAAAACAAGTCTTATTGAGGAAAATCATCAAGGCAGCTTTTTCAATATTTACAGTTTCATTGCCGTTAATTTTCAAATCATTGAAGCGTTCACGCTTTGCCATATAGTAAGTTTTTCGGTGCTCAGTATCCATTGGAACAAACTCGCTCTGCATAACCATCAGCATAGTGACAAGCTCGTCTATATCGTCACGGATAATGCGATAGGTGTTAATAAGCTCAGCGTTAATATCACTGATATAAACTTCTTCCAAATCGTATTTGCTCAGAATGTCAAAAAGCACTGCACCGCCGCCTACAAATGGCTCTACATACTTAGTGATTTTTCCATCTTCAAAAGGATAGTATTTTTCAATTTCAGCAAGAAGCTGACCTTTGCCGCCAGCCCATTTCAAAAACGGTTTAACCTTTTTACCATCACTCTGCAAATAGCGGGTAATTCTTGCATCAATCGGCTTTTTTGCCGTAGTCGGTATGATCCACATATTTCCAACCATAGTAGCGTTATCAATTCGGCTTTCAGAACATAAGACAGCAACTCGTCTTTGAGAAATTCCCCATTTATCGGCAGCTTCTCTTGCGGACATAAATTCCATAGTACACCTCCTGCTTCAATAGTAATATTATATTCTAAAGCTCGAACAAATGCAATATCATTATGTAAAAAGGCACAAATAATTTTCAGCTAAAGCACAAAAGTAGCGGCAAGGATTTTACTCCCTGCCGCCACTATGCTTATGCGTGGATTAAATCATTGACAATTTCGGTTGCTCGGTTACGTATATTGTTCATTTTCTTCACCCATAACATTTGGTTTTCAGCCTTGAGCGTCTCCGTCACACCCTCACGCTCTGCCATCTGTTTTACCAACCGAGAAAACATTTCCTCTGCCTGCTCGTCAATATCGGAAAGATAGCTGTTCAGCCTGCCGCTTGTGAGCAGGGTAGTATAGGTTGCTCTTTTACGCTTCCGCAGATAGCGTTTGTGTCGCTGCCCCCATACGCCGATAGGCTTATTTTCTTTTTCGGCTGGTAGAGTAAGGCAGGGAATAAAATAATCCCCTTGCCGTACATAAGTGCCGCCCATTTCTTCAAAAATTGTCTTTGCCATTGTCTGTTCCTACCTTTCGTTTTCTTTATTTCTAAAGCGTGTGCCACGCTGTTTAGACTGCCTTGCCTGCTCCAACAGGCTGTCAATCTGTCTGCTGTCGAAAACCTTTCGCAGCAGCTTGTAATCCTTTATTTCTTCCCTCAATCGGTTATTATCAGCGGTCAGTTGCTTGTTTTGACTTTTAAGCCGTTCATTGCTACGGTACAGGCTGGCGTTTGTCTGATTGAGTCTTTGATAATCATCAATCGCCTGAAAGCACCGCACCATAAGCGTTTTAATGAGGGATTTCAAACGCTTAATTAGCGGCTCGGCAACCTTGCTCTTATAACTTTTTGCAGTCATAAAACCTTGTGGTTCGGATAACTGGTATTCGGGTGCATTCTCCAGTGCGTTCTGCATTTGTGAGAGTGCAGTTGTACCCTTATCAAAGTTCTCAATACGCTTGGAAAGAGTTTCAAATTCTGTTTGCTTATCTGTGATTTTACTTTCCAATCGCTCGATTTCCTCTGTCCGTTGTTGCTTTTTATAATCCAAAACAGAGAGATGTTTTTCGTGCGTGCCTTTCTGTTCCCACTCAATCCCGTACCGTTCCATAACGGCGGCAAGCTGTTCTTTTTCGGAAAGTACCCATTGCGACCATTCCGTATTGCCACGAGAGCCGCCCTTAAATCCCTGTGCGGCTAACGCTTGTTTGAGTGATACTCTCGTATCAAGTCCACGCTTGCTGCCTGTTGTAAACGGAACAAAATCAATGTGCAGGTGGGGCGTTGCTTCGTCTAAATGCAAATGAGCCGAGAACACTCTAAGCTGTGGATTTCTCTCTTGAAAGCCACGATAATACTCATCTAAGACCTGCCTTGCAAGCTGTCCGTTCTCACTTTCAGCACCCATATTTTCTTTATCGCCAATCTGCAAAATCAATTCATGGAATGGCTTTTCCTGCTTGGAGCTTCGGATTTTTTCATAGTAATTTTCTATCTTTCTGTCTGCTCTTGTCTGTTTAGCATTGTATCTTGCGAGTGCTTCGTCAAATAATTCGTGATAGACCTTTTTAATGCTCTCGTTGCAATAATCTGCATTGAGGTAAGAGCGTTCAGCGTCCACATTTTCCGCTTTGAATTTGCGACTGTTATGATTGGCTGAGCCTTTCCCGACCATTGCGCTTATCGTTCTCTGCATAAATTCGTATCCTATCCTTTCTGCGCCGACAGGCGCAAGCCTTTGTTACTTTCTGCGAAAGTAACGCAAAAGCACTTTTGTCAGCTCCGCCAACAAAAATGCAACCTGCACGCAGGTTTTGCGCTCTCCGAGGGGCAAGGGCGGCTTTTTGAAAAAAGCCCCCTGCACCCCGCAAAAACTTTAATCGGTGTCAATGCGTGATGATGGTGTCAATATTTGAGATACCAGTGCCGCTCCTAAAACATTGACACCTTTGACACCGTTTGTCACGCTGTCCCATCGTTTTCTTTCCAAAGCGAAACCTTTCTGCCATCGTGCGTGCGGCTGTTCTGATAGCGGATACCATAATCACGAAACAGCCTGCTTGCGTTGATACTGAGCCTAAGTGAAAGCACATTCGGTTTTATATCCACACCGAGCCTTTCGCCAAGTTCTGAAGCCGTTCCTTCCCATCTGTTACTTTCCGAAAAAAGAGTAACTGCAATTTTTTCGAGCAACGGCTCAGGCGGCTCTTTCCACAACTCCGTTTCCGATTTTTCAAAGTTCCACACCAAACACTCGGTATCTCTCACAAGATGAATTTTCATATCCTGCTGATCCCTGCCCGCCACATCGAGTGTGGCATTATTGGAAGTTCTCTTTTCCTTGCTGAGAACAAAAGCTCCGTCCGCCGCACCCATCAGTCCATTCGTTCCCGAAATCATATTGAATATATCTTCCGCTTTCTGTTTTCGGGTGTGATGAACGATAAGCATTGTAACTTTATAACTGTCCGCCAACGCTTTGAGCCTTGCCGCAATGTCATAGTTGCTTGCGTAACTGTAATCTGCCCCGCCAGCTTCACGGACACGTTTTAAGGTATCTATGATTATTAAACCCGTGTCGGGATGTTCCTGCATAAATCCTCTGATTTGTTCTTCTAAACCGCCATTGACCGTTTTACTCTCCGTTGCAAAATATAAATCGCCTGTTTCTTCCGCACCGAACATCTGAAACAACCGTTTTTACAAGCGAGGGTAATCATCTTCAAGTGCAAAATAAAGCACCGTTGTTTTTCTCACTTTATAGTCCCACAGCGGCGTTCCTGTGCTGATATGATAAGCGAGCTGTGCCATCATAAAACTTTTACCCACCTTTGGGGAACCTACAAAAAGGTAAGTTCCCCTTTGGAGCAGACCGTCAATCAGCGGCGTCTGTATATCAAATACGGTGTCATACAAAGCTGCCATTGATACTGTCTTGAGATACGAAAGGGATAGCTGCCGCAACATTTCCCTCTGCATTTCCTCAAAGCTCTTGATATTTTCGTCATAGTCGGATATACTATGGTTAGTACATTTTTGAATTGGCTGTTCCGTATCTGCGCCAACAGATACATTCGGAGCAGTCATTTCTCTTTTATTCTCCATTCCCATCTTCTCCTTTCAGACCACCGAGGATAACGGTAATCAGTTCAATCACATTCAACAGTTCATCGTCTACGCCGTTTCCTGCTTCAACTCTTCGTAACTCTGCAAGAACAGCGGCAAGTTCTGTTTTGAGAGCCTTATACACTCTTGGATTGCCCTGTACCACCACATCTTGACTCAAACAGCGGCGGTAACAGTACTCCTGTTTCGGCAAGCCCGATAAAGCAACCGCCTTGTTAATGAGTTCGTTTTCTTCGGGCGATACCCGAAACCCTACCGTGATATTTCTCCAACGGTTTTTGTTATCCCTGTTCTTAGCTGACATTTTCAAAATCTCCTTTCCCCAAATCGTCCAATTTATTTGCCATTTCTGTCTGCTTGGACGGAAACAGATGTGCATACTGATAAGTGATGTCAATGCTTTCGTGTCCTACACGGTCAGCAATCGCTACCGCCGAAAATCCCATATCAATCAGCAAACTTATATGGCTGTGCCTCAAATCGTGAATCCGTATACGCTTCACGCCTGCGGCTTTCGCTCCTCTGTCCATCTCGTGATGAAGATAGCTTTTCGTTACCGTAAAAATACGGTCTTTTTTCTTCAAGCCATAGAGCATACCGAGATATTCCTGCATTTCCTCACAGAGAAAATGCGGCATTTTAATCGTGCGGTTGCTTTTCTTTGTTTTCGGTGTGGTAATCACATCTTCACCGTGTAAACGCTGATAGGATTTGTTAATCGTGACCGTTTCCTTATCGAAGTTGAAATCGTCGGTGGTTAAGGCTAATAATTCGCCCTCACGGATACCGCACCAGTAGAGCATTTCAAAGGCATAAAAGGAAACAGGCTTATCCATCATCTCAAAGGAAAATTTCTTGTATTCTTCTTTTGTCCAAAACAGCATTTCCTTGTGTTCCTCGCTTCCCATATTTCCCACCTTTGCGGCAGGATTGGAACGCAATTCATAATAGCGTACAGCGTGATTGAAGATAGCCGACAACTGATTGTGTAGCGTTTTCAGATAGGTCTGCGAGTACGGCTTTTTCTTTTCATCACGGTAGGCAAGCATTTCATTCTGCCAAGTGATAATCTCCTTTGTGGAAATCTCGCTGATTTTCAGCTTGCCAAAATAAGGAAGTATCTTCGTGCGAATGATATGCTCCTTTGTCAGCCAAGTGTTCTCTTTCAGACGGTTTTTCACATCGTTGATATACAGTTCCGTAAAGGCTTCAAAACTCATATCAAGGTCAGACGAATTTTGTAACTGGAACATTCGCTCCCATTCCTGCGCTTCTTTCTTTGTAGCGAAACCCCGCTTACATTTCTGCTTGCGTTCGCCTTTCCAATTCACATACCTTGCCATCACATACCAAGTACCGTTGTCCTCATTTTTGAATACTGGCATTATTTATTCTCCTTTCCTGCCCCGTAGAGCCTTTCATAAAAATACTGGCGGTTGACACGCCCTGCAATCGTAATAAATCCCTGTGCTTTCAGTTCCTCGTTCAGCTTTCTGATGAGCTTATAGGCATAGGGTTTTGATACGCTTAGTTCCTGTGCCACATCGTCGGCACGAATAAATTTGTTTTCCATATCGTCAGTCCTTTCATAAGATTTTTAAGCTGCCGTTCTCCCCGAATATCGTTCCTGCCCCCATTTCAGCGGCGTTATCTCGCTCACTCTTGAATAAATCAAAAGGTCTTGGCGAAGTATCCTACTCGGACGGTCATTCAGTTTTCATTAAGCATATTCGCTTAGTGGTTTCTATTATACTAAGCAAATACGCTTGTGTCAAGAGGCTTTGAGGAAAATATTAAACTTTTTTGTTTCGTTTTCTCTTGACAATTCCTAAACATATCTGCTATACTGGTTGCAATACATAAGCAAGGAGTGTAAACACTATGGCTATTGGCGAAAGAATACATTTTTTCAGGCTTTTGCGTGGTATGACGCAAAAATATCTTGGTACGGCTGTCGGCTTTCCCGAACGGAGCGCAGATGTGCGTCTGGCACAGTACGAAACTGGCTCCCGTAAACCAAAAGCAGACTTAACGGCTGCATTGGCGCAGGTGCTTGATATTTCCCCGCAGGCTCTTGATGTTCCCGATATTGACAGCTACATCGGTCTTATGCACACCTTATTTACCCTTGAAGATATTTACGGTCTTACCGTCAGCGAAGCAGACGGAGAAATCTGTCTGAAAGTCAACAAGGACAAAGGCAAAGACGCTGCCGAGCTTTCAAAAATGCTTTGTGTTTGGAAAAAACAGGCTGACAAACTATCTTCCGAGGAAATCAGTAGGAAAGAATACGACAACTGGCGTTATCACTATCCGAAGTTCGATACCACACAAATCTGGGCGAAAGTTCCCTCAAAGGAACTCAGCGATGCTCTTGTAGACGCTTTCAAGGATAAACTGAAAGCAGACAAATAAGGTAGGTGTATTATGGCTTCAAATAAAGATTATTTAACCTTTGTATTGGAACAACTATCAGACTTAGACGATATATCCTACCGAGCAATGATGGGCGAATATATCCTCTACTTTCGAGGAAAAATCATCGGCGGTATCTATGATGACCGCTTGCTTGTAAAACCTGTCCAGTCTGCAATCTCTCTCATGCCGACAGCAACTTACGAATTACCGTATGAAGGTGCAAAAGAAATGCTCTTAGTTGAGGATATTGACAACAGAGAATTTCTCTGCAATCTGTTCCTGTCCATGTATGAGGAACTTCCTGCACCAAAGAAAAAGAAAACCACCTCCAAAAAATAACGACAAAAAGCCCTTAGCCATGAGTTACTACCCACAGCTAAGGGCTTTCTAATATGGATTTATTTGTTGCACAACCGCCTATCAATCATACCCTAACTCACAAACCACTGGATTACAAGAATAATGGCTCTTATACAACTGTTATCAAATTGTTATCAAAAGACTTCTCGAATTACTGCAAACCCGCATAAACACTGGGTTTCTTCGACCTCTCGTTTTATTCCCACTCCACTGTTCCCGGTGGTTTTGAGGTTATATCGTAAACAACTCTGTTTACATGGTCTACTTCATTTATGATACGGCTTGAAACTCTGCCGAGGATATCATATGGGATTTTTGCCCAATCGGCTGTCATAAAGTCGTCGGTTGTTACGGCTCTGATTGCCACAAGTTCATCATAGGTACGGGAATCACCCATTACACCTACTGTCTTTACACCCGGAAGGACTGCAAAGAACTGGCT
>CAKSOE010000041.1 GCA_934476675.1 uncultured Clostridia bacterium | reverse complement strand
TTTCTTTCCCTCTTTCTGATTTATTATATCAGATTTTTGGGTGTTTGTCGACTCTATTTATATTATACCACTCCATACTTTGGTGGGATATGTCGAGTTTTTATTCAAATGACGCAAACGAAAGGCAGACCTTGCTCAGCATGAGCAAGGAGGAACAAAACCAAACAGTCAAAGACCATATAGCCCATATGCTTACAAGATATAAGGGAAAAGCGGCTGAATGGGACGTTTTAAACGAACCGTGTCAAAGCAGATGGGTACTGCTTAAAAATACGGAATACGGAAAAGAAACAGTTATAAAGGACTGGTTTGATACGGCAAGAATGACCGATCCCGATGTTGTTCTGTATGTGAACGAAAAGGACATCGTGGGAAAAGCAAACGATAATCTTGAAACGCTTAGAACGATTGTTTCGGGTATGATAAATAACGGAGTTGATTTTGACGCTGTCGGTGTACAGGCACATATGGGCTCAATGCCCGAATCTCCGCAAAAGGTTGCAGAGGAGATAGAGGAAATTACAAATCTGGGTAAAAAGGCGTCGATTACCGAATACGATATGAGCACACGCAACGAATGGCTTCAGGCACAGTATTTGAGAAAGATGGTAATTGCCGCGTATGCAAACCCTGATATGTTAGGCTTCAATATGTGGGGGCATTGGGACGTTGACCATGAAAAGAGAACATCTCCGATGTTTCGCGATGACTGGACGCCTAAAACCGGCGTATACATATGGAAAGGACTTTTTGATTATGCCTTTTCAAGTAACATAAAAGGCAAAACAAATACAGACGGAACAATCGGAGCAAGACTGTATGAGGGTATATATAATGTAACGGTGACACGAAACGGAGTTTCGCAAAGCTATAAGGTTACCGTTGATGAGGATGGTGAACATACGCTTGATATTGATTTATCGTCAACGCGTTTCATAAGCGATATAAAGCTTATGGCAGGTGACGGCGAGGTTGAAAGCCTGGAGAAGTGGGACGGAGCAGAACCGCTGAATATAGACTATACAATAAATGAAGGATATTATGAAAGCTCAAGGAAAAATATTTATATCACGGCATACGGTGCGAACGGAACTCTGCTCGGTGTACGGAATATAACCGCCGACAGAACGGGAGGACATACGCAGCTGCCGTTACAGCTGTCGGATAAGACAAAGAAAATAAAATTTTTTGTATGGGATAACGGAATGATACCGGCGAATCCGATGAAAGAATTTTAAGAAAAGAGGTTAAGACATGAAAAATGCAGTCGATTTAAGCGCTCAGAAGGTGTTCAGAAAAAAACAAATACAGGAAAGACGGAAAAGAATAATCAGAAATAAATATCTGTATTTGATGCTTTTGCCTGTGATTATATACTTTATAGTATTTAAGTATGCGCCGATGTACGGGTTGCTTATCGCATTTAAGAACTTTAAGTTTTCGGACGGTATTATGGGAAGCCAATGGGTAGGGTTACAGCATTTTAAAATGCTGTTCGGAAACAGTGAGTTTTACAAGATATTAAGAAATACGTTGCTGTTGAATTTGTATTCAATAGTGTTCGGATTCCCCGCACCTATAATCCTTGCGATACTTATGAACGAACTAAGGAATGAGCGTTTTAAAAAGTCGGTACAGACAATTTTGTATTTGCCGCACTTTCTCTCGTGGATTGTATTGGGCGGACTTATTATAAATATATTCTCACCGAGTACAGGTGTTATAAATATGATAATAAAGGCATTTGGCGGTACGCCGAAGTACTTCATGATAGACAGCCATTGGTGGCCTGTGATATTTATCGCGTCGGGCATATGGCAGTCGGCAGGCTGGGGAACAATAATTTACCTGGCAGCGATAACGGGAATAGACCCGTCACTTTATGAGGCGGCGGAGCTTGACGGCGCCGGAAGATTAAAAAAGATGCTCTACATCACGCTACCCGGAATAAAAGGCACTATTGCAATTATGCTTATACTGCGAATGGGAAGCGTAATGGACGTAGGATTTGAACACGTTATTGCTATGCAGAATGATGCGGTGCTTGATGTTTCCGATGTTATAAGTACATATGTATACAGAGTCGGACTTCAAGGCGCGCAGTACAGCTATACAACGGCAATAGGCTTCTTCCAGTCGCTGATAAGTATGATACTTGTAGTATCGGCAAACACCCTTGTAAGGAAATTTAATGAAAATGAAGGCGGTCTGTGGTGATTCCGCAAAGGAGAGGAAGAATATGAAAAAAAGAATTATTATGTTTGCAGCGGCGGCAGCCATAACAATGCCTATGTACGGTGCAGCCGCAGCGGATACATATGTATATGATTTTGAGGACGGAATAACGGACGGCTGGAACATAAGCTCTGCGGATATGGAGGTAACCGACAGCAATTCGCCGCAGAACAGCGCTCTTAAAATAACAAACGGAACAGGAAGCAAAAGTATTCTGAAGCTGATGTTTGATCAGACGCAAACCGATGAAACATTTGTAATTTCCTATGCCGTAAAGCCGATGGTAATAACGAACAGATTTTACAATATTCTCGGTATTCAGGCTGACGGAATAACGGATTATTCGTCGGTGGTATTGCGGCATAAAAACGACGGCGGTTTATTTTTTGATCCCGGCGGCTCAAACAATGCCGGAACATGGTTCTGTAATATGGCAAAAGGTAATTGGAACTATGTTTCTCTTCTTATTAATAATAAGGAGCATACGGCAAAGATAGCATATGTTCGCAGCAACGGCTCAATCGAGAGGGATGATGCGATAAGAAAAACCGGTAAATTCAGCAATAAGATAGAAAGCGGAATAAAAGGTTTTGAAATAGCAGGTGATCCGTACAGCGGCGGAGATGAATATTGGATAGATGATTTTATCGTTTCCGATATAAGTCCCGACAGCGACTATAAAATGTCACCGGTTAAAACAAATATTGAAAATAAAGCCATACCCGAAAACAAGACAATATCTCTTAAATATCCGGTATGCTTTGTAAATAAAAACTATGCGGCAAAGGATAAGGTAAAGATAACATCGGTCAAGAACGGAGTAAGCGCTGATGTTGAGGACTTTGATATTGAGATGACGCCGAACACCGTCAATATTAATTTTGAGAATGATTTGACAGCAAATGCGGAGTACACCGTTTCATTTGCAGATTCGGTAAAGAACGCATTTAATCAGAATCTTGCGGACTACACATTTAAGACGGGCGCAAAACAAGGGACTTGCCTTGTTGATAATGTTACATATTATGACAACGACGGTGAGGTTTCATCGGACGCAGTTCCGGAAACGGTAAGCAGGATAGATATAGCATACGAAAACGAAATGGAATCGGGTTTTGATGCGGTTAAGATAGCTGACGCGGATTATGTCAGCAGTTATGATGCTGAGCGTAAAATACAGAGTATAACATTTAAGAAAGCTCTTACACCGTTCAGAGATTATGAATTTGTAATTCCAGCAGATGTGCGTGATATAAACGGTAATTCTATTGAGCCGGAAAGTCACAAATTCTCAACCGTCAAGGGAAAGTATGATATTAAATATGAGATAACAAGCTCGGGTAAAAACGTAGCTTCTCTTGATGGGCTGACAGCAGGTGATACACTTGACGTAAAAGCGGCGCTAAAAGGAATTGAGGGTCAGACGACGGACGGATATTTATGGGTGAGCTTTTACGGCGAAAACAAAGAGATAAAGGCTGTATGTTCGCCTGTAATGCTAAACGACAGAAATGCGCAAGGCTCATACATCGTTCCGGAGGGAGCAAAAGAAATACGAATAAATGTAACTGACGGTAAATTAAGACCGCTTGGAAAGAAATGTATTGTTACGGGAGGTGGCATAAGTGAATAAATTGGTGGGTTTTGTAGCTGTGATTACGATGTGCCTGTCTGCACAAAATGCGTTTGCTCAAATAAATGAGCCTGCTTTCGGCGACGAAATGGATATACATTTTACCGCTAAAACTTATAATAATCAAGATATAACATTCTCCGTTTTTGAATCGGACGATAACGGAATATTGGTTGATCGCTGTTTGTACCAGGAACAGGGAAAAACAGATGAAAACGGCGATTATAAGGCGGATTTTACACTCAATGTGCCGAGCGGCAATTACACTGCCGTACTTTCGTCAAGACTTCACAGGGAAAATGAGCAGAAACAGTTTTATTATGTCAACAAAAAGCATCTTGAAAATACATTAAGCGCTATTAATAATGCGAAGTCTGCGTCAGAGCTGGGTGAGATTCTTGAAAAATCATGGGATGAAATAGGTGCGGATACGGAAATTATCGGCAAAACAGTAAATAAAACCGATTTATACACGGGAATTTTTAACAGCAGAAAGGACGAGGTTACAAAAGATAATCTTGAAGATTATTGTTTGCTTATAAAGCAGCAGGCAATATGCACCCTTGTAAATGAAGGCGGACTGACAGATATTAAAAAATATGCGGCGGATATGGGGCTTGACAGCCTTGACGTATGGAGCGACTTTGAAACGTCCGCTGCGGAAAAGTCAGTTCTTGACGGATTAAAGGGAACAGCTCCGAAAAATGCAGAAGATTTCAGAAAAAAATTTGAAGAATGTGCGATTGTCCGCCTGATATGCTGCGGTGATGTGAACCGTGCAAAAACGTTTACGGAAAAATATAAAACCAAGGCGGGAATAGAAAGTACGGTAAGCGCAATAAACAGATTAAGCGATAAGCAGCGATACAGCGTATATTCATCAATAGCGGTTTGTGACGCGGTATCATATACAGCATTGTCAAATAAAATGACTTTGTATATAAACGATGCAAAGAAAACATCGCCTTCAACGGGTTCGACCGGCAGTATAGGCGGAGGAAGCGGCGGCGGAGGCGGACGCGGCGCTGTTTCTGTAATTAAGCAAAATACGGATTCTGCGCCGTCTGCCGATAATAATAAAGTATTGCCGTTTACCGATATTGACGGCTGCGAGTGGGCAAAGGAGGCAATAAGTGAGTTATATTCAAGAAATGTAATTTCGGGGAGAGATGACACCACCTTTGCGCCGAATGACAATATTACACGCGAGGAATTTATAACCATGCTTGTAAAAGCTCTCAACCTTAACGATGTGACTGCGAAATGTGATTTTAAAGACGTTGCGCATGAAAGATGGAGCTACGGCGTTATTGCGTCGGCAAAGAAATACGGTATAATTGAGGGTTCGGACGGAAATTTCAATCCGACCGACAATATAACGAGACAGGATATTGCATCAATGGTATATCGTTCATTAAAAGTTTCCGACGTTGATGTAAAAACAGTGAGAGAGTATCGCAGTTTCATGGATAGCAGTGATATTTCCGATTATGCCGCCGAAGCGGTAGAAAAATTATATACATACGGGATAATAAACGGCGTTACGGATGCGGAGTTTGTACCGCGTGCAGAGGCTACCAGAGCGCAGAGTGCAAAGATTCTGTATGAAATAATCAAGAACAATGCTGATTGAGGAGGACGGACATAATGAAAAAACGAATAACCGCCCTGTTGATATGCTTGTGTATGTGTATGGGTATGATAAATGTACTTGCAGCATCACGGGAGTCAAAGGAATTTTCAAGTGAAATGGGCTTGATAAAGGGATTGGGAATTATGACGTCATATTATGACGGAACAGATAACCCGGAGGACGCTGTGGCAAGAGGCGAATATGCACAGATGATTTACAGAATGCTGCGGTTTGAATCAACTTCCGATGATGATTATTATGATGATATTGACGGAACGGATTATAAAAATGAGATTAATGTGTTGACGAATATGGGTATATTTGACGGAATAGGAAGCAGAAAATTCAGCCCCGATGAAAGAATATCGGGCGCTGCCGCAATTAAAACCATTCTCCTTGCTCTCGGATATAAGCCGTATAAAGATGTATATCCAGAGGGATATATTGAAACGGCAGAAATGACAGGACTTCTTGATAATATATATTATTTGGGTGCAGAGAGCTATATTACACGTGCAGAAACCGCAAAGCTTATCTACAATGCGTTAATCAGCCATTATGAAGTAATATATGAGAATGGTTACCAGAAGTATGAAGAAAGGGAAAAATCCATTTTAGAGGATAAGTATGATATTGCTGTGGTTGACGGTATAGTAGAAGAAAACGATTGCGGCGGATTATATACGGATTCAAATTTGGATGAGAATAAAATAAGAATAGATGATATAATCGTAACAGCTCCGCAATATCGTGATCTTTTGGGAAAGAGAGTTAAACTATACTATAATAATGAGAGCATGACGGCGGTCTATGCCGACGACAGAAAAAATGATGTGACGGTAATATCAAACGATGATATGAGCTTCTCGGACGGTAAGTTTTATAAATATGAGGGTTCATCGCGCAAAGAAATACGTCTTGACAAGCATCATGTTTGTACATATAATTTTGAACCGGTAGGGTTTATGGCTGAAAAGTATATACCCTATAACGGCGAAGTGATTTTAATTGATAACAACCAAGACGGCAGGTATGATGTTGTAAAAATATCCGATTACAAATCATACAGAATAAAATCGGTAAGCGATGATAAGGTATATTTCAATAAGTCAAACGGCGATTTTGTTGATTTTAACAATAAATATATTTGTGCGGATGAAGATTTTAATTTGGAGTCTTTGGCGGCAAATGATGTAATGAGCTATTTTGAACATAATGATGTAATAAAAATCAAGTTATCAAAGGAAACGGTAACGGGTAAAGTCAACAGCGTTTCGGAAGAAGACGGAAAATATTACGGAACAGTTAACGGAACAAAACGCAGAATGCTCAATACCGATAATTATGATTGGATAGGAGGAGCAGAGACGGTATATTATATTGATTTCATGGGTAACATCGCTGACGCGGATGAGGGTCTCTCTAAAATGATAGGCGGTTATCTTATAAATTGTTATTGCGGCGAGGGAGACGACAAGGTATATGCCAGGATTTATGTGAGCGGTGATGCGCCGAAGCATTATCCTATTGCCGATAGGTACAGTTTAGACGGAAAATCGGTGAAAACAATCGGGCTGAATCCCGAAACGGCGCCGACAGCAAAGCTGCCTGCAAAAAATCAGCTTATTCGTTTCAGAACGAACGAAAACGGAGAAATTGTGTTTATTGATACGGCGGAAACCTGTTCGGATAATGTTGACGACAAGCTGTTAAAGGCGTATGACGGTTCGGCGAGGTTTAAAACGTCATGCGGAAACTTTGGCGGAGTAATATGTGCGACAAAGAGTACAAAGCTTATAGGAGTTTCCAAGGATAAGTCGGATTTTCTTATAAAAGATTACAGCAGACTGGAAAATGACGGAAATTATTCGATAAAGGCATATACGATTTCAGAGGATTCATTGACGGCAGCATACATTATTATGGATATTGACAAGGACAAAGATTTCAACATTACAAACGAAACAACTCCGGCAGTTATAAAAAATATTGATGAAACACTGGATCAGGACGATTGTGCAGCAACACGACTTACGGTTTTGCATGGTGGAGAAGAAAAGCAGCTGCTTGTGGATCAGAGCCGCGATACATCTAAACTTCACATTGGTGATGTTATAAGATATTCTCTGGATATGCACGATAAGGTGGTAGATATAAAGCAGCATTTTGATTGTAAAAACGAAACGGTTGTGGGCAAGAATCCGAGTGCAAGTTTTAGCGAATGGTTCAGAACCGTATACGGAACAGTTGTGAAGAAAGACGGAAACATTATACAGATCAGCACGTATAATTCCGAAACGGGAGAGGAAGTAAAGGAACTGCACACGGCAAATTACTTTAAAATATATGTAGTCGATACAAAGGGAACTAAGCCGTCTGTTTCGGTCGGAAGCGTTTCGGATATTAAATCGGAACAGGAAAAAGGCGGAGACGCGAGCAGGGTGTTTATTCAAACACGATACGGAGACCCGAAAGTAATGGTTGTTTACAATAAATAATGCGGAAAGGGGCTTGGATAATAAGATGAAAGTAAAACGTTTGGCTGCACTTTTTATGTCGGCGGTCATGATAGCGGGCAGTATGCAAATGACAATCCGCGCCGAAGACGGAGCAGACGCCAAGAATGCTTTGACAGAGAAAACAACAGTATTGTCATTTGATGATTTTTCCGATTTCACGGGTGGTATTCCGATAGGATACAAGGCTGCGGCAGCAAATCTGAAAGCGGAAGACGGAGCCGTACATATGGATAAGGGCAGCGTGCTGACAAAATATTTTGACGAAGCAATTGACGGCAAAATTATTATGAACGCAAAGATAAGAACTCATGACGCAGGCGCAGAGGGTTTTGTATTCACATTAAAGGACAGTGCAGACAGGGAATACAAAACAGTCCATATCACGCCAAAGGGGCTGATAAGAGTATTTAACGGCAAAAGTGAATGGTCAGGTGAAACGGCAGGTGATTACAAGGCAAATACGTGGTATAAATACACGTTTGAGTACAACACACTGAACAAAACAATAAATCTGTTTGTCGATGATAAGGAGCTTGTGCATGAGTTTGAGGTGAAAGAAGCGGTGGAGAATATTCAGTCTGTATCGTTTAAATGCACATCTGCGGCAATAGATATTGATGATATTATGATTTCAACCTCAGATGAAGCAGTAACAGAAGAGCCGGATACCATGAACGATACTTTTCTTATGGTCGGTTCGGGAAAAGCAAAGTATAAAAATAACATTATGGCGCTTTCAATACTCGATCCGTCCGTAAAGACGTTTGAAAGAAACGGAGAAGTATATGTTCCGCTGAACTATCTGCTTGAAGCATATGAGATACCGTCAACATTAAATACAGACGATAACAGCAGAAAATTCTGTATTAATAATGACATATATACAGTATATGACGGCGGAAACGTGTTCTTAAAAAACAGCGGTACATATAAGTCAAAATACGATGTAATAACAGAAAACGGCATAACATATCTGCCGATTGATATGATAAAGAGTATTTTCTCAAAAAGCGTTTTACGCGAAGATAATATAGTTGTTTTATCAGATCATCAGATTTCAAAAAATAAATATAAAAATGCAATAAAGAGAACCGAGATTCAGCTTGGAGAAAGCGGCGAAAATGCAAAAGAGCAAATTCTGGATTTTGGTAAAGCAGAGAGTTTGTTGCCGGACGATGTTATAGAAAAATTTGAAATTTCGGGTGTCGGAGCTGAAACGAATCTTGTTGAGATTAACGACAGCAGCGTTGATTTTAAAAAGGCGTTGTCTGTAACTACAACTATACAGCCAAAGAATTATTGGGACAGTAAGATATATTTCAACATTGGAAACGCTGATGTCAAAAAGAATGATATATGTCTTATCACATTGTATGCAAGAACGATAAGCTCAACGGATGAAAGCACAAACGCGCAGACCGAAGCAGTTTTTGAAGAGGAAAAATCACCGTGGACAAAATCGTGTTCTACTCCGATTGCAATGGACGGTAAATGGAGAAAATATTATATTCCTTTTCCGGCGGTTATTGATTATCCGGCAGGGACTGCACAGTTTAATCTGCGCATAGGCTATAAGCCGCAGGTATTTGAGGTTGCCGATATTCATATGTATAATTTCGGCTCGAATTACTCGCTCAACGATATGCCCGTGAGTAAAACGGATTACCCGGGAATAGAGAACGATGCCGAGTGGAGAAAAGAAGCGCTTAAAAATGTTGAAAAGAACAAGACGAACAAGCTGACGGTTAATGTATCGGATGAAAACGGAAATCCGGTAAACGGCGCTAAGGTTACCGTAAAGGAAACAAATCCGAATTTTAAGTGGGGAACCTCCGTCAACCAGTGGCTTATAACGGGACAGAATTATATCTCAAAAGCAGAGGGCAAGAAAGATATGTATATGTACAGAGATACGCTTCTTAAATATTTTAATCTTGCAGTACCGGAAAATGCTTTAAAGTGGAGAGAATGGGAGGACGGCAGAGCGGTGAACAGCCGTATGTGTGTTGATTGGCTGTCAGACCACGGAATCGAGGTTAAGGGACATTATTTATACTGGGACGGTGTAAAATTTGTTCCGGATAAGTATAAGTCGATGATAAGTGAAAATCCCGCAGAGTTTAACAAGATAATAAAAAAACATATATACAGCCATGCACAAATGTTTAAAAATGAAATTACCATATGGGACGCCATAAATGAATGCTCTGCAAACAGAGCCGTGATAAACCGTCTCGGAGAAGAAGAGTATAAAGAATGGTTTGATATAGCAAAAGAAGCTAATCCGAACGCAGTGCTTTATGTAAATGAAACGGCGCTTGTCGGAACCGAAAACTTCCAGCATAAGGAGCTTACAAAAATACTTCAGAACATGATAAAAAACGGTGTGAATTTTGACGGTGTAGGACTTCAGGGACATTTCGGAGCGGTTCCTGCCGGACCGGAAGCTTTCTTAAAGCAAATAGAGCATTTTGCGGGAGTCAGCGGTGGAAAAAGAATAATGCTTACCGAATACGATATGCTGTCACAGGATGAGGATATACAATCCGATTTTATCAGGGATATAATGATTGCTTGTTATTCAAACGCAAACACCGATGGATTTATCATGTGGGGACATTGGGATACGGATCATTGGAGAAAAAATGCGCCGAATTTCCGTGCCGACTGGACAATAAAACCGGCAGGGCAGACCTGGTACAGATTATCTCAATATGTATGGAACACAAATGTCGAGGGATTATCCGATGCCGCCGGAAATTATGCGGTAAATGCTTATCAGGGCAAATATAAAATTACCGTTGAAAAAGACGGCTTGGAAAAGACGGTTGATACCGAGGTATCGAAAGACGGAACTATAACAATTACATTATAATATTTATAGATGATTGTAAAATTCAAAATTTAAAAAACGTGGATAACTTGAAATTTTGAATTTTAAAGCCTTCCCCTTTGAGGGGAAGGTGGCGGCGTTAGCCGTCGGATGAGGTGTTAAAGCAATGATTACCGCGAAAATACCACCTCATCAGTCACTGCGTGACAGCTTCCCCTCAAAGGGGAAGCCGAAAACGGAGAAAAATCATCATATATTAACAATTAAAAGCCGCTTGAAAGCTGACTTCTAAGAGTTTTACAATCGGCTATTATAATATTTAAGAAAGAAGGTTATTATTATGAAGCAAAAATTAATCGCATTTACGGCAGCGGCTATGTCGGCAGTACTTGCTTTATCCGGCTGCGGCAGCAGCAAAACAACGGACAATAAACTGTCGGTAGCTATTTTTGACAGAGGAACGGTGCCGGCGTCCGAGGGAAGCTATGAGGATAACAGATGGACAAAATGGATTAATGAAAATTCGGGATTTGATGTATCATGGATACCAATTCCGAGAAACGAAGTCAGACAGAAATATAATATGCTTATAGCATCGGGAGAAGCTCCGGATCTGATGTGGGATTACGGCAGGGATTATATTGCTCAGCTTATTGCACAGGATGCGATTATGCCGCTTGATGATGTTATAGATCAATACAGTACATCATATAAAAAGTATCTTGAAGAACATCCCGAATTGAAACCGTATATAACATTCGACGGAAAGATATATGCGATTACCTCAAAGCGTGCAAATATGGCAAACTTCGGCGTATGGATCAGACAGGACTGGCTCGATAAGCTCGGACTCAGTATGCCGAAAACGGATGAAGAACTGTTGAATGTGGCAAGAGCATTCCGTGACGGAGACCCGGACGGAAACGGTCAGAATGATACAATTCCGATTGCATTAAGCGGCAATGACCTTATAAGCAATTTCTACAATACCGCAAAAAATTCATGGTATCTCGAAGACGGAAAAATGGTTTACGGGCCTATGACAGAAAAATATAAGGATTCACTTAAATTCAGACAGACAGCATATAAAGAAGGTTTGATTGATCCCGAGTTTATAACCGATACGAATAATGAACGGCAGTCGCAGCTTGTAACGAACGGCAAGGCGGGAATATATTTCACATCATGGGATATAAAGAAGGTGTATACGACGCTTATCCAAAACGATCCTAACGCAAATCTTGTACCCATGGAAGCTATATCGACAAAGTACGGTCAGTCCGGATATTACCAGGAGCCTCCGGCAAACAGATACGTAGTATTCAACAAAGATATGAAGAACCCCGAGAAGGCAATGAAGTTCCTTGACTGGATGATTGATAAGGGTTGGTTTACAATAATAAACGGAATTGAAAACGAAAACTATGAAATGATAGACGGAGTACCGACGCCGATAGATTCGACAAAGAATAAGTCTGAGCTGTCATATGCAAACGAATATGCCGTTATTTCACAAGAGGTTATCTATCCCGATAAGTTTGAAGAACGTGAAAAGGGCGATCAGTATGACAAGCAATATGCCAAGATAAGAAAGCGCGCTCTTGAAACTGCGTTGAAATACCCGTACAAGCGCGATATTCCGTATAATCCGTCTTTTACGGAATTCAGCAGTATGCAGGCAGAGCTTGATCCGCTGATTGATACAATCGTTGTAAATACAACAATCGGAAAAGACGGTATGACGCCGGAACAGGCAATTGAGAAAATCAAGGCGGAGTACGACCGTCGGGACGGTGAACATATCAATCAGCTTGCACAGCAGTGGTACGAAGAAAATAAGGATTCATTTACTGAGAATTAAAATGATATATGAACAGAAAAATTTTTCGATTAAACGATAAAAAAATATTTTTTCGGCTGTTTATTATATATGCGGTTGTTTTGTTCGCGCTTATATTGGTATCGGCATTCTTTATAGGAAGAATACACTTTAATGCCCTGACGGATGAAACAAATAAAACATACAGCGAAATTATAAAAAATGCAAAAAGCGACAGCATTGCCGGTATGAGTAATGCTGACGCGGATGCTTTGCGGATTCTTAACGACAAAGAGGTTATTGCATTTTTCACGGATTTTTATGACGATCCGATGGAACAAAGATTGAATCGTTTTAATGTGATAAATGAATTAATGTCAACCTGTAACAATGCTCATGAGATTAACAGTATTGCCGCATATAACCTGAATAATCAATATATTCTTACCAATCTGGGAGGATATACGCAGGAAGAATACCGGCAAAATTACGGTGAGCAGAGCAGCATATTTGATTGGGCTGCCGAAAACAATATCAGAAGCTTTACGGGTATAGCGGGTGATGAACATGGAATGTACATCATTCGTTCGTATCCGCTCAACAGCAATAATAAATATATCCGCGGATATATTTTATTGGAGCTTAACAGAACGCATATCAACAGCCTGTTTGCGGAAAATCTTCCGCAGGGAACGCAGTATCGTGTGGTGAATAATGACGGCACGGTGGTTTTCGGAAATATGGACAGTTCAATTCAATTGCCCGATGTCAGCAAAATATCAAACCAGGAATCGGGCAAAAGAATAACTCTTAATCATAGAAAGTATATCCTTTTTTGTAATTATGATGCAGAGCTTGTTCCATGGACGTTTTATATGCTTGTCGATGCCAGGCAAGGCGGAAATGTTATGAGAACGCTTGTGTTGGCTGAAATTTTAATAGGCTTGTTAACATTCATTTTCGGTTTGTGCATAACATATTATGCAAGCAAGGTGACCTGCAATCCGGTAGACGAGTTCCTGGAACGCACAGCAAAGAGGATACACGACATAAGTTCAAGCGACAGCACGGAATCTTCCGACAGATACAGCTATGAATCCATAGAACTGATAATGAATAAAATTATCATGGATGATCAGCAAATGCGTGAGGAAATACGGGAAACCATGCCGTCGAGAAAATGGAATCTTATGCTGAAGCTTCTTTCGGGCGAGGTAAAGACATTTTCAGAAATTTCAGCTGCGGCAAATATGTTCGGTATTCATCTTTGTGAAGGCAGCTATGCAATAATGATGTCGGAGTTTGAAAATAATGAAGACAGCGATGATTTTGCAATTTATGCGCCGATGATGTGCAAAAGAATTGAATCGACGGAAGGATGTATGGCGGTAGTTACGATAGGCAACAGAATTATTGCATTTTTGAGCAGTATGCTTGACGATGAGGAGTTTATTGAGCAGATAAGAGAGCTGAACGTAAAAATATCGCAGACTTTTAAAAACTTATACAACAAAAAATATAATGCGGGAGTAAGCAATATCTTTCATGACCTCTCAAAAGCAAAAAACGCTTATGAGCAGTCGCTGAAATGTCTTGATTTCGATTTTGTGACGCAAGGCGACGGTTTGATACTCTATCGCGATATTAACGATTACAGTGATGATGTTTTTATGCCGTTTATAAAGAAATCGGTAAAAATAGGCGAAGCGATAAAGAAACGGGATAAGAGTGATGCGGAAAAATATGTGAACAGCATATTTGAAATAATGAACGGACATCACTTCCCGAAGCAGTATCTGAGATATATTATAGATCTTGTTCGGTATGAAATTATCGAAACCATACAGGATATGGGAATTATCGTGCCGCAGGAAGTACAGGATATGTGTTCGGAGAATATAGTATCGGGAAATGATATGCAAAAGATAAAAGAAAGCATTACCGACGAGATTGTCCGCACTATCGGATATGTAAAGAGCGAAGTTGAAGATATGTCGTCAAAAGTGACGATGAAACGGGTTATAGATTATGTCAACGAAAATTACCGGAACAGCAATATATCAATTGCAGAGCTGGGAGAAGTGATGAATATAAGTTCAACCTATATTACCAACGGATTTAAGAAGTTTGAGGGAATGAGCTTTTACGAATATCTTACACAGCTGCGCATGAATGAAGCGGGACGGCTGCTGCTTAAAACAAATAAAAAGATTTATGAGGTTGCCGACGATGTGGGCTATACAAGCTCACAAAGCTTTATAAGAGCGTTTAAAAAGTATTACGGTCTTACACCCGATAAATTCCGTAACAACAGCAGCGCGAAAAATATATAAATGCCCGTAATGCGGGACAGAAAGGAATGAATCAAATATGAAGTTAGGGTACTCAATAAAGGAAAAATGCTTTTCGGCATTATTGGGATTGTTCTTCCTGATATGCGTTGCGATAACGATATTTCCTATATTGTCTGTTGCGGCACAGTCGCTTAGCAGCAGCAGGGCATTAAATACGGGTGAAGTGGGGATATTGCCTGTTGAACCGACGCTTGACGCTTATAAAAATCTGGTAAAGGACGGTCAGATATTCCGTTCCATATGGAATACGGTAATTCTTACCGTGATGGGCGTAGCGCTTAATATGCTGTTTACAATATGTGCGGCATATCCTTTATCAAAAAAACATCTGGACGGAAGAAAATTCATATTAATGCTGATAACATTCACGATGATGTTTAACGGCGGAATGATTCCGACATTTATTCTTGTTAAAAAACTGCATTTGATAAATTCATACTGGGCGCTTTGGTGTTTGGGTCTGATAAGCACATATAATATGTTTGTAATGAAGACTTTTTTTGAGGGAATACCGACGAGCCTTGAAGAATCTGCGTCCATAGACGGAGCTAACGACATACATATTCTTGTAAAAATCATACTGCCGGTATCAATGCCGGTTATTGCAACGCTTACGCTGTTCTATGCGGTAAGCTGGTGGAATATGTATTTTAATGCCGTTATTTATATTAACAGCAGCGGAAAAGCTCCGCTTATGGTAAAACTTAAACAAATGATAGATAACGTATCGCAGTCGCTGTTACAGACCAATTCGGGAAGCGAGGGCGTGCGTTCAGACCAGATTACGCCGCAGGGTATGCAGGCTGCCGCTATTATAACGGCAACTGTTCCTATTCTTTGCGTATATCCTTTCTTGCAGAAATATTTTGTAAAAGGAGTTATGATAGGTTCGGTAAAGGGATAAGGTACGGCTAAAATGGAGATTAGTATGAATATGATATTTGATGGAAATGAAGCACTGGTAAAAATGCCGAATACAGGCCCTAATTACCATTCACGGGTAAAAGGTGATTTTATTCATCCTTTCAGGGAGAGCATAGAATACGCTGTAAGGCTGTTTGATGACGGCAATAATATACCAAATGCAAGACGAATAGTGAAAAGTGTTATTTCACAGCAGAATAAAGACGAGCACAGCCCATATTATGGGCTGTGGCCGTATTATCTGGAAGAATCTCTTGATGAGATGTCGCCGCCCGATTTCAATTGGGCGGATTTTATCGGCAAACAATTGCTGGTGATTTATATAGACCATGCAGATTGCTTAAATGATGATGACAAAGAGAAAATAAAAGCCGCAGTCTATAATGCTTGCAGATGTATAATAAGACGTAATGAAAGAGTGAGCTATACCAATATTGCTATGATGGATAGCTTTGTTTGTGCGGCTGCCGGTGAGATTTTTGGGTGGAATGAGTTTTTTGAGTATGGTTCAAATAAACTGAGACGTTTGTTGGAGTTTACACGCTCTGACGGAAATATAAGCGAATACAACAGTCCGGTGTATACTTTGGTGGCGTTGGGTGATGCAAATTGGCTCAGGTACTATGTGCGTGATGCGAAAATGAAGAAAGACGCAGAAACGTTTTATAAATATTTGTGGCAGTCTCTGGCGGTACATTACCATGTTCAAACGGGCGAACTAAGCGGCCCCCAATCAAGAAATTACAGCACATTTCTTACCGATTTGCAGAAAAATGTAATTTTGTGTGCGGCAGGCATAAAAGAATTTGACGAGTCGGTTCATAAAAGAGACAGAATCAGCGTGCCGAAGGAATACAGATCATTTTTTACAAACAATTCGGAAAGATACGACATTGTGCGCATTTCCAACGGCTTTTGCTATCCGTGCTTTGCAAATTCAAAAGTGGAGGTATCGTATATTGCAAAGGATTTCTGCATGGGAAGCTTTCATCATGAGGAAATGTGGAATCAAACACGACCGCTTTTAGGATTTTTCGGAGATGAAAACAATAAATACTCATTCCGTATTCAAGTTCTGCATGACGGGTATGATTTTTCCGATGCCGAGATTCATACAGCGCAGCATTACGGCAGTGCATTAAGCACTGTGAATTTCGCAACGGATAGAGGTGATACCCATATTTGCCTTGATTTTATTAAAAACAACGGAATAAAGGCACATGATATTCGGGTGAGATTTAAAATTATGGGTGATATTGAAAAACTCGGTATAAGCCGGCATGACAACGCTTTTCAAGCGGAATTTGAGAATGTTAAGATTAGTTTCAAATATGTTAGAGCCGAATTTGATAACGGGCAGATAAGAACGGAATTAACAAAAACAAGTTCCGAGCTGTGCTTTGACTGCATATTGTACAGCGGAAACGACAAGGATATTGTTTTTGCTTCGGATTTGAATAAATACTGTGTATATACCATTGACGTTAATGAGGATACAATGTGTGATGCCGTATGCAATACGGAAAATAACAGACTGAATGTGAAATATAAGAATATGACGGTTAGTACATATGCCGCCTCCGTACCGTTTACAATGCTTAATACAAGCGATGTTATAACAATTGACGGTAAAAATATAGAGGATTTGGCTGTAAATAAACTGGATATATATTAATTTTAGTTTTAGAAGGATATGAAAAATGAAAGTTATAGGCAGAATGCGAACATATAAATCTAATGAAATAAATAACTCATTCGTGGGAGTGGGTTTTGAATGTCTGGACAGGGATATGTTTAAAGCGGATAAGTGTTATGACTTGCTTGGCAGCAGCGGAGTTAAATATGCGCGCTGTCAGACCGGCTGGGCAAAATGTGAAAAGGAAAAAGGAAAATATGATTTTCAATGGCTTGATGATATTATTGATAATCTGAGCAAAAGAGGGTTAATACCGTGGTTTAATGTCGGATTCGGAAACCCGCTTTATATGGATAATATTTCAAATCCGACGGCTGTGGGCTGTGTTCCGATACTGTACGGCGACGCAGCTATGACCGCGTGGAAAAGATATGTACGAGCACTTGCGCAGCATTTCTGCGGCAGAGTGCAGCATTTTGAAATTTGGAATGAGCCGGACTGTGATCAATTTTGGTATCCGGGCGAAAGAAATGCGCAGCAATATGCGCTTCTGGTGCATGAAACGGGAAATGTTATCCGTGAGGTTATACCGCAGGCTAAAATAGGAGCCTGCATATCCAGATTTAATTTCGAATATGCACAGAAACTTATAAGCGCATTGAAACCGGAAGATATAGATTTTTTTGCTTATCATGCCTATTCGCTAAGTCCGGAAAACAATTACAGAGAGAGCATATCGCATTTAAAAAGACTTTTAAAACGATATGGATTTGAAGATGTAAGCCTTTGGCAGGGGGAGAGCGGATTCCCGTCATGGTTTCCGGACAACCACTGGCTCAAACCCGTAAAACAAGGCAGTGAACGTCAGCAGGCAGTGTGGCAGCTGAGACGGTACTTTATTGAGGCACATGAGGGGATTGAGTTAAGCTCATTCTTTCAGATTGCCGATATGTGGGAAAAAGCATATGTAAAGGCGAGAGAAACGCTTGCAAAGCCGGCAGCACAGGGAATCCTTAACGGTCTTACATATACTCCGAAAAAGTCATATGAAACAATAAGCAGATTATCTGCATTTTTCAGCGGCGACGTTGAAAGCTTTGATTGTATGCTTACATCGGGATATGAAGGAGATCGTGATAATTTTTATGCAAAAGAGTGCATGGCTTATAGGATAAACGGAAAGCCGTACTTTGCTTATTATGTCCCTGCAAGGATAGAGGATGAAATGCCCGTAAAAGAAGGATTTTGGCTTAATGTTGAACGCAGACATGGCATAATTGAAATTGACAAACCGGTAGTAATTGATATGCTAAGCGGTGATATATATGATGTTGAATTTAACGATATAACCGAAAATACTTATTATTTCGAGGGATTGCCGTATTCCGATTATCCGATGGTACTTTGCGACAGAAATGCTGTTTCGGTGATTGAAATATAATTTGTTTTGAGGTTCGGGGGACATAATGATGGGATATGTATTTTTATTTGCCGCACTTATGGCAGCTATAACGAAAGGATATTGCTCAAAGAAAACAAGCGGATATGTGAATGAATATAAAGATGCGATGCTGTTTAATTCAATCAGAATGGTGATATGCTTTGTGATCGGATTGGGCGTGCTTGCGGTAAGCGGAAAAATGGGTTTTCTTAAAATAAACCGCACCGTATTGCTTATAACACTGCTTTCCGGCGCGGCAAATTCTGCCTTTGCGGTTTTGTGGCTTGTTTCGTTAAAAAAAGGCGCATATATGATGCTGGATGTTTTTTGTATGCTCGGAGTTTTAATTCCCATAACAGGGTGTGCGGTTTTCTTCGGTGAAGCGATAGAAATTAATGCAGTGATAGGTATGGCAGTTCTGATAGCGTCTGTGTGCCTTGTATGTTCATACAACAACACAATAAAACAAAAAATAACGCTTTCATCTTTTATCGTTCTGCTGATATGCGGCATATCAAACGGTTTGTCGGATTTTTCGCAAAAACTTTTTGTTAAGCTTACAAGCGATATTCCGATATCGGTTTTTAACTTTTATACATATCTTTTTTCGGCGATAATACTCATTATATGTTTCTTGGTTCTAAGACCACATTCGGATAATAAGGAAACATTTAATATAAAACCGATTATAAAATATGTTTTGATAATGTCGGTATGTTTATTCCTGTATTCATATCTCAAAACCTGCGCCGCAAAATATCTGCCGTCCGCACAGCTGTATCCGCTGTCGCAGGGAGGAGGGCTTATACTTGCGTCCGTTATGTCTGCCGTCGTATTCCATGAGCGGCTTACAGCAAAAGCAATTATAGGTATTATTTTATCTTTTGCGGCATTGATAATCATAAATGTATTATAATCGAAAAAAACACAATATGAGGAACATAAGTCTGAATAAAATCGCCCATAGCACTTTTTTGCTCGGGGCGGTACAAACGTACAGCGCCACTCGCTGCAAAGCAGCACTCCGGACGATTTTCTTTCAGACTTTGGTTTTGTGCCTTACGGCACGGAAAGGAATGGTTATAAAAATGATTGAAAAAATAGCGGACAGAGTAATTTACGGAAATGATCGGCAGTGGGAGATGAATATTGAAAACTTCGATTGGGTTCCGGGCGTGGGATTGTACGGAATATGGAAAGCGTATAAGGCAACAGGCAAAAGAAAATACATGGATTTTCTAATCGGCTGGGCGAACAGGCATATTGATGAAGCAAAAGACACCGTTACAATAAATTCGTCGGCGCCGATGCTTACCATAGCAGAATTGTATCACGAAACGGGGAATGAGCAATATCTTAATGCCTGCCTTGAAGCAGCGGAATATATCGTCGGAAAAGCGCCGCTTACCGCCTGCGGCGGACTGGAGCATACCGTTACAGAGGACGTGCCTGCGTTCAGACAGCAGATATGGGCAGATACATTGTTTATGGCGGTTCTGTTCGTTGCAAAACTCGGGAAGTACACCCAAAATCAAGCATATACAGATTTTGCTGTCAATCAGCTTAAAATACACCTAAATATCTGAGTGACGGCAGCGGATTGTTCTGCCATGGTTACAGCTGTATAACCGAAAATCATCTAAGCGGTATTCACTGGGGCAGGGCAAATGCCTGGATAATATATTCCGCTTGCGAGATAGTAGAATTGCTGGGTGAGTTTGACGGAATAGATGAAGTTAAAGAATATATAAAAAAACATGTGATTGCATTATCAAAGCTTCAAAGAAAAACAGGCGGTTTTGCAACCGTTCTCGATTGTGAGGATTCATACACCGAAATTTCGGCAACAGCCGGTATTTCGGCGGGAATAAAAGCGGCGCAGCGGTTGGGAATTGTAAACGATTATGATGAAATGTGTAAATTGGCGGAGAATATCGTAAGCCAATCGGTGAATGGTAACGGAGAGGTTATGCACGTTTCAACGGGTACGCCGATAATGAAGAATATTCATGAATACATGGATATTCCGTGCAGACATACTTTGTATGGTCAGGCACTAAGTATATTGGCGTTAATTTAGGGCGTGTGAGAGTTGTACTGTAACATTGAGCAGAGCGTACTATGATGGCAAAAAACAGAGAATTGAAATAGCGGTGTGTTAATATAAATACATTCAGGGGTTTCCTGCTGTTTCTGTTATGATTGCCATGTTTGGAGTTTGGCAAGGGCGCTTACTAACGCTGAACAGGCATATGAAAAATGATAAAGAACAGCCGTTTATTTTACATAGCTCATAAAAGCAACGGCCTTGCTCTGTCGGATTTTAAATACACCCTTTTCAGCGTTGCCTCATCGTTTACAATAACTGCCGCGATTTCGCCGTTTTCAACCTGCGGCTGTGCCTTTATAAACACTATATCCCCATCGAAAATTCTTGCATTTATCATGCTGTCACCCTTTGCCGTAAGACAAAAATCCGCATTTATATCCGCGCTTGTTTCAACAAAGGTTTCATATCCCTCATCACAGTATATCGGTTCGCCGCAGGCAATTTTTCCGAGCATCGGAAATTTTCGCGTCAAAACGGGCGATGTATTGTCAAAAGCGTAAATGTCAATATAATCGCTTTCCTCCCCGTTTAAAAGATAGTCAACGCTTACCCCTAAAATCGCCGATAAATTTCCTACCGTGGAAATCATGGGTTCCTGTTTGTTGTTTTCGTATTTTGACAGCGTACCTTTGCTTAACCCTCCGCCGAATCTGCGGTTATACACATCGGCAAGCCGTTCAAGCGTAAATCCGCGCTGTTTTCTTGCATACATCAGATTTTTTCCGAACATTCCGTTTTCACCCCGCCTTTTTAATGATATGTTATCATATAAATAAACTTTTGTCAAGAAAAAAAAGTTTCGATTTTATAAATATTTTTCTTAAAAACTATTGACAATATAAGAAAAATATGTTAAAATGTTAATGAAAACGAAACACAAATAAAATTAATTGAACGGGCAATCGGGAAGAATTGTAAGCGCTTTCTCTCTTTGCCGCAATAGGTCGGGTACACTGTCTCATAGTTGTACGGTTATAGCATGCGGTTTAATGTTACAAGCGCTGACAACGGCTTGTCTTTGTGCCTGCAAATTAAAATACGTCTATTTTTTTTAAAATTATAGTTTCGCAATCGAAACAGAGAGGAGAGTGAAGCCTATGCCGAATGTACGGCTATGCGAAGAAAACAGCCGCTTCGGCATTGACAAATGTATAAAAATATAAGCGAAACAAGCAGAATCGGCTTGTTTCAACACTAAATTTGAGCCGCTGCGGCGGCGGAACGGAGGTAAAAATGAATTGGAAAGACTGGTCGGACGGCTATAACGGAAAAACATTGTTACTGGATTGGTGGAAAGCCGTCAAAACCAATTTCGGATTGGTAAAGGATAACATCACCGAATTAAAGGGTGAGGTTGACAAAAAAGCAGAAACCGAGGTAATGACGGCGGAGCTTGCAAAAAAAGCGAATGCGCAGACGGCGTACGGCGGCTTTGCCGCAGGGCGTACGGCAGGCACAACGAGCGGCGTTGCGGTGGGAAATAACGCATATTCCGGCGGAAAGGGCGCATCGCTCGGCGGCGAAACATATTCGCAGCTCGGCGGTGCAGTCGGGTACAAGGCTGAAACGGACAACGGCTTTGCAGGCGGTTACAATGCACGTACCGCAGAGACGATAGACGTGGGAAACGGCGCAACCAACTATTCAAGAATAACGGCTGTGCAGCTTGGAGAGGGATTAAATTCCAAAAGATACACGGCGCAGATTTTTGACTATGAACCGGTTGCCGATGATGCCGAAATTCCCACCGAATCCGACGGCAGCAAATACCTTAAAGACGTAGGTAAGCTGTCGGATTTGCAGACGGAGGTCAAAACTGATATTGTCGGAGCCGTAAACAGCATTGCGACTCTATCAATATCCGGATTATCGCTTTTCTTGGATACCAAATCGGGATGCAGTTTTTTAAAGCTGTCATCAAAGAATGAG
>CAKSOE010000040.1 GCA_934476675.1 uncultured Clostridia bacterium | reverse complement strand
CACTTGTAATGGTCGCCGCCCAAAAACAAGTCGTATGCGTTTTTGAATTTATAGTTTTCCGCAATCTTTTCCGGCGGAATGTGGCAATGGTAATCAATTATCGGCAAATCCTTTGCAAATTCATGATAAAGCTTTTTTGCCGTTTCGTTTTTTAACATAAAATCATCGTTTATAAAGCTCACAATGCTGCACCGTCCTTATTTTTTTATTGATGTTTTTTGGAGAATTTCTCCGTCAGATGATGTAAATTCGACATTTATCGACCTATCCGTAAATTCCAGTCCGCAGCCGCAGAAATATTTTTTTTCAAAATCTATTTCTGAACCCACAATCACCGGCGAGGGATGTCCGAGAGAATCATGTTCATCTCCGGGATAGCTTACATACTGTTCATGGTAATGACCGCACAGCATGGCATCGGGTTTTATATTTTCACGAATCAGCTTTCCCCACTCCATGTAGATGTCCGCTTCTATATCAAACGGCGGCTTCAGCTGCTCGGTAAACGGATTATGTACAATTATAAGTCTGTTTTTTATACCCTCCTGCAAATATTCACTATCCGCATTTTTTATTACGTCCTTTATAAACTGCGTCTGACGCTGACGAAACGCATGGCAGCAAACGGTGTTTCCGTATTCTTCATGGTCGTCCTGCTTATCCTCGCCGCAGTCGAGAACCATTCCCCACAGATTGCCCAGTCTGAACGTAAAATACGATTTTCCGTTGTCAGTAGGGGTATAATCTTCAATGCACTCCGCGTAAATTCCGCGCATATCATGATTTCCTCTTGAGAACACGACAGGCTTTTTGCCCTCCGTTATTTCTTCGGCAATTTTATAAATATTGTCAAAGTTTTCCATGTCACCGCTGTGATTCGGAATATCTCCGTTCATTATCAGAAAATCAATATCTCCGAATGTCTTTTCGGCTCTGACAGGCTCGTCAACAAAATTATGCGCATCGGCAATGTGATATGCTCGCAGATTTTCCCCGTTTGCCGGAATAAAATCAAAGCTGTATTCCTTTACCTCCTCCGTTTCGGTAAAGTAAGGCTTTCTTTCCTTGATTTCTCTTTCACATATTATATATTTACCGTTTTTATCGAGTTCTTCGGCAGGAACAATCATTCTGTGAATATTTTTATACGACCTCAATATGCCGTTTGAATCATCATAGTAGCAGTTATCTCCCACCTTAACCCACATAAGAGACTCCGACTCCACGCGGACCATAATCTGATATGTATTTTTTACCGCAAAAACACACGGCAACATTTTCAGCATACTACACCATTCCTTTCATGTTTATTATAGCAGTTAAAGTCCTGTCCGTCAAGACCTCGATCCGCAAACCTTTTCCATACTCTGCATAAAATACAGCACACCGTACCTCCCGCAAATGCGATGCCGCCCCACAAAAGCAGAGTTTCCGCCCAGCCGCATTTTTCCGAAAATGCCGCCAGTCCCGAAGCTGACACCGCGCTGCCGATATATGTACAGAAATTGAGCATACCGGAAATAAAGGATATGCGTCCGTACTTGGCAAAATACGGCGGTATCATGCAAATTAACATCAAGTTAACGCCGTGCATACAACCGTTCAAAAGCGCCGCCAGAATCACCGACGCAACCGCAGACGCACCATTTGCCAGAAACATCGCCGCAGCCGCGGCGCAGCCTGCCATAAATAAAATCCCTGTAAGCAGCAGCTCGTTTTTAACAATATTTCTGTATATCACGGAAACAAGCTGCAACGCCGCTATACTGAACAGCGGCAGAATGACGCTTGTAAGGATTGCCGTTTTACTGCTCAGATTAAAGGTTTCCGAAACATATGACGGAATCCATGTCATAACGCCGTCACGCAGCACCCCCTGCAACACGATAACCGCCATAATCGCACCGATTATCAAAACGGCTCTCATATCAAAAACCGATTGCCGATTTGTTTCGGTTATTACTTTTTTATCACCTGTACCGATTTGGGGACATTTTTTAAGCCACACCGCCGACATTACAACAGCCGCCGCTGCCGAAAGGAAAAATATTGATTTCCAGCCTGCAAGCAAAATGCAAAGCGGAGCAAGCAAATATACGAGAACAGTCCCGAACGAGCTTCCCCACGTAACGACAACGCAGGATTTTTTATAATCCTTCTCCGTAAACAGCGCCGACATTATCTTTACAAGCGGCGGCCACATAAACGCCTGCGCCAGACCGTTCACGCCCCACACCGCCATTCGTGCATATGTAGTTGTACAAAACGGAATTGCAAGGTTCATCATTATCGTCATAACAAGTCCGGTGAAAATAAGCTTTTTCGGCTCGGTTCTGTCGCCCATAAATCCGCTTAGAATCTGCCCTGCACCGTATGTAACCGCACTTGCCGTCAGTGCAAGAGATGCCGCCGATTTTTGTATTCCCTCTGCCAAAACCATTTCCGATATGACTGCGCCGTAGTTTATTCTTGTCATATAGCTTATCATATACAATATCGTAAACAGCATTGTCATGCGTATTACACGGCTTTTATCCGTTATTTTTTTCATTTATTCCGCCTCCGGTATTTCATCTTTTCGGGTTATTATTTTTATATCGTTGTTCCGATATATTTCCTTTATATTTTCCGACAGCTTGGAATCGGCAATATAAAAATATCCGGGGTTCAGATCCTCTACTTTAATAAATGCGCTTTTTTCGTATTTGCTGCTGTCCGCCGCAACGATTACATCATCGGCGGCTTCAATCAGTTTTCTCTGCATTCGTGAGAGCTCGGGACTGTAATCGCATATACCGTGTTTAAGTGATAATGCTGACGGAAAGATAAAGCTCTTTCGCACATGCAGATTACCTGCCGTATACTCCGCAAAATCTCCGTAGAACGAGTTTTCGCTTTTGGAATAATATCCGCCGCACAGGATTATTTCAAAATTCTTATATCCGCACCCTCTCTGAAATACGTCCATAGAATGTGTAACAATCGTAAGCGTATCGAACCTTTCCATAAGCGCAGATATAAACTCAATTGCTGTACTTCCCGCATCAATCGCTATAATATCGCCGTTTTTCACAAGGCTTGCCGACAGCTGTGAAAGCTCCGTTTTTTCCGACTTCATACTTCTCATACGTCCCGACAAATTCATATACGGCTTTGCCGTAGATTTTGCCACCGCTCCGCCGTGTACTCTTGCAAGCTTTCCCTCATTCTCGAGAATCATCAGGTCCTTGCGTATCGTTTCAATCGAAACGTCAAAGTCCGCCGCAAGCGATACCGTTGTTGCTGCCTGCTGCTTTTTTAATATTGCGCAAATTTCATCGCGCCTTACATTTGCAATCAAATCCAACACTTCCAATCAAATCCAATGTTTCGGTAATAATTATAACTCACCGGCGCTGTTATGTCAAGTATTTTTACACAAAAAAATACGGATTTTGCCCCTCTCTCACAAGGCAAAATCCGCATGAGTGCAAAGCAGTTTTAAACTGCGCTGCCGCAGAATTTTTTTGAAAAGCGAAAATTCGCATTATTCTTTTTATCTTGTTTCAGTTCCGAATACATAGAGCATTTTTTGCCGTTATTGCAGCCGATATACGGGCAGACGGGAGAACGGCTGTCAAGCTCATATGTATCTTTTCCTGTTTTGCAATACGAACATAAATTTCGTCTGAACATTGTTTTTATACCATCCTCAATCCTCTCTTGTATCAGCCTCTGTCTGCCGCTGCAAGCAGTCCGAGCACAAACACTGAAATCAGACAGCCGAATACCGAACCGCCGATAAATATCAAAATATCTCTCATACCGTTACTTGCAATCCTCCCATTTAATTTCAAGATCATTTTTGTCAAGGTAGTAATTATGCGTTATTGTAGCCTCAAGTACCGCCACATAATGCCACTTATCCCTTTCGAGGTCGTTAAACGGGTTGAAGTCAAGCGACTTCACATATTCCTCCGACGGATTTCTGCCCAGTATCTTGTTTATAACCGTCATAACCTCCGCACGGGTGATATTGTTTTCTGTGCGGTATGTTCCGTCCTCATAACCCTGCATAAGTCCCGACGCGCTGAGTCTTAAAATATCCTCATACGCCCAATGCGATTTATCGAGGTCGGGGAACGGATTTTCTTTATCCGTTTTTTCGAGCTTTGCAAATCGGCTGATAAGCGCCGCAAACTCGGCTCTTGTCAGATTTCCGGATGGTTTAAATTCGCCGTCGGGATAACCGTTCACAACGCCTTTCTCCGACATATATTCAATATCGTGCGCAGACCAGCGTTCTGCGTCAACATCGGGGAACACATCGCCCGACACCGCAAACGGCTTTTCGTACTCATGATTTTCGATACGGTAAAGCACAGCTGTCATTTCCTCACGCGTAATTTTGCCGTCGGGCTTCACACTGCCGTTGGGGTAACCGTTGATGTAGCCGATATGCGTGGGGTGTTCGTTGCCGAAAATGTCCTTTGTATATTTTCTTGTGTTGTCCACAACCCTGCGTCCGCCGCCTCCGCCGCCGGAGCGGATAACGGTCGGAACGGTGTATCTGTACATTCCTGTTTTTCCGTAAACCCTGTACCAGCAAGCCGACGGATTATCTGATTTACACTCTTTACACGTTCCGCACGCGCTGAGGTACACAGCCTTAACGGTCACTGCTTCGTTTAAAACAAGCTTTTCGCCGCTGTAAAGCTTTCTTGCCTGATTATTCTCGTCTGCCGGGTCGCTGCCGTCAAGCGTGTAGTACAACAGAATATCCTCATCATTGGGATAGTCGTTTATGATTGTGTATTCCGTACCCTTTGAAAACTCTATCTTATCGCTGCCGAGCGAAGTCTGCGGCACATTCAGATGCACAAATTCAATCGGAAACGTCTCCTTGCTGCCTGCAATTTCATTGCCTGCTTTATCCGTCAGCCATGCCGTAATGCTTATCCCCGTCATAGCCGAATTTACTGTAATAGGCGTGTTATCGTAGACAAGATTTGCCGTGGTAATGCTGTCAGATGAATCGGTTTGCGTATATGTATAGCAGTAATTTATTACCGCATCGTTCTTCCCTGTCAGCAGTTTGATGCCCTTTGCATACTCTCCTTCACTGAGAACATCTGCGCTGATCCGCGGAACGTCATACGGAGTTGCGATATACACACTGCCTGTCACTGCGCTTTCCGGCTCGATTATATAGTAGTGAATTGTATTCTTGCTCACCCGTCCGGTTTTGCTGTTGACAACATATGCCTTAAACGACATTGTGTGATCGATTTCCCTCTCGCTTGTGTAAGGGTAGTCTCTTTTATCGCCGTTTTCACGATACATTATTTTGTAATCGTTTTCGATTTTATCCTCCGGTGCACGGTCGTCATACTTAATCTGAGTGGTTCTTCCCTCGCTCTTTAAGTATCGTCCCGACGGAAGCGTGATAATCGGAGCAAGCGGTACAAAATGATATACATAGCTGACAGCCGTACTGTACTTGCCGTTTTTTGCACTCCTTATCTGCAAAATCGTGTCGTTCTTTATTTTAATAAAGTCATTTGCATTGTAATCGCTCCATGCACTGCCGTTGTCGGTTTTATACTGGATTGTATCGCCGCTGTTTAAGGAATACAGTCCGATATGCAGCAGATTATTGTCGCTGTCCGCCTTTATTTCCTCATATTCTCCGGTTTCCTTATCGGCATACGGCGGCGCAAGCGCATTTATATCGCTGCTCAAATCATATGTGTAGCTGTTCTGCTCGCTTTCGATTCCGTCAAGCGCCGCGCTGATATTCAAGACCGCCGGAGCAGTCAGCTTGCCTGTGTTTTCCGTTCCCAGCGGCACGGTGCAATCTTTATCCTTGTATGCGCTTCCGGTCTGCGTATCTATGTAAAAGTTTTCATCAGTGCAGACAAATTCATTTTTAAAACCGTTTATCTCATATTTTACGGTACTGCCCTTTACCGTACTCACCGGCACAACGGGAAGCGTACCGCCGCCCACAACGGCGGACGGTGCGGCTTTCGGAGCCTCCGGCGCTACGATATATTCAAATATGCCTATATCGCTCTTTATGCCGAACACATTAACGGCAACCGCCTTTATAATCGTATGCCCTTTTACCGTTATCGGCTGTCCGTCATATTTTATGGTATCTGCCGTATTTGGTATCGGGTCTGACACGAATTTTCCGTCATAGCTTACGGTGTAATAAATCTCCGTACCCGTCGGAACAGGCATAAACTGCGTGGAAAATCCTGCTTCATCGCCTATTTTACGGATATATTTACCGGGATTAAGCGTCATAAGCGGTCTTGACGGTTTTTTGTTTACTATATCATACGAATGTGTCACAACGCTTGAATAGCTCACACCGTCCTTTAACACAACCGCTTTTACAACGGTATATTTCGTAATCTGAATAGTAGCGGAATCAGAGGCGTCGTCAGCCTTTATTCCGTTGCTTATGGGATCGCTGCCGTCGGTTGTGTAATAAAGGTCAAATCTTCCGGTTGTATCCGCATTGCTTTCCACACAGTAAACGGAGATATTATCCGCATTGGTAAACTGTGTGCTTTCGGGCGCAAAATGCGGTGGCAGCGGCTTTATTTTATACTTAAAGCTATATACACCGCCGCGGTTATCGTCCTTATCTACCGCTCTTGCAAGAATATCCGTGTCTTTATCAACTATAAGCGTTTTTGTGTACGGCAGCCAGGTTGCGCCGCCGTCGGCGCTGTACTCTATTCTATTTTCGGGATTATTTGCCGTAAGCGTAACGTTTACGCTTCCCTCATACACACCTGGGGGATAGAATGCGTCTACACCGTAGTCGTCAGCGCTCCTGAATACGTAATGGAACGATGAAACCTCGCTGTATATTCCGTCATAATGAGCCACAGCACGAAGCGTGGTGTCTTTTGCAAGAGTTATTGCTCCGGCATATTCGATTCCCTGCGATACGGGGTCTGTGCCGTCGGTGGTGTAGAATATTTTCGCACCGGTTGTTTTTGTGGAAAGGATAACGTCGATTTTTTCATTGTACGTTCCCGAAGCATGACTTGCCGTAACCTTTGCCGGCTTTATTCCCAAATGGTACTCCGACACATCGGAGAATGCGCCCATTCTGTCGGTTATCAGACGTACCGTCCTTTGCTTTGTGATTTCGATACCGGTATTTCTGCGGTTAAGCTCCACCCACTGCGTTTCGGGGTCGCTGCCCGGGGTTATATTATCTGCCGAAGCATTTGAAAATGTATAGTAAATCTTATTTTCATCATCGAGCGTACCCGAAAATGTTTCTTTATCCCACGCATAAACGGTAAAAATATCATCTCGTGTATAGATATTCGGTATGGCTGTCTTTGCTTCGTTAAAGAGCAGCGGAGCTTTCGGAAGTATTTTGTATTCAAAGCTTACCGTATTACTTTTCTTTCCGTCCGTTATGCGTTCGGCATAACAGGTGATTGTCATTGTTGTTTCAACCTCAATCGGAGAGGTGTATTTTTCAAATGTAACGCCGCCGTCTGTTGAATAATAAATGTCACAGCCGCTTTCTGCGCTCAGTGTTACGCTTTGTTTTCTGTCATAGCTGCCTGCCGGAGGAATAGCGTTCGGTGCGGCTGGTCTTGATTTGTCTTTAATTATAACGGTATGGTAGCCGCCGTTTACCGCCGTATACGGAAAGGTCTGCTCCTCCAGCTTTTCCGACTTGTTCTTTGCAAAAAATTCGAGTCCCTTGCCCTGTTCGTCGGACGTATCAATAAATACCTGCGTACTGCCTGCCTTAATCGGCTTTAAAGGGAGCTTACAGAGATTATACCACAGCTGATAATCCTCTTTTGTCGGGTCATCCTGCTTCTGCGGAACAAATCCGCCGTTATAGAGAACGGTGACATATGCTTTTTTATAGCCGTTTTCCTCGCCCTTGCCCTGTTGATACGGATAATATCCCACATCTGTCGGAACGTCAACCTTTCCGTCAGGGACTGTCGGAGAAGTTGAAGCGTTTTTATCGGGAACGGTATAGTCAATCGGCGTCAGATTGGAGGCGTCCGCATAATCGAAATACTCCGGATCAAAGTAAATCGTCACGGTATAACCGTTCAGGTCATACTGCGGTTCTTTATGCTCGCCGTTTTCGTATAATCCCTTGTTCGGATTGTCAATCGCTAAATATATATCTGCCGTTTCGTCTTTGTAGACGGTGCTTACGTCTGTTGTTTCAGACGGGTTTTCACCCTGCGCGTGCAGATATGCCGTTCTCTGACGTTTATCTGTTTCCGCCAGCGCAGCGCTGTTCGGAAAACACGACCCTATCATAAGCATACTCAATATAAATGATAATATTCTTTTATTAGACATATCCTACTTTCTCCTTTATGTAAAACCTTTTTTGATAGTATCTTTTCTCTTTCAAAAGGCATAAGATAAGCGCTTATGCCCTTTGAGAGGGGGGCGGAGTTAACTCCGCCGCCTGATAGATAACGGAATTAAAAAATTCCGATTATCATTTGATTAGTTGCCCCATGAAACGAGCACATATGCTACGTCCTTTGAGTCGATTACGCCGTCACGGTTAAGGTCGTACTTAGCATATTCCGGATGTGCTGTTACGAGATTATCCGTTCCGAAATATGATACAACCGCCGAGAGGTCATAAATGTTGATTTTGTTGTCTTTTACGATGTCGCCTGCAAGGAATGTTACATTCTTCTTATATGCTCCATTTCCTTCTTCAACCGCTATCGCATTATCCATAACGTTGTTCCAGAAATTCAATGTCTTGTCGGCATTGAGATTTACTGTGTAACGCGCTGTTCTGTAACCTGCGCCCGAAACAGTTACCGTATAAGGAATGTTCTGTTCGAGATCTGCTGTTACTGTGTATACGCCGTTTGTCTGCGCTGTTCCGTCTGATCCGAGATCAAATGTCTTTGCAGTATTTGCACCCTTGATCTCAACTTTCATGTCCTGATATGCCTTTTCATTTTCTGTAACCTTGTTGTTCATGGCAATATTTATTGTAAGCTTCTTTGTCGGAACTGCAATTGTAACGTTCTCCAGCTTTTCTGAAATATCCAGTTCGCCTTTGCCCACTGCACTGCCGCCTGCATAATATGATTCAACTAAGTTGTCGGAAATAGCAGTTGCATTTACAATATTTGTATTTACATCGTCAATCTTAAAGCTGAATGTTCCGTATCCGTTGAATTTCACCTGAGCAATTGTAATTTCATTGTCTGTAATATCCGGAGCGGTTACACCGTCAAGACTGAACATATATCTGTTATCATCTTTGGGAGTGATTGTGATTTTGTCAACGCCCAAAAGCTCATATGCAACATCGTCCGATGTCTCGAACTTAAATGTCAGATCTGCTGATGTCAAACGGTTAATTGTTTCAAGGTTTGCACTTAACTTAATGTCATAAACATTTTCTTCTGTTTGCACAGGAACAAATTTAACCGAAATTTTGTCTGCCATACCAATAATTGTTCCGTTACCTGCGGCTGTTTCCAGAACGCTTTCTCCGATGTTTTCGGCTATAACCGCTGCATTTTCTTCAACTGTCAGTACGCCTGTATTGCCCTCTTCTCTGTGAACAATGTCACCGATACCGCTTTCCTTTACCGTTACTTTTGAGTTTCCCTTAACCTCTACCGCTTCATTACCGAGCTTAATTCCGTATTCCGAACAGCCCGAAATGTCTATTGTAGAATCTGTCACGGTTAATTTACAAATATTGAACGCGTTTTCAATTCCTTTGTCTGTTGTACCTGCTATTGTTACCTTTGAATTGTTAAAGGCAACATCAGTAGAAGCAAATCCTCTGCCTGTGTTTTCCAACGAAACGCTTGTGTTATTGAAAACGGCTTTACCCATAAATCCGTCGCCTTTTATAAAGCCTGAGCTTTCACCGTCATTAGCAAGCTCAACAGTTGAATCTTTGAAGTTTGCTTCTGCATTTGCAGCTACAAAGTAAATAACACAAAATGCACTTTTGTATGTATCTCCGCACAATTTAACGTTATCAAAATTGAGCTTACCGTTTGTCGTTACCTGCCAGAATGAATTTGCTTTAATATCTATACCGGATATATCAATTGTACCGTTTTTATATGTAACGCTTGCCTTTACATCATTTTGTACAGTATTTTCATCAAATTTGAGAGTTTTGCCGTTTAAATCAAGCGTAAATTCCTTGTCATGCGCAAAACCCGAGGTTTCAACATCGCTTAGCAACGTAATTGTGTCGCCGTCCTGTGCTGCTGCAACCGCCGAAGCAAAATTAGTATATTTTTTACCATTAACTTCTGCTACTGAATTATCTTTCAAATCATCTTCCGTTATTGACGGGGTAACGCCTGTATATTCTTTTATTTTAGCGTTTTCAATGCCGCCCACATACTTTATATCGCTTTCATTTACAACAATATTATTATCACGCTCTTGCTTCTGAACCGGATTTTCAATATTTCCACCTTCTCCGATAATCGGGAAAGAATCCATATCGCAAATTTCTCTGTTCCATGAATTACCCTTCAGTTGAAGTTCTGTATTGCTGTTTATCTCACAGTTATATCCACCTATAACAGGACAAGGAATCTCTTCGCCGCCGCATTTAATACTGGCGTCATTGTAGCAGCCCTCTATCTTCTGACTGCTGTAAAGCGGAATTGCTGCAATTCCGGCAGCGCTCACTCCCGCAAAAGAAGAGTCAGCCGAAATGTTTCCTTTTACGTAACAGTCTGTATATGCACCGCCGTCCTGACAGTTGCCTATAATACCGCCTACCCAAGTGTAGCCATGTATATTTCCTATTACTGTACAGCGTGTAGCTGTAAATCCACCGGAACCGGCAATTCCTCCTACCTGCACAGCTGAACCACTTATTTTACCTTCAAAAGAGCAATCGGTAATAGTCATATATCCATGCCCTACCAAGCCTCCGACATATGTACCATAAGCTGCCATTTCGGCATTTTTAACATGAACATTTTCCATTTTACCTGTATATGCTTTGCCTATCACAATAGCTGAACCAATTGTGTTGCTGGTATCCCGATAACCGAAAAATGCTTTTGCGCCGTCAACTGTAAAATCATGTATGTATGTTTTATCTCCATTAGTTCTTCCAAACAATCCTACATAACCGCCTAACGCACTCATTTTTAAATTTGAGATTGTTTTGCCGTTACCATCAAATTCGCCTTCGAACACTCCTTCATTCTTATATCCGATACTTTTCCAATTATCATATGCAGACAAATCAATGTCATCCATCAACTGAACTTTCTTTCCCTTATAAGTCTCGCCGGAATTGACATCATCTGCAAAATTTTTCAATTCCTCTGCCGTAGATATTTCAAGCACATTATCATCTGCAAATACCGGAAACGCCATTGTGCCGAGTACCATTGCAGCAGACAAAATGCCTGCCAATAATTTTTTACCTTTCATAATTTTAATACCTCTTTCTCATATTTTAACCGCTGCGGTATCTGCTTTTACAGATACCGCATTAACGATTAATTGCATCGGTCGTCTGTGTCAGTTTAAATTAGTTACCCCATGAAACGAGCACATATGCTACGTCCTTTGAATCGATTACGCCGTCACGGTTAAGGTCGTATTTAGCATATTCCGGATGTGCTGTTACGAGATTATCCGTTCCGAAATATGATACAACTGCCGAGAGGTCATAAATGTTGATTTTGTTGTCTTTTACGATGTCGCCTGCAAGGAATGTTACATTCTTCTTATATGCTCCATTTCCTTCTTCAACCGCTATCGCATTATCCATAACGTTGTTCCAGAAATTCAATGTCTTATCAGCATTAAGATTTACTGTATAACGCGCTGTTCTGTAACCTGCGCCCGAAACAGTTACCGTATAAGGAATGTTCTGTTCGAGTTCTTCTGTTAATGTGTACACGCCGTTTGTCTGCATAACTCCGCCGTCTCCGAGATCAATTGTCTTTGAAACATTTGCACCCTTGATTTCAACCTTCATGTCCTGATATGTCTTTACGTTGTCTGTAACCTTGTTGTTCATGGCAATATTAACTGTAAGCATCTTTGTCGGAACTGCAAATTCAACACCATCAATCTTCCTATCAGTTTCAGTAGCATTTGCAAAAGCTCCGTTACCGAAGTATGTTACAAGGTTGTTTGACTTTGTTGTTGCTGTCACAAGGCTCTTATCAGCATCAGCTGTAAATGTTATTTTTGCACCGTTTGTTGTATATCCGTCAAACTGTACCTTTCCGATTGTGATTTCTTCTTTGGTATCTTCTACACCGTCTTTACCGTTGAAGTTAAACATATAACGGTTTACGTTTTCCATATCCGGTGTTACCGTAATATCATCAACCGGAAGAATTGTATATACAACAGAGCTGTTTGCAGCATCCGAAGCTGTAAGATTAAATGTAAGGTCTGCTGTATTCAGACGGTTGATTTCATTTGCGTCTTCTGCTTTAACAACGATGTCATATACACGTGCATCACCAGTAGCCTTAAAGCCTAATGAAACCTTTGACGCACTTTCGTCTACTACCCAAACGTCACCAATCTTCTTGGCTGCAAATCCGTCAGCGCAATAAGCTGATACATCAGTCGTAAATGAACCGCCGGAAATCTGAATGTTTGCAGTAGGCGCACTGTTAACAATCGGGCCGTTAACGGTACCATTTTTAATAATCAGTTCAAAATCGTTATCAGCCTTCTTCGTACCCGACAACTCAATTCTGCCGTTAATAGTACCTGTCATATTTTCATCCAATGTAACACTGACACCCGGATAGTCTGCATATCTGCAGACGTCAAATGCAAAGTTTCTGTCTAAGGCAGAAATATTGGTGTTGCCCGTTAATACAATATGACCGTTGTTATTACTGAGAGTATACAGCGGTTGATTAGGTCTTTCATGAACTCTGTTTAAAAAGAGATTCATGTCTTCAAGAGTAAGGTTGGCATAGTTCTGAATTAAAATATTAGCCACATCGGAATACAGTGTGCCGTTTTTCATAATAATTTCAGAATTTTGCAAAAGCTGAAATCCGTTTGTCTCATAATCTTTAGACGAACCAACCAACGGATTATTCATAATGTATTTATATCCGCCAAAATCAATTGTAATATTTTTTCCGCTGTCTACTCTTATACCGGTTCCCGTTGTATCGCAAAGAAGCTGTACAGTATCACCAAATGCAGCGCTTGCAACCGCGTCTGCAAGGGTTTTATAATAAGTATCACCGTTTTTTGCCACTGCCGCTTTCTGCGCAGGAGCTGCAACACCCGTTGTACTGTTTCCTGTCAAAGTAAGTTCATCACTTCCGCCAAAGTCATTATTGCAAGTAACAACTTCATTCACTGCACTTAACTGTCTGAGAACCGGAGTAGAACCATCAGAAGTATTTTCTGCAATTGTTACTTCTGCATCGGCGGGCATTCCCGCTGCAAGCTGAATTAAGCCTGATGTATGCTTCTTTTCTTCCGGTGCATTTTCACCCATATTGGTGAATTTATTACCAGAAATGGTAACACCATTTGCACCGCCGCCCATAACATAAATTCCACCGGCACAATTATCGAATGTATTGTTTGCAGCAATTACCTTTCCGCCGTTCAGACTTGCAATTCCGTATGTTCTGAAAACATTTTTAAATTCACAGCCTGTTATGGTATCGGTATATTCCGAGGAATTATTCTTTCCCTGATGATATGGCGCTAAACAAATACCGTCAAAGCTGCATCCTTCCACTGTCAGATCGCCCTTGTTTTCAATTTGAAATTCGGGATAAAATTTTGTTCCTGCATCAAATTTGCCGTCATAGCCTGAATTTCGGCAGCAGCCTGCGCCTTGCGATATATCTGCAACAAATTTAACATTTTTAATTGTTATTTTGCCATCATAATTTTCAAATGGCTTATACTGTGCTCTGAGCTGACCCGGGTCAATTCTATTAGGTGTTTCAGCCGTTGCCGGAGCATAGCCTTTAGGGCAGCTTTCAGTATGTCTTGTGTCACCGCATCCTATATTGGTTTTCAGCGTAACAGTTACGCCTTGACCGTCATAATTATAACCACTATCTGCAACGGCTGTTAAGAAATCGCCGTATGGCATTGTAGCGTCATCCGCAAATACCGGAAATGCCATTGTGCCGAGCACCATTGCGGCAGACAAAACGCTTGCCAATAATTTTTTACCTTTCATAATTTTAATACCTCTTCTTCATAGTTTAACCGCTGCGGTATCTGCTTTTACAGATACCGCACAACGGTTAATTATATCGGTCGTCTGTGTCAGTTTAAATTAGTTACCCCACGAAACGAGCACATATGCTACGTCCTTTGAGTCGATTACACCGTCACGGTTAAGGTCATACTTAGCATATTCCGGATGTTCTGTTACAAGATTATTCGTTCCGAAATATGATACAACCGCTGAGAGGTCATAAATGTTGATTTTGTTGTCTTTTACGATGTCGCCTGCAAGGAATGTTACATTCTTCTTGTATGCTCCATTTCCCAATTCAACCTCTATTGCATTGTCCATAACGTTGTTCCAGAAGTTCAATGTCTTGTCTGCATTAAGATTTACTGTATAACGCGCTGTTCTGTAACCCGCACCCGAAACAGTTACCGTATAAGGAATGTTCTGTTCGAGATCTGCTGTTACTTTATACACGCCGTTTTCCTGTACAACTCCGCCGTTTCCGAGGGCAAATGTCTTTTCAGTATTTGCACCCTTGATTTCAACTTTCATGTCCTGATATGCTATTGCTTTATCTTCAACCTTGTTGTTCATGGCAACGTTTATTGTAAGCTTCTTTGTCGGAACTGCAAATTCAACATTTTCAATCTTCTTATCAGCGTCAGCAGAATTTGTAAGAGCACCTGTTCCGAAGTATGTTACAAGGTTGTTTGACTTTGTTGTTGCTGTCACAAGGCTGTTATCAACATCAGCTGCAAATGTTATTGTTGCACCGTTTGTTGTATATCCGTCAAACTGTACCTGTCCGATTTTAACTTCAGCTCCCGTATCGGCTGTTATACCGTCTTTACCGTTGAAGTTAAACATATAACGGTTTACGTTTTCCATATCCGGTGTTACCGTAATATCATCAACCGGAAGAATTGTATATACAACAGAGCTGTTTGCAGCATCCGAAGCTGTAAGATTAAATGTAAGGTCTGCTGTATTCAGACGGTTGATCATCGCTGCGTCGACAGCGGTAACAACGATGTCATAAACACGTTCATCAGTCGCCGTCTTCTTGAAGCCGAGCGTAAGCTTAGTCGCGCTGTCGTCAACGACGTACTTACCGTCCGTGAGTTTCGGAGTGAAGCCTTCTTCGCAGTAATCGGTTACATCTACATTGAATGTACCGCCGGAAATCTTTGCGCCGGCAGGTTCTCCCTTTGAATTACCAAACAGATTTGTACCGGGCTTTCTTGCAACCGTAATATCACCGCCGGATATGGTAATCTTTGAATCTCCTGCTGCCTGCTGACCGCCGCCAATCGGAGCACTATTATTCGACTTTGCGTCAATTACACCGCCTCTGATTGTTACATCACCGATGCTTAGTTGACCTCCGCCGATTGCTGTGCCGAAGTCTGCTTCCGCTTTGATTTTTCCACCGAGAATTGTAACCTTTGCGGTGCTTTGCTGACCGCCGCCGATTGCTGCGCCATAGTTGGAATACGCTTCAATTTCACCGCTCTTTATAACAATTTCACCGCCGGGCTGTGTCTGACCTCCGCCAATTGCTGCGCTATGATCGGCACCGGCACCAGAATTATATACCGCAAGTCTGCCTGTACCGTCTGCGGTTTTATCTTCAATCGTAAGTTTTGCGCCTTCGGGAACAAAAATGTTTCCGGCTAACTCGTTGTTTCCATTGAGCTTTAATGTAACGTCAGCACCTTGTGCAATTTCAATGCTGCAAAGGTTTTTAACATCTTCCAAAATAAGGCTGTTTACATCGGCAGGAATGTAAAGCTTAGATGCATTTGTAAGTTCATTATATTCTTTATGCTCATCGTCCGCAATTCTTTCGCCCGTAACAACAGTATCATTTTTTGTTATATTGTAAGAAACGTAGTTTTCCGGACCTTTGGAAATATCAAGAGCGTCATTTGTGAGCAATGTAATTTTCGCAATGCTCCATTTATCGGTTGTTGCTGCCTGAGCTGCTTCAACTGCTTTGTCAATAGTAGCATAATACTTATCTCCAACCATAGCTACAAGAGTCTCAATATCTTTTCCTTTTTCTGCCGCTTCTTTTTTGGCATAAGCCTTATCTGTATAAAGCTTACCGTCAACTTTTGCTGCATAAACAGGTGCTTTTCCGTCAACTGTAATTTCAGCACCCTTATCATTTCTTGCAACACCACCTGCGCAGTTATCTACATTTATATCCGTTGCTGTAATTGTTCCGGGATTTGAAGCAATAATAGCCGGACTGTCTGTGCAGTTAAATGTAGTATCTGATACTTCGGTATCAAGAATTGCACTTTGGTCGTCACTATAAGTCTTTATACCTTTCGGGCTGCCAAAAACACAGTTGTCCTTTACAGTAACTTTATTTCCGCTGACACCTCTAAACCAAAGTCCGTATGTGTCCTTAAAAGTTTCACCGCCGTTGTCATTCTTAAATGTGCAGCCACTGAAAGTAGTATTTTTCCAATATCCCGCACCGGCGCCATCCGGGAATACACAATCAGTATATGTTACATCACCGTTAGCACATATTGAAAAATACTGATTCATTTGTGCTGCGTTTCCTATCCAGACACCGCCGTCTCTTGAACAGATAAGATTTTTTACATTAACCGTTATCGGCTTGCTGTCATTCCAGAATATGTTTGCTCCGTTTGCATCATTGTCGTTCAATGCCAATTCTGCATTTTCGTCAGTTCCGGCAAACACTATTGTTGTATTATCTTCGACATTTTTTGCAAAGTTGATATAGCCATTACCTGCGCTGACCTTACCTGTGATGTTATAAGTGATAACGCTGTCTACTGCATCTTCTGCTTTCGTTGCATTTATAGCATCAAGCAGAGTATCGTACGTCTCGGTTTTATCGCCGATTGTAACATGATTATTCTCATCGGCAAATACCGGAAATGCCATTGTGCCGAACACCATTGCGGCAGACAAAACGCCTGCCAATAATTTTTTACCTTTCATAAATTTGAATCCTTCTTTCTGAATTTTTTTGTGCAAATTGGGCGTGCTTTTTTCATTCTGCCCTCCTTTTTAAGCTGTCTGTCCAATCTGCGTTATTATTAAAGGAATTTTATATAATTATCCGGCTTTTGCCGGCAATTATCATTTTTCTGCGTTTTTGGCTTCCCCTATAAGGCAAGCAACACAAAGTGTTGCAGCCTGCGCAACAGCGCAAAAGAAACCGTCACGCAGTGACTGATAAGGCGATGTGCACTGTCTTTACTCCTTTTCCGCAAAACACCTCGTCCGGCGGCTGTCGCCGCACCTTATCCGCATTTTTCAAATCCGTAATTTTACTGTTACATCTTCTCTCTCAAAAGGCACAAAGCGCACTTTATGCCCTTTGAGAGAGGGGCGGAGATACTCCGCCGTCTCCGTTCAATTGGCGATTTACGGTTAATAACTGACGATTATCTAATTGTACTCCGCCAATTTTCGGTTATCAATTGTTTTTACTTACCCCATGAAACGAGTACATATGCTACGTCCTTTGAGTCGATTACGCCGTCACGGTTAAGGTCGTACTTAGCATATTCCGGATGTTCTGTTACAAGATTATTCGTTCCGAAATATGATACAACCGCTGAGAGGTCATAAATGTTGATTTTGTTGTCTTTTACGATGTCGCCTGCAAGGAATGTTACATTCTTCTTGTATGCTCCGTTTCCCAATTCAACCTCTATTGCATTGTCCATAACGTTGTTCCAGAAGTTCAATGTCTTATCTGCATTAAGATTTACTGTATAACGCGCTGTTCTGTAACCCGCACCCTCAACTTTAACTGTATAGGCTGTGTTCTTTGCGAGTTCTTGTGTGAAGCTGTAAACATTGTCCGCAAGTTTTACTGCTCCGTCGTCTTTTCCGAAGTTAAACGTAATATCATCTGCCAGATTGCCGCCGGAAATAACAGCCTTCATATCTTGATAAGCCGCTTCATTATCGGAAATTGAGTTGTTGAAAGTTACGTTAACGGTAAGCTTCTTTATCGGAGCTTTCAGTTCAACGTTTTCAAGTTTGTCTTCCAAATCAAGCTTACCTGTGGTTGTGCCGTTACCGCTTGTTGTGTTGTATTCAACAATGTTATCGGCAGCCTTTGCTGTGTTGACAATGTTTGTTTGTACTGTCGTGTTTACGGCAAAGTCGACTTTTCCGATTCCTTCAAAAGTAACGGTACCGATAGTGATATTTTCGCCCGTTGCGCCGCTTGCGTTCATGCCGTCCATGTTGAACCCGTATCTGCCGTCGCCTTTGTCAGAAATATTAATGTTTGCCGCCGGTGTAACAGTATAGTTCACTGCACCTTCTTTAAGTGTTGTTTCAAATGTGAGATCTGCCGACATGAAACGGTTAATCTTCCTGCCGTCCGTTGCTTTCAGCACGATGTCGTATGACGCAGTTCCTGCAATCGGTTCAAAGGCAACCTTGATGTTCTTTGTGATGTCGGCATCAGCAAGGCTGTTCGCCGTATATGTTACAGCGTAGGTCGAGAAGGACGGAGCGATGAAAGATACCGTGTTGCCGGATACGGTAATGTCGTCTATTTTTGCTGCTGCGCCGGTTTCTCCGTCCACGTGGTATACCTTAACGCTTTCCGGCTTTGGTGTTTCGCCGAGTGTGATGGTTACCTGCTGATTTTTAACATCTTTAACCGTTGTTTCAGTGCCATCGCTGTCGATTTTTACAATTGAAATATCAAACATTGCTTTGGAGCTGTTCGTATCTGCTCCGGCTTTTATTGCCTCGTTTGCTTTATCTGCATCAGTCTTGGGAGACGTTTTAACAACCACCTGATAGGTTGCGTCCTCCAAAGCGTTGATTTTTTCATGTTTTTCCAGATTGTTTAAGGTGATTTCCGCACCGGTTGTTTTTGCTGTGTCAATAACCTTTGCCTCAGCCTTTACCACGCGGAACATATTTCCCTCCGGTTTAACCGCATAGCCGGAAACAACATATTTGCTCACGTTTTCAGCAAATAATCCCCCCGAAATGTCTGTTGAACCCTTGCCGTCATTATTGCCTGCCGCCTTATTGAATATACCGTTTTCAATCACAAGCGTGCTGCTTTTTTTATATGTATATACGGTAGCGTTATATGTGCCGGATTTGATTGTTGCATGACCGCCGTTCTGAACCCAAATACCGTCTACGCCTTCGGCAGCATTAACAACGGTATTTTCAAAAACAGCGGTTGCGCCATCTTCTATTATAGAAACGTTTCCGTATGAACCGTAAAGCTCCGCATCTGATACATTGAGTATTCCGCCGCCGCAGGAAATAGCTCCGTAGAGACCGGAACCGACATATTTTCCACCTTTTACATTCAGCGTACCCAAAACATAGAAGGCGCTGCTGGTTTCATTTCCATACTTCTGCGTAACAACAGAACCGCCGGCGCTGTCTTGAACCGTAACCGTCGCGCCCTCTGCGATTAAGAAAATCGAACCGTAATTCGGGATGCTGTATGTTGATGCAGTAATGTTTTTGCCGTTTAACTCTAAAGTGATATTTCGGCTGATTTTGTAACATTCGTTCTTTTCAATATTCTCAAGCAGAACAATGGTATCACCATTGTTTGCCGCCGCAATGGCTTCTTTAAGCGTATCGTATTTTTTATCTCCTATTTTTGCTTCCATTGCCTTTGTAATATGACAGCGTGTGCACTCGCCGTTTTCAAAATTGTGTCCCAAAGCCGGAATGGTTTCGGTCTTGGTTGCCTGGCAGTTTTTACAGGTGAGTTTCTTGCTGCCCGCATCGGTACAGGTTGCTTCTTTGGTTATTTCTTCCGTATATATGTGGTCTTTTTTCGGAATGATAACATTTTCAACCGTTTGGCACTTGGAACAGGTCAGGGTTTTAGTACCTTCTTCCGTACAGGTCGAGTCTTTAATTATTTTTTCAACAAAATCATGTGCGCAAGGCGCGTCCGCCCACTTTGCGGTTAATGTTACGGTTTTGTTAATATCGTCGTTGGTGATTGTCCAGCCGTCGAAAACAAATCCTTCCTTTGTCGGTGTTGAATTTAATGTTGTGTTTGATTCCATTGATTCAATCGCCGTATAAGCTTCGGTATGGTTTTCACAGCTGCCGCCGTTCGGGTCAACCTTTATCGCAAACCATGCGCAAATGTTCTTGGATGCATATGTATCATTGGCGCTTGTCTTGTATCTGAGTGTACGTGGCTTTGTATTAGCGCCCTGTAACACTACGCGGTCAGACGAATAGCCCGTCGGTACCGAACCAATTGTATAGCTTTCATACTGTTCGGAAGCATCATTAAAATATGCCCAGTACAAATTGCTGTCAAGGTTCAGCTGTGAAATAAGCTCTGTCGGAAGATCCAGAGTTTTTAATCCGTGATTGGAGTAGAAAAACTTATCCGCCCCTTTAACGGTAACACCCGTTTCAATCTTTGCTTTTTGCGTTGTATCCTGCGAAGTGAAAAATCCTCCGGTCGCAGATGAACTGAGACTCATATCAATAACGGTTTGATAGGTCACACCATCGATTTTGACTTCTTTTGTCACGTATGGAGTTGCGTTATCGTTTCTGTAACGCCAAACCACAAACAACTTTTTGCCGTCTTTTTCGCCGAACTTTGCATCTGCAAGCGGACCGTTGCCGAGTTCTGCCTTACCAGGCGTCCAAACTGTATATCCTTCTGCCGAAGAACTCTCGTCCACGATTGCCTCAACATTTTTTACGGTTCCATCTTTAACGCCGGCATAAAAATCGGTAAATCCGGCATACTTATCCTTAGACGAAGCTTCCGTAAGGACCCCGCCCGTTTCATTGTCTTCCGCAAGCGCCGGAAACGACATACTGCCAAATACCATTATGGCAGAGAGTATTCCTGCCAAAAGTTTTTTACCTTTCATATTTGTCCTTCTTTCATAAATATTATATAATTATCCGGCCTTTGCCGGCAATTATCGTTTTTATTTCATCATCTGCGACATTCTTTCGCACATTACGGCAACCTCTGCTCTGGTTGCGTTTCCGCTCGGATTTACATTTCCGTCCGAACCCTGTATAATTCCCGCGCTTACCATTGACGCCATTGCAGTCTGTGCATAATCCGCAATATCGCCCTTATCCGCAAATGCGTCAAGCGCACTCAAATCCTCTGTTTCCGAAATATATCCCTTGGAAAGGAACGCGCGATATGCAAGCGTTATCAAATCCTGCCTTGTGATACTGTTTTCCGGCATGAAGTTGTCTCCGCTTCCCTGCGCAATACCTGCTGCCTTTGCACTTCCGACAGCATTATAATAATACGCGCTTTCCGGCACGTCCGCAAAATTCTCCGCAAACTCATCATTCACCGAAAGCATTCTCGTAAGTATCAAGATGAAATCTCCGCGCTTAATATTATTTGCCGGAGCAAACTCCGTATCGCTGACTCCGCTTATAATTCCCTTATCCTTTAACGAATAAATCGCGTCTTTTGCCCATTCATGGTTTCCGAGGTCTGTGAATGTCTCCGTATTTTCCGTATTATTTGTATTATCCGGAGCTGAGGGCGTAAATCCGCCTCCGCCGCTGCTTGAACCGCCGCCACCGCCGCCGGTTCCGCCGCCGCCTCCTTGGCCGCCGCCGACATACGCTTCATACGTACCTGCTGTTGCTATATCGGAAAATTCACCGGTACCGTTCGCGTTCTTTGCGGCAATCTGCACACGATACTGCGTTGCTGCTGACAAATTCGTAATCTCTATGCTTGTCGTGTCAATTCCTGCGATTTCCTTTGTATTATTAAGACTTGTTGTGCCGTACTTTAACGTATATCCGGTAACGCTTTCGTCTGACGGCTTTATCCATTTTACGGTGATTTTTTTATTTCCGCCAGCTACGGTCGGCTTTGGCATCTTTGCCGGAACAGGCTTTTCGTCCGCAATACCCTCAAACACCGCCAAATCGTCTTCATTCACCTTATTGTCGCGGTTAAAGTCTGCCGCTTCGCTGTATTCGCTGTTCGCTATAAGCTCCGCTACTGCCGCCTTATCGTCTGCGTCAACTTTATTATCACTATTCACATCGCCCGGAACAAACTCCGCATTCGTAATGCTTAGCGGCTCGTCAAACGTTACGCCCGTTACTTTGTATGTAATATAGCCTATTCCCGAAAGCTCCACCGTATATGTATCGTCCGCAAGTACGGTATTCTCCACCGTAAAGCTCGGTACGCTCGTACTCTCGCGGTGTCCGCCCTTTGAAACAAGCGCATTGTCAAGAACGCTGTATACGGAATATCCGTCTGTTTTTTCGCTTGTGATTTTCAGCGTAATTCCTGTTTTATCAGCTCCCGAAAAGCTCGTTACCTTATCCATGGTAAGCTTTACCACCGCATTTTTGCCGGTATTGGTTTTATCGCTCGCGGTTATGGTAATTCCGTCATTTGCGCTTGGGTGAAGCTCCTCTCCGCCAACCGTGAAATAACTGTTTTGCGTGTCGCTTAATTTCAGTGTTACGTCCTTACCCGGGTCGCCCGAGAACGTCAGCACAAACAGCTCCTCATCTGCGCCGAACTCTATTCCGTTCTTCACCGAAAGAATACCTGCCGTTACCTTATTATTTTTGTTCGCTTCAATGGAATTAACGGGTATCAGCGTTTCGCCGTTTTCGGGATTGTCCGAACCCTTTAAGTATTTTATCGACTTATATTTCAAATCCCCGTCAAAGTCAAGCGCAGTCTGCGCCATTGTCAGATTTCCTTCAGCGCCGCGCACTCTTACAAGTACCTTCGCTTCGCCCGACAATGTTGTCGCATCCGTTGCCGTGATGTTCTCAAAGCTGATCTCCGTCTGTTTCCCGTCTGCGGCAAACACCGGCATTGACGTAAACGCCACACACACTGCCGCCGCAAGCGTCCCTATCCTCATCGCTAATTTTGATTTCATAATGTACCTCCTGTTTATTTTTTAAATATGTACCGCTTTATTGCGCTCCTTTTTCATTATTTCCGACAACGCGGAATAGATAAATTCAAGCTGCATCTGCGATTTTTCCCTTTCGTCCCATATAACGTAATCCAGAACGGCAGATATGAACAAATACACCAGCGGGCGCAGCACACTTTCTTCACATTTCAGCATCTCCGCCAGCTCACGAGCGTATCTGTCGTATATATAATTTAAATCCTTGATTTTCGCACGTATCTTCGCTCCGTAAACCGGGCTCGCCGCCATTTGATATATAAACCGCAGTTCTTCGCTGTATCGGCTTATCTCTTCAAGACAATGCGTGAAAAATCCGCGCAGATTATCAAGACTTTTAAACACATATTCGAATATCTCTTCGGTTACTTTTTTCAGTCCGTATTCCGTTGACTCGCATATGATCGATGTTTTATCACCGAACCAATAATACAAGCTCCCCTGAACCACTCCCGTTCCCCTGCACAGCTCGCGTATCGTTATGTTCTCAAGTCCGCACGTCACCAGATACGGAAATATTCTGTCTAAAAGTTCTCTCTTATCCGTCTGATATACGGTCGTTTTCATTAATGTTACCCCCTCTTTCCGCAGCGGAATAATTTAGAGCAGTTGTTTTATTTTCCCCAAAAAAGACAACTGCCACATAATCAGAATTATGTGGTAGAAAGTTTTTAATACATATTAATATATTACATATTATAGCATTGAGAACGGGTT
>CAKSOE010000039.1 GCA_934476675.1 uncultured Clostridia bacterium | reverse complement strand
CCTCCAAAATGATATTTTTATTATATATCATCTTGGAGGTTTCGTAAAGACTTTACACAAAATTCGGGGTTGACTCTTTTACGCGGCTGTTTATAAAAATTAAATCAAGGATTTATACAGTTCTGTTATTTCTTCAACACTTGTATCACGCGGATTTCCCGGGCGGCACGCATCGTCATAAGCAGACTGTGCCAGGAACGGAATATCCTCCGCCTTTACAATTTCCTTTAAGTCCTTAGGAATACCTACATCATCGGAAAGCTTTTTAACTGCGTCAACAGCCGCCTTTCTGTATTCCTCCTGCGTCATGCTTTCAGTACCCTCGACTCCCATTGCTTTTGCGATATACTTATACTTATCGCCTGTTTCGGGAGCGTTGTATTCCATAACGGTAGGGAGTATAATTGCATTTGCCACGCCGTGCGGAGTATTATAAAGCGCACCCAAAGGATGTGCCATTGAATGAACAATTCCCAAACCTACATTCGAGAAACCCATTCCTGCAACATACTGACCGAGAGCCATTCCCTCTCTGCCCTCCGGCGTATTTGCCACCGCACCTCTTAAATTCTTTGAAATAATCTCTATTGCCTTCAAATGGAACATATCCGACAGCTCCCATGCGCCTTTTGTGATATATCCCTCTATTGCGTGTGTAAGCGCGTCCATGCCTGTTGCAGCTGTAAGACCCTTAGGCATTGTTGACATCATATCCGGGTCAACCACTGCGATAACCGGTATATCATGCACGTCCACACATACCATTTTTCTGTTCTTTTCTTCATCTGTAATTACGTAGTTGATTGTTACCTCTGCGGCTGTTCCGGCAGTTGTCGGCACAGCGATAATCGGTACGCACTTATTTTTTGTCGGAGCAACGCCTTCAAGGCTTCTCACGTCCTCAAATTCGGGGTTTTTGATGATTATTCCGACAGCCTTTGCCGTATCCATTGACGAGCCGCCGCCGATTGCGATTATGCAATCCGCTCCGCATGCTTTGAAGGATTCAACACCTGCTTTTACGTTTGAAATTGTCGGGTTTGCCTGAATTTTTGAAAACAGCTCATAGGCAATTCCCTCTTTGTCCAAAATATCAGTTACTTTTTTTGAAACGCCGAATTTTACAAGGTCGGGGTCTGACGCTACCCATACCTTTTTAAAGCCTCTTGCCTTAATTTCTTCGGGTATTGCATTGATTGCTCCTGCGCCGTGATACGATGTTTCATTAAGTACAAATCTGTTTGCCATTGATTTTTCCTCCTCACACTTTTTAACAAAATTCACAATTTTATATGTGAATGTTTTGCTATTTGTATACAGTATACCAAAAAGCTTTTCATATGTCAATAGACTTAAATTTAACTTTTTGTTGTTTTTGTAAACAATATGTTAAAAAGCAGAGAAATCGAAAAATTCTCTGCTTTTTACCGTGACTTTTACAAATAAAAGCTTGCATTATTCTTCCATGAGCAGTGACGGCACGACGCACAATTGCCGCAAAGCACCTCATAGCGGAATTTTTCCGAAAGCTCATTATTGAAAATATCAATCAAACCGCCCTCATGCACATTTCCGGCGCTGAAATCGTAATGGTCGGTGCAGTACAGTACGTTTCCGTTCCATGCAACGTGTATATGCCGAAACGGCGAAAGGCAATGCTTCTGCACCGCTTTTTCACCGTGACGCATATGTATAAAATCCCAGCCGCACGGAATAGCGTCAAGCTTTTCAAAAGCAGCTTGCTTTAATTTCTCATAATTTTCGGGCGGCGGAGAGCTCCACGCATATATATCCTTTGCGTTTTTTTTGAAAACCGCTTTGAGCCATGCGGCGTAATCCGCAATATCGCTTTCGCTCATGTAAATCAAGTCCTGCAAAAGTACCTTTGACGGCGCAAGCGGTTCAAAAGCCGACGGAAGTTTGTCAATCTTTTTTAAAAGCTTCTCCGTAAGTACCGTCATAATAACAACTTCGGCATCGCCGCCGCGCAGAAGCCGCACATTATTCTGCACTTTTTCAAACACGCCTGCACCGCGGATTTTATCATGTATATCCTTCGGCCCATCTACGGAAACATAAATCTTTTTAAAGTCATGCTTTAAAATATCAATGTACTTATCTATAAAAACTCCGTTTGTTATTAATCCCAATTCAAAGCCGTCTGCCCTTAAATATTCTGCAATCTCCCGAAAATGCGGAAAAACCAAGGGTTCTCCGCCCCAAAGAATAACGGACGGCTTAATTCCCGTATTTTGACTGTACGCATTAAGCTCATCGGTTACTCTTTTCCAGTCGTCAATGGTCATATCCTCGCCGCAGGCATTTGAAAAAAATCCCTTACCTCCCCACTGTCCGCAGAACGGACAGCGGAGATTACAGTTTCTTGTCAGCTGAAAATGAACAAGCTCAAGCCTTTTTTCGGGATACATATTTTCACTCTCCAAAATACTTTAAATTCATCAGCTTATCATCAATTGCCTTAATTTGGGTGTGCATCAGATTCGGCGAATAAATACCTCTTTTATCGGCAATCTTTCCGTTTTCCATAGCTTTTGCAATCGCTTCATTTGCCTTATACATATCATCAAGGCTTTCGCGCACGTTAAAACGTCCCGGTGATGTAGGTTCCGGCGGCCAACGGCTGTCCGATACCCATGCACTTGCAAGAGCCTTCATTGCATTGTTAAGTTCAACATCAAGATTTTTCATATCCTCACCAAGCTTTGAAGCAACTGCCTTTATGCCGTTCAATATCGACATACAAACTGGATCCATAATTCTCGAATAATCTGTATTTGCCCATGCCTTTGCCGTTCCGCCGTGCCATGCAACGCCGTTTTCGATGCAGTCGATATAATTGTTTTCGATTATATTGTCCGATTCCGCAATTACCTGTGACGGCAGAGCAAATTCATAACCGTTTGCAGCAGCAGTATCGAGAATTTCCTTAAATCTGTCAACAGCTTTGGGTTCAGGCTCAAAAAATCTTGCCTGGTTAAACTGCTTTACATAAAAATATGCGCTCGAACCGATATATTCAGCGTCCTCGGCATACGGCATTATAAACGAACCGCTGTTTTTAACTCTTTCCTGCCAGTTTTGCAGCATTTTATTGATTTCGTCCATACTTATAGGCTCGCTGCGCAATCCCTCTGTTGCACCCATCAGATACCACAGCAAAAGATTTGCCATGCAATCGCTTCTGAATATCATTTTAAGTCCGTTCGGAGCAACCGACGGATTAGTGATATACTTCAAAAACTCAGGCTTATCCTTTATGTATTCCTCAATTTTAAAAAGGTGGTTTTTATTGCTGTGTCCGGCAACATCATATTCCAGACCCGTTGCTTTTCTGATTTCATCAAATGACAGCAGGAATGAATCCGCATCCATAACCAGTGATTCAAAGCCTGCCTCCTTATACGCATCGGGAATATAGCCTGCCCAGCCGCATTCGGGATTCCAGCCGACTTTCGGGCGCACACCTGTGTGCTTTTCCCATACATCACGCGAATGAATAAGCGAATCCACGCATACCTCATACGGAATATTCGCAAGCATAAAATGAATGTATGGTGATGCAACCGGTTCTATTTTTCCCTCTGCGATAAGCCTTTTTAATTTTGCCATAACTTCGGGTGCTTTTTCGGCTATTTCGTCAATGGTAATGCCGCTTGCCTCAAAGCCGATTTTATAATCACCGTTGTCTATTAAATCAAACAATTTTTCATAACAATTTTTTATAACCCATTCACGCTTTTCGGGTTCAAGCTGCGAATACTGAATATTCGCGTGCGGCATAAAGATGATTTTTGTTTTCATATTGTTTCCTCCGTTTTTTTGATATATTCAAGGCATTTTTTGCAGCCTTCCTCAACACTTTCAGGTATTTCATACTCAAACATTGCAGGGCATTCAAGGTCTTTGAGCATGGAAAGCGTTGTTTTCCAGTCAAAATCACTCTCACCGCAGGCTGCCGGACGAAGATGCCCCGACGGCAGCTTTACAAAGTCCTTTAAATGCACACAGCATACACGGTCTTTGATTTTCTCAAAAAATTCCTTTTGATTTTCTATTCCCACCGCATACAGATTTGCCGGGTCATAATTAAGCTTAATATCCGGCGCTTGTTTCAAGATTTTTGTAAGTGTTTCAATATTCGTTGTCACGCTTACAAAATGCTCTACGCCGTCGTCAAATGCGGTTACACCGCCGTGAGTTTCAACAACTGCATAAACGCCTTTTGATTTTGCATATCCGCTGACTTCATTAAGACAGTCAATCATTATATCCCAGCGTTCTCCGACAACCTCCGCAGCAGGCGAAAATCCTGCAAATATGCGCAGATACTTTACCCCAAGCTTTGCACAAATAGCAATAACTCTCTTAACCTTTTCAACATCATCACTGTTTCCGTTTGTAAAGTCGTTGCCTGTTGCGGCACACATAAGTTTAACACCATATTTTTTATACAAGCTCTTTACATTTTCCAATTCACTGTCGCTTGCGTCTGACGGCAAATCATTTGGTGCATTAGCAATTCCGAGTTCCAGAATCGGTAACTCCATTTTTGCGGTAATTTTAAGCTGTTCCTCCAAATCCATTTCACGGAATCCCCATGACGCATTTCCATATATCATATTATTTGCTCCAATCCAAAAGTATTTTAAAGCAGTCCGCACCCGCTTTTGCCTGATGTTCAAATGCCTCTTTCACCTTAGATACGCCCCATACCTCATACGGCAGCTTATCCGTGTCAAATTTGCCCTCGCTTATCCATTGCAGAACCTGCTCCTTGCAGCCGGCTCTGAGTGCGCAAGTCATTGTTATTGTCGCATTTTTCACAAACCATCTGTGATAATGGTCGAATATAATTTTATCCGGGTAATCTCCCTGCAAGTGAATATGTGCCGGAAGGTCATCATCCTCCCAGCCGCCATCCTTAATATATTTATGAAGCGTTCCGACAACCTCCGGGTTGCCGCTGCATTCCATAAGCTGATCCGCCATTTTTCCGTTTGTTGCGTCATGTATAACGCTTACGGCTTTTTCGGGTGAAGTTACTATATCCGCATAATTTTCAGCAATACTTCTTCTGAACGCATTACGCTCAATACAAATCACCTGCAATGTCGGCTCTAATATTTTTAATTCCTGTATAGCGCTTAATCCGACCATTCCCGCACCGATAACAACAATTGTTTCATTCGGACGGATCGTGAGTCTTTTTATACCCTTTAACGGAACACACGCAAGATATGCCAGAACGCCCTGCTCATATGTAACGTTATCCGGCAGTTTAACGCTGTAATCAAACTGATTGTTTGTTGTAAAGCTGTCCTTAATAGTAAACTCGCTGCCTCCGCCCCATGCCGAGCATACATCGCCGTACCGGCGGCACTCGTTTATCATCACTCTGTCGCCTATATTCAAATCCTTTCTTGCGTCGGGACCTTTTGCCACAACAATCCCGGCGGTTTCATACCCCGGCACAAGCGGATAATAGCACTGTTCGGGATGCTGCATACCCTTATAGGTTTTCATATCCGTTCCGGTTGAAATTGCCGAAAACAAAGTTTGGCACACATATGCGTCACTTCTCGGTTCGGTCAGCTTAATCTCCCTTAAATTTGCCTCGAACGGTCTTTCTATAACAACCGCTCTGCTTGTTTTAAATTCACTGATTTCCATAAAAAAATTCCTCCTTTTTGTTTTGCAAAACCTGTTTTGCATATAAATAAAAATCATGTAGATTCTCTTACGATAATTTCACTCGGTAAAACTATATTTTTCGTTTTTTTGCCTTTTATCATTTTGCAAATCAGCTTTACCGCTTCTTCACCCATGTCATGCTGCCGATTATCGAATGTGGTAAGCGACGGGGTTGTGTATCTCCCAACAAGTACATTATCCGCTCCGGCAACCGCAATTTCTTTCGGAATGTCCTTTTTAAGTTTTTTCAGAGCCTTTATCGCTCCTATTGCCATATCATCGTTTGCACAGATTATCGCATCTTCGCCGGAAATATGCTCAAACACTGTTTTTTCTGCCAGCACCTCCGAAAACTTCGCCGAAATAACATTAACAGAAGACATATCCATACCATTTTTATTCAGTGCGGAAAGAAAACCCTTTTTCCGCTCGTCCGAAACATAACTGCCGTCTATCCCCGACAAATACATAAATTTTTTTCTGCCGTCCGCAATCAGCTTTTCGGTCAGTTTTTCCGAAATTCTGAAATTATCTATATTAACGGTGGCAATTTTCTGCTCTGCTTCTATGCCTATCCCGACAATGCTGCGATGCTCCTCGATAAAAATTCTGCGCCATTTTTCAGGTATATCAAGTCCATAATATATCAGACCGTCTATTTCTTGGTTTCTGAACCATTCAAACACGCAGCTGTCCTCCATGTCTTTTCTGTACAGCTGAATTATTACCCTCAATCCCATATCCTCCGCCGCCAAAACAGCGCCGCCCAGAATTGAGCTTAAATTATAGTCCGCAAACGGATTGTCATTGTCTACCATTATGCTGCGGTTTATCAGAAATCCGAGTGTATTTGAATATTTGCGGTTAATGCGGCGCGCATGAATATTGGGAACGTAATTCACTTCCCTGCAAAATTTAACTATCCGCTTTTCAAGCTGCTCGCTTATTCTCGCACTTCTTGCCTTGCCGTTTAACACCTGCGAAACCGTCGCCTTGCTCACTCCAAGCTCCTCTGCAATTCTTGACAGCGAATACTTCATCATGCACACCCCCTTTCGGTTAATTCCCTTTGCAAAACCAGTATAGCATACTTTAATATGCCATGTCAATATATTTTTTTAATACTAACAGCAAAAATAAAGAATTAAGGCTTTTATAAAAGCAAAAAACGCACTGCAATCAGTGCGTTTTTCTCAAAATAAAATAAACTATTATTACGGCTGTTTTCCGATGTATGCAAGAATACCGCCGTCAACATACAGAACGTGTCCGTTTACAAAGTTTGACGCGTCCGATGCAAGGAATACTGCCGGGCCCATAAGGTCTTCGGTTGTTCCCCATCTTGCAGCCGGAGTCTTTGAAACGATAAACTGGTCAAACGGATGACGCGAACCGTCAGCCTGACGTTCTCTTAACGGAGCAGTCTGCGGTGTTGCGATGTATCCGGGACCTATGCCGTTACACTGAATGTTAGCTTCGCCGTATTCGGAGCAGATGTTTCTTGTAAGCATTTTAAGACCGCCCTTAGCGGCAGCATATGCCGATACGGTTTCACGTCCCAGCTCACTCATCATTGAACAGATGTTGATTATTTTTCCGTGACCTTTCTTTACCATGCTTGGGATTACTGCTTTTGAAACAATAAACGGAGCGTTCAAGTCAACGTCGATAACCTGTCTGAATTCCTCTGCCGACATTTCGCACATAGGTATTCTCTTGATTATTCCTGCATTGTTTACGAGTATATCGATTACGCCTACTTCTTTTTCAATTTTTTCAACGGTTTCCTTAACCATTGCTTCGTTTGTAACATCACACACATAACCCTTTGCATCGATGCCGTCAGCCACATATGCAGCCGCTCCCTTATCAACAAATTCCTGCTTTATATCACAGAATACTATCTTTGCACCTGCCGACGCATATGCTTTTGCAATTGCATAGCCGATGCCGTAGGTTGCGCCTGTGATAAACGCAATTTTGCCTTCAAGGCTGAAATCCTTTAAAATATCCATTATTTTCATTCCTTTCTGCGCTTAAAGCGCCGCTTTTTATCTTAAATCCTTTGTTTCGATAAAGTCCATATCGTCAAATTCCTGGTTTTCGCCGCACATTGCCCAAATAAATGAATATGCTTTTGTGCCGACACCGCTGTGGATTGACCAGCTCGGACTGATTACGGCTTCTTCATTGTGCATAATGATGTGTCTTGTTTCGTTCGGCTCGCCCATCATGTGGAATACAGCGTCGTTTTCGCCCATATCAAGATAGAGATAAACCTCCATTCTTCTGTCATGCGTATGTGAGGGCATTGTGTTCCAGTTTGAACCCGGTTCAAGCTGAGTAAGACCCATTGCCAGCTGGCAGCTCTGAATTACTTCGGGGTGAATGTACTGGTTAATAACTCTCTTGTTGCAGTCCTCTACGCTTCCGCACGGAACTTTTTTAGCCTTTGCTATATCAATCTTTACGATAGGATATGATTTATGTGCCGGACATGACGATACATAGAACTTCGGCGGATTTTCGGGGTCAACACACTTAAATGTTATGTCCTTATTGCCTTTTCCTATATAAATACCGTCACGCGGATTCATCTCATAGTCAACGCCGTCAACCGTTATGATACCTTTTCCGCCGATATTGATACAGCCCATTTCACGTCTTTCAAGGAAGTAATCCGACGCAAGCTCCTTGCCTCCCTCAAGCTTCAACTCACAAAGCACCGGCATAAAGCCTGCCGTGATAATTCTGTCGATATGGCTGTAAACCATTCTTGCATTATCCTTTGTGAACATATTTGCAATATGAAATTCTTCTCTTAATCTGTCTGTTGTGTAATGCTTCGCGTCTTTCGGGTTTGATGCACATCTGATTTCCATTTTACTTAAATCCTCCTTAATATAATTACCGTAAACCTCAATCTGCGACAGAGCCGCCCACGAAAGCGGATTAACCGCCTGTTTGAAGCCTGTCAGATGAATTATGCTTGTTTTTTTCTTTTCGGGCAATATTAAAGCCTGTCCCTCGGCTGTTTCCTCAAAGCTTGCAGTCACTCTGCTCTTATCGGAAAATTCCACATCAATGTTTTTCCAGTATGTATCATGCGGAAAATCGGCACGCAGGAAAAATACTACTTTCTCAACCTCAACCTCTCTGCCGAAATCGATGTAATATTCCAGATCCTCTCTTGCACCGCCTGCCCATGAATGGTAGGGATAACCGCCGTGGCTCTCATTGCGGCACACACCGTCAATGGCATTGCGCTCAAAGAAACACGGGTCTTCTCTTGTTACGAAATTCGCATATGCGTGCGGATATGATTTTTTATGTCCGCGTCTGTCATGCGAATTGAGGGCAATGTTTCGTGTTCCGAATATCTCCTCGTCCGTCGGCTGTGACACGGAAATTTTATGTTCATTTCCCGAAAATGCCGCTTTATCGTATCCTGCCATAAGCGCGCCGTAAGGAATTTCAAATTCAAAATTCCCTGACTGGAGATAAACAATGCTCTCTTTGAGAGCTTCGTCCAGCTGCATTTTGACAAAGCTTCCTTCATTGCAGTGCAGTATGATTTTGTCACCCTCGGAGTATTCTCCGGCGTACACCGCGCTGATTTTATCGCCTTTTTCGCAAAACAGCTCAGAACCGTCCTTCTTCAGAATTTTAAGATAGAAAATATTAAACACCTCCGTATCTTTTCTTTTAGTATATCAAATAAAAACTGCAAATTCCTTGCGTTTTGTATATTTTATATTGCAAATTTCACACATTTATGTTATAATATATTCATGTTATAACTGTGCCGCAATACTGCGGCGGAATGGAGGTTTATATGAGGGTAGTATTTGACAACTGTGCCGAGGCACAGAAACGCGCCTCCGCAGAAAAATCCTACGGGATTTTTCATTCAAAGCAAAACAACCCGAACTTCAATATTCATACTCACGATTCATGTGAAATTCTTTTGTGCGTTTCGGGAGGAAAAAATTTTCTGATAGATGATAAGGTATATTCGATAAATGACGGCGACGTTTTTGTTATGAACCAGTTTGAGGCGCATAAAATAACATTTCTCCCCGACTGCGAGGTGGAACGGTATACAGCGCAGATTCATCCGCAGTTTATATTCTCGGCGTCAACCGATATGACGGATTTGTCGCAGTGCTTTTATATGCGCAAGGACGGCGCTTCAAACCGTATTCCGCTGTCCCGTGAAGAATCGGAGCATATACGCGGATTGTTTGAGGAATTTTCAAAGGAAAGCAGCTACGGCGATGACATCATAAAAAATACGGTAATGATTCGTATTCTGACGTTTCTGAACGAAAAATTTCTGACCTGCTGCGTTTCATCGCCCGACCGGGTTCAGAATGTGCCGCTTAATAAGGCAATCTTATACATAAACGAGCATTTGTCCGATGATCTTACGCTTGAAAAAATCGCAAAATGCTCATATGTGTCGGTAAATCAGCTATGCAAGCTGTTTAAATCCACGCTTGGAACAACTGTTTTAAAATACATTATAGGAAAAAGAATATCGCAGGCGAAAAAATACTTAAAAAGCGGAAAAAGCGTATCGGAAACCGCATTTTTATGCGGTTTTAACGACTATTCAAACTTTATACGCACATTCAAAAAAGAAGTCGGCATTTCGCCCGGAAAATACTATACATTATGACGCTTTACGCACACGCACATTTTATATCCGTCAGCCGCGTCACAGGGTATTATTTCGTAAACACTGCCGCCGTATTCAATGGTTTTATCCAGTACGGAAAAGCTGTTTAATGCAATACGCAGACCCTCGCCGACCGCTTTTACAAAGCTCTCTTTTCTTACCCACAGCTCGTAAAAGGCGCTTTGGGGATTTGGTGAATTTCTCACATAGTCAGCTTCTGCCGCAGTAAAAAAGCGTTCGGGCATACCGCCGCTTATATCGCGCATATACTGTATATCCGCGCCGACCGGCATATCCGCCGCGGCACACATTGCATATCTGAGCGAATGTGCAACATTTAAGAACAGTCCTTTATAATCCGCAGGATACGGTTTTCCGCCGCTGCTTTCTTTTATATCAAGCGGCAATTCGGCGCCGGGGTATTCTGTTTTAACCGCTTTGTTTATAAGCAGCTCCGCCGCCGCGGATTGTTTTTTTGAAAGCTCTTTTTTTAAGGCATTTATCTTTTCGATACGTCTTAAAGACATTTGCTTATAAAGATTATCGTCCGATAAATCTATTTCGTCCGTACACATCGTATATATTTTTATCATAGCGCTCCAAAAACTTTTCCAAGCGAATCGTGAATTACAATATCCGCTCTGTCGTCTGCACCCGTTGCGGATTTATTTATAAGTATCAGATGCTTTCCCGAAAAATAATTTATCAGCCCTGCCGCCGGATATACGTTGAGCGACGTTCCGCCTATTATAAGTGTTTCGGCATTTCGGATAAACGAAACGGCCTTATTAACGCACTCATCATTGAGCATTTCTTCGTAAAGCACCACGTCCGGTTTGATTATTCCGCCGCATTCGCAGTGCGGTACTCCGCTGCATTTTTCTATAAATTCCGTTCCGCCGTAAAATTTGCCGCACTTCATACAATAATTGCGCTGTATCGAACCGTGCAGCTCCATAACATTTTTGCTGCCTGCTGCCTGGTGCAGTCCGTCTATATTCTGCGTTACAACCGCTCTTACCTTGCCTTTTTCTTCAAGCTCCGCAAGCTTTTTGTGCGTAATATTCGGCTCAACTCCGTGAATTATCATTTTATCGCGGTAAAACTTATAAAATCCCTCCGTATGCTCCATAAAAAACGTATGGCTTAAAATTGTTTCCGGCGGATAATCGTATTTCTGATTGTACAAGCCGTCCACACTTCTGAAATCCGGTATTCCGCTTTCGGTGGATACTCCGGCGCCGCCGAAAAATACAATATTGTCCGAAGATGCAATTATCTTTTTAAATTCTTCAATCATTTGTTTATGTCCCCTATCTCGTACATAATCATTGCCAGCGCCGCCTCGCCTGCGGTTTCCGTTCTCAAAATACGCTTTCCGAGTGTTACGGTGGTTATTCCGGCGTTTCTTATTTTTTCTATCTCCGATATGTCAAAGCCGCCCTCCGGCCCTATTATGAATGCGGCATTTTTCGGGTTTCGGCACGAAGTCAGAACATCTCTTAAATTGTTTTCCTCCTCACATTCGTAGGGTACAAACACTATATCGCAGCCGCGTATTTCGTCTATCACTCTATCAAGACTCATCGGCATACTTACCTCGGGTATAATGCCGCGTCCCGACTGTTTCGCCGCTTCTTCGCTGATTTTTTGCCAGCGTTCGGTCTTTTTTTCCTCCGCCTTTCGGTTTTCAAGCTTTACCACGCACCGCGCCAGGGTACACGGGATAATTCTCGAAATTCCCAATTCCGTCGTTTTTTGTATTATATAATCCATTTTGGACGCTTTTGGTATGCCCTGGACAAGCGTTACTTTTATATCGGGTTCGCTGCTGCTTTTCTGCTTTTTTACAATTCCGCATTCAATGCAGCCGGCTGTGATATTTTCTATTTCCGTTTCATAGTCCATGCCTTTTCCGTCGCACAAGGTAAGAACATCTCCCCTGCCCATGCGCAGAACACGTGAAATATGCGCCACATCTCCGCCCGTTATTGTTATCTTATCTTCCTTTATATTTTCTTTCGGTATAAAAAATTTAGACATCTGCCATTACCCTTTCAAAATTTTTACAGCTTATTTTTTCAACCTGCTCCTCCGTATAATTAAGCTGCAAAAGCCTGTCAAAAACCTTATATGTATCGCCGCAGCCGCTTATTCCCTCCGGCAAAAAATCCACTCCGTCATAGTCTGCGCCTATGCCGATGCTGTTTTCGCCGCCAAGCTCCATAAAATGCTCAATATGGCGTACTATATCGTCCGTTACCGCCCTTTCGCAGCCTGTCAGAAAAATCGGATAGAAATTAATTCCCGTAACACCGCCGCTTTCCGCTATGATTTTAAACATTTCATCGGTGATATTTCTTCTGTGAGGGCATATTTTTCTTGAACAGGAATGTGTCGCAACAATCGGATTTGTGCTTATTTTTGCAATATCGTAAAACGACTTGTCGTTAAGATGCGACACATCGGCAATCATTCCTATTCTGTTCATCTCCATAATAATTTCTTTTCCGAATTCTGTAAGTCCTTTGCTTTTGTCACTCTCGTCCGCACCGGCGGCAATACGGTTTGTATTGTTCCACGTAAGCGCCGCAATACGCACACCGCGGCTGTAATACTGTTCTATATCCTCTGCGCTTTCTATGCACTCGCCGCCCTCAATACTTAAAATGCCGTTCAGATTGTTTTGATAATACGTGTCTATAAGCCTTATTGCGCGCTCCTTTGCACAGGAATAATATTTCGGCGCAATAAAGCAGGCATATACCTGGGTATATTTTTCGTATCCCGACATTCCCTCTGCCGTCACATGACTTTTGCCGTTTTTCTGCTCCTCCATTATGCAAAGAGTGTCACAGTGAGCGTCAAATACCGAATATTTCATAATCATTCTCCATTCTGCCGATTAAAACGCATTCTCTATATGATTAATTCTCGTTATCTCACAGCTGTCGTAAACGGGAGCATAAAACACCTCGATTACGTCAAAGCGTATATCATTATTTATCGTATCGGTATAACTCATTGCTACCTTTTTAATTCTCTGCTGTTTGTAGTAATTAACTGCCTCGGACGGCTCTCCGAATTTGTTATTGCGCCTGGTTTTCACTTCAACAAACACAAACACCTCGTCATCCTTTGCAATTATATCCGCTTCGCCGAATCTTGTCCGGTAGTTGCGGCAAAGTATATCATAGTCCTTTTCTTCCAGGTAACGGCAAGCTACATTCTCGCCCATGTCGCCTATTTCCTTTGTTGTCATGCCTTTTCCCCCAAAATTTTCTTTAAAAAGCTTCTTCTGTGTATCTCGCACGCGCCATACTTCAATATAGCATCGCAATGCGCCTTTGTGCCGTAACCTTTGTGCTTGTCAAAGCCGTATAACGGGTATTGTTCTGCCATTTCGTACATAACCCTGTCCCTGCTCACCTTTGCCAGAATTGACGCGGCGGCAATCGAAATGCTTTTCGCGTCTCCCTTAACAACCGTTTCGTGCGGTATTTCCATGCCCTTTATCCGATTGCCGTCAATCAGTACGTAGTCGGGTCTGATATTAAGTCCGTTAACAGCTTTGTTCATCGCCTCAAAGGTGGCATTTAAGATATTTATTTCGTCTATCCGCGTATGAGAAACCTCTGCTATACAATATGCCGATGCTTTTTCGCATATGACATCAAAAAGCTCCTCACGCTTTTTTTCGCTGAGTTTTTTTGAGTCGTTTATCCCCTCTATAAACGTCCCCTCCGGTAGTATCACAGCCGCAGCATACACCGGCCCTGCCAGCGGCCCTCTGCCTGCTTCGTCAACTCCGGCAATATATTTGTACCCTTTTTTGCGGCACTCGTTTTCTATTTCGCACATCGCAGATACGCGTGCACGTTCTTCTTCCTCCGTAAGCTTTTTCATTTTTCTTCCGCCTATCATTATTCTAATGTCAAATAATATTATAGCACACCGATAATTATTTTACAAGAATTTTGCAAAAAAAGCTTCAAAACGGCGGTGCGCTAAGCCGCACCGCCGTTTTTGCCGATAACTGTTATTTGTTTATCTTGTTAAATCTCTGAATAATTGCCGCTATTTCCGCTCTTGTTGCGTTATCCGCCGGATTGATTGTATTTTCTGTTTTACCATGCATCAAGCCTGCTCCTACCGCATACTGAACAGATTCAACCGCATATCCCGAAATATCGCTGTAATCGCTGTAAGAGAGAATATTTGTATTTTCTCCCACCGACACATCATATCCCTTATATGCCGCATATCTGTGCATAATTGCCGCAATCTGCTCACGAGTGACATTTCTGTCGGGCATAAATTCGGTATCGGAATATCCCTTTACGATATTCTCGCTTGCCGCCCAGCGTACCGCTTCGGCATAATATCCGTCTAAGTCAACATCTTCAAACGTCATTGCATAATTTACCTGCTTTCCGCCCTCTGCTCTCCACAAAATCGTTACAAGCATAGCGCGTGTTATAAGACCGTTCGGGTCAAATGTCGTATCGGTTATTCCGTTCATGAGGTTATTGCTGAATACATATTCCACATCATCATAGAACCATTCGTCCTCGTGAACATCAGTAAACGGATTCTTCCGTTCATTATCACCGGACTGCTTTTCCAGCCATTTTGCATAAAGAGTAAAGCTCTTTGTTACCTTTTGTGCAAAGTCATATTTATTGTTCAGTTCCTTATCGGTATACCAGCCTGCAAAGTCAAAGCCTACCTTTGCCGGAGCTGACGGTTCTGCAATTACGTCGTTTCTGTTTGCTATAATGCTGTCAACCTTGCTGCCGCCGTTACTTTCAAAGCTTACGGTCACGCTCGACGAACCACCGCCGCCACCGCCGCCGGTGCTGCTGCCGCCGCTGTACGTAAACTCTGCCGAAATAACTACCGACGTATCGGTATCCGATACGGTATAGCTGCCGCCGCTTAATATGTTTCCGTTTACCTTAACCGCAGATACTTTATAATTCTTTGCCGGAGACGCCGTAACGGTAAGAATATCTCCCGCTCTTACAACTGCTCCGCTTGCAAGCTCCGTATTTTCTCTCTTTACCGCGATTGTTCCGTTTTCGGCATTTTCTATGGTAAGAGGTATTCCGTTCTCGGTCTGTACCGAAAGCGTCACATCTTTCTTAATTCCCGTAAGCTTAACACTGTAAGTTCCGTCAGTATTTCTGCTGATTTCAACGGTATTTGCCGTATCATCGGCAATTTCAACGCCCGTTACGGTCTTTCCTGCTGCCGCAGCTACCTTAAATTCAGCCGTACCGCCGTTTCTTATCGTTCTGTCACTGTCAGTGCCGTAGTCAGACGGTGTTCTTACAATATCCGTAAGGCTGTATTCACCCGGTACATCGTCTGCAATCTTCCACAGCTGCAAATCCTCAAATTCAACCGTCACTTCGGTATTCTGTTCGAGATTAAATTCCAGCCTGTTTGACAGTTCGCCTGAAACCTCACCGTTAATACGCCATTCCTTAACCATTTTGTTCTGTTCCGGAACAGCCGTAAATACAAGCTTGCTTCCCTTTGCATGGCGTACCACAATACCCGATGTAATATCGGTTTCATCAGCTTTTCCGCTGGCTGTTCCGCCTGTTGTTCCGCTTAACACCTCGTATTTAACGTCATAGTATGATGCCGGAATAAATTCCGCACCGACCGTCATATTCTTGGTTACATTAAGTTTAAACGACGCTGTCTGCATACCGTCCGCATCATTTGTCCATTTACTGAACATATATCCTGTGTCCGGTACAGCCGTAAACGTAACCTCCGTGCCCTCGCGCACCGTATCTGCCGCCGCACCGTTTACTTCTGCCGTAAGTTTGCCGTTTTCGGTGTTAAGCAGCGTTATGCTGTAAGTCGGAATTTCCTCCAGAACCGCCGTAACCTCTGCGTCACTGTCAAGAGCCGCAATTTCGGCGCTCAGATTATCCGCACCGATAACCGCGTCTGACGGAAGTCCTATCCATTCCTTAACTCTGTATCCGTCATTCGGAGTTACCGTAAAGTTTATTTTCTTTGCCGCACTTACTTTATCGCCGCTTGCAAATGCTTTGCCATCAGCCAATGCCGAAATCGTGCCGAATTCTTCGTTATTTACCGAATATGTGACGGTTTTTCCCTCTTTTACCGTAAATTTAGCGATATAATCCGCACTTTCCTCGGCAGTAAAGGTATAAACCGCACCTGCTCCGTCAAGCTTTGTACCGTTTACATACCAGCCCTCAAACTCATAACCCGGTTTCGGTGTTGCTGTCAGGGTGATTTCCGTGCCGTGTCTTACGGTTTCGGGAAGTCCGCTTACCGTACCGTTTTCCTCCGCCGCTGCCGTTACATTGAGCTTTTCTTTCTCCAATTCCGCTGAAACAGCCGCATCGCTGCCGTCTGCAGTGTAGATATACCGTAAATCGTTGGCATTCTGCACCTCTGCTCCGTCAAGCAGCCATCTCTTTAATACGAAGTGTGCATTGGGAGTGAGTGTAAATTCAACCTCTGCTCCGATTTCGGGCGTACCGCCGCTTGTAAATTCGGTATCGGCAACCATTGCCGAAATAACTCCGTTGCTCGGCTGAATTATTGTCAGTCTGCCCTTGCCTTCCTCAAACTGCACTTTTACGGTTTTATCCGCAAGTGCGCCGACCTCGTCTGACGTAAGCGTAAGCGTTCTGCTCTTTGAACTGCTTACCGCATTGTCAACAGTCCATTCTCTTACACGGTAATCCGTATCCGCAACCGCATTAAACACTATGCTGCCGCCCTCATATACTTCTGCCGTGCCGCTTACGGAGTTCTTTTCCTCCGTTTTATAGCTGTCCATATCCTTGCGTGAGGTATTCACCGTCATTGTTCCGTGAGCCGCTCCTGCCGCTCCGGCTTCGGTATTGATAACCTCAAAGCTTACGGTATATTTTTCAAGCGCCCTGAACGTTACTTCAATGCTCTTGTCTGCATTTACCGCCGGAATTGTCACGCTGATATTGTCGCTGTTTTCCGGTACGTTAAAGCTTACCGCTGCTCCGTCCGCCTTTATGCTGTCAACAACATATCCGTAATCCGGTGTGACGGCAAGAGCAATATCCGAACCGAAATCAACATAATCTCCGTTTGAAATATTCTTTGCCGCAAAATCCGCTGTTCCGTTTGCTTCAAGACTGCCGCCCGCACCCGTAACTATCGATATGACAGGCTTTTTCTTATAGGTTATTTCAACAGCTTTATCTGCGTTTATGTTTTTAATCTCCGCGCTTATCTCATCACTGTTTTCTTTTACGTCAAATCCGACTGCCGCTCCGTTTACCTTGACCGTATCGACAACATATCCGCTGTCCGGTACTGCTGTAAGCTTTGCATCGCTGCCGAAGTCAACATAAGCTCCGCTTGAAATTTCTTTTTCGGTAAAGTCGGAGGTTCCCGTTAGGGTAAATCTGCCGCCGTTTACCGTTATAATCGGCTTATGCTTGAATGTAACGGTAAGCGTCTGATCCGAATTTACATTTTCAACTGTGATAAAACGCTTATCCGTATTACTTGTTCCCGATGTAAGCTCTGCCGCATTTCCGTTAAGCAGCGCAGTATCAATAACATAGCCTTTCGACGGCTCTATTGTGAATACTACATTGCTGCCAAATTCCACATATTCCTTTACAACGGGTTTATTATCGGAATCCGCGCTGACATTTCCCATGCTGCCGTCAAAAATCATTTTTACGGTTGGTTTCTTTTCAAACACTACATTTACCGCCGCAGAATCATCTACCGTCAAAATATAACTATTCTGATCCGCACCCAAAACAACCGTTCCGTTAAGCGTCCATTCTTTTACGCGGTATCCGTCTGCCGGAACTGCCGTAAATTCAAGCTGAACACCCTGCGGCTGTGTTGCGGGATTCGTTAGCTTATCTCCGCCTGTGCGCTTTGCAATAATATATTCATGCGTCCACGCCGGTGTGCTGCCGTCAGTCATGACCGCACCGTAGGTTATTTCCCTTGTGTTCGGGATTGTGCAGTAAATTGTATAAGCCGCATCGTCTTTTAAGTCATACAGCGTATATTTATTTGTTTTTCCTGCCGCCGTTTCATTGCCTGTTTCCCAGTAATTTATCAGCACGGTATCGGGCGTTTTTACTTCAATATCAAGCTTTTCATGCTTATATGCCGTATAAACAAGCTTTCCGTCTGCGCCCTCCGCTGCTTTAACGCCGTTAACGTAAACCTCTGCGCTTGTAATCGGTTTGCCGCTGCTGTCAACAACCGCAAAGGAAACAGTCTTTTGCTCCTTTTGTGCAAACAGCGCACGGTATGATTCGGGACTTGTCACATTCGAAACAGTTTGCGTCAGTCCTGTGTCGTTATCCTTTCCGTTTTCGGATTTGATATATTCCCAGCCGCCGTTTTCACTGTTTAGTTTCTGCCAGCCGCAAAGAACATATCCCTCGCCCGGCTGTGCCGTCAGCGTTACTTTTTTGCCCATTGACAGCGTATCGCCGGAATTAAAGTTTCTGCCGTCCTCATACGCACCGACAACACGGCCCGCGCTTTCGGGAACAGGTCTGCCGTCCTCGTCCGCCGCCGTAAAGCTGATTTGATTGAGCGAATATGCAAAGCTTACGCTTACATCTACATTTTTATCTATATTCGTAATCGTAAATGAGCTGTCCTTGCCCGGATTTGTCATGCCGTCCGGTACAGTCCAGGAAGCAACGCCAAATCCCGGTATGGGCTGTGCGGAGAATGTAACGTCCGCACCCTTTGGAATCTGCGTTCCGCTTTCGATGCTGAGCGGCGCGCTTTTGCCTGTAATGTCTCCCGACTGATTATATTTATCGGTAACATATGTTATAAGGATTGAACCGTTAGCTTTTGCTTTTGCTTTTACGGTAACGGTATCCTGTGTAAGGCTGTATGTACCCTTTAACGTTACGATTGAATACTTGCTGCTGAATGCTGACGGGGTATCAACCGTTACTTCTATCGGGTATTCGCCCTTTGTTCTTGCGGTAAACGCATCACTCTTAACCTTAATCATACTGCGCAAAGCCGCTTCGTCATTCGATGGCATACCGTCTATGTTTACGCTGACTTTTCCCTCTCTTGCCGCTCTGTCCTCGTTCAGATTGCCTGCCGCATCGTTCGGTCTTACGGTAACGGTTCTCGGTGTAACTTCTACCGTAGTAGTTGCCCCAAGCTTGCCTGTGCCATCGTTGGTTTCGGCGCTGATGCTGTATTTTCCGGTTTCGTCCGGTACAAACATATCGCCCGAAATCAAACCGCTGCCGCAATCCTGCCACTCGTCCTGATTTTTTGAATTTTTCGTAAGCTTTTTAACCGTATATGATGCTTTTCCGCTTACGCTTGTGTTTTTATTCTTTTCCACAATCACCGGATTAAGACTAAGACCGCTGCCGTAAACCATATTACCGCCGCTTATGCTTAATTCCCTGCTTTCCGGCTTATATGCGTTAACTGTTATTTTGTCGGAAACACTGCTTCTGAATATTTCCGAACCCATATATATCGCCGTAATATCATACATTCCGGCATCCGGGAAACGATACGATGCAGTCCAGATTTTCTTTGAGCCATCATAGCTGCCCTTTACCGTATCAATTACACCCGTTGATTTATTGAGTATACGGAAATTAACATTTCCGTTCGTAACAGCTTTTTTTGCGCTTTCCTCGACCTCTGCGCTTAAAACTATTTCCTCACCCGACTTCTTTTCCGTTACTTCATCAATAACGCTGTCGGTGTATTCCTTTTTAACCCCGGTAAAGGAACCGAGCAGATATTCCGTTCCGTCTATGCTTACCGAATCCTTCTGTGAATCAAGTGTATATGCTTCATACGTACCCTCACTGTTCTTTTTATAGTATTCGGTCACACTGTTGTTTTCCGCATCTGTGTAGGCGCATATATAAATGTAATCCTCTGATGAGATTATCTTATAACCCCTTGCACACTCTCTGCCGTTTATTGTGACAGGTGAAGCGAAATCAGATGCTGTTTTTTCCGTTTCGACGATGTCTTCGCCTTTCATGAATGTGTATCTTGACACAACATCATATTTATTTGCCGTATCGGGAGCATTGTTTCCGGCATAATACGATGTTTCTCCGTTTTCATCTGTAAATGTCCATACAAACGGCCCCGTATACGTATAGCTCGTCTGACCGTCGCCGCCCTCTGTTTCGGTTTCTCCCTGTGCAAGCTTTTTATATACTTTTCCGTCAGTGTCCGTATATGTTTCCTCTCTCCATGATTTTTGTTCCGTTGAGTTTTTCGTTACGGATTCATAATCAGACATGACGAAATCATCGTTTTTAAGCTTCTTTCCTGCATTTGAAACAGTCAAAGCCGTGCTGCTCGCCGAAAGACCGATTTTTAAAGATACGCTCTTACTTTTCAGTACCTTTGTTCCCTGATATACGGTACAATAATATCTGCTGCCGTCCAGTTCTTCCGTCGCGGTAAATCTGAGTTCACTCGAATTTGCGCCTGTTTTCTCCCAGCTTCTGTCCTCGCTGTCATATCTGTACCACTGGTACTGAATTGGCTCTGTCGATGTACCGATTGCCTTTATCGAGAACACCGCATCTTTTCCCGCTGCGGTTTCCGCATCCTTAGGCTGTTCAGCTATCGAAAATTCTCCGTCGCCGTCCGCAAGAGTCGTTCCCGTCACCTGCGGCGTCGGTAAGCTCCGCACGCCGTATGCGTCGGAGGCTCTTACCGTGAATGTATATGACGTTCCCTGGTTAAGATTTTTCACATCATATGATACCGAACCATTTTCCGCAATTGTTCCCGGAATGTTCGCAAGCGGAAGTTCTTCTCCGTCCGGCGTTACGAATGAAAGCTCATAAATTGCCGCTTCGGGAGTTTCGTCCCACTCAAGAGTCATTGAGTTTCTTCCTATATCCGTAATGACGGCATTCTTCGGTGCTGACGGCGGTCTTTTTACATTTGATGTTTTGTAACCGATAACAATAACGTCCTCGCCATTGAATTTAATCTTGGAATATCCCAGCTGCCAGTTAAATCCGAAATCCGATACTCCCTCCGGCAGATTATCAACCGTTCCCGTATATGCCACTCCCGACATATTACTGAATACTCCGCCTACCGATGCAGTCATTGACTGCACAACGCCTGCCTTTACATTGTTTCCTAAAAATCCTGCGCCGCCTCCGGCTTTAAGATTTTCTTCAATGCCTACCGCAAAGCTGTTCTCGTGCTCGGTTTCGTCCGTACGGCTGACGGTTACGGTAGCTCCGTTACCCTTTCCGGCATTCGTCAGCATTTGTGTATCTCCGATAGGTTTAAACTCGCCTTTGCCCCATGTTGTATACGACATCGGATTTCCAGGGGCGCTTGTGAGCACGTTTCCGCGTATGGGTTCAAGTCCGTTATACATCGACGCAATTTCGTCATATTTATCAACCGTCACTATAACGGTCGCAGGCGTCATGGGTTCTTCAATTATAACAGGTACTGTTTTTCCGTTTTTGTCGTTTCCTTCATATACGTATCTGTGGAACGGCACGGTATACATAACCACGTAATCGTCGCCTATTCCTCCGGCATATTCAACCTCCGTTGACGTTGTCCATGTCGTTTGATGCTCATAGCTTGCAACCGCCGCAACCGACGCTTCAAATTCTGCCGCACCGCCCAGGGACGCCTCCTCCGAGGTATATACGCCGAGCGAGGTTTCTATGCTTGCGCTTACACCCTTGGTGTCCGATTTGCTTTTCCCGTACGATGTTGCACCGTTATTCAGATAATTGTCATACACATCCGCTACGTCTTCAAAATACGGCGCAGACTGCATAATTGCCTGAACCTCCGGCTTTGAATAATAGGTTTCACTGCCCTTGAATTTCAAAAGCATCGAATCGTTATCGACATCGGGTGCGCTTATAGTCAGATATGCTCCCTCTCTCGATTTATCCGTTCTGTTGTAATAGCTTGTTGCCTGGTTAACTACACCTTCCCAGTTTCTGTATACGTTGTTGTTATTATCGGCGCAGATATAGGCAATCTGGAACCAGTATCTGTCGTCGCCGCTCTGTTTCTGTCCGACAACCGCAATCAGCTGTTCTCTTCTGCCGATGTCCTTTTTTGTAAAGTTGCCGGCAATGACATTCGATACCCATATCTGATCCTTGTCTTCTTTTTCGTTCGCATTATTTCGCTGATCCGAACCGTAGTTTATGGTTGTTCCGTCAGCCTGGAACGCTCCGCCTGCATATTTGTAAAGTCTGTCGAAAAGGAACAATCTTGTACCGCTGTTTCCGTCCGGATCTTTCTCGCCGTACATATTGAACGCAGCCATTCCTATCGGCGAATAATATTTCAGACCTCTGTCTGCCATCATTGCAATGTTGAAGCTTTCGTTATACTTCTGAATACTGCTCGCTTCGTACGACTTCGTATTATGATTATACGTTACGGTACGGGTTGCGATTTTGTCGTTTGAGCGGATGGAGTTCGGATTTGACGTACTTGACGCTCTTCCGCCAAATACCAGCGTCTTCTGTCCGCTGCCGTCAAAATCGCCCGCCGCAGCGCTTGCGGAACGCAAAACCGTAGAATCATCATATAGCGGAATTTTTGCGCTCTGCGCAAGTCTGCTGCCCGAATTGTAGCTGTATATGTAACCGTAGTTCATATGTTTGTAATCGGCATCCTGCGGATTTGAAACGGTTATTACAAGCTCATCTGCATTGTTTTTGTCCAAATCAAACGATTCAAGCGTAACAACCGCCGCACGCTTTACATTGGGCACCGGATATCCGTCGCCCCATACCGTTACACCGCTGTCGGCAGAAATTTCAGATGTGTTAATGGTTTTCCATGTGTATAATTTTGAATTTCTGTACTTATAGATAATTACTTTATTGTTTGCGCCGTATACCGCAATTTCGTCCATGCCGTCTCCGTCATAATCGCCTGCGGTAACGTCTATCAGAGCCGCATAATCCATTGTGTAGAAATATCCCTGCTCGTTCAATGCGGAATTTTCGTTGCAGTACTCAACAACATACGATGCCGTATTTCTGCTCTTTCCGTCGTTCCCGAATGTGGCTATTTCAAGAGATATTCTTTGATTTCTTCTGTTGCCGTCCTTTGTCCTTATGTACACGGTTGCAACATTTGACTCCCTGCCGCTGCCCGAATTAAACGCAACAGATTCGGCATATGCGTTTCTCTGGTGCTTGTTTTTGCTCTCTATATTACTGTACGGTTCTGTTCCGCCGAGCTGTCCGTAGTTGTAGCCGTTTTCATCTTTAAGATTTGCCCAGTCACCGTTTTTATACTGACCGTATCTTTTATACGCGCCCGTTGCTTTGCGGTCACTGTTGCTTTTGTACAGGTCTATTCCGCTTCGTAAAAGCTGACCGAAGTTGCTGCTTCCGTTGTAGTTTAAATAAAGCTCCTTTTTCGGCATGAGCACAGTGTTCGCCGTACCGAAAAAAGAATTGCTGTCGTTTTTAGCGTCCAAGCCCGTAAAGCCCAGTTCCTCGTATGCCGAACGGTCAATGTTGCTTTTCTGCTCCGTTTCGCTTGCAATTGCGGTATTTGGCAGCATTATCGGAATTGTTCCGACAATCATGCTTACCGCTGTCAGAAAGCTTAAAAATCTTTTTTTCATAGTTGTTTTTGTTCCTTTCCGTGCCTTAGACACAAAATATAATGCTAAAAAATTTTATTATCATCTTTGCACCTTATTCTACAGCTGATGCCGCCGCTTTCTTCACCTGCGCTGCGCAAAACTACGTTTTGCTATATTGTTTGAAAGGTTTAAAATGCAAGATTTTCAATTTTTAATACTCCACACACTCCTGTTTGGTACAAGACTGTTAGAAAATTTCGTAGGTTGCGCGTTTAACCGATTGCCGCGTACCGGTGTACGCAAATGAGGGCACACATTCAAGATACGGAGTTTTATTCAGTCGCACTCACACGCTCCTGTTTGGTACAAGACTGTTAGAAAATTTCGTAGGTTGTGCGTTTAAC
>CAKSOE010000038.1 GCA_934476675.1 uncultured Clostridia bacterium | reverse complement strand
AAGTTAGAGGGTGCATTGTGGGTAAGGGGATGCAAAGCAAATGGTGCAGTTCATATCGTAAACTACACCATTTTTTATAACTATTCTTTGATTATATCTTATGTATTGATAGATGAAATCTTGACATCTATCAAATTTTGTGGTATAATAATAAAAATTGAACACAAAAGCTATGATAAGAAATAGTAAGCATCTCGGATTTTCAGAGAGAAGGCGGTCGGTGCGAGCCTTTATTGAAAAGATGCCCAACCCATCTTTGAGCTGTGAGCTGAAATAGTAGTAAGCCTCGCCGGGTTCTCCCGTTACAGAGATATGGCATCGGAATTTATCCTGTGCCGGAAAGTGCGGATTATATCCGAATTTAGGTGGTACCACGGACTTGTTTATAGTTCGCCCTAAGCTGATGTAATATTGGCTTAGGGCTTTTTTGTGTTCAAAAGCAAAAAATGGAGGTATCCTTATATGAAACTTGAAAAACTTGTCGGAGAGCGTTTCCGAGAAAGACCGTCAGACTGTATCGTTGACAGCCACGCTTTGATGGTGCGTGGCGGCTATATGAAGTATGTAGCAAATGGTATTTTTTCTTCCTATATGCCGCTGAAAAGAATTACACGCAAAATTGAGCAAATCATCCGTGAAGAGATGGACGCTATTGACGGACAGGAAGTGCAGTTTCCTGTTGTTATGCCTGCTTCTATTTGGCAGGAGTCAGGCAGATACGAGAGCATCGGCAAAGAAATGGCTCGTTTTAATGACCGCAGCGGCAGACCTCTTGTTCTTGGTATGACGCACGAAGAAGCCGCCGTTCATCTTGTTCGTGATTACGGGCAGAGTTATATGAAATATCCTTTTATGGTGTATCAGATTCAGACCAAGTTCCGTGACGAAGCAAGACCGAGAGCCGGACTTATCCGAGTGCGTGAATTTACAATGAAGGACGCATACTCTTTCCACACAAGTCAGGCAGATTTAGAGGAATATTACGGTAAGTGTCATAAGGCTTATGAGCGCATTTATACAAGAGTAGGCTTGCCGGAGGTTATTTCCGTTGCTTCTGATTCCGGTATGATGGGCGGTAATATTTCTCATGAGTTTATGCTGCTCACCCCTATCGGTGAAGATTCTATTGCCATCTGCACGGAATGTGATTACCGTGCCAATATGGAGGCAGCAGAGTGTATCATTCACAATGAAAGAAACGGCATTTCTGATGAATTGACTTTAGTGCATACCCCAAACATCCACACTATTGAGGAAATATGCGAGTTCCTGCATTGTGATGAAAAGGCTTCCTGCAAGGCGGTTGTATATCAGCGCAATTCTGATGACCACTATATCGTATTGTTTATCCGTGGAGATCTTGAGGTCAATGAAACCAAGCTCGCAAATCATTTAGGATATGACATTCATCCGGCAGTTATTACAGAAGAGAGCGGACTCAATGCGGGATACATCGGACCCGTTAATCTGAACGGTAATTTTACGCTTCTGTATGACCGTTCCCTTGAAGGAATGAATAATCTTTCCTGCGGTGCGAATGTTTGTGAATATCACTACACAGGTCTTGATATGAGCCGTGATGTGAAAGGTGCGAAATACCACGATTTTGCCAAGATACAGGAAGGAGGCATTTGCCCGCATTGCGGCAAGCCTGCCATTACGGTATTCCGTGGCATAGAGGTGGGTAACATCTTCCAGCTCGGCACCAAATACACCAAGTCTATGAATATGACTTATATCGACAGCAACGGCAAAACGCAGTATCCGATTATGGGGTGCTATGGTATCGGTGTCGGCAGACTTGCCGCTTCAATCTGTGAGGCCCATCACGATGAATATGGTCCGGTATGGCCTTTGGCAGTTGCACCGTGGCAGGCACACATTTGCGCTGTCCGTGCTGACGATGCCGAGGTTAAGGCTTATGCCGACAAGCTGTACGAGGAACTGCAAAGCAAGGGCGTCGAGGTCATTTATGATGACCGTAAGGTAAGTTCTGGAGTTATGTTCTCGGATGCTGACCTGATCGGCGTACCGTTCAGAATAATTGTCAGCCCCCGAAATATGAAGAAAAATATTGTTGAAATCGTTTCGAGAGATAAGAGCTTTTCCGCAAATGCTCCTATGGACTCGGCGGCAAATGAAATGTTGAAAATTCTGTCAGAGGCGAAATAAAACTATATAATCACCTGGAAACCGCCATTCTGTTTGTTCCTCATTATCAAGTGAACACCACTAACGCTGAACAGGAGATACTTTTTTCAAAACAGCGCACCTTGTCCGATGAGCAAAAGCGACTGCTGCTTGACCTTATGAATACGATGTAAAAAGCACATTGAACCTCCAACCATGGAGGCGCAATGTGCTTTTTCTTTATCATTTTGCTATCTTTGAACAATTACTCCTAAAAATGAACGAATATCATAATATTGAACGATTGCTTTTTGGTTTTTAACCTATTTTCCTTTGAAAAACGCAAAAATGCCGCACGAAACGCTCTCGTGACGGCTTAAAAATTCTGTTTGAAATTGCGATAGGGCTGAAAAAGCCCATAAAATAAGGCTTTCGGGCAAAAAGAAAGAACGCTAACTTTGTATCAAAATTAGCGTTCTTATTTGGCGGAGAGTTAGGGACTCGGCTCACTTCGTTCGCCGATTAGTTTGCTTCGCAAACTATCCTATTATATTTTCTTTTGACAAGACTTCGTCTTGCAAAAGATTGTATGGGTTCGAATCCCCTTGAATTTTCACAAAAAAATAGCGGCACAGTGTTTTTCACACTATACCGTTATTTATGGCAAAGAACCGTAGTTTTAGCAGAAACCGTACAATGGTGGGCAGTACCATCTTAAAACGGTATTTTCACCTGAAAAATTGCGGTAAAATGGAAGCTATCTATTTCAACATTCCAAGCGCAATGCGCCGGTTCAGTTCCCACAGAGCAGTCTTATTGCTGTCGTATTGAAGTACAGTTTGGGCTTCCGCATAAGTTAGCCATTTATATTCTGTATGTTCATGAGATAACTTCAAAAAAGTGCTTGTTACTCTTACTGCAAATGTGTACTCCGGAATAACGAAACATTCTTTACCCCATATTGCTTCTGCATTCTTAAAACAGTTGGATGGTATGCTACAGCAGGTATCCAGCTTAAAAAAGTTACATGTCTTAGAAATCCCGGCTTCTTCAAAGGCTTCTCTTTTTGCCGACTCAATGATTGAGATATCCGCTTCTTCTCCCCCACCTGCTATGAATTGCCAAATACCCATATCGCTCCTTTGAAACAAACAAAATTGTACGTTGCCGTCCTCTATGCAATATGGAATGACTAAGACCTGATACCTTTCTCGTGCCATTGCTCATTACCTCTTCAAATTCCGATTTGTTTAATTATAATAAATCCACCGTAATTCTGTCAAGATTACGGTGGACTTATGGCGGAGAGTTAGGGATTCGAACCCTAGAAGCCTTTCGGCTTACAGCATTTCGAGTGCTGCACCTTCGACCACTCGGACAACTCTCCGTATTTTTTGCAGCGCATAAAACGGGCACTGCAAAATCACGGTCATCATTTTATCAAAAAACAAACGAGTTGTCAAGAGATTGATTATATTTGATTTTGCGAATTTACAAAAAGTCAAGCGAAGGAAGAGCAAAGAGCAATGCAGCTCAGAAAGACTGTTAATTACCGGCGCTGTTTTTGCCGCTATCTTCGTTTAGCAAAAGTCTTTTTGCTTTTGAAAACAGTTTATCGGAGCTTCTTATTAAAAACAGAAAGCGCAGTTCGTCATCAGACAAGTCGCCGAGTTTAATCTGACTTAAATCTTCGGCACCGCCGCTGTCAATTTCTTCAAAGAAGTTTTCCTCCTTAATCATATTAAATTCCATCTATCATGCATGTTCCGAATTCTCTTCGGGTTTCGCCTGCCATTTCTCTTTTTGCAATATCCGCAAATCTTAATATAACTTCCATATTTGTCGGTCGTACATCGGTATTTCCGAAGCAACGGATGAACGAGCTTCTGTTGTCATAATATGCGCGCTCTATTGCAACCCGCATTGCTCTTTCAACCGCAGAAACCGTTGTTGAAAACTTCTTTGCGAGTTCGGGATAAAAGCGTTTTGTAATGTTTTTCGAGAAACTGCTGTCAGAGATGATAAGCTTTATTGCTTCTCTGAGGCACTCAAAGCCTGTGTAGCGCATCGAAAGCCCGGCATCAAGAAGCAAGTCGGTTATTACGGAATCGATATTTTTCATTGTTGTCTCCGATTGTATTTTTCTTTCCGGCATTACACCGATTATTTTTCTGTTTAAAAGCAAACTTACGCGTTGGAGCATCGTAATCGGGTCAACGGGTTTTAAAAAGTAGTATTCGACGCCGCTTGTCATTAACGCCCTCTCAAGCCGTGGATTGTCGACTGACGAAACGGCAAAAATGATCGGATGCTTTTGCGGCATTTGTTTGTTCAGCCTTTGAGCTATACCGATTATATCGACATGCCGCATAAAAACATCGCAAATCAAGACGTCTGCACCGAAAGTTTCGAGCTGATGTAAAACATCCCATCCGTCACGCGAACAAATTCTGACATCAAATGAGTTTGTTCTTAAAACCGACGCGATGTTCAGCGTTTCGCCGCACCCGTCATCCGTTATAAGGATTTTAATTTTCTCACTCATTCAAATCATATCCCCTCATTTATTTAATTTTGATAGCATTATACCACTTTGCAGGAAAAAATCAATAGCAAATACTAAAAATATACAATTTTGACGCCTGTTTTTGGTCATTTCGACTAAATTAGACTAATTTCGACAAGTTTCGACAATGTTATGTGACCGCATTCGACATAAAAAGCAACATAGCCGGAAAATGTCACATAATAGGGTATTCAGTTTAGGCATAAGAGAGCCGAACCGATACGGTTTTAAAATGCCCTCTTTTCGCCGTTACTGCGTCAAAAAGCCTCGCAAGGCGACAGCATTGCTTCGTTTTTTTCCTTGTACCGACAAAAATATGGCATTTTAAAACTGCGAGCACCCAAAAAACTTTAGTTTTTGCATAGTCGGGTGTTTTTTCGACGCGTCAATACTGCCCGTATTGCAAGGAGAAAAACGCCCGAGGATGCGGAAAATAAAGTTTTTAGGGCGTGTCGGTTCGACTCTCTTATGCCTAAGCGCAAGAGGGTTAAACCCATACGATTTTAAAACGCCATCTTTTCGCCGTTACTGCGCCAAAAAGTCTTGCAATACGACAGCGTGTGTTACAACCCCAAAAAGTAAAAGCCGTTATATTCTTTTTCTGCTTTTAAAAGCCATGAAAGAAGCAGGGCGCTGTCATCCGGTTTTTCTTTGAGAGTGCCGAAACGTTTAATTATCTCACCCGTTTTTCCGGGCGAATACCAATTAATTCCGAAAACATCAAGCAAGCCGCTTTTCAGATTATTGTAAATTCCGCCGTCAAAGATTTTTGAATACGTTTCAAAAAAGCTTTCAAACCTGTCTTCAAGAACAAACAAAGACGTTTCGTCTTTGAACTTAATTTTTTCGACGGAAACTATTTCCCTTTCGGGAGCGCCTTTTTTATGTTTACAGTATTGAAGTTCATAAAAACATGACGTGTTCTTCGGTACTTCGTTAAATTCACAGAATATCAATTACATCCTCCAATCACAATGCCGTACCCTTTTTCGGCTTAAAAAGTCCGCGCATATCAGTATTTTCAAGCTCTAAAAGCTTTATTTTTTTGTCAATACCGCCGGCGTAGCCGGTAAGACTGCCGTTTGTGCCGACCACCCTGTGGCACGGAACAATAAGCGAGATTTTATTGTGCCCCACGGCGCCGCCGACAGCCTGTGCGGACATCTTTTTAAATCCTCTTTCAGCGCCGAGCGCCCGCGCTATTTCGCCGTATGTGACGGTTTTGCCGTACGGAATTTTTAAAAGCTCTTTCCACACCGCAAGGCGAAATTCCGAGCCTGTCATGTGAAGCGGCGGCGTAAAGCCGGGCTCTTTTTTTGAAAAATAAATATCGAGCCAACGCTTTGCTTCAAAAAGAACGGGTGTCTCTTTTTCTTCGTATTCTTTCGGCAAATCGGCGCCGAAATATTTTTGACCGTCAAACCACAGCTCGATTAAACCTTCGTCGTCAGCCGCCAAAATAATACCGCCGAGCGGCGACATATAATGCTTTGTATATACCATTGCCTGCACCTCAAGCAAATTATATCATTACACAAAGTAATAATCAATAAGCAATGCCGCTCTTATATTCATAGATTAAAAGCACAGCTTTTAACGCGAAGCTGTGCTTTTGTTTTTTACAGTTTTTTCAATACTTCCGCAATATTCGCGTCTATACAGACTGACTGTCTTTTTATTTCCTCAGGGCAAAACGCCTGTCCGTAATTTATGCAGGCGTAGACAGCCTTGGGATTTTTTGCTGTCATCTGCCAAAACGGGTATTTGATTATTGCGGGGGTGTTCATTCCGACGCCAAGCTCTAAAAAAAGAACATGCAGTCCTCTGTGGCGGCGCAAAAAATCCTCATAACGTTCCGCGGCGGCGTACCAGCCGTCATTCTGAACAAAGCTGTCGTCGCATCTTAAATTCATTGCCGCGGACTTTGCCGCCAATGCCAAAGCGACCGCATCGTCGCAGTCCGTCCACCAGTCGGTGCCGATTATAAACTTCCTCATATGTTCTTCCTCTCTCAAAAAAATTTGTCTTTTCGACAACAGGATATTATCAGAATATTATATAAGTTAAAATATTATACGGCATAATCAGGAGCAAATCACCATAAAAACGGCAGCGGAGGGCAGGCTTATAACGCAGCCGCATAATTTTTTTTGCTTTTTTTTATAAATATTGCACCGCTCAGATACGTCTCTGTCAGAAATTCCGCCATGGCCGCGGGAGCGATGCGCATGCCGTCGTCCATCCATTCCAGAATCGCAAAAAGAAAAGCTGAAATCGCGAATGTGGTAAGATAAAACCTCGGATCGTTTTCATCATACAAGGTTCTTGAATTCGGAATCGTTTTCTTCAGTTCGCTTCGGATCTTATTGGCAAGTTCGTTGTTGCAGGCGTTTGCCATGACAAATTTACACACAATATAGTTTTGCCGGCAAAACTCCATGTATTTTGTCAGGTACTGCACGAATTCCTCCTTTTTTGAAAAAGAAAAGCTTGTCAAAACAATGCTCCGCACGAAGGTTTCAAAAACTTCATTTTCGGTCTGCCGCAAGAGATCGTTGATATCCTCGTAGTAAAAATAAAATGTTGAGCGGTTGATATCCGCTTTTTGCACAATCTCCGCGACCGTAATTTTATCTATGCTCTTTTCCTCCATTATCTGAAACAATGCGTTGCGGATAGCCTGCTTTGTTTTTCTGATTCTTTTGTCCCCCGTGTTCAACGGCTTGCGCTGCTTGCTTTTGGAATAATAATCCGACATTTTTTCTTTCTCACTTTCTCATCCGATAAGTTTATATTTCACTGTTGGATATCCAATGTTTTCTTGCAAAGATAACGGTTGCTTTCTTTAATCACTTTTAGTATAATTGGAACAACGGTCTGTGTCAATATATTTTTGCAGACGTTATCCAACGTTAAAATAATTTGTGTAAAATACCGCTTCGCGGTTCTATGATATGTTGGATAAATTAAGGAGTAAAAAATGAAAATCGGAATCCCGAGAGCGGGTATGTACTACCGTTACGGCGTTTTGTGGGAGGAATTCTTCAAAGCGCTTGGAATCGAATATGTTTTAAGTCCCGAAACAAACAAAAGTATTTTGGAACACGGCTCGGCAATCATGGCGGACGAGAGCTGCCTTGCTTCAAAAGTTTATATGGGTCATGTGAGTTATCTTTTAGATAAATGCGACTGCCTTTTCATTCCGTGGCTTTCCAATTTCGGGGAATACGGAATTAACTGTACGCGTTTCCGTGCTTTTCCGGCTATGACGGCAAATCTGTTTAGAGATCGTTCGCCGCAGATACTCACCTATGCAATTGACTTCTCCGGAACGCAGGACATGAAGCACGCCGGAGATGAGGAAACCGCCTTTTTAAGCATGGCTGAGGCACTCAATAAAAGCAAAAAGCAGGTTCGCGAGGCATACCGTACGGCAAAGGAGCTTTCGGAGCGCGCATTTGCGGACAAGGTAAAAGAAGCGGAGCGTCTTGCCGACGGAAACGGCAAAAAAATACTGTTGGTCGGGCATGATTACTGCATTCACGACGATTATATCGGAAAACCCATTCTTCGTGCGCTAAACGGATACGGCGTTACGGTTATCGACGCGAATCTTACCGACCGAAAGAAAGCGCAGAACGATTTTCTGAAGCTGTCCGACGGCACGCTTCCGTGGATAGTCAGCCGCGAGCTGCTCGGCGGAATCGTGCGGTATAAGGGCCGTGTAGACGGCATCGTCCTTCTTACCGGATTTCCGTGCGGACCGGATTCCATCGTAAACGATGTAATCAAGCGGGAGATCGACGATTTGCCTGTTTTGTATCTGCTGCTCGACGGTCAGGACGGAATGGCGGGAGTTGAGACACGAATCGAAAGCTTTATTGACGTCCTGAGCTTTTGGAATGCGGGGGTGGCACGGCAATGAAAAATAAAGACACGGCAAAAAAGAAAGTATCTTTTTCTCAATTCGGACATTATAACGTACTGTTCGAATATTTTATCCGACACGGCGTGGAACAGGACTATGTGGCGCCGCCTGCCATTACCAAACGCACCATGGAGCTTGGCAACCGCAACAGTCCCGATTTTGTATGCTCGCCCTTCAAATTCACTCTCGGCTGCTTTCTGGAGGCAATCGAGGCAGGTGCCGATACCATCGTGCAGGTGGGCGGCGTAGTGGCATGCCGCTTAAAGTATTACGGCTCGCTGCAGAAAAAAATCCTCAGCGATCTCGGATATGATATAAACTTCGTCAATCTCGCGAATGCCGACCGTAATAATCCCAAGACCTTTATCTCTCTGCTCAAGCAGCTTAATCCGTGCTGCTCACTGCCAAAGGTTCTTCATACGGGCATTACGGTGCTTGCCATGCTTGAGGCTCTTGACCGAACACAGGCAACACTGAACAAAAACGTGGGTTTTGAGCTTAACGACGGAGATTACGACCGGGCATTCGGAAGATTCCTGAACAGCCTGAGAAACTCGAAAAACAATGTTTTCTCGGTAATGCGAATTTATAATCAAACAAAAAAAGAGATGGCGGCGATACCCGTCGACATGCCGGAGGATCCCATTCGCATCGCAATAATCGGCGAATACTATACGGTAATGGACGATTACAGCAGCCACAACATCGAAAAGAAAATGGCAAAATACGGCATGTGCGTTGAGAGATGGATGAATGTTTCCAACACGCTGGTGCATTACTCGGCTCCGAAACGGCGCAAAGTCATTCGTGATTATGTAAAGTATGACATGGGTGTTACCACCACGTCCAACATCGGCTTTGCTCTTGACTGTGCAAAACGTGGCTTTGACGGGATCATTCACCTGAAATCCTTCGGCTGCACTCCGGAAATCGACGCTATGCCCGTGCTGCGGAACATAAGCTCCGATTATAACGTGCCTATTCTGTTTTTCAGCTTTGACTGTCAAAATGCCGATACCGGAATCGAAACACGGCTGGAGGCATTTTACGATATGATAAAGATGAAGAAGGAAAATGAAAAGAGGAAGAAAAAATGAAAAATGCGTTCATGGGAATCGATGTCGGTTCCATCTCAACAAAAGGAACAATCATTGATGAGAACGACAACCTGCTTTGCGGGGAATACATTTACACTAAGGGAAATCCGCTGGAGGCGGTGAAAAAGCTGCTTCGTCTTCTGGAGGCGCAATTCGACGCCGAGAACTACCGAATTGCCGCCGTCGGCACTACCGGCAGTGCAAGAAAGCTCATCGGAGCTGTGCTGAACGCCGCAGTGGTAAAGAACGAAATCACCGCTCACGCAGTAGGAACAACTAACATCCATCCCGATGTAAGAACGATATTCGAAATCGGCGGGCAGGATTCCAAAATCATCATTCTCCGCGGCGGTGTCGTGACCGATTACGCAATGAACACTCTCTGCGCAGCCGGCACGGGCGCATTTATCTCCAATCAGGCGGCGCGGCTTGATATCGCCGTTGAGGACTTCGGCGAAACAGCACTGAAATCCACGGATCCCACGCCGATAGCCGCACGCTGCACGGTGTTTGCGGAATCCGACCTTGTACACAAGCTGCAAATCGGGTGCAGCAAGGAGGATATTGCGGCGGGGCTTTGCCGTGCCATTGTGCTGAATTATCTGAACAACGTTGCCAAGGGTAAAAAAATCGAGCCTCCCGTTGTCTTTCAGGGCGGTGTCAGCAAAAACATCGGCGTCGTAAAGGCATTCGAAAGTGAAACAGGATACGATATAATCGTCGATAAAAACGGGCATCTGGCAGGCGCCTACGGAGTGGCTCTGCTCGCCAAGCGCTCGGGCGTGATTCGCCCCTTCGATTTCGGCATAACCGACGTGGATTTCAAAATTACCGGCAAGAGCTGCGGCAAATGCGCAAACAACTGCGAGGTAATATGTGTTTACAAGGAAGGCTCCCTCGTTGACAGCTGGGGAAACCGCTGCGAGCGCGGGGCTGTTGCCGTCGGACGTTGAACGGTGAACGCGATGTGAAAAGAATGCGGAAATCGCCGACGGTACGCTCAGATGCATTTATGCCGACGACGGCAACGAAATTGCGCCGGTAAATTCGACAGACAATAAAAAGAGCGACGATAAAAAAGCAGAAGCCGCAAAATCTGCCGCCGACGAAAAAAACGGCGACTTTGAAGATGACGGAGGTTCTGAAGCGGAGCGTGACATTCCGCTGTCCCTTGCTGTGAAAATTTCGGATTTGGAGAACCGCCTCAAAGAAGCCGAAAGAAGAATTATGTTTCTTATGAATATGCTCGGCGTGGCAGAAGTTGATTCTGCGCCGTCATTTATTTACAAAGCACCGCAGCCGACCACAACGCCGCAAAACGAGAACGATATTTTTGTTACGAATACTCCTGTTGCGGGAAGCAAATATTCCGATAAAGACACCGTTCAAAGCGTGAAAGATGGCGACATTGTGACGTTTTTGCCGGAGCCTGAAAATACATATGACAAAAACGCCGTTCTTGTTCTTGATAAAGAAGGGCGAAAACTCGGGTATCTCCCAAAAAGAGTGAACAAAAAGCTTCTGAAAGATGCTGTTTACGGAACGGTCAGCCGAGCTTTGGGAGAGCAGCTGTTTATAGCGATTGACGTGTGGAAAAAAGCAAACTCATAATTTGTAAGTCCGCAGCGCAAAAAGGGGTTATCCATACTTTTTAAGCCTAAGAGGGTCACATTTAAATTATTTCATTCAACTTCGGCCCGTTTTAATTTAAATCCGGGAGCTGTATATGATTAGAAAATTACAAAAATCCGATATTGACAGGGTTGCCGATATATGGTTGAAAACAAACCTCTCGGCGCACAGCTTTATCCACGAGCAATATTGGAAGAGCAATTTTGAAGCGGTTAAAGAAATGCTTCCGCAGGCAGAAGTCTATGTATACGAAAGCGTCCGAGAAATACATGGCTTTATAGGATTATGCGAAAACCATATTGAAGGCATTTTTGTTTGTAGCGAAGCGCAGTCGCACGGCATCGGCAAGCTTCTGCTGGATTATATAAAAAGCAAAAACAACGAGCTGTCACTGAATGTATATCAAAAAACGCACGCGCAATAAATTTTTATAAAAGAGAAGGTTTTGAAATCCGGTGCGAGGGCTTTGACAGCGCCGCCGACGAAATCGAACGGGGTTTCGGCAGGAAATGAGGGTACTTTGGGCGAGGACTGGCAAACGCCCGACAGAGCGCCGGAAACGCCCGTAAGAGCGAAATTTGAGCCGAAACAGCCGAAGATACGCCGCCCCGAAACGGGGTGCATATTTAGAATCGGCAAAAAGAAATGGGAAGGCAGCTATTCTCCGAAATTGCCGAACGGCAAACGCAAAAAGTTCAATATCTACGCCGACACAAGAGAAGAATGCGAAGAAAAGCTTGCCGAGATGATTAAACAAAAGAATGCCGAAATTGCCGCAGAAAAAGAACGGCTCAAAACTGGGAGCACCGAACAAGACGGTTGACACAACGAACACCGCCATGGACATTCCGTGGCGGTGTTTGTTTGCATATTGTTTGGTTTTGTTATATAATGGGGAAACAAGGAAGGTAAAAAGAATGACGGTTAACTATTTTATAAAGTGTCCTGTCTGTGAAACGGTTACTCGTATGAGAACGCCAGCAGGTTATATTTATAACACTCCGGTGCGGATTCATTGTGGGAATTGTAATACATTATTAACAGGCGAGTTCATTTCTGATAACGAGAATAGAAAAGCATATTATGTTCCTGGAAACTGTAAAGAAGTTTTGCCGCAAAACTATGAATACTATGGAGAAGCCTCTGGTGAAATTTTATGCAAAAAAATCGAGCTCTTGCCTGGCACAAAAGAAGACCTTTCTAATCCCCCAAGGTTATCACCAGTATTTGCATTTTTTGAAGCTATGAGCATGGATGATAAAAATAATTTTATTAATTATGCTTGTTTTGCATCTGACTTAATAAAAAGATGGGATTCAATGCAAATTAAATATAATTTGTTTTTAAACGGTAAAATGGACCTAATTAAAGAAAAGTACGAAATAGATGCGAAAAGAGCAGGATATAATCTTTCTTCTGATTTTGAAATTATGCGCTATGTGTATTATTCGTTTTTCTTTGATTGCGGCGGCATTTTCAAGAAAAAGGAAATCAAGAGAACTTTGCTTGAAATAAATGATCATTTCCGACATTTAAATACACAAGCATTAAAAGAGTATATCAGTTTTTTAGATGAAAAAAATCGTATTGTAACAATCCAAGCTAAGTTGTTTGAAATAATGTTTTCTTATATAAAAATTGTAAAGAATTTGATTCCTGCAATTTGTGCAAACCTGTATGATGATCCAACTACCATAGATAAAGAGACATTGGGATTAACAACATGTTCTTTCGAGGATATTAAAAGTTTTTATCAAGATACTTATGAAAATTTGGCGGAATGTTGTGATTTGGTTGTTGGGTTAGATAATATAGAAAACAGAGGTGCTTTCAATTTATTCACTAATAAGTTTGATATGGATAAATTTAGTAAGCAGAGCAAAGGAAATAGAATAAAGCATTTGGGATCTGAAGAATTTTTCGCCAAAACGTTTAATATTTCAAGCGATTCAAATGAAATGAGAAATGCAATAGGACATAATGATTATAATTATAAAGGGATACAGCAAACAATAGAGTATACTGTTAAGACAACAGGAGAAAACAAAATTTCATATCTGTTGGATGTTGCTATTGAAAGTGTTAAATTGATGCAAAGTGCATACATCTTAATGCTCTTCCTTTATGAAACACAAAGATACAAACAAAGAGTTGATAGGGAAAGTATAGTTATGCATCCTGCTTTATACGCTAAAACGAAGAATCAGGCTCATTGTCCGTGCGGAAGTGGAAGGAAATATAAAGACTGTTGCAAATCAGAGGTTGGAGAAAAGAACAAACCATTAGAATATCCCAACAAATCAGGTATGGAGTTCAAAGGAAACATTTTTGTGTAATAATGTAATGTTTACGAGATAAGCGATGAATACCTAAGCTGCAATACTCCTTATAATGAGTAATAATTGGGCAGCATTAAACAAAGAAAAGACTTAAGCTAAAATGAACTATCCGAAATTTCCAGATAGTTCATTTTATACTGCTCCGCTGTAAAGAATGGCTTAATTAAGTATCTAAAGCAGAAAAAATCCGCCGATTTTTATCAGCGGATTCTCCAAAAGTTGGTCCGAGTGACAGGGATCGAACCTGCGGCCTGATGGTCCCAAACGGACCTATGAAGGCAATTTCCGCTAAAAATAGCTTTTTCCGCCCCTTTCCGCTCGGAAAACTGTGCTCTTCGCCACTCTTATGTCCACTGTTTCCGAGTGCTCCGAAACGGTAGGTGGTCTGTTATGTGGTCAACAGCAATTTCCACGGAATAATATGAGCTACACGCCTCTCGCTATCACGCGAGAGACTTTTGCTTTTATACGGTTATTATAACTCTGAACAACCCCTGATTCAAGTCAAAATTTGCACCGCAGTAGACAAAGATAAGGAGATTACGGAAAGCAAGGAGAAAATAGAAAACTTGTAACAAAAAGTTGATAAATACTGAAATCGCAGTATTTTTCTGCCGAAAACTGTTGATGTTTGGAGTAGAGTGTGGTATAATGATTTTCAATGATACAATGTGCTAACTATAACTATCTATGAGGTGTAATGCAATGGCCGCAAGCTATAAAAAATTATTCAAGCTCTTAATCGACCGTGATATGAAAAAGAAAGAACTCGCCGAAAAAGCCGGCATCAGCATCGCTACCATCACCAAGATGGGTAAGGACGGCGCCGTTGTCAGCAGTGAGGTTCTTGTAAAGATATGCTCAGCCCTTGGTTGCACTATGGATGATATTGTAGAAATAGTGCCTAAGAAGTAAAAACAAGGAGGACAATATGCAAGAATTTAATTTTAAATGTTCTGATGATATGAGAAAAATTATTTTCGGAAAACTTCAAAGAATAATTTCTTCTTCAAACATAAATCTTTTGCTTGGTTCGGCTTTTTCTCTGCCATATCTTCAACCACTTTCAAATATAGAAAAAAGATTAAGCGAAGCGATACAAAAAGGTGATAAAGATAAAGAGTATGAAGTGAAAATTGATTTTTTCAAAAAATCAATTGCTCCTGTTGCTAATATAAATTTTGAGGATAACTCGTTTAATAATAAACGTGTTTTAATTAAAACGTTTGCAGACATTGTTGATTTACGCGAAACCTCTGTAGTGCATAAAATCATCAATATTTTTACCACTAACTATGATAATCTTATAGAGAAGGCTTTAGAAAAAAACCATATTGATTATTTTGATGGGTTTGAAGGGCGTATAAAACCAGAGTTTTCAACTTCCAATTATGGTAAATTAATTTGCAAACAAACTGAATTGTCAGGTAGGGTCTCTGAGACGATAAGTGTTAATTTATTTAAGCTTCATGGCTCGATTTATTGGAAACAGGAAAATGGAAAAATCGTCTTTGATGATTATAAAGAAAGATTTGAAGAAATTCTCTTATCAACAGATCGAGATGAATTTTTGAAAAATTATGAGAAGCTTGCCATTGTCAATCCGGAAAAAAGTAAGTTTAATTCGACTGTAATGAACAGTAATTATTATGATCAGATACGCATGTTTGCAAATGAACTCGAACGTCAGAATACAGTTCTGATTGCTTTTGGTTTTTCTTTTGAAGATGAACATATGACGCAAGTAATTGGCAGGGCTTTATCTTCCAATCCAACACTCACTTTGATTGTATTTCCATATTGCCAAAAAGATTTGCTTTGGTTTCAAGAATTATTTAAATTTAATAATAATGTGTTTTGTTATTTTAATAGAGATGAAAAAGCAAATAAAATCAATGAATTCACTTTGGACGATGTAAATTCTTTGTTAACGGAGATATATAATGCAGTTAAATGATATATTGAAAATCGGTGAAGTATGCGAAGTATCCGGACGTATTATTAAAGCTGGTATATATAGTAATAAGAATTCGGAATATCTTAATTTTAACGGTGCTGTAGTAAAAAATGTAAGTATCGGGAGTTTCGTTTTGATTCGCAAGGGCTTTTCTAATATTATTGGTAAAGTTGAAGGCGAATACATGAAAGAAGAGTTTTCCGAAAATTATCAGCCAGATAAAAAAAGTGCAATAAACCGTATAATCGGTATAGGTGTTCTCGGCTCCATAGAACAGGATAAATTTGTACACGGTGTTACTAACTTACCAATGATTGGAAACTATGTGTATGTTGTAACGGAGGATATCATTTCAAACATCTTTGCTAAAAATGCTGAGGATAAAATCACATTAGGTACATTAATCGGGTACGAAGAGTATCCCTTTGAAGTTAATGTTCAAGATTTGTTATGCAGTCATATAGGAATTTTTGGAAATACGGGCAGCGGAAAATCAAATACCTTGGCTAAGCTATACAGAGAAGTAGTTCAGAAATACAGTCAGCATCCTAAGTTTCAGAAAAATGCCCGTTTTGTATTAATTGATTTTAACGGGGAATATTCTAAAGTTTTTGATAAGGCAAATATCTATAAATTATCAACTCGTTTGAGAAAAAAGACAAATGACAATAAGTATCCTGTTTCTGTTCATGATGTCACCGATGGAGAATTCTGGTCTATCATTTTAGAAGCTACAGATAAAACCCAAAAGCCTTTCATTGATAGGTGCATACGTAAATTTAGGAAATTGCTTGAAGATCTCAATATGTATGACCGTGAATCTCTCTGTGGGATTATATATAATTCAAACGATAAAATAATAGACTGCAGGTCTTATTTAAGAGAGATATTTTATTTGCTGAAAATATCAGATAAATTTCCAGCTATTGAAGAGCAATTAATGTATAACTATAAATATAAGGCTATGTATACAAGGACTAATTCAACTGTTACATACGGAACATCAAAGGATGATATATACCGCCTTATATTTGGCACAGAAGAAAATGCAACATTTGATATTTCAAAACTTGATATGTTTGAAAAATTTAAGCTGGTACTGTACTGGAATTATTGTGAAGAAATTGGCAAGGCATTTATCACCAAAGAGCACATAGGGCCGTTAATGGCGCGAGCAAATAATAAAATAGACAGTTTATCTAAGATATTCGTTGTTGGAGACGCTAAAGAAAGAAACAAGACCAATATCGATGTAATATCTTTAGTCGGTCTGCGTGTAGATATGAGGAAAATCGTTCCTTTGATTATTTGCAAGAAGTTGTATAGTGAAAAGAAAGAAGCTAAAAAATCCTCATTAGATTCATCGTTACATATTATTGTGGATGAGGCTCACAATATCCTTTCTAATACTTCTATACGTGAAAGTGAAGAGTGGAAGGACTACCGGCTTGAGTGCTTTGAAGAAATAATTAAAGAAGGCCGGAAATTCGGAACATTCTTGACAATTTCAAGCCAGAGACCTTCGGATATTTCAGACACAATCATTTCCCAATTGCATAATTATTTCATTCATAGACTGGTCAATGAAGAGGATTTAAGAAAAATATACCGAACCATAGCTTTTTCAGATAAATCAACAAATGAAATGATTCCGATTCTTCCGGCAGGCGGATGTGTCTTTGCTGGATTGGCATCTAACTTTCCGATATTAGCACGTATATCTATATTACCTATTAACAATCAGCCACAAAGCGAGAATGTTAGAATTAAAGAAATTTGGCGATGATTCTTAAGCATATCTGATCTGTAAGGAGAAAATTATATGGATAACCATACCCCGGAACAACGAAGAAAAAATATGCAAGCTATAAAAAGCAAAGATACAGCCATCGAGTGTATTCTTCGCAAAGAGTTATGGGCCCGCGGATACCGTTATAGAAAAAACTATAAAAAACTTATAGGTAAGCCGGATATTGTTATGCCGAAATATAAACTTGTTATTTTTTGTGACAGTGAGTTCTGGCACGGCAAAAACTATAAAGAAAGCACCGACCGTATCGGAACAAATTCTGAATATTGGAAGCAAAAAATTAAACGTAACATGGAACGTGATGAAGAGGTAAATGAAAAACTTAAAGCTGATGGATGGACAGTTCTTCGCTTTTGGGAAAAAGAGATCAGAAAAGAAACTGAACGATGTATTAACGATATTGAACAAGTGGTTGAGGAGAAAAAACAGATATGAATTTTTTTAAGTTGATTTTTAGAAATGCTGATAAAGAACCAAATAAACTCGGTCCTGAAACAACTGCTCCAAAACACAAAGAAACATTAGGAACTGTTGCTCCTGCAAAGAGTTTTGAACGGCTAGCAGTGACAGACGATGGCTTTTTCACTACTTTAAAAGTTCCCTACCGTAATGACGGGACATTGAAGCCGAAAACAATAAGCGATGTTTTTGATTTTGCTTATAATATGACCTTTGGAGGAAAGGGTGAACATAGAGATCACCGGAGCGGAGGACATCACGAAAGAAGAAGCGGCGAGATTTTTGCAAATGCTTTTCAGGGAAAAATAGCAGAATGTGCGGCTTGTAACTTTTTCTATAGATTTGATAAAAGCTCAAAGCCGGATTTTGCTGTCTATAAATTAGGGAAATGGGATTCAGTTGATTTGTCAGTAGCGGGTAGAGAAGTATCTGTTAAATCTACCAAACATTTTGGTCAATTGCTTTTGTTGGAAACAAAAGACTGGGATGAAAACGGCGTATACATTCCAAATAAAGAGAATGGTGTTTATGACTTTATTTTGTTTATAAGGTTAAACCCGAATTGCGAAGATTTGCTTAAAGAAATGCGTATGCTATACAGTGACACAGCCAACTTTAGCGATTTGAAAAGAGCCGTTCTTAAACAACGATGGACTTACAACTATGTTGGATATATAACGCGGGATGACTTAAAATTTATAATAAAAAACAAATATGTTTTACCAAGAAACGCATTGTTAAACGGCAAAACAGCAATGGATGCTGAAAATTATTATGTTCAGGCTGGTGATTTGCGCAGCATGGATTCTTTAAAGGAGTTTTTTGATGACACACGAAGAAATTAATCAACTAATACTGTTTGGTGAATACGATCAGAAAACATTGGCTGAACTATGGGGATATAAATCCTATGATGCGATCAGACGGGCAGTTGTAACTCCGGCCGAATCAAACATAATTATATTATTCTTGACAGAAGGATATAACCACCTTGAAGGCAGCCGTCTGAAAATGCTCGGAGAAGCAAAACACGTGAACGATAGCCGAATTGAAGGAAATATCAGCTACCCAAAAGATTCTATCTTTCTATTTTACAGAGAGGATAAAAGAAAAAAGTATACTTTTTATGGAGAAATCAAAATTAAAGAGGCTGATATTCAAACAGAAAAGGCCAGCACCTTCTTATTTGAAGTTACTTCGTTGAAAGAAATCGGCAGACAAAATTATTACGTTGTCAAAACGAGTGATTGCAATGCAGTAAAGGATTTTGAAAACGGCCATACCTCTTTTTGCTTAAAAGGATTAAACTCTTATGAAGATAGTAATGATATTATTAAGCCCGGAGATCCGATTTTTTTAGTATTCGGCGGAAACAATGTATATTGGACTTTGGGATTGGTTGCTGTGCTAAAAGCAAAGTCCGGACCGGTTCAGGATAATAACTCGGAAAAAAACTATATGATAAATGCTGAAATGGTGGCAAAAATTGTCCCCACTATGACAAAAGAAGATTTTATTCCCTATAAAGATTCTTACAATTCTTTTATCGGACCAAGTACCAAGGGATCCAGAAATCAAGCTCTTTATATGATTTCTGAAGCGCAGGTTATTGGCGTTTTAAGAGGGGTGCTCGATACACATCCTGAACTTGAAGAAAGTATTTCCGCTTTATTTTCAAAAACAATTATTCAGAAAGTGAAGCTTCCAATGACAGTTTATTTGCCGAGCGTTAAAAGTTATGGAGAGCACTCGGAAACAATAATTCAAAGAACTGACGATTCGACTGGAGAAAATATCATATTTTACGGCGTTCCCGGATGTGGCAAGAGTTTTATCATTAAAGAGAAGTATTGTAATGATGATGAATTTATGGAACGAGTAGTTTTTCATCCTGATTATTCATATTCCGATTTTGTCGGTCAGATATTACCGAAAACAGATTCGGATACACATCAAATCAGATATGATTTTGTAGACGGTCCGTTTACAGCTATATTAAAAAAGGCATGGGAACACCCTGAAAATCATTATTACTTAATAATAGAAGAAATTAATAGAGGAAATGCCCCGGCAATTTTCGGAGATATATTCCAATTACTTGACCGGGGAAAAGACGGAGAAAGCGTCTACGGTGTTACTAACAGTAATGTTTTAAAAAGTGGCAAAGTTAAGATACCGGGAAACTTATCGCTTTTAGCTACAATGAATACTGCCGATCAAAGTGTATTTACTTTAGATACCGCTTTCAAGAGAAGATGGAAAATGAAACTGGTCCCGAATAGTTTTGATCAGTGCAGTTTCTCAGAAATGAAAATACTGGATACTAATATAAAATGGAAATCGTTTGTTACAACTATTAACGAGATTATTCTAAACGAAAACAGCGATCTGGCTGTTAACGAAGATAAACGTATCGGTGCATTTTTTGTTTCTGAAGATGATCTTAAGCTGATAAATGGAAAATATAATCCGGCATTTGCTGAAAAAGTCATTATGTACTTATGGAATGATGTTTTCAAGTACAATAAGGAAAAAATTTTTGATGAAAAATACAACTCTCTTGAAAAAATAATTGCAGGATTTGAAAAAGAGAAATTTAATGTATTTAAGATTGATTTTAATGAAAGCGATGATACACATGAAGAATGAATTCAGTCTTCATGATATTTGTTCCGTTTCTAATGGCTTTGAAGATGATCGCTTTGTAGGGATTAAACTGTCATCCGGAAAACCAGAAGTGCATTTTCCGATTGGATTTTCAATTTCTAGCTCAAATGATGAGCTTCGTGAAGATATAGTTACTTTGATCAAGGTGCTTAAACGTTTTTTTTACAGCGAAATAAACAACAATTTAAAACAAAGCGGAAATGTAAATGAAAACCGGTTTCCATTGCTGGCGTATCAAAGGATTTTACTTAGGTACTTAAATTACGGTCAGTATTTTGAAACAGAGACAGAATATACTGCTTTCCCGTCAGGAAAAATTGATTGGAGCAGGACAATTAAGAAAAATATCCCTTCCTTTTCAGAACAAGGTGCAGTGTATCTTGAAACAACATCAAAAAAAAGCAAATTGAAAAGTGAATCTCTAATAAGTAAAATATTTGACTACTGTGTATACTATGCTTTCCAAAATATAGGATGGCTGTATACAAATAAAAAGTTTCCTATACCCGAAATAAAGTTTAATAAACAATTGTTTTTATCTGCTGTTTCTGAAAAACTTAACACTGAAAACAACGATTCCCGAAAAGAACTTTTTTCAGATATGCTAGAAATAATCAGCGATCAAAGCAACAGGGGGGTTACAACTGTTGACAGGTTGTACGGAACATTTGAATTCGAATATGTATGGGAGAAAATAATTGATTGTGCTTTTGGAGAGCTCAATAAAAAAATATACTTCCCGCATACATATTGGAAAATCGAAAAGGACGGGACTCAGACAGTAAACCATGCATTGGAACCTGATACAATAATGAAAGCTTTTGGCAATGCTTATGTTATAGATGCAAAGTATTACAGATATGGTTCAAGTAATAATTCTAACAATTTGCCTGCTTCATCATCCATTCACAAGCAAATCACTTATGGAGAATATATAGCGAACAACCCCAATTTTCAATTTGGAAAGGTTTATAATGCTTTTTTGCTTCCTGCCGATTTGCAAAGCAATACCAACAAATCTGACGGCTTTTTTTCTTGCTTTGGCGTAGCTGTATCAGATTGGAAAGACGGCAGCAACCCATATGAAACCGTGGCCGGTATTTTTGCTGATACAAAAGGATTAATGAAATGTTATTCTGAAAAAAAGAGATTATCAAAAGAGTTAGCATTATTAATATCTTCACAGATTGTGTGAGATTTGAGAGGAGAAAGAAAATGTTTTATGAAAACCAACCGTTGAACCAACGCGAAAATTATAAAAGAATGCTTTCTATTATAGGCAATCTGACTCAGCTTTTTTCCGAAAGCGACTGTCCGTACCTTCCTTACAGAGCTCACGAAAATATTTTCTGTAAATATTTTGAGGCAGATAATCTGGCTCGCATGGACTGTTCTGCCGATGCAAAGAAGAATAGGATAGGTATCGGTCTGAAAACCTGGATGGGACAGGATGATCAAAAAGTAGCTGAATTCGGCAGACTGCGTGAAACATTTGCAGGCCTTACGGGATTAGACCTCGTCCGTAAAATTGCTGAATACAGAAATGAGAGAATCCGTGTAACAAAAAATCTTAACGGTATCGATACAATGATATACCATATCGTTAAGCGTGTTCCCGGCGCCATGCAGGTATTGGAGCATGCGTTCGAGTATATCGATATAGATAACCTTTCTCTGATACCGAACCGCGGTAACGTTAACAATACATACTTTACAGACGGACATCATACGTATCATTTCAGCGTTTCGAAAAATACCCTCTATATGATTTTTGAGGATATGGAACTGCTTGATACATTTGATGTCGAGATAATGGACGATCCGTACAACTTCCTAATGACTCTTATGTACGGTAAAGAACAGGTCCATGTCGCAGAAGAAACACTGCGTCCTGCACAGGCGCCTCGGCTTCCGCAAATCTGTCTGCGCTTGTATTCTACAAAGTCGGACGGCACTAAGTTTGTGGCAGAAAAAAGCGGTCTTAACCAATGGAACGCTTCGGGAAGACCGCGTAATCCGAATGAGTTATATATTCCGTATCCTGCCGAAGACAGAGCACGGACGGTTGGGTTTTTCCCTGGACGCGATACAGTATTTAATCTGACATTGCCGGATGGTTCTGTAATTCCTGCAAAGATTTGCCAGCAGGACGGTAAAGCTATTATGAGCAACCCGAATAAAATATTAGGCGAGTGGCTGCTGCGTAATGTTTTTGAATTGCCTGAAGGCACTGTGGTTACCTATGAAATGCTTCAAAGATTCGGCGTGGACAGTGTGGTGTTTACAAAACACGGAGACTTGGAATATTCTGTGGATTTCTCAGAGATAGGTACATATGAAGAGTTTTACGGTGAGCAGACAGAAATGTTAGAGGGGGAATAATATGCCGGTAAATACTGCAAATAAAGAAAATATTGATCTATTTATCAAAGATAACATTGAATTAATTAACCGTAGAATATCCGAATTCCAAACAAAAAAATGTGAAGATTTAGGAATCAGCTTTGACGGAACAGAAATAAAACGTTGTCTTCATAAAAAATTGTCGGATGATTTATTATCTGATCCCACACTTGGAAAGCGGCTGTTAGATGAATTTGAAAGTCTTGGTTATGAAAAGACCCAAATAATTGAAATAGCAATAAAATTTGGGGTGTACCACAAAGATCTTGAATGTTTTTATAATCAAAATATATTTGATGAACTTTCAGCACTGAATCTAACTGGACTAACTAAAGATGTCTTAAATATCATATCCGAAAAAGCTAAATTTTCTAAAGAAAAGAAGCAATACGCTAATACAATATTGAAAAAAATTGTTAACAAGTCTCTTTATATGGCACTGAGAAACGGTTTTTCTTTGAATATAAACGATATGGAATCCGGTGTGATGACTGCTAATGCAGGAGATTCTGCACAGTTTCTGTTCCTGGCCAGAGCTATTTTGGCAGGATATAACTGTTCAAATGTCGACGTGCGTTCAAGTAGGTATGATGCTGTTATAGATCAGCAAGGCAAATTGTTTAGAGTGCAAATTAAAGGTATATCAGACAACTCGATATCCTTTAAGGATCGTGACCGTGGCGGTCGCGGTATTGATACGCAAAATGAAAGAAACAAAGGAAAACGAATCACTTCGAAAGATTGTGATATTTACGTTGCGGTTGATAAACAAGTAGGTATTTGTTACATCATTCCTATTTCAAAAGTTGAAGAATGGAATACAGACAGTATCAGTGTTACCAAAGCAGAAGAGTATAAGGAAAACTGGAAGATTCTTGATGAATTAGTGGACGAATAAAAAAGTAAGCACACCTATTTAAGGTGTGCTTACTTTTTTAAGACATTGCTTTAATCATATTTTCTGCAATTCGTTTAATAACCGGAACGGATACAGAATTTCCTGCTTGCTTATATTTGCTGGCATTTCCTATATCGCTCGGGAAGGAAAATTCATCAGGGAAGCCCTGGAAGCCTACGCATTCTTCCGGAGTAAGTTTACGAATACCGAAATTATCAAGAATAAGCGGGACATTGTGTCCCCCAGTTCCCATATTTGCGGTAAGAGTGGGACAAACATTGCTTTTATTTTCTCTGCAGTATACACGGCGCCATTGATATACCGTATCTTTCTTTGTCATAGTTTTTACAAGTTCAGGATAATACTTGGAGTTTTCATAATAGAGCCCTAAGGGTTTTTTGTCTGTAACATCGATTATATCATGAATGTTTTTGGTTAACGGAATTGATTCAGGATATGTAAATTTGTTATATGCGTCTTCTGATAAAAATCCAACGATGTAAATTCTTTCTCTGTTTTGAGGTACGTTACCGTACTCCATTGTATTTAATACTTTATGATGAACATGATATCCTAAAAGTTCTAATTGTTCTTTGATAACTTTAAATGTATTACCGTGATCATGACCTTCAAGATTTTTAACATTCTCAAGCAGGATGGCTTTTGGCTTTTTTACCTCAAGTATTCTTGTTATTTCAAAGAAAAGATTTCCGCGTTCATCCTCAAAACCTTTTCGGTAACCTGCTACTGAAAATGCTTGGCACGGAAAACCGCCGTTTAATATATCAATATCAGGAATAGTATTTGGATCAACTTCTTTTATATCGCCCTCAACAAGATATTCTTCTCCAAAATTATGTCTATATGTTTTGCAAGCATCTCTGTCTATTTCATTGGCCCACACTATTTGTGCACCTGCTTGTTTAAAACCGTAGCAAATACCGCCGATTCCTGCGAACAGGCTGGCAACTTTAAATCCGTTTTTCATAATAATTGAATCTTCCTTTTCGGTATTTTTATGTTGACTGTGTAAAAATTGTGCGTATGTTCTTATTTGTTCTATCTCAACATTTGAATAATCAGAAAAATATTTGTTTGAAACTTCATGTTCGTCTGGGTCAATATAGCCCGCTTTTTTAAAACATTCGATTTGATTAATACCTAACACTTTTGCAATCAATTTTAAATTCAATGGCGAGGGATTAGCACGTTCGCCGTTTTCAATTTTATTAATCTCGCTGTGGCTTATACCGGTTAATTTTGCAAGATAACGAATTGAAATTTGCTGTTCTTTTCTTATTTGTTGTAGGTAATCTCCTATTTCACTCATAACTATCCTCCATGCCTTTGTTATGATAGCATAAACTGATAAAGATATCAAGTGTTTTGTTGAAAAATGCAGCCGTTTGGCTGCATTTTTTTTAAAATAATTCTTTAAATCATAGAAATTAGAACATTTTTGTATATGTTTTGTGCTTAATATGTAAAAATGAACTTAGAAAAATTTAAGAATTTGGGATTTGACAGGAATAAATGTTTCGATTTGATTTTTGCTTATGGTTACACACTTTTTGCAACCCGTATGTAGAAAATCATGATAACGGGATATCTTATGTTGAAAGAAGTTTAAATATATAATTGAAAATGTGAGTTTAAAATTGGCAAGACTGAGATTAGCCAAGCAGAAGAATATGTCGATATCATTTAAAAAGAAATAAATATAAAGCCAAGTTTTAGGAGCTAAGTGATCGGAAACTTGATGGAATCGTCATGCGGTAACGAAAACACAACAAAATTTCGGTAATATTTGTAATCAATTAGTTAGGACGGCTAAAAAAGACTTTTCACTTTAAAGACAAAATTAGAAAGGCATAACAACAAGTTTAATGGCGTGGATTAATTAAATAAAATTTTGAATTGACCTGAGCAATTAAAATTAAACCGTCTGTAAAGTGTTTCTTTTTCCCTGGACTTCTGCGCCTTTCTGTGGTACTGTTGTGTACTGCAAAGGAGGTGCTGTTATGGCAAGAATGACTGTAGAAGAAATTTACAGAGGCGAAAAGTATGATGTGATGGGTGCGGCGACGGCGGACTATCTTATGAACGGGCGTGCGGCAGAGTATGACGAGCGGACCTGGCTTGATATGCTGCTTGTAAAACACGCGCTGATTGCAGCAGAGAAAATGAAAAGTGAGGGCGACACGGTGTCGGGTATGACCGATAGCGTGCCGCCCTCTTCCTATGTGAGGTGGAATGAGCATGACAACACTTGAAGATCTGTATTACGGAAATATCGCTCCGCACGAGCGGTACATAAGGCACGGCTCACGGGAAGAAAAAGTTCTGAAACTGCTTTGCCGAAATGACGAAAGCCTTACTAAAAATCTGAATAACCGACAGAAAGAAATATTTAATAAATTCACTGACTGCCAAAAGGAGCTGGCGGAATCACAACCCGTCAGGCTTTTGCCGAAGGGTTCAGCTTGGCGATGCAGATTATGGTTGAAGTTATGGGCCGCACTGAAACGGAAGAAGAAATGTAATTCTTCTCTGCCGCGGTGCAGTTAAAACCTACACCGCAAAAAACAAAGAAAACAGTATTCCCAAAAACGGCTGAAATATTCACATAACTGTTCAAAACCTTGACAAAACTTTCGCTATGTGTTATACTACAAATAGTTAAGGACAACTGAATAAGTAAAAATCCAATTTTGAGTTTCGGACTCGCACTTACATAATCTCCGATGCAATGTCGCATCGTGATTTGTAGTGCGGGTCTTTTTGTTTTGATCCGCCGAAAACTGTTTGGAGGATTAAATATGAAAACACCAATCTACAAAAGCTATGAAGATCTGCCGCTATACTTAAATGCCGAAACAATTTCAAAAGCTCTCGGCATTGCTATCTCTTCGGCATACGAACTGATGCAGGAAAAAGATTTCCCGACATTCAAGGTAGGCAGCCGCAAGCTCGTTGAAAAAGAAAAGTTCCGCAAGTGGGTGGACGAACATTCGGGAGGCGGTAAATGAAATATGGTCGCTATCCGAAACGGGACGCACTAAAGGATTATTTCCCCGTGCCGAATGAAATATTTTGTTTGGGACTGAGCAGCGGTGAGATTGCTGTCTATGCGTATCTGCTCCGATGTGAAAACCGAAAAACCTTTCAGTGCCATCCAAGCTACAAAACGATTGGCAACGCTGTCGGCATGAGCAAAAACACCGTCAAGAAATATGTAGACAGCCTGATTGAAAAGCAGTTGATTACTGCCGAGCCGACTTCCGTCATCACCCAAAACGGAGAAAAACGCAACGGCAATTTGCGCTATACAATACGCCCGATTAGGGAAGCATTGGAGCAGTATTACGAGCAACAGCTGATACGGCTGCACGAAGAAGTTCGGCGTCAGGCGACTTTGAAAAAACTCGCTGAATTTGACCGCAAACACGGGAAATCGGCGGTTTGACGGCAGTTTTACGGCTCGTCCGAAAATAAGCAGGAGAAAGAGTTGGGGTCGCAAGCGACCCGCAACTCGATTCACAGCGGACGGCAACGCCGACCGC
>CAKSOE010000037.1 GCA_934476675.1 uncultured Clostridia bacterium | reverse complement strand
CTACCACATAATTCTGATTATGTGCCAAGGTCTTTACTGCATAATTCTGATTATGTGCCAAGGTCTTTACTGCATAATTCTGATTATGTGTTTTTTTATTCTGCCAGCGCCGCAAAAGCTGCATTTTTTCGATTTGTTTACGATGAACTTCACCCGTTTCCATTGTATATATCCTGGTGGTATTCACACTCGAATGACCCAAAATATCCGCTAAACGCACTATGTCCTTTTCAATCGAATAATATGTCCGTGCAAACAGATGCCGCAGATTATGCGGAAATACCTTTGACTTTGATACATCGGCAGTATCGCATAAATTTTTAAGCATCTTCCATATATTTGACCTGTTCAGCGGCTTTCCGTTCCTCGAAACAAACACGGCGCCGCTTATTATATTCTGCTTCTTTATATATTCCTTTAACAGCTTACACAGTTTTCTCGGCAGAAATATCTGACGTATTTTGCCCTTACAGCTTATCGTTGCCTGTTCCTTTTCGATCGCTTCGCACGTAACGTATTTGATTTCGGATACCCTCAAACCCGTGCTTGCTATCGTCTGCATCAGATAATACAGCCGTTCGTTCTGCTTATCCTTTGCCGCCGTAAGAAGTCTTTCATATTCTGCCTTTGTAAGCTCCTTTTCCTTATCGGCAAATATCCTGCGCTGTATTTTAAGCGTCTTTATTTTTAAATCATACCTATCCATATACGCAAACAGCGCATTAAGTGACGACAGCACAGAGTTCACGCTCTTGGGCGCATACCGTCCGCAAAGCTCTTTCTTATATTCAAGCACAGCCGTTTTATCAGCTCTCCTCGTGCCGAGCCATTTCCTGAAAAAGCGTATGTCACGCATATACTTCTCTATTGTATTTTCGCTCTTTTCCTCCTCGTACAGATACAGCCTGAATTTGTTTACTGTTTCGTCCGTAATATTTTTCATATTATCAGCCTCCTTTCAAGGTTATATTTTATCACAAATTTTAAAAATATCCCCTGAAAGTTATAAATTATTTCATATTTCTGTACTCTTTCGGTGAAGTTCCGACAATTCGCATAAAATTTCTGAAAAAACTTCTCGGATTCACATATCCCACCTTCTGCGATATATCCGCTATCGGAATATTCGTATTCACCAAAAGCTCTTTTGCGTGCTCAATTCTTACGAGCGTTATATACTCCGAAAGTCCTATTCTGTATCGCTTTTTAAAATTTGTTGACAAATATTGCAGGCTTACATTCACCTCCTGCGCCACCGCCGTTACAGACATATTTATATCCATGTACTGCCCGTCTACAAAGCTTTTGGCACATTCAAGCGTTACGTCTATCTTTTTTGTCATTTCTATACTGTTCTGCTCGCCCGCGGTTTTGATTATATCGCAGAATTTCCGGTGAAGATTATCCACATCCTGGTCAAATTCCAGATTTTCGGTCATTTTTACCAGCTCCGACATTTTTTCGCCGTCAAACGATTCATTGCTGCCGAAAGCCCTGTTTATTACAATTATCAGATTATACGAAATATACTTTAACGCATGAATTGACTTTACCTTATCCGTTGCCCGATAATCAAACAGTCCGTCAATAATCTTCAATGCGGATTTGGTATTTCCGCTGCGCAGCAGCTCCACAAGCTGCTCCTCTACCAATCCCGGCAGACAATATTCCGTATTCTGACGTTCTTCAAGCTCATTGTAGCAAATTACGCTGTTTTCATGATACATTCGCTCCTTAACACATTCCATTGCTTCGTTGAGGCATACGCCCAGCTCAGAAATTTCAAAATGCACATTGCTGATTCCGACCATGAAATTCACGTTGAGATTTTTTAGTGTAAATTCCTGAATCCACTTGATTTTTTCTATTATTTCGACCATGTTTCCGCCATTTTTAAGATTCACAACTCCGCACAGTCCGCCGCTCAGATTACAATAATTTATTTTGCACTTATCCGCCAGAATTTCACTTACTATATTTATAATCGCCACCCTCGCAAGGCGGTAATTTTCCTCCGTGCCCCGGCTGTTATCAAAAAACATATCCAAATTAATATCAATATAAAACAGCATTACGACAAAATTACTGTACGGGAAAATTATGCCCACATTAACAAGCGTATCGAGCATTTTTTCACGCTCCGCATCGGAAAGCCGTTCGCTCATCAGCCGCGACAGAACTGCGTCACGCACATAATCGTTATCGATACTGTCAACTCTGTGCCGTATTTCGAGATTTTCGTTCATTACGGACGAAATTTTGCTTTGTATATACTGAAATTCCGATTCGTTTTTCTTGTTCGTGCCGCCGACCGTATCAATTATCTTCTTTATCGGATTATAATTAAACCGCACCAGAAAAAGCGCTATCATAAGCATTATAACCGTTCCGATCAGGTTGAATATAACTATGTTCATTCTTGCATGATTTACTGTTCGGGTAAACGTCTTTTTATCTATAAGATAAAAATATTTCCATTCCTTATCCTCCGAATCGGCAATGAGCATAACATAATTGTCCCTGACAAGCTTCTTGCTGTTGTTTATATCGCTTTGTGCCGTTATCATCTCAGCCGCCTGCCGTTTTTCGTCGTCATGCGCAAGCAGAATTTTTTCATTGTCGTATATAAACAAATTTCCGTTATATGTCTCATCTCCCGAAATGTTCAGAAATTTATTGCTGTCCGTTTCCACAGCAACCGTCGCATACGGAACAAACCGCTCCGTTCCGTAAACGGAATAAAAATATGTAACCTTTTGCCCCTCGGCAGACGAATATACCGCAAATTTTCCGTTCTGATTGTCACGCATACTTTTGAGCCATTCGGATTTAGTGAGTCCGTACGGCTTGATATTCGCTTCATAATACACATCCGAACCGTATGCCGCATTAAGCCCTATACAGTAATCGAAATTATAAAAATAGACATAAATATTGTCAAATTCGTTTTCAAGCTTTTTATACACTTCAAGCTCATGCATCGCATTGATAACGCTTACATAATCCTTTCCGTCAATGCTCCCCTTTGAAAACGCAAGATTTCTGATTGAGTCCTTCTGCGAAATTTCAATCGCTACATTACTTATAAGCTTTCTAAGGTTATCTGCGTCGTTTTTGCTTTTCTCGAGTATTTCTCTTGCGTAGTATTCATTTTGCTCGCTTACGCTGTTGTCAATTCTTATATATGCAAAAAAATTGAACAGCACCGCTGTAAGCGAAACGACAATATACGACACAAACCATATCGTCGAAATCTTCCATTTGAAAAAAAATCTGTTTTTGTTCATAATTCCCCCGCCATATTAATATACAAGTGGATAGAAAAAATGTACAGAACGGACAAACTGAACCCGACGGCGTATGTGTATACCCTGTCGCATGGGCGAGCAGCAGGCAATAGCCTGCGCCCAGTCCCCATGAGCGGTTCAGTTTGTTCGTAGCAAAAAGGCATTTAAATTAAGGAAAATGCGATTTTTAACAAAATTATAAAATTTTATTTGCCTCGTTCTTTATGAATTTGCCTTTTTGCGGTCTGGACTTTTTTACATTCTCTTTTTATATTATCTCATAATATGAGCATAATTTCAATGATTTTTTAGAAAATCATTCAGGAATCTGCGGCGATAATGTTATGCTTCTCTTTATCGGGTTCATACTTTCCCCGTCCCACAGCATAATTTTTACACTTCTGCCCTCGGCTGCCGTAACGCCCGACAGATTTGCGGTTATTATGCCTGCTTCGGCTGTACTTGACGCCGCAACGTTTACAAGCTCTCCCGCAGCGTTAAATTCTCCGATTAACACCAGCGGATTCTTTTTGACATTCTCCGAAATTTTACATTCGGCAGTTACCTTGCCGTCAGTAAATTTGCTCTTATCGGCGCTGCCTGCCGTATACGTGAACACATAATCGTCCTCTTTTATGGGCATTATAACTATATCGTCAAGCGATACGCTTCCCATTGCGGAGTTTTGCGGTGAGTTTACAAACGTACCGCCGTCATATTTATAATTTGCGGTTACACCCTCCGCTACCGGAGTTTCCATGTCGCCTATGTAAATATCCGACTTGTTCGTATTCTTGTTTACTCTGAATTTTACGTCTACCCATTCTCCGGGTGTAAACACTGCTTTCGGGAAAACGGCTGTATCAAGCTTTGTTTCAGCTCCCGTACCAGTTGAATAGTCAAAATATGACGCAGTTCCCGATTTTGTAAGCTTTACAACCGTTCCGCCGGCTGCGCGCGAGCCGTCGCCGTCCTTTATAAGCGCAGAGCTTGACGCCGTGTTAAGCTCGTTTTTAACCTTGAATGAAATTTCATATTCCGAATAATTCGCAACAGCCTCGCTTATGTCGCGCTTAACGCTCATTGTACTTCCTGTTGCTGTCTTGGTTACTGTAAGGAATTTATTTATCTGTTCAGGATTTTCGCTGTTGTAGGAATAATTTATAAAGCTGAAAAATGAATCCGTATTATTAACCTTATCATTTACAAATCCGCCTACGTTTTCCGTTTCCGATGCCGGAATTTTTCCCACCGTAAAGTCCTCAAAATCTATATTCGTATCGTTTCCCCAGTTTTCGTTACCGCAAACCGAATTGTCCGTTACGATAACCTCAATATCGTCTATCGCCGTATTTCCCGTAATCCCCTGATATGCCAAAAGCAGTTCATCAAATGATGTGGCTTCCCCGCTGCTCTTTACAAACTGCGGAACATTCTCAAATATTGTGTCTCCGTTGATTTTTAATGCGGCTGTTTTATTCGTCTTATCAACATCAATTTCATAATTATAGAATTTGTTTGTTGTCGTATCGCTTGTATCGTTTTTGTAGCTGTATGAGGTTTTCGCTCCGCTTACCGCAGCCACATTTCCGTTATTGCACTGGATTGAATAAGTGCTTGTATATGCCGTAAATTTCCAAAATCCGCCCAAATACATGAACATTGTTTTGTTTGCGGTGGTCGGGATAAATCTCATTCTGAATTTTACCTTATAGCTTTTTGCGTCCGCAAGTGAATTTATAAGCGGTGCGGCATCGGTTTTCAGAAGATTAACCCTTATAAACGGGTACTTTCCCGCTGTCGTTTGCTGCATTTCAAGATACTTGCTGTTGTTTCCTCTTATTATAAATTTCGTTTCCGCGCCGCTTGGTCTGTACCAGGTTATTCCGTTTGTATTGTTTGTATATGTACCGTTTGCCGTATTTTTCTCAAAATCATAGCTGTACGTTGTAAGTCCCTCTGCCGACATTCCGTTCGTGTTTATTGTTTCGGCTGATACCGCTGCCGAAAACATTCCCGTGACCATTGCGGCAGCAACAATTAAGCTTAATTTTTTCATAATTCTTCTCCTTCTATTTTAAAATTCTTTTTTGTATATGCGGCTGCACAAAAATTCGGATGCCTCCAAATCACTGTACACATAAACCTCTGCGGTATCCGCACCCTCCGTTTCCGTCTGCAATGCGGCATCCGCCGCGGAGTACGGCGCAAGCTTTATAGGCGATATTTTCACATCTATGCCTTTTTTGCCGCGCCACAGCGTCATAACTGTATAAACTGTCTTTTCTTTATCGGTCACATTTTTTATTCTGACATCTGCCCTGCACAGCGAACCGTCCTTATATATCTGCACCTTTTCCACGCTGATATTCACAGGTGCTGTTTTAAATTCTCCCGTTACCTCCTCTCCGACAGGTATTCCCTCCGAAATTTCCGCAGCTGCGGATATAACAATTCTATATTCCGAATCCGGCATAAGCGCTTTTTCCGGCACAATCGTTACAGAATTTTTTTCGCTTGTATAAAACACCTCCGAAACGGGGCATTTGTTTCCGTCCTCGTCGAGCAGACATACGGTTTCGGTGTTTATGCTCTTTCCGTAAAGCGGAGAATTTAGATATTCCGTAATTTCCGCCTTATCCGACAAAACGTCTTTTCCGTCCTCAACCGTAATTACCGACGGAACATCATAATATCCCTTTATATTTATGTTGTCTATTGCAGTAAAGCATTGCACCGTATCGTCCCCAGGACCGTACAGACGCACCAGCTTAGCCGCTGATGGCTCGGCTGCAAAGCTGTACTGCAATACCGGCATATAATCTATAAATATTTCCGCTCTACAAGTCACGGTATTAAACTTTGCCGTAAGATGATACCACTTTTTTTCGTCATAATCCAGATTCACACTGCCTGCCACAAGCATCTGCGGATCTTTAAATCTGATAATGTTTGTTTCCTTGGCATTCTCCGTTCTGAAAATCATCGTCTTTTTTCCGCTGTTTTCCTTTGCGCTGACATACACATCGCAGTCAAAGCTGAGCCAACCCGTATATCCGTTTATCGGAAGATCTGCATACGGAAGATCCGCTTCGGAATATGATAAATCCGCATTGTCTATTCCGACAAGCAGGCTCTTTCCGTGTTCTTCGTCAACGGTCTCTGCCCGTGTATATCCGCGTCTCGGATAAAGCGTTATTCCCGACTTTAAGCTTGAATTTGCGCCATTTTCAAATTCGGAATCGCTTAATATGGTATAGCTTTCGTTTGTGCGGAAATTAACCTCGATTGTTTTTCTTGCAGTGTCACCCGCATTGCTTACCGCCTCCGCCGTTATTTTCACAATGCCGCTGCCGGCATTGCTTAAATCGGCAATGTACGGTGCGGAGGTAAGCGTTTCGTATTTTTCATCGTCCGCATATATGTTAATACACTTAATTCCCGAATCTGCTGCGGCGGTTATTTCCGTTTTCAGAATATCTCCCTTATCCACGGTAATGCTTTCGCCGCAATTTTTTAATTCAAGAGATGTAATATCCTTTTTTTCCGGCACTGCCGCGGTAAGATGGATATTGTCTATCCATAAGCTGCCGTTTGAACCGGCATTAAAGGTAAATCCCAGACTGTCCTCGATTATGGTTGAAGAAACGGTAAAATCAAGTCCCTCATACACCGCCGTATTTCCGATATACAAATCAACCGTTTTCTTTCCCCGCACAACAAAGGCTATCCTCTCAAATCCGGAAAAATTATATTTTGTTTTGTTTTCCGTTACAAATTTTCCGTCCTTAAAGCACTGAATCAAATATTCTCCTCCGCCCTGCGAAACAAACTGCACATTTGTTCCGCAGCGGAGAATAAAGCTTTTGTTCTTTTCAAATTCAGCCTTTAAGCCGTATTCGGCTGTATAGGTATCCATACTTGATACATAATCGGCAAATTTAAAATACATTGTGTGCGCATTTGTTCCGTTTTTGCTGTATTTGAGAGAACCGTCCTCTATAACCGATTTTATACCCTTGGAGCTGTTATTTGTATTTGTAAATTCGGGGTATTCGCTTATGTCGGTGATTTCGTTAAAATCCCACAGCTTTATATCATCACCCTCCTGTGCGAAAGCACAGGGAAGTGATTGGATCAACAGCGCCGCAAGCAACGCATATATCAATAATTTTAATGTTTTCATAATACGCTGTCTCCTCTTATTCCGTTATCGTTACGGAAAGCACACTGTTTTTTTTGTCCGGAACGGCGTGTTCAAACTCCGCTTTTCTTTTTAACACCCTAAATTCCAGTATGTTTGTATTAACGTTTGCACTGCAGCCGTTTCCTACAAGCTTAATATACCTTGCGTTAACTCTGTCAAACGAAAATACCTGGTATTCCTCCTCGCCTGCCGACGAAGAATAGCTGTCAATTTTCGTCCATGCACTGCCGTCCTCCGAATAATACAAATCAAAGTAATAGTTTCGTACCGGACTTTGCCAGAATCCTGCCGCAACTGCGTCAACGCTCATAACGTTTCCTATATCAAATACTGCGTTTTCGCCTTTGTTAAGCGTAGTCCACCTTGTCGAAAAATCGTTGTCAAGCATATTTACGCCGAGATTCTCCGCCTGCGGCTCCGCGCTCACGGTAAGATTTGTTATAGGTATTTCGTCATATACAAGCTCCTTTATTCCTCGCTGGGTATCATAGGGAAGAATGTATATTTTTGATTTGCTCTTATCGCTGCTGTAAATTTTCACTATATTCGGATTGTCAAGATTATCCGAATATATTACCTCCGCACACTTTTCGTTATCATGCGGTTCAATCTTAAATTCCGGCAGGCTTTTTGCGCTTATAACAGGTACATAGCTCATATTATCAAGCTTTACTCCGTAAACATATCCCGTATATCCGTAATCGGATTTATCCTCGGTGATTTCCGTCTTTTGCGGAGCAGTCCACCGTTCAATCGGAACATTCATTACATTTCCTTCCGTTTCGCCCACTCTCACCGACAGCGATACGTTATCGCTTGCCTTTAAGCGGATTGCTACCTTGCGTACGCCTGTGTTTTTCGTCTGTCCCTCTCCCTGCGGCGACGATGGCAGCGGAACAGCGTCCATAACGCTTACCTCTGCGCTTTCGGCATCGGTTTCAAATTGCAGTACCGCACATTCGCCGTCCTTTGAAAGAATTACCGTTCTTTCGTCAAGAACATACGCCTCCGCCGTGGTGTGCATAAACCAGTATATTTCCGAATTATCCTTATTGAGCTTTATTTCATCACGTACGGTCAAAGTCCGGAAGTTATCCCCTATATAAAATCCTCGCTTAAAGCTGTCCGCGTCAGCATATGACGATGACATATCGTAAACCGCATACGCACCGCCTTCGCCCTCCTCCGACTTAATAATCGGGTCATACGTATTCGCCAGCTGGTTATAATCCGCCGTATTGTTTATAACAATCGTATTATGTCCCTCGGGACGTTTTCTGTACTTTTCATTTTCCGGCAGACTTGAATTATAGTCCTCTGATCCCAATGCGCACGCCCAGCGCACACCGTTTAAGTCGAACACAAAGTCTCCGTTGTCATTATGAACATGATATGCCGTTGTCGGGCCGCCGTGCGATGCAAAGAACAGTGAATCGTAATCCTTATAATCGCCGTGTACCGAAAACAGCTCCACGCCCTCCGACGCCTTAACTCTCGGCAGCTCGCTTATTTCGTCAGCGCTTACGGTCGGGTCATAGAACAGTGCGTCCGCAGTATACACGTCAACATTGCCCATGCGCTCGTCGAACGCTTTTTCAATCGTCGCGCGCCTTGCGGCAAGAACTCCGCGCTGATTAAAATGCTTTCCGAAATACGACATCGGGTGACTTGCATATATTTTTTCCTCGGCGGCATCATGATAGTTATAATTCCCCACCATGCTCCGTATCGCCATATTGGTAACGGCTGTTTCCTCCGTTCCGGGGAAACTGAGCAGATTAAAGTCCGTTCCGTACACGTTTTCAAGCGAACTGCATATATACATCAGTGAACGCGAAACATGATACCAGTAGTTACTGCTTTCGAGCCAGCCGCCCTCGGGATAAAGTCCTTTCATTGAATATTCCGTACTCCGTATGGAATTGCTCAGAAAATCCGAACAAATCTCGGGATAATCGTTCATAAACGCTATCGCCATAGCCACTCCGCCGGAATTTACCCATGTATTGAAATTGCTTATCCATTTATTGCTAAGTCCGGGCATACAAATGGTTATGTCGTTATTTGTAACGCTTTTTGCAGGTATTCTTCCGTAAAAATCCGCAGGAAAGACCGAAAGATACAATCTTTTTACATTTTCGCATATGTTCTTTCTCTCCTCCTCGGTAAATGCGTCATAGCACCAGTCATACGCCACCGCTATTCCCGTTCCGTAAGAACCGCTGTCGATTATATGAACAGGGTTAAGGTCGGGGAAATCCGAGAGCTGATTTAAGCTGTCCAAAGCATACTGCGCATATTTCCTGTCGCCCGTCATCTGATAGGCAAAGCCCACAAGCTGCATACGCGATTCAAGCTGTCTGGCGGTATTGAGCATTCGCATACTATCGTCATACTTGTATGTCATAAGCTTTTGTTTTAGCACCATATCCGCCTGTGCTATCAGACCGTCGACAACCTTTTTCATATACGGATCGGTTTTTGCAAGCTCTCTTACTCTGTCAAAATCGGATTTATCCGCCATGACCGACGGGTGCGCCGAACCGTTTTCCTCCGATTTCCTGTTATATCCGTCAAGAAGTGTTTCCTTTGACGGACGGTCAAACAGCATATAGTCATAAAGATACTGATAATCCGAAAGACGGTCTATGTAACGGTAATGATTAATCCACGGATCCTCCGGCGTATAACGCTTATGATACGGTACTTCCTTTGATTTATCGAAATAAATCTTGTTTTGGGAGGTTATAATAAGTCCCTCATCATCGTCAAAAACGTTAAATCCCCAAAGCTTATTTACGGTTTCTTTTACCGGAATAAGCTTTGTGCCGTCACTGCCCGCCACAATTCCGCTATCCGGTGCGAAGGTGTTTTTGCCGTCCGTAATGCCGCTGTCCGTCACCGTAACGTCCGAATTATATGCTTTATTAAATTCCTGTTCCGAAATATAAAAATCATTGTTTTTGTATTCCGCAGCGCCTGATATTTTGTATTTTTCACCGTTTGCAAAAGCGGATCTGACATTATACTGGAAACAGATTTTTCCGTCAAGGTCATCGCTCATGTTTTTGTCAAAATCAAACATTGACGTGTTAACCTCGGTCACGCTGTCCTCGCCCACGATAAATGCTTTATCAAATCCCGTCACTTCAAGATTTCTGCATTGCAGCTGTCCGCCGAATCCGCCTGATCCTGCCGAAAATCTGACAAGGTTTAAATTTTGCAGCTTGTTTGTAAGCTTTGCTTCCTTTGACACTATCCGAAAATTATTATACTTCCAGTTCTCGCCCGTTCCGAAAAGAGTGGTTACGGTTCTGTCCTCAAGATTAAGATACATGGTAATCTTGAAGCATGAATTGTTTGCCGCGGCATTTGTTTGTGTGACAGCGCCGGGCAGTGTAACGTTTCCTGCCGTGTCCACTTTTACAGGATATTCCGTCACCGCTGCGGAGGAGGAACTGTCACGCAGCATAAACAGCTGTGCGCTGCCGCCTCCGTCAAAGTTACACATAAATTCTCCCGACAGTTTGAAATATTTATATGTTTTCTGACTTTTATAGCCTTTAAAGATGTTACAGTTCACGTCTATATAAGCGTCGTCACCCGATACTTTATTGAAAATTATTTTGTCGCCTTTATCGGGATTTTTATAATCGAACGCTTCGCAGTCAATTGTATTTGTTTTGGGATAAAATTTTATATTATTGGGGTACTTGCCCTGTCCGGGCCAGCTGCTGTGAAAAAATGTAAAATCTCCCAAATCGTCCGTGAAGCTGAAAAACTCCTCTCCGTCCTCATTGTATGCGCCTGTCGGCGTTACGTCCAAAAGTTCTTCTCCCTCATATACAGCCACATTATCTATGTAAATATTGCTGTCATCGCTGTATTTTGTAAGCACAACCGCGTCCGGCTTTGACGTATCGTTAAGCCGCCAATCACCGACGCGCTCCCTGCCGTCCGTATAAACGGACATCAGACCGCTTTTGCGGTTTACGGCTATCGCCACGTTTGTCATTCTGCCGCACGGCTCGTTTTCACCCGTGGCAATAACGGATACTCCGCCGATTTCTCTGCCCTCGGCGGTTTTGATTGTATTCTGTGAAATTTTTATAAGCTCATGCGATGCTGTTCCGCTCTTTACCGAAACCGCCGCGTTAACCTCTTTATCGGCAGAAATATCAAATGAAATGATATACTTCTGCGCGTCCAATGCCGCCGGAAACGTTACGGCTGTACGGCTGCCGTGTATTATTTCAAACGCTTTGTTGTTTTTTCCCGATTCTATAACGCGCGCTTTTCCGCCGCTTACATTGACTCCCTCCGGCACGCCGTTTACGGCGGCTGCGTTAAAGCTTTGCTCATACACCATATCCGCCGCCGCATTGCACATTCCGTGCGGTGCGTAAGTTAAGGTTAAAGCCGCCGTCAAAGCGGCGCATATACCGCGAATTTTATGTCTGTTAGATTTCATATGCGTATACCTCCATCGGAGACTGACTGTTCAGACGTACAACAATATAATAATTCTCGTTATTAAATGATTTGTAATCCTTTAATTCGGAGGATTTTATCAGCTGCACCTCGCTCCTGTCCCGTTTTACCAGCAATATATCCGATACATTCACTTTTATATTGGTAAGATTACCGATTGAATAGTCAAAGTTCTGACCGTTCTTTGTTTTTGTAATGTAGGCATATGTTCCGTCGGTGTAATAAATCGCTCCGTACCAGTAGCTTATATTTCCGAGTCCCTCGTAATTTATTCCCGAAACCGCAGTTTTGCTCGGTTCAAGGTCATCACCGCTGAAAACAAGGTCTATATATTTAACACTGTTGTCGCTTCTTAGGGTGATTTCCGCAATATCTCCGGCCTTCAGTTCCTGCTTGAGCTGCGCCTCCTCATCCTTGCCGAGATAAACCTTTGAAAAAATACCCTTTCTGTAAACGCTCAAAACCTTGCCTGCGCTCTCGTCCGGCATTATTCCTTCGGATATTTTTTCTATCATGTAATTGGCATTGCTCTTTAAGCTCTGACCTCTCGCAACGACAAAACCTGCCGTTCCGTTTTCTCCGAGGTCATACACCTCAAACTGATAGGACGTACCCGACCTTAATATAGTCCTGTCCGTTACGGTAAAATCCTCCTCGCTTGCCGAGCGGATATTTTCATCTGACGGTACGGACAATATATTCGCCGAGCTTATATTAAAATACGGCATACACGACTGACCGCCCGAACGGTATGTAAACTTTGTTACCTCCGTGCCTTTATTGACAAATTTGAACTGCGTAAGAGAATCGTCCTCATTTTCGTTTTCTTCAAAATCGGTCACGATTTTCGCCGTATCAACAGCCGTTAATTCACCGTGTTCGTTAGTCTTGTATTTTATAAGCTGCGGCGCTCCGCCTTTAAGTGCCGATATTATAGCGTTTGCTTTAATACCGCTTTTTCCGTCTATTTTAAGCTTTTCGACCCTGAAAGTCTTTATCCTGCCGCCGAGCGTATAAATTCTTATTGCAATATCATCTGTTGACTGTATTTCCCACGGTACGGCGGAAATCATATATCCGTACTGCATTTTTGACGAGGTATTCGATACGGCGGCTATATCGTCACACAATCCCAAAAACAGCGTACATTCACTGCCGACCGTAAGTGTATCCGCATAGTTTCGTTTTGCATACGGTGACACCGTATATTTTTTGCCATTTATATAAACATTTCCCAAACTGTCTTTTTCCGATATTTTTCCGTTTTCCTTTGCACTGCATTTTCTTATCAGTGCAAAATCTCCGTCTGCCGCTTCCGCCACGGCAACAAGATCGTATTTTTTTATATCGTCACGTTCTATGATTTTTCCGTTTTCATCATAAATATGCAGATTTGTATTAGTTTTTTTCGGAATAAACATACTTTCCTTATCATTGTTTATGTCGGAAATCACGCCGCTTGTTCTGTCCGTCATATCAACATAAAGATACTTCCAGTCATACACAAACACATACTCGTATCTGCCGTCATCGTTATTGTCAAGCAAGACAAATTTTGAGCCGTCGCCTTTCAAATCATCAAGCGAAAACGTGTCGGTTTTTTGCCCGTTATATATAAATCTTGCTCCATTTATATCATATTTTTTCTGTTTTGAGGTTTCATCTTCGTTTGCGAAAATTTTATCCGCCGTAATTTCGGATATATCTTCTTTTTTGATTTCCGTTTCCGAATTATTTATCAAAACCGTAATTTCCGCCTTCGTTTCATCTTTTATATGAAACAGGTATACCGATTTTCCGAGCATTTTGAGCGAATCGCCGTCATAATCGTAATTTTCGCCGTTTACCGTTATGTAAGGTTTTTTGTCCGAACCTCCGCCGCCCGGCGGATTATAATTATTCGCTGTGACAACACCCTCCTCGCATATCAGCTTATAAAGCGATTCCAGATAGCTTACTCCGGTATCCTCGTAATAAACTGCATTGTTTTTTACTCCCGAAATTCTCACGGTCGTGCAAAGCATTCTGTACACAAGCACAAACGCGTCATGCGATGTCAGCGTGTCGCCCGTATTATCTGTGCCTTTTGTAAGCCCAAGACGGCTTGCCGTATTGAAATATCCCAAAGGATAGCCGCCCTCCATTTCCGCAATATTGTCATATCCTACCGCACACACAAGCATTTTCACCGCCTGTTCATAGGTTATGGCTTCTTTCGGATTAAATTTATCGGCGCTGCTTATAATTCCCAGTTCCTCCGCCGTGCAAATTTCTCTGTAATATTCCGTTTTATCGTTCACATCGGAAAACGGCGATTCCGTTTTTGCACTATACATCTTCATTGCCGAAACAAGCACGCCTGTAAATTCCGCACGCGTTACCGTTTCGTCCGCAAAAACATCACCCATAATATATGTCATGACCGCTTTCGCTTCCTTATATATACAATCCTCTTTTGCATATACCGATTCCGCAGTCACCGCACAGCACAAAATCACTGCGGCAAAAAGTGATATTATTGGTTTAAAATATTTCATATTTTCCCTCATTTCTGCATTGCGGCTCTTTGAATAATAACCGCGGTTTCCGCACGTGTAATTTCGCCCTTGGGATTTATTGTATTATCGTCATAACCCTTGATAATACCCTTGCCTGCCAATGCCTGTATGGCTTTTACCGCATAATCGGATACTTTTTCCGAATCCGCAAAGGTTATATCCTCTGTTATTTCCGTTTTAAGAAATCTTTGAAGTATAACGGCGGCATCCTCTCTTGTTATCGGCTTATGCGGATAGAAAATGCCGTCGCTTCCCTCTGCAAGGCCGTATTTCTCCGCGGTGCAGACAGCGTCATAAAACCAATCGCTTGAAGATACGTCTTTAAAGCTGCAATCTCCCTTGCCGTTCAAATCAAACATCCTGCACATTATTTTGACAAACTCCGCACGGGTAACCGCATTGTCGGGGCAGAATTTTCCGTCGTCAAATCCGTTTATAACGCCCTTTTCGTACAGATTTTTTATATCGTTTTCCGCCCAATGCCCTCTTATGTCGGAAAGACCGTCATTTTTATCCGGCATAACCGCCGGAACACTGTTACTTACAGGCGATGAAGTACCCCTGTTTGCACCGGAGCTGTTTCCTCCGCCGCCACCGCCGCCGGCAGTTTTATCCGGCGTTTTTTGTTTTCTTACACATTCGTCAAAAAGCGCGTCTATTTCACTTAATGAATTTTTCGAACCGATTGACGAAAACATCAAAAGAAATACGCTTTCCTTTTTATAGCTGCTAAGGCTGTTGTAATCCGCAAGTGAACGGTTTCTTTGACTTGCACTGTAAAGATAGCTTGTTTCAAGTTCCTTTGCGGTTTTGCTGCCCTTAATTTCCGCTATTTCAAAAATTCTCATATACACCTGTGCAAAATTTCCGCTTATCGATGAAATCTCTTTTTTAAACAGTGCGTCTGCCTCGGTTTTACCTGTTTCGGAGAGTTTTTCGTATGTGTTCGTATAATCCGCATCCGTATATGCCGAATATTCGCGCAGCAGATCCCCGAGAGAAATATCTCCCGACGCCGCCCTTGCCAATGCTTCGCCCATATTATAGGTTTTGACAAAGCTTTCCTTTGTATATCCGCTGACCGGTCTTATATTATACAAATACAGCGAAATACTTTTACCAAAATCCGCAAGCGTTTCTTCATCAATCGTATATGATGTGAGACTTTTCAGAATATTCTCCGTTTCCGCTGCCGAGGCAGCGGAATTGATACGCTGTAAATCCGGCAGAAAATCATCGTTTATCAAGCCCAAACGGTTAATATTTTTACCCGACGCATCGTAGGATATTACGGAATACTGTCCGTTCGGCATTTTGTCCGGCAAAGAAAATTCCGTCTTGAAATTGCCGTCATTACCGGTCTGTACCGTTTTATAAAACACATTTTCCGACGTATTCTCACCGTACGGGATTACAGCAAATGAAATAAAGCTTTTTACCCTGTCCGACTCTGCATTTCCGCTTACCGTTACCGTCCTTGATTCCGTATCCGCACTCAGCAGAGTATCGGCATACACATTTGCGGAAAGCATAAATAAAGCACAGGCTGCAAAAATTATAGTTCTTTTCATAATACTCTCCTTATCAGCCCTTGACCGCTCCTATCATTACACCTTTTGTAAAGTACTTCTGAACAAACGGATACAGACAAAGAATAGGCGCTGTTGAAATTATGATTATGGCGTATTTTATGGTTTCGCCCATATATTCCAAATCTCCCACTGCTCCGCCCGAAGTCATGCTCGCTGTGTCGTTGCTTATAAGTATTTCTCTTAATATCAGCTGCAGCGGATATTTTTCACGCTCGTTAAGAAACAGCATTGCGTTAAACCATGCGTTCCAGTGGCCCACGGCATAATAAAGAATTATAACGGCTATGCTCGCCTTACTGACCGGAATAATAATTTTAAACATTATCGTCAGATGTCCCGCACCGTCAATCTTTGCCGATTCCTCCAAGCTTGCAGGCACGGACGCAAACGCAACGCGGAGTATCATAAGGTTAAACGTATTTACGGCAGTCGGCAGAATAAGCGACCACAGGCTGTTTTCCAGTCCTACTCCCCTTACGACAAAGTAAAACGGAATCATACCGCCGTTTATGAACATTGTTATTATTATGTATATCGATATAATCTTTTGGTATCTTACGTTTCGCCTTGAAAGAAAGTATGCGCCGAAGGTAGTAAGCATTATATTTATGCTTACCCCAAAGGTCAATATAAACAGCGTGTTTGCGTATCCCTGCAAAAGCATAGGGTGTTTAAGCGCTGCTTTGTAGGAATCAAGAGTAAAGCCTATGCTGTGCCACAACATTCCCTTGTGTCCCACGAATGCCACAGGTTCGCTCAATGAAGAAAAAACAACATAAAGCATGGGGTAAACCATAATCACGGCAACAATCAGCTGCAATAATACATTGCATATATCAAATGCCTGTTCTCCGGCGCTTTTTTTAATCCTGTTCATGTTCTTCCTCCTACCATAACCCTGTATCGCTGACTTTTCTGCTCACCGTATTTGTTACAAGCAATAAAATCATGTTTACCATTGAATTTAAAAATCCCACTGCCGCACTGTAACTCCAATTCTGGTTTGTGAATCCGACCCTGTATACAAACGACGATATAACGTCGCTTGTATCGTATATTGCCGGATTGTAAAGGAGTATGATTTTTTCGTAGCCGACGTTCATTATCTTGCCCACACGCAGAATAAACATTGTCACTATCGTCATGCTTATCGACGGAATTGTTATTTTAAATATTTTCAGAAACTTTCCCGCACCGTCCAGGTCTGCCGCTTCGTAAAGCTGCGGATCGACGCCCATAAGGGCGGCAAGATAAATGATGCTTTCCCAGCCCATGGTCTGCCATATGTTCGATATTACATAAACGGGCAGAAATTTGTTTCCCTGTGCAAGCAGGCTCGAACCCTCGCCCGTCATTTTGTTTACAACGCTGCCTATCATGCCGTCCGCCGACACAAAGGTTTTAATCATTCCGCATATGACTACCAATGAGATAAAATGCGGCAGATACGAAATCGTCTGTACGCATCTTTTAAACTTATTTCCGCGCAGTTCGTTTAACAAAATCGCCATGATTATCGGCGCCGGAAATTCAAACACCAAGCACGACAAGCTTATTTTGAGTGTATTTCCGATTATTCTTCCGCAGTCCGAGGACTTAAAGAAGTTTATAAAATGAGTAAAACCCACCCATTGGCTTCCCGATATTCCCAGACGCGGCGAAAAATCCTGAAACGCCATAAGCACGCCGTACATGGGCATATAGTGAAAAACGAAATAGTAAATTATAACCGGAAGAACTATCAAATATAACGTACCGTTTTTCTGAAATTCCTTTTTTATATTTGTAACTCCTCTTACAATGCTGTTCATATCAGTCTCCGTTCCGCCGCCTTTTGCGGCACATATTATTTGTTCAAATATCTCTCATATGCTGACTGGCATATCTCGATAACTCGGTCAATTCCTCTGTTGTGCAGCTCCGCTATCATATTATCGTAGTTTTCCATCGGTTCCGCACCGATTATAAATCTCATTATCATTTCGTCCGCATATGTATCAATATCGGTTTTCTTCTGCGCGTATTCGTTCAGTTCCTCGTCCTTTACATAAAGATTGGGAAGCTCATGCTCCGGCGCATCGGTGTTGCTCCAGGTTTTCCATGCTCTTTGCTGCTGCGGAAGATTTGCATACTGTTCCATGTATCTCTTATCCTGAACAAACGGGCCTGCGTCATAGGAACGTGCGTAATTTGAAAGCGCAACGGTCATAGAACGTCCCTCCGGATTATTTGTTATCTGCTCCGTATATGTGGGATAGCCGTCTTTCATCTCATAACTTTCTCCCTCAATGCCAAAATTGTATAACATTCTGCCTTCTTCGCTGTAACCGTAATCAAGGAATTTAATTGCCGCCTCAACGTTTTTGCATGAGGTGGTAATTGCGTCGAACGACCTGCCCGACGGTGTTACAAGCTGCTGATAAACACCGAATTTGGCTTTTCTTCCCTTTTGCGGAACAGGCACGGGAGCGCCTTCAAGCGAATAACCCTCCGCTGTCGCCGACGCCATCCATTTTCCTATGCCCGAACCGATTGACGCTGCCGTTGCACCGCTGTAACCGTTTAATATATTTGCCTCCTTGCCCTTGCCGTCAACAGTTGTAAAGCTTTGGTCTATTAATCCTTCCTGATACCATTTTTTCATTGTCTGAATATAATCTTTAAACTGCGGATCCAACGGACCGTATTTAACCTTTCCGTCCTCCACGTAGTAACTTTCCGTTGCATCAAACGCACTCGCAAAACGTGAGGTGTCTGACGAAGAATACGGCGCCTGAGCGCCTTTTTTGTCCTTAAATGCACGCAGAACCGTTTCCCAATCTTCAACTGTCTGCGGCAGTTCAAGTCCCAGTTCTTCAAGCCAGTCGCCGCGTACCACCAGTCCCGTTGAAAATCCCAGACTTTCGTCACCTCTTATAAACGGGAAAGAAAACACTTCGTTACTGTCCGTGCTTGCCATTTTGTATACTTCCTTATTCTCGTCAAGATATTTAAACAGGTTAACTGCCTTATCACGATGCTTGGCTATATCTATTATAACGCCCTCTTTTATTGCCTTTGCCGGGCCGCCGGGATAGTTTATCCAGTTATACTCCACTATATCGGGAAGATTTGTCGAGGTAATCAGTATGCTGAATTTTTCGCTTTCCTGTCCCTGCGGCGGATGCACAAATTCAACCTCCACACCCGTGCGCTTTTGCAATTCCTTTGCAAGAGCCGTTTCGCCGTAGTTCGATGTATACAGCGCCATATTGCTTGTTAAAGGCATCCAGCATTTCAGCTTGCCTCCGTTTTCGGACACCGAATTTTTGCCGCAGCCGCCCAGTATTGCCAGCGCCGCCGCTCCTGCTGTAATACAGCTTAACAATTTTACATAAGATTTCATATTTTTTTCCGCCTTTCTGTTATAATAATTTTTTAAGTTTTGATATTTCAGTGCCTGCCAAAAGCACGACTCCCGTTCCGTGCGTATCGTTTTTCAGCCACGGCAATTCATATTTATAATAATCCGCCCTGAACGAATATGCCGAACCGCAGCACACACCGTACACATCGCCGTCACAGTCTATTGCTTCGCGGCATATGCCGTCCCAGCCCTTTTGTGCCGCCTCGGCAAACCGCCGATCAAGTCTTTGCCTTATCACACCTCTTGCAAAGGCATATGTAAACATTGCCGTACATGAGGTTTCGCAGTATGATTTTTCATCGTCTATCACCTGGTGCCACATTCCGTTTTCGTCCTGCTGGCTTAATATCCCCTCGAAAAATTCGCGATAAAAATCAATCACGTCTTTATATCGTCTATGCTCTTTTGGAAGAACCTCCAAAAGCTCCGTTAATGCAAATGCCGTCCAGCCGTTTCCTCTGCCCCACGGAACTTCCGTTTTTTTATCGTGTCTCAGACTGAACACATGGCTCATAAGTCTGCGTTCGGGCATAAACAGCTTTTCTTTAAAGCACAATACCTGATTTACCGCGTCTTCAAGATATTTTTTGTCTTTTGTTTTCAGATAATATCTGCAAAGAAACGGAACGCTCATATACAAATCATCTGCCCATATAGTCATATAATTTGCTTTTGATTCCTTATTTTCGCGGTAAAACATTCCGTTTGGCAGCCGTTCCTGTCCGTTTTCTATGTAATTTGCCGTTACTGCGGCAGTCTCCTCAAACGATTGCAAAGCCTTTGTATGCTTATACGCCTCCAGAAGCGCATTTCCGCACGAACCGCAGTAATCCAACATTCCGAGTATGGTTAATTCCCTGTTGATTGAGGGAAGTCCGTTTATTTTTGCGTCAAAATCCGAATACGCTTTATTTTCCGTTATATGCTTTAAATGTGCGACGGCATAATTGCTCATTTTTTTATCTTGCAGATATTCCGCAGCCGACAGCAATCCGTAAAGCACAACGCCTATCGGGTATGACCATTTTCCGTAATTTTTTGCACTGCGCAGCTTTCTGAAATAATTTCCGGAAATTCCCGACCGCCAGTACTCGCCCTCAACAGGCTTTTGTAAATACGGCAGTTCCCGGATTATTTCTGTGTTTTTTTCACTCAGTACGCCCAGAAACGACCATTTTTCGTTTGTCAGAAAGTATTCATTCGGACAAAGCTCATCATTTTCCGCTTCACATTCAAATATAAAAGGATTTTTCACATCTCTTAAAATCTCGGCTTTAATATAATTTTTTCCTTTGCTTAACTTTGCCGAAAACGAAAAACTTCCCTTTCCCCTGCATTGCTCTTTTCCGTTTACATAAAATACGGTGTCGTCGCTTACATTCGCATTAAAGCCTGCTTGCTTTTCGCTTTCCGACATAACCATTGCGGAAGCATAAATATATCCTCTTTTGTCAAATTCTTCATTAAACTCCGGCTTTATAAATGTATCCGGCATTTTTGCGTTTATGTCGGGAAAATCGTTTTCATATATATCGGTTTTATAAAGCCGTGAATACGCTATCCCCGTATAACCGCCGTATTCCTCAAACGGCATATACATATAATGCGGTTTCCAGGTCGGATAAGCCTCGCCGAACTCCGCTCCGAATCCCAAAGGCGTCTTTTTTGCTTTTATAAACACCGGATTTTTTCCTTTATTAAGCTTTATCGGAATAATTTTTTTATTTCTCTCGTATTCGTCGTGCACGGTAGTTTTTGCTATTAATTCTCCGTTTATCCGGATCTCACAGCCGTACATCACAACCGCTCCCGCCCGAAACACACTTTCCTCCTCGGCAAGTATATATGTACACGCATATGCGTAATCACCGACTTTGCTTTCCGGATAAAGCCTGTTAAAGTCAATATTAAACATTCCGTTTTTTCCCTGTTTGAATACAGAACCGATATACGGCCGCATAAAAAATTCCTGCTCGGAGTTTTCCGATATGTATCTGTATGCAATTTTTCTGATTTTTTCTTCGTCTGTCGCATTGGGATTTATAGGTTTCTTATCCCCAAAATAACTCATTATGAAAATTCCTCCCGTAAATTCTGCCGCTAAATGCTTTGCTATAAAAATTATATCAATCCGTATTTATTCTTTCAAGAGACTGTTTTTCCGAATATGTGCCATTTTTTCAAATTTGGCTTTAAAATGCGCAGTTTCGGAAGTGATTATTAAAAAATGGCTCTGATTAAGTAGACGTGTCTCTTGTTGTTAATATCTGCATTTGATATAATAATTGTAACATATAAAGAAAGCGGTGAAAGTATGAAAAAATTTATAACAGTATTTCTGCTGCAATGCTTATTGCTTGCAGGACTTACAAATGCACAGGCAGCCGAAAGTGCAGTGGTAAAAGAAAGTTTTGATACAGGCGCAATTATCGGCAATTTATCTTTAAAGAACTCCGGAATGTTTGACTCCTCATTCAGCGGTGGATTTGCCGGAAAAGAAGCAGAGGATAAGTCTTTGGAATTTTCCAGAAAAGCGTCCGCATCGGAAAACAGCATATATACTATGGTGTATTCAACGCTTACCATGAAGTATATTAAATATGAGCTGAATTTTTTTCCGGCGTCTGACGTATTTTCAAGTATTGCGTTTAAAACCGGCTCAAACAAAAATATTTCCCCTGCAATTTACTGTAAAGACAGCGGAGACGGCCAATATAATTTACTTAACAGAAATCAATGGAACAAAATAACATATATTGTATCGCTCGATTCAACTACCGTCGACAAGACAAAGCGAGAAGTTCCATGTAAGGCAGATTTGTATATTAACGGAAAGCAAATTTGCAAAGCCTCACCATACACGCTCTATAAAGATAAGCCCGAAAAAACGACCGCACCTATACGTTTTTTGATTACCGGAGATACAGCGGGTTCTGAAATGAAAACCTACATAGATGATGTTGATGTGTGCAGATACAGCGCATATCCCGAGATAAAGCAAATGCCGGCGCTTACCGTAAATGACGGCGCAGAGATAATCGGCAGCAAATACGTCACATATCAGAATACCCGTGTAAGTGATCTTGCATATCCAACCGATTGTGCGATTACTGTTTTCGGAAATTCCGATTACAATAATCCGCTTGCGGAAAATGCGTCTCTTTCGGAAAATGACCTTATAGCATTGCGTGATTCAGATAATCAAATCAGTTACTATACCGTAAGCATAAAGGGCTTAAACCGCGCACAAATAACGCCGTATTCGGACAGGATAACGGCGTCGGCATATCTTGATAATGCGGTTTTGCTGCTTGCGGGATACAACGAAAACGGAATACTTGCGGCTACGGCTTTATCGGACAGCCAGGGCAAGACGAACATCAGTATAGACGGAAGCTTTTCTTCGGCAAAAGCATTTGTATTTGACTCAATGGAAAGTCTGAAACCGCTTGCCGAAGCGGAAGAATACGTTTCAAAGCCGATAGTAGCCTGCTGGGGCGACAGTCTGACAGAGGGACAGGGCAGTACGGATTTCAGAAACGGCGGTACATATGCGTATCCCGGCGTACTTAAAACCCTGACAGGCTTTGATGTGTATAATATGGGTTCGTCGGGTGAAACAGCCATGTCGATTGCGGCAAGAGAGGGCGCAATAAATGTTCTGCTGGAAAACGATATAACAATCCCTGCCGATTGCACTCCCGTACGAATAGAATTTAAAGGCTACAATGCAGACGGCAGCTATGCCGGAACAGTTACTCCGCGTAATTCAAAAGACTGGAATCCGTGCATTATTAACGGTATAGAAGGAAAATTATCATTTAAAGTCAATACAAACGTAAATCCGAGAGTGCTTGAATGGGCGGAGTTTACAAGGAGCGCCCCCGGCGAAAGCGTTACGGCAGCCAAAGGCTCACAGCTGCTTATGCCGAACAACTTCAATGTTACAAAAAATGCTGATATTAATATAATCTTTATCGGCACTAACGGGGTTTGGAATGCAGATAACACGAGCGGCGATGATTACGCAGATGACCTTGTTATACTTATCAATAAAATGCTTGCAAAAACAAAAAATCCCGATAAATACATCGTTATAGGCCTTACGACAGGAAACGGCAGCCGCTATGCAAAAACCGACGCAACCTTAAAGGCTGCTTACGGAAAGCACTTAATTCTTCCGAAAGAACGGCTTGCCACCGAACAGGTGCTCACGGACAACAATATCACTCCGACAGAACAGGATATGGCCGATATTGCAGAGGGCAGAGTTCCGGCATCGCTGCGTCTGGCCTCCGGCGATGTACACTTCAATGATATAGGATATGCAGAGCTGGCAAAGCTGGTATATGCGAAAATGCTTGACCTTGGTTATTGCATTAAATAATATAGTATCTGACATATAAAAAGCTGAGGTTTTTCAACCTCGGCTTTTTCCGTTTGGACATATCAGAGCCCGTTGACTTTTTGTTATCAACTATTCTGTTGCTTATTCTGCCGATATTTGCATCAAATATCTTTGAAACCACAACGCCTATAATAACAGCAATTTGATATATTGCACAACTCGCCCTCTGTTGTTTTTGCTATTGAAACAACGGCTGTGTTTTCGTCTGCCGTCGGCGCTGCATTGCTGAATACTGCGTCACTCTTCATAATTTCCTGATATCGTCTGTTGTATATGTAATTTCCGAACCGTTTGCTCCTATTGTTTGGGCAAATGAGAGGTCGTCTGTAATATACTTTGTTCCGTCCGCAGCCGATACTATATAGTCATCTAAATTGGTCCTGTACTGGTCATTAGCATGTCTTTTGTGGCAAGAACCACCGTTGGTGGCATTCATAATTTTGAATTTTCCGTCATTTTTAGATAAATTAAATTTTAAGTGTTCCATTTTCAACTATCCTTTAATTTTAAACCATGATTATATCACCGTCGTTTGCTATATGGTAATTAAATTTAACGGCATCACCGCAGCTTTGAAGAGCTGCAATTTTATCATCGCGAACATGGTTAAAAATAATTCTTTTTGTTCTTGCATTGTTAAGCGCCGAAAGTGCATTTCCCACATCAAAATGCGTAAGCTCGCAAACAATTGCGTCAAAATCCTCCTCACGCGCAATTTCAGGAAAATCCGCAAACGAATCCTGCAAATCACCCGTGAATAAAAGCTTCTTCCCCTCACCTTCAACCATATAGGCAAAGGATTTTCCGCGTTTTAAATGATGAGTTTCAATTGCCGTGACCGCAATATTTCCGTCATCATAAAATTTACCCTCACAAACATTTTTAAGAATGCATTTTCCTCTTGCGCAAAGCTCCTCGCAATGGGTTGCATATATCCAATCCTCCACTGCCTTAATATCGTTTTTTTCGGGCAGATAAAGACTTCTTTCTTCATCAAGCCAATTACACCATTCAATGTATTCGTTTATGTTTAAAGCATGGTCGCTGTGCATATGCGTGATAAACGCTGCACGAACGCTCTCAAACGAAATACCTCTGTCTTTCATAAGCGTTCCTATCGGTGCGCCCAAATCAATGATATATGAAAAAGAATTTGTTTCCAATATCATTGACGTACGGAATCTGCCTTGTTCGGCAATACCGTGACTTGTTCCCAAAAATATTATTTTCATAAAGCTCCCCCGTTATTTATTTTCCTTTAACAACGCTCTGTACTTACCCGGAGTAGTGTTTTCCGTCTTTTTAAACACCTTGGTGAATACGCTTGCATCGGTGTAGCCAACCTTTAACGCAATATCCGTTATGGTAAAATTAGTGTTTAACAAAAGTTCTTTCGCGTAATCCATTCTCTTTTGCGTAATGTATTTAAGCAATGTTGTATTTTTATGCTTTTTAAAATACGCTGTCAGATATTGAACCGACATTTGCATACTGTCCGCAATACTTATAAGGTCAATGCTGTTTTCGCAGAAATGTTCATCCACATATGCCTCGATTTTTTGCAGAAGCTTTAAATTTTTTGCAGGTTTTTCCTCCGTTATGGAGCACAGCTGCTCAAATTCTTTTTTTATCACGTCAATATTCTCCTTTGGTGTCATTTCCTCTCTGTATTTGATTTTTTTGATGGTTTTGTAGTTCATCATACTTGACGCAATACGCAGAAATGTTCCGAGAAGATTATAATAAATATAGTCGTTAATGCTTTCCGCATATTTTACGTTTTTCATATTTGTTTTTACGATTTCATCGATAATCTTTTCTATGCTTTTATAATCGCCTTTGTTTATACACGCCGTAAATATTTCGTCGATTTCCGACGGCCAGTAATATATCGAATCCGACATATTGTTATTGTTAATCATATCGTATCTGATTAACACGCCGCTGTCATCGGCAAATCTGAAATCAAGCGCCGCCATTGCCTCATTAAAGCACAAATTCAGATTTTCCGCACCCTTATGACATTCACTCACCGAAATACTTGTCATAACGTTAAATTCCTGCTCGAGAATGTCCGTCATTACCTTTGCATTTACGTATATATTATCAAGTATACTGCCAGCATTTTCCTCCCGAAAGTTGAAAACAACCGCAATATAATTATTTTCAAGCTCCGCCGTTTCGCTGCTTACGGATTTATCGAGCAAGTCGTCAAGAATATTTAATGCGGCGTATTTTATAAGCTGGACGGTCTGAACCTCTTCATCCTCAATTATATTGTTCACATTGAGACGAACAACCATAACCATAAAATACTCATACTGCCAGTTTAGCAGATCGGTTTTTGAAGCCGCATTTTTGAGCTGCGCTCTGAGCTGAGTTTTCTTTTTAAAATCGGAAAGCTCCTCAATCTGATGCAGATATTTACTTTCATTTTTCATCAAATCGTCGATTTTAGCGCTTATCATTTCTATTTCCGAGGATTGTCCGCTGTTTCCGTTTTCAATCTTTTTTAATATGCGTTTTATCGGGCTGTATACCAGATTTCCCAAAAATCTGAAAAACACAACTCCGAGCAAAAGATATAAAACGCACACAACCACTCCCATTTTGGCAAAGTTATTAACGTTATACAAAATCAGTTTCTTATCCAGTACGGCTGCATATATCAGATTTGAGTTATCGGATTCTTCGTATACCTCCGCTCTGTCCGAATCGCCGTTGAACAGCTCTTTTTCGTTTTTATGCAGCTTATCGGGAGAATAATTCAATTCGTTATTCTTTTTACCGAATATAACATTCCCCGATTTGTCGATTATGAAACATTCGCTGCCGTAAACATCAATATCCTTTGTCATCTCGTTTGTTTTGAGAAGCATCAGAATGTGTGCGGCAGGCGTGGTCTTTGTTTGTCCGTAAAGACTGCGTTTATAGACAATTACGTCCTGGCTTACGCTGTCGGAAAATTCTATTTTTTCAACCGGATAAAATTCTCTGTTTTTTGTTTCCAGAAGAATTTTTCCTTTCCACTGCTCATATGAATATCCCGACATTTTGCACTGCGTGTCAAAATATGTCCGTGAGGGCAGAACTCCCCTCGACGACACTATAATATCTTCATTTTCCAGATAAACGCATACGTCATCTATTAATTTGCTGTTTTGTTTGAGGTTGTTTAAAAAATACATATAATCGTATTTTTCCGTTCGGCTGATTGTTTCGCCGGAAACTATTTTTTTAGTCGTGGAGTCTATTTGTATGTAATAATCCGTAAAATTAACTTCATTCATTGTACGGTCTATATTGCTTTTCATAAGGCTGATCATGCTTTGATTATATTTAAGCATATAAGCAAAATAAATTGTTTTACTTTATTCATCACATAAGGCCTCTTTCTTGATTATTTTAAACAAAAAAAGAGCAGAAGAAAGAACCCCAGCTTATTGCTTTATCATTCTTCTGCCCAGAACAAATGTATCTCAACATATGGTATACCTCCTATTTAAATGTCAGCTAATCTCCATAAATACCGCCTATCCGTTTTTTCTTATTATATCATATTAAGCAATAATAAGCAATACGCTTCACATAAATTCAGCGTTATACATAAGAACGTTACGTGGCAAATGTAATTTTACCATGTAACGTTCTCGCCTGACATTTACTTTATTTTTGAATTATTCATACAATAAAATTATAAATCATCTTTATATGAATCGCACAATGGACAAAGATTGCTATTTAAAATAAATGCTTTAAAATATGCTGCTGTATCAATTTTTGAGAATTCAAAACTCGTAATATCATCAACTGCAAAATCTTCTATTTTAACTGATAGCAACCTATTATTTTCATCATATATAGCCAAATACACCACGGCAGCCTCTGTGCAATCTTTTAAGCTTATGTCAAAGTACCATCTTTTTGATGTGCTCGCAAAGTCGACTGTCATCTTTTTTTCTTCGTCAATGGTCAACTCAACAAAAGGCAGTTCATAATCATTGGCATAGGTTTCCGCATATGTCCCCTTGTATCCATAAATACTAACATCATCACATCTACCAAAGCCTAAATTTCCTATTGATACCACCGAACGAGCAATGTATGCTTTTTGTAATGACGTACAGTTGTACATAGCTCTGGTTGCAATATGCGTTATACCTTCATCGAAGAAAACCTCTTTTATTTCATTGCGATAAGCATACCACGGAATTGAGGTCGGTTTGGAATAGTCCTCCATTTTTCCCATTCCCGCTATCTTAAGAATGCCTTTTGAATCAAGACTCCACAATATACCATTTGCATCTTCTCCACTGTCAACAACATTATCATCACTCGCAGAAACACTTACATTACATGTAGCTTTATATAATCCATCTTCCGACACTGCTGTGATTGTTGTTTCTCCTACACCAACGGCTGTAACAGTCCCATTGCTCACGGTCGCAACCTCTACATTACCCGTAGTCCATTTGACATTCTTATTTGTTGCCTTTTCGGGTAGAACCGTAGCCTCTAGAAGAGCAATTTGAAAGGAGTTTTTTTATATGGATAAAAGATACTATATTGCATACGGAAGTAACTTAAATGTTTATCAAATGAGGTATCGCTGTCCGAATGCAAGGATTATAGGCACAGCTGTCATGCTGAATTACGAACTGCTTTTTAAGGGCAGTAAGACGGGTTCATACCTAACCATTGAGCCGAAGGATGGTTCAAGCGTTCCCGTTGCCGTGTGGGAAACCACAACCGCGGACGAGCTTGCACTTGACCGCTATGTCAGAACCTGCATTGAGGGGTATCACAATTTCGGATTTGATATTGATGTGATAAAAAAAGCATACGAACGGAGCAGAAAGGAATGTTTGAACGAATCAGATAAAAAATATATAAACAGACAGTCGCTTAAAAGGCGGCTGTTTTCGTTGTGCAAAGGAGGTGACACTTGTGGCACAGAGAGGCAGAAAACCGAAGCCGTCAGCTTTAAAGGAGCTGGAAGGCAATCCCGGTAAAAGAGAAATAAATACAAATGAACCGCGCCCTGCGAAAAAAAGCGCCGCCATGCCCTAAATGGCTTGAATCCGACGCGAAAAAAGAATGGCGCAGACTTGCAAAGCAGATGGAACAGCTTGGAATATTAACAGAAGTGGACATGACCGCGTTTGCAGGATATTGTCAGGCGTATGCCCGGTGGAAAGAGGCAGAGGAGTTCATATCGCGGCACGGTGCGATTGTGAAAACACCGTCCGGATACTGGTAGCAGGTTCCGCAGGTGTCGATTGCACAGACGTATTTGCGGCTTATGAACAGATTTTGCGAACAATTCGGATTAACGCCATCATCACGCAGCCGTATTGCTGCCGATTCCTCAAATTCAGACAGCGATGATGATTTAATGGAACATCTTTTAACGCTGGGCGGTGGTAAGGCTGATGTATGACGAAAATAAGGCAAAACGTGTGATAAACTTCATAAGCAGCCTAAAACACACTAAGGGTAAATGGCACGGGAAATCGTTTGACCTGCTACCCTGGCAGCAGGATATTATAAAAAACGTATTCGGAACTGTAAAGAGAAACGGTTACAGACAATATAACACGGCGTATGTGGAAATCCCAAAGAAGAACGGTAAATCGGAGCTTGCGGCAGGTGTGGCGCTGTATCTTACCTGCGGTGATATGGAATGGGGCGCTGAAGTTTACGGCTGTGCGTCCGACCGTCAGCAGGCAAGCATTGTTTTTGATGTTGCTGTGGATATGGTTGACCAGTGTCCGGCGCTGAAAAAACGAATAAAACCCGTAATGTCGGTAAAACGGCTTGTGTATGAACCAACAAACAGTTTCTATCAGGTACTTTCATCGGAAGCGTTTACAAAGCATGGTTTAAATATTCACGGTGTGATTTTCGATGAACTCCATGCACAGCCGAATCGTGATTTGTTTGATGTCATGACAAAAGGCTCCGGTGACGCAAGAATGCAGCCGCTGTTTTTTCTCATAACCACAGCCGGAACAGACAGAAACAGCATATGCTTTGAACAACACCAAAAAGCGGTGGATATTTTGGAGGGCAGAAAGATAGACACCACATTCTATCCTGCAATATACGGTCTGCCGGATGATGAGGATTGGACGAGTGAGGAAAACTGGTACAGAGCAAATCCGTCACTCGGGTACACGATAGATATTGAAAAGGTACGAAACGCATATATGAGTGCCAAAGACAACCCGGCAGAGGAAAATCTGTTCCGACAGCTGCGTCTTAATCAGTGGGTTAAACAGTCCACCCGTTGGATGCCGATGGATAAATGGGATGAATGTAATGAGATAGTGGACTTATCACTTTTAAAGGGACGTGAATGTTATGGCGGACTTGATCTCTCAACTACACTTGATTTAACGGCTTTTGTACTTGTGTTTCCGCCGAGAAACGAAAATGAAAAATATATTATTGTTCCGTATTTCTGGATACCGGATGATAATCTTAAAAAACGAGTGAACCGCGACCATGTTCCGTATGATGTGTGGAAAGCGCAGGGGCATATTCGGACAACACAGGGAAATGTGGTTGACTACCGCAGAATAGAGGCAGATATTAAAGAAATTGCAAGCGAGTTTGTTATAAAAGAAATTGCGTATGACCGATATAACGCAACACAAATCATATTAAATCTGATGGACGAAGGTTTAACAATGGTGCCGTTCGGACAAGGCTTTAAGGATATGTCGCCGCCGACAAAGGAGATATTCACACTTGTACTTAAAAACAAAATTGTGCATAATATGAATCCGATTCTCAGGTGGAATTTTGATAATGTATGTGTTGAGACCGATGCTGCTGAAAATATAAAGCCGTCAAAGAAACACTCATCAGAGAGAATAGACGGTGCGGTCAGTACAATTATGGCATTGGACAGGGCCGTGCGCAATATGAATGTGAACACATCATCGGTTTATGATGAGCGCGGTGTTTTGGTGATATAAAAATA
>CAKSOE010000036.1 GCA_934476675.1 uncultured Clostridia bacterium | reverse complement strand
AATTAACTGTGATGGCATTTGCAACAATTCGGGAGATTTTTGCAGTTGCTCTATCAATGCAGATACATCTGATGCAGCTTGTTCCTCTTGAGGTGCTTGCACATTTCTTAAATCAGCCTTGATATTATAGAATTGCGGAATACAGAAAAGCGATGAAAATATCGCAGCGCGAGTTTGCGGACAGATTGCAGCTTGCCGGACTTGATATCGACAAAAACGTCATACAGCGCATAGAATGCGGTAAGCGGTTTGTAACGGATATTGAGATAGTTTTTCTTGCAAACGTACTGCCCGCCGATTACAGTGACTTGCTGTCGTTATAATGTATCTTCCTACAATTCCACACAAAAACAGCAATCTGTAAAGACTGCTGTTTTGTGTGGAGCTACTGGTCAGAATCGAACTGACAACCTGCTCATTACGAATGAGCTGCTCTGCCATTGAGCCACAGTAGCAAGTATTAACTTGTCCGATATACAGCCGGAAGAATTGCTTCCTCCGGCTCTAAATCACATCGTCTGCCAATCAGTTTGCCAAAAACGCTCTGGCAATCTGATTAATTTCTTTGCCGTCCGCTCTGCCCTTTGTTTTCGGCATAACAGCTGCCATAACCTTGCCCATATCCTTTACAGACTGCGCTCCGGTAGCTTCAACCGCTTCCTTAACAATCTGTTCAAGTTCTTCATGAGTAAGCTGAGCCGGCAAATAACCCATCAAAATTTCCATTTCCCGCTTCAACTGATTTATCAAATCTTCCCGGCCACTCTTTTCGTAATCCGGAAGGGAATCTCTGCGCTGCTTTAACTGCTTCGCAATTACATCCGATACACCCTCATCATCAAGAGTTACCTTATTGTCTTTTTCAACCTGCAATACACCTGCTTTAATCAGCTGTACAACATTTTTGCGGACATTGTCCTTATCTCGCATGGCTGACTTCAAGTCTTCTTTTAACTGTTCTTTAAGCGACATTGTAAGTCATCTCCTTTTTACAGCGAAAATTAATACTTTCTTTTTCTTGCTGCTTCCGATTTCTTTTTACGCTTTACGCTAGGCTTTTCATAGTGTTCACGCTTTCTTATTTCAGACATGACACCCGACTTTGCACACTGGCGCTTAAATCTGCGCAGAGCGCTGTCTAACGTTTCGTTCTCTTTAACTCTGATTTCTGACATCTTTGTTCCCTCCCTCCGGCAAGTCAATTTAAAAACGGACTTGATGGGATGTACAAATACTTCAATATTTATACAACGATACTATTATACAGTATCTTAACCTCAAATGTCAAGCGATTTTCATAATTTTTTCCCCTTTTATATGAATTTTTTTAATTTTTTGTGTACTTTGCCTATTATTGGGTGTGTTCCGCTGTATAAAAATACTCTTTAAATTCCGTCGGCATACGATTCCTCATCATTAATTTTGGTTACTTTTTCGGTAAGTATTTTGCATAAATTCGCCGCCGATGCAAGCTGCATCAGCAAATCGTTCATTCGCTCCTGATTATTTCCCTCAAGCGCCAGTATCGGATTTGCAACCTTTCGCACATTTTCGGCAACATACAAAACCGCCTTATGCTGATTTTTCACAAAAGAATTATATGTGTCCTTTGCTGTTTCATCATCCATATCCACCGGCATAATACGCTGAATGGTTGCCATATCGAGCGTTCGTTTAAGCGTACACACAACAAACAAATATGCCAGATGAAGCTTTGAATACTTCTTTTTCACCGGGGACGGAACAGTTCCAAGCTTTACATAATTGTTTATCATAGACGGAGTTATGAATTTTTCCGTACCGAGTGTTTCGTAATATATTGCCAGATACCTGTTCAAAAGCGATATTACCTGATCCATGTACAGTTCCAGATCCGGCAGTTCCTCCCACAGCGGCAGCGAATACCTGTTAAGATTTTCTTCAAGCTCATTAAACGCCGCTTCAAGCTTATCCTTACGTATATACATAATTTACTCCTCAATCAGCATATTGCCTATATTTGTAACATCACCCGCGCCCATGGTAAATACAATATCTCCCTCGGAAACATTCTTTTTCACGTAATCCGCAATTTCCGCAAAATCTTCTATATATACAACGTCTTTTCCGTGCTTTTCCTTTATATCGCGCGCAAGGTTTTCGGGCTTTGTAACACCGTCAGGTTTTTCACGCGCCGCATATATATGTGTAAGAATCAGTTTATCCGCATCGACAAACGCATCTGTAAACTCATTCCAGAGTGTTCTTGTGCGCGAATACGTATGAGGCTGAAAAATACACCATATTCTATTATGTTCAAATGCCTGCGCCGCTTTAAGCGTAGCTTTAATCTCTGTCGGGTGATGCGCATAGTCGTCCAGTACAACCGCTCCGTTGCAAAAACCTTTCTTTTCAAATCGTCTGTGCGCTCCCTTAAAGGTTTCAATTCCCTTTGCGGCAATTTCCGCATTCACTCCCATAAGCGTACACACCGCAATCGTGGCAAGTGCATTCAAAATATTGTGCTCACCCGGCACATTGAGGCTTACATGGCATTGTTTTTCTCCGTTTTTGTACACATCGAACGCCGGATATCCTGCATGATACGAAATATTCTTCGGACAGTACTCGTTTTTGTCCGACAAACCGTAGGTAACAATATCAAGCTTTGCTCCGTCAAGCGCCACTCGTACGTTTTCATCATCGCCCATCGCCACAACCGTTCCTTTGTTTTCCGTAAGCATGGCAAATTTACGGAAGCTTTCGCGTATTTCTTCAATACCCGAAAAGAAATCAAGGTGGTCTTCTTCTATATTTGTAATCAGTGCAATTGTCGGATAAAATTTCAAAAAGCTGTTTGTATATTCACACGCCTCCGTCACAAAATAATCCGAATGTCCGCAGCGTATATTTCCGTCTATTATATCAAGCTCGCCGCCGACGCTTATCGTCGGGTCGGTATCCGCATAAATAAGCGCGTGTGCAAGCATAGAAGTTGTCGTGGTCTTTCCGTGAGTACCGCTTACCCCCACCGCACACCGATAATTTTTCATTATTGCACCGAGAAATTCCGCTCTGTCTATCAGACGTACTCCTTCTTCCCTTGCCGCCCGCATTTCGGGATTATCGTCCCTTACCGCCGCCGTATGTACGACAAGCTGTGCTCCGCCGATGTTTTCCGCACTGTGACCTATATATATTTTTGCTCCCATTTTTTCAAGCTTATCCGTTATACCGCTGCTGCTTCTGTCAGAGCCGCTGACCTCATAGCCCTCCTCCAGAACAATCTGCGCCAGTCCGCTCATGCTTATTCCGCCTATACCTATAAAATGTATATGCGCTCCCTTTTCCATATCAGACATTTCAAAACGTTTCATTATTATATCCATTCCTCTCCGAGCCGAATCCACAAACAGTTTTTTTCATAAATATCACGTATTTTACCATTAATTATATACCCAAACCGCAAAAAAAGAAACAATATCCTTAAAATTTTAACACATCTTCCAAAAACCCATACCCCTTTTTATGAAGTTTAATGAAATTTGCACAACCTTCTTGACAAAAAATCTTTTTTACGTTAAAATATTCATAGTAGGGCATCAATGGACAGACTACATTCTTTATACCTTAGGGGAAGGTGGTGAGTGACTTGGAAATTACGGATATTCGTATAAAGACGATTTCGTCTGACAGTAAAATGAAAGCAGTAGTATCTGTAACCTTTGATAATGCCTTTGTAGTACATGACATAAAAATAATAGAAGGTCAGGATAAATTGTTTACGGCAATGCCAAGCAGAAAAACTCCCGAGGGCGAATACAAAGATATTGCGCATCCAATTAACAGCGCAATGCGCTCTGAGCTGGAGAGCCGCATTTTAGCCAAATATGAAGAGCTTCCGGAAACTGCTGAGTAACATTTAAATAGAAATAAACAGAGATTTCTTCTCTGTTTATTTTTTAATATCAGCATTTTTCATTGCTGCTCCCGATATTAATATTTCTTCTGATATTGCCGTTTTTTATCTCCGAAAAATATTAAATCATCTTCGCTGTAATCTTTAATTACTTCAATATTATCCGAGATACATATACCCGACAAAGCCATATCCAAACAATCCGCAATGTGATAATTATCATCAGCTGTATCAATTCTATTTTCATTATTCCCTATCTGCCGCAACATATGTTCATCTGCACACGGCTTTATATACATATCATATTCCGTACTTCCGCCGTTATAGTTTTCTGCTTTAAAAACATATGTGTCCGTTTTATCCAATGTGAAGCTGAACACCGTCTTTTTCAAGCAAATTCTGAAGCTTTTGCACATCCAGTGAAATAAAGTCATCGGTTATTGCGGCGGCAGTTCCCGCCGCTTGTCCGGTGACGGCACAGCATGGGATAACACGTGACAGTTCCCACATTGAATCTGTATTTGAAATACACCTTCCCGCCGACACAACATTTTTCAAATCATAACCGTAAAGGCATCTGAACGGGACTTCAAAAATGGGGCCTGCTTTCTGAAAGCTTGCAATCATTCCTATACTGTCCTCAAAATAGCAATGGTCATGACTTAAGTCCAATTCAAACGCTCCGACAGGTCTGCGCGTCATTCTTATCTGGGGAATCGTTGCTATGGCGGTTAATATATGCTTATCGGAAACATTTCCCTTTTCAAGAAAATTCAATAAAAGCATTTCATGAGAAAGCTCTGTCATCTCGGAAAGCTCCTTAGCTTCAAGGGCGGCAAAGCGTCTGCCCTTTAAAAGCTCCTGTGAACCCTTGCTGTTTTTCGTTACAACGTCCGACCAGCCCAGCTGATTAAGATTATATTTTCCGTCGTCAAGCGAATAGTACCATGCCGTAAGCACATTTTTCTCGTCAAATTCTGCCGTTTTCGCACCGGACATATGGAAAATATCCGCATCTCCCGTACAATCAACTATGCTTTTTGCCGTAACTGCCTGTCTGCCGGACTTATTCTCAATTATAAGCGCAGTTACCCGTCCGTCCTCGACCTCCGTGCCGCACACGGAGGTTCCGTAAAGAATTTCCGCCCCGTCGGCTTTAAGCTGCTGTTCGGCAAGAATCGCAAAAACCTGAGCATTATATCTGACCTCATAACGTATTTGTTTTTTTTCCTGCTCCGTGCCGCCTTCCAGCCACGGCTTCGGATAACGGGTTTCATACCCGTATTTTATCGAAAGCTTCAGCAGTTCCTCTGCAATACCGAAGCTTACCTGTCTGCCGCATCCGTCACACAGGGGCAGATAATATGTCACAAGCCCCATGGTTGCAAGTCCGCCGAGAGCAAACTGTTTTTCTATAAGTATCGTTTTTGCTCCTGTTCTTGAAGCGGCAATAGCTGCGGAAATGCCCGCCACTCCGCCTCCTGCCACTACAACATCGTACTCTCCGTATATGGGAAGCTTTTTTGATTTCTCTTCAATATAATTCATGATTATGCCATTCTCTCCCTTTTGATAAGTTATATATAAATTACAAACATTCTCGGATATGAATAAGATGAGTATACAAAAATTTTCGAGCAGCTGTCACCGCTGTTGTAATAGGTTATTGCGTCATTAATACTCCCTATTTTAACATTGTCCTTTGATTCCTCTGTGTCATATATCAACACGGGCGCATCCTGCGGAAAATATACTCTGTCTATTGCGGCGCCGCTGTCATATCCGTATTTCACAACGCCGTCCACAACATTATTGACATATCCGAAACCGATATAATATCCATCGTTTATGGACGAAGTCCTTTTATACAGTTCCGGATTACGATAATCGTATTTTGTTTCATATCCCGACACATATCCTTCCATATCTTTTTTCAGGCGAATAACCATACCCGGCAAAACATCGTTAAAGTCTGTGTCCTCATCGGCTAAAAAGCTTACGGCCTGACTTCCGCTGTATCCCTCGATACGTTTAACCACAGCGTCATCGTTATTCAATGCGGTTTTAATATTTGTCACCAGCAGCGGAGCATCTGCCGAAAGCTTTGCGGATACATCATATCCTTTTATAACCACGTACTGCTCATACCCCGTTTGCTCGGCCGCTTTATATGTTTCCGCATTCAGCTTTGCATCCTCATTAATATCGTTTGCTGTCAGCACAACATACTGCTTGTCATCAGAATAATTGCCCTCTGACGGTACGGAAAATATTTTTGTATTATTGTTGATAACCGATTTTTCCCCCAATATTCCCATTTTACGAAAATGCAAATCTTCCGCATACGGTATATTTATTGAAAGTGAGTTCTGGTTTTCATTCTTCGGATTATATCCGACCGTATCAATCTTATAAATACGATTATCCGAATCCCTGCTTATAAGAACCAGCTGCTGCACAAAGCTGCCTGCTTCAAAAAAGGTCTTATACGCTTCGGTATGGTTTTTATATCTTATACCGTCAATTACAATTCTGTCCGCACATTCGGCATTTTTTTCGATTACACCGGATTCATTCAAAAGCTTAAAGTGCAGCTCGTCTTCACCCTCTGATAAAAAAGCGTTTATCATGTATGCGGCATGATAACCGGAATCTGCCGTTTCTATATATGCTATATCCCCGAAAGTATCCAGACAAGCCGTTACCTGTGCTGCCGCAGTAAGCGCCGTGTTTGCGCTGCTTTCCGGCATAAAATATTCAATTCCGCCGATTACCACATTATAACCGCCGTCTGTTTTGCCGTATCTCTCGACAGTTCCGTTTATTTTCTCTGCCGTAACCAGAACTTCGAGATTTTTTTTGTCAAGCGAGAGATAGTAATTCAGAACAAAACCGCTTTTTATATCATCAAAAGAAATATCGCTTGCTCCCATGAATTTTATTGTCATTCTGTCGTATTTGCTTTCATCAAGAACAAGCTTATCGGTCGGCGCTGCTTTGTCGTAAACAGTCAGATTTTTTTTGTCCGCCGAACCGACAACAAATGTCTCATACGCTTTGACAACAGCCACCTTATATTCTCCGTCTGACATAACAAATTTAGCTGTATATCTTTGCTTATTAAAGATTTTATCAAAATCCTTATCGGCTATACCCCCGTTATATATAACAGTCAGCTGTCTGCTGAGTCTGATCGTTCTGCTGTTTCCCGCCTCATTTCTGTATGTTAAAACAAAATCCGACGGATTAAAGCTTGCATCATTATCTGCCGTAACATATTTTAAATCAGTTGCTCCGACAGGCTTTGCCCACAAAATCTTTTTTTCCTCTGTTGCCTTATCGCAGCTGTAAAAAAATTCTATTTTTTCTGCAATATACTCCGAAATCCGTATATCGCTATCGTATATCTCATTGTCAATTATTACACTGTCCGAATCGAGCGTCACAGTATCATTTACGCTGATACCGTCCGCGCCGTTTAAAACACCCTTATCATAATAGATACGGCGGTTTGCACTGAGAAGAGTTTCCTCCGACTCAACATATTCAACTGTGTTTCCCACATATGAGCCTATCTCCAATATATTCGCCGTCATTGCGCTGCGCAGCAGCAAAAGTGCGTCACCGCGGCACAGCTCGTCACTGCCTCCATATTCCGAGACGGCAAAATCAAGCTTTGCCGCAAGCTTAATATATCCGGCAGGATATCCGCCGTCTGCCTCGGCATAGGGTTCATATTTCATGGCAGTCAGTAAAATCTTGTACGCTTCGTTAAGACTTATAGCTGCATCGGGTCTGAATATCCTATCATCCGAACCGTGCAGTATTCCCATCTCCGTCAGCGCACCTATTTCCTTATACGCCCAATGTGTTTTGGGAACATCGTAATAGTAGGTTTCACCGCTGTCATATTTTTCTGCGCCTATAAGTTTTGCCGCCGCCGATGCAAAATCCGCTCTGGTTATATTCTCACGTACCGCAATGTTATAGTCATAGTAATCGGGTATAATATTAAATAGCCTCAGTACATCTATTGTATTTTTAAGCTTATCGGTAATTGATGTATCATCAGCATAAGAAATACAGCAAAACACATTCAGACAGCCTAAAATCAATATAAAACCGATAATTTTATGTAAAATCTTCTTCATAATAATCTCCATTCCATCTTCCGGCTGCCGGCTTAATCAAAACGCCGCCGGACGCCGATTGTTTTTGATATACTGTATCCCTCAATTCAAATCATCAAGCACACTGTAAATTATTTTCGCCGCCTGCGCTCTTGTAGCATATCCTTCCGGCTCAAATTCCGTGCTGCTGACGCCGTTTACGGCTCCCATTTTATAAAGCGCCGCAACTGCCGGTTTTGCATACTCCGCAATCAGTCCGGAATCCTCAAATACAAGCTCGTCTCCCGTTAAATCCGGTTTTCTTTGCCTTAACGCATTATACAGCATTACGCACATATCCTGTCTTGTTATGGTATTTCTGCTGCCGAAACAATTATTTCCGATTCCCTGAACTATCCCGTTAAGTGCCGCAATATTCACATATTTGCAGAACCAATCATCCTCCGTTACGTCAGAAAATACGTTACCCTCATATAAATCGGGAGAATACCCCATTGCTCCTACCAGAATCTTTGCAAATTCCTCTCTGGTTATCTTATCGTTAGGCTTGAATATCCCCGGCTCTGTTCCGTTTATAATCTGCTTATCCGAAAGAGCAAGTATCGCCTCAACAGCCCAATCAACGCCTTCAATATCCGTAAAAGTATCCTCCACAGGCTTAACGGCGCCTCCTGCCGCCAAAGAATCCCCCCTATACAGAGTTTTCGGCGCACTTCCTCCGCCGCCTCCGCCGCCCGACGGAGCGCTTATGTTTTTCTTCTGCAACTTCCGGTTATAATCTGCAATCAGAGCGTCAATATCCTTATAATCATTTCCCGTTATTTCCTTAAAAACACTATCCGATACATTGGTATTTACCCCGATAACATCATTGTAAGCTTTAAAAAGCTCCTTTACCGCACCGTATCCGACACTGTATTTTACTCCGCCCAGCAAAATAGCCTTTTTAAATTCAGTGTAAAAGCCTTTCAGCGAGGTTATATTTTTAAAAGACATTTTCTCCGTTGCATAACTGCCAAATTCCCCGATCTGAGCAAGCTTTTTATAATCGTTTAAAAGCATTTTATTCTCAAAATAAATATCGTCTGTATATGCACCTATATCCGCAAGCTTTCCTGAATTTAACAGTTCGCAGAGCATAAAGGTTTTGAATATTGCCGAATTTTTTTCCTGAAAAGCCGTATCGAGAGGATTTTCTTTTACGAATTTAAAATAGTTTTCTGTATCCGTCTCCGATACGCTTTCGCTGCCAAGCATCGAAAAATCAAAATCCAGCGAAGGATATTTCTCGCTGATAATTTTTGCAAACTCTTTTTTATTATTATCAGACGCGGCTTTATTCAGGTCATCATATGCAGCGCAAAATTCCTCGTATGAAATAAGTTTCAGATTTATATGCGCAAGGCTGCCATCGGAAGATGATGATAAAATCGCACCGTATCTGCCTGTTTCCTCATTCTTATAGCTAAACCCAAAGTTATATTTTCCCGATTCTGCATTCATCTGCTTACAATATAAAATGAGGTCTTGTTTATCCTCCGCATTATAATAGTCGTCAAAGGACACATCTTTTTTCAAAACTACCAAAACAACATAGTCGTTGCCGCCTACAGCTTCACCGGCAATTTGTATTTTTGATTCCTTATAGTTATACCCTATCCCGCAGGTCAATTCTCCGGCTGATACTCTTACAGAGGACAATATAAGCATACACATCAGAGTAATAACCGCTATCTTTTTCATAAACATTCCTCACTATCTATTATTCAAATTCCGATGTTCTGATAACCGGCTTCATTAAATCATCCCATAAAAAGAATTTCACATCTTTAATATCATCTGCGCAGTCAAGCTTTATCTCCGCTAAGGCAGCTCCTTCTGCACCGTTCCACTTAACCTCTTGTGCATTGACCGATATAAGCTTTTCTCCGTACACGGCGCAAATAAACATCAGATTGTTTTCCTGCTCTCCTTTGCGCACTATCTCGGCGGCGCCGCGTATTACATCATTGTTTTTTAAATCTTCAAGCCGTTCGGGCGCTTTGCCGTTTACCAAATATTCCATATTAATATTATAATAAGTATTTCCTATGTTCGACTCCGTTTTTACGCTTCCGTCATAAATTCCGATTGTATAAACATCATTTTTATTAATATCAAACCCAAACACGAACTCTCCGTCTTTGTTCGCAGTTGTCTGTCTGATATAATGGATTTGGTTATTTATTGAATTTTCCCGGCGCACCAGAATAGTGATTTGCGAATCCGGCACAGCATTCTGACCTGTAACGGATATTCTGCCATCCGTATTATCAAGCTTTATATTCACATCGCGTTTTCGTGTACACACCGCATAAACCGGTGTATCGGATATACTTATTTCTTCCGAAATTTCAACGGGATTACCGTACATATCAAACAGCTCCAGCAAATCGCCGTGATTTTTATGAACGGTTGCCGTTCTGCCATCCTCCGACACCGTTATTTCCATACCTTCTCCATCAGCTTTATCGTTTGCCACAATCAGCTTCGGCGAAGGTGATACAAGCGTGTTTTTCCAAAGCGCCGCAGTATCCCTGAAATTATTTTTAAAATGATAAATGCTGAATAATCCGTCACCGTAACGTTTTTCAAAATTCATGCCGTTAAGAGCCTTATTCATAAAGGAAACAGATAAATATGCCGGCTTTGCATTATAATAATAATCAACAATTCCGAAATGATAATTCAGCTTATCAGCCTCTGTTCCGTATTCCCTGTAATTGTAAAGAAACATCTTTTCTACCGAAGGTTCTGCCTTTGCTATAACCGATGCGCGGACAAGATTGATTGCCTGCGCTTTCTCGGTATAGCCTGTTGGCGCAGTATTGCTTGAACTTCCGAATTCTGTTATCCAAATCGGTTTATCACCGCAGTCATAGTCGTTTAAAAGTCTTTTTGCTATCTTAAAATTCTCCGTATACGCATTTTCGTCCGCATAATATCCGTCATTTTCATACGGATGAATGCCCAGAATATCCATATAGCTGCCGCCGCCGTTTGAGAGAATTTCTCCAAGATACCGCTCCGCACTGTCATATGTCAGCGAAGTAAGCGTCCCGCCGATAACCGGAGCATAACTGCTTACTGCATTATATGCCGCTTTTAAAACCTCCGCGTATTGCTTGCCGTTGGTTGCATATCCTCCCGTGAAAACGGGAAGGTCTGCTTCATTCCATATTTCATATGCCGAAACACGCCCTTTAAAGTGTTCCGCCATAAAAGCGCAATATTCCGCATAGGCTTTAATTCCCTCTTTACTTGTCGGCAAGCCTCCGTTATCATACAAAGGATTTCCGTATGCCAAAATCAGAACGACCTTAGAGCCGGACTTTACGGCACGGTTGACAAAATTCTCATAATACTCGGGAATTTCATATTTTCCCGCTGTTTTTTCGACAATTTCCCATCTTATTTCATCACGTACCCAGCCGAAACCGGAATTTATAATCTGCGGCATTCCCTGCTCGGCAATGTCAATATACTGCCCGAAATGAGTACATATACCCATATCGTCAGAGCCTTTGTCGTTTTTTACACTCAATGAGCAATGCGTACTTTTTTTAATCGTACCGAAATCTCCTTTGAGCGTAACGCTTACATTATATATTCCGGCGCCAAGCTCATTCGGAATCTTAAAGCTTTTTATAACGGTGCTTTCGGCATTCAGCTGAAAGCTTTTACTTTCACTCCATACTGTTTTATTGCTTTCATCATCAATGACGTATGTTAACAGAACACTGTAATTTTCAGTTTCGGGATTGGTAATCTGAAGCCTGTATGAAAGCGGATTCTCCGAAATATAATAGGCGTTTCCCGACGCCGATTCCGAGGGATAAAATTTTACACATTCATTGTTAAGCTTAGGCTCGTCGGCGCACACCGAAAGGTGTGCGCCGGCAACCCCGGCAATAATTAATATAAGTAAACAAAGTATAACCTTTTTCATTATATTCCTCCGAATATACTCTTTAATTAATCTGCAAAACTCCGCAGTACGGTACTAATGTATTCAAAGAATCCCAAAGGAAAATTCCCGCCTCCGTTACGTCTGTAAGGTCCGGAACCGTAACGGTTATGCTGTCGTTAAGTACTGCCCCTGCGGAAATATTATCCTTTGATATAATTTCCACTTTTTTCAATGTGTCTCCGGCATAGTATGCTGCAACCACCGACATAGATGCCGTGCTTTCCGACGGATTTGCAAACGCAGTGTCCACAACCATGGTATCGCCGGTATGAAGCTGACTGATTGCTTTGATTTCCTCGCCGCCGACTGTTGCCTTTATCAGTTTTCCGCTTACCTCTGCCGTGCCCGTTTTAAATTCAAGAGTTAATGTTGTATCAAACGTCATTCCCTCTTCACTCTCGACGGTTGGTAAAATTCTTATTTCATAACTGCTGTTTTGTGCAAGACAGGTGTCCAAAAGCATCGAATACACTTCTCCGTTAATTTGCGGCGTATATGAAACCGTTCCGTTATTTGTGCGTATAAGCTGTATACTTTCGGCGCCTGTGCTGCCGTTCAGCCTGCATCCGAAATCCAGGTTGATTGACCTGACTGCCGGTATTACGCTGTTTGTAAGATTATGCGTATTGCCTGCAAAATCCGTAATTGTAACATCATACGCATTCAGCTCCGGTTTGGCATAATAACACGCAGCCTTGACGTCATCTATATACACCCCGGGCGCATTATCGTTCCAGCATCTGAAACGAATACCGGTAATGGCAGATACTGATTTTCCCTCCTCTATATTATTAATTTTGTCAACTGTTACCGAACCGATTTTTTGTCCGTTGGCATTATAAACGGTACACTCGTTTGACATTTTTTCCGTATCAATAATATTCTCTACCGTAATCCACTGATTACTCTGTCCCGTACATAGCAGATAATTTTTATCGGCGTACGGATTTGAGTGATATATATTTCCGTCGTCATTTATGAATACAAGCATACCGGAACCGCCGCTCTGCATGGGTGCATCAACAACAACTCTGTTGCCGTTGGAGTTTACGGAATAAGTTAATTTTATTTTTCCTTTTTTGGGCATATTCATATCATGCTTTATACCGGCATTCTTCGCGGGTAAAACAATTGATTTGCCATGGTCGCTGTCGGAATCGGCAATGTCATACGGCACTCCCGAATTGTCGTTTTTCCAGCCTGCATTTGCCGCATCATCTTTCGTTGTATAGGAATTGAAATTAAATGAAAGATATGCTAAGTCTCTGTCACTTTCCTTATCAATTCTCTCAACCGAAATACTGTCTACATATACGGTATTACCCCACGACCTCAGCTGTATTCCCGAAAAATCGCCGAACGGCTTATTTGAATCCTGCCATTTTACCATATCTATGTCTCTCAGCTGTGCAATGACATCATTCCCCTTGACTATCTGAACATTATATGTTTTTTTATCAAAATCCGCAACAACAATAAAATCATACCACTCGTCAAGTTTATATCCGCTTGCCACCCTATATGCCGTACCGTTTGTATTTGCGGCAATCATATCCTTGTCGGCATATGCTGCAAGCACGCCGTCGTTGCGTCCCGACTCCATAAGTTCAAACAAATATCTGCATCTGTTTTCATTATTTGTATTGGTTATGTATACTGTTGTTTTGAATTTAAGCTTACCGCTCTTTGCCAGGGTTCCTCTGTCAAAGCTGTATACCAAGCCCTTTCCGTTGCCAAGCTTTAATACCGTCCTGCCCTCAAATGTAGCTGAATCTATCTCCGGTGCACCCGCTACCGAGGACGCTTTCCAAACGTTATCATAAGCGCTTTTTCCGATTTCTCCATCCGAAAGCGCAGTATAGCTTTCAAAATCATCGTTCAAAAGTATTTTGTCTGTTTCGCCTGTGTATTCTTTTACCGAAAAACTGTCAAAATACGAAGAAACTCCATCTGTATTCTGGCAGAATCTGATATATCCCAACCCTGACTCGGAGGCATACATGGAAATTCCGTTTCTGTATGCAACGCGTTTACCGTCAGACAAAATCTCTGCCGAATAGCTTCCCTCAATTGTATCGGCTATAATTTTGAAATCATACCATTTCCCCGGTTCATACGTACCGGCATACCATCTTCTGGAGGTTGAATTTGCCGAAGATAAATATATGTAACCGTTATTTCCGAAATGAAATGCCGTGTTTCCGAATGCGGAGGAATCTGCGCCGAAATCAACGGCAACGTCTGCATTTGCATCTGTTTTTACCGATCCCGTTATCTCATAAGTTCCTTTAAAATTCTCATTGCTGCCGGAGTTAAAGCTATACATAAATCCGGCGCCGTTTTCCGCGAGCTTAATAACTTTGCTTTTTTCGCTGTCATTTGCAACGGAAGCCTTGCTCGGTCTGTTATAAGGAATCCAACCGGATTTTACCGCATCGCCGATTGTACTGTAATTTTCAAAATCCTCACTTAAATCCAAAACCGCATTTCTGTTTGGATTATACTTGATAACAATATTATCAATCTCATCATATCCGGTACGCACATTTGTATTATTCTGACTGTACATAGCTCTGAATGAAATCCTGTCTGCCGCCGTAAATTCCGCATTATTCTGCTCATACCTGACGGCATCGTCATAGCTTGCGTTTATAATTGTCCCGTCCTGTTTTGTCCATATCCTTGCTGCCTTTTTTGCATCAAAATCCAACACGGAGGTAACATTTATCCATTCGCCCGATGTATATTTAGTGTTGTATAATTCCTTAATACCGCTGCTTTCATCATAATAGCGGTAACATATATTTCCGCCCCAGCTCAAATACGTATCGCAGAATGAACTGCTGCTGTCCTTTAAAGTATTTGCAATCGTTGCGTTGCCCTCCGGCTTAATTGAATAAGAAACCATGAGTTTTCCGGAGTTTACGGCATTGTCAAAATTGTAATACAGTTCCGAAGAGCCGCCGTTAGACGGATTATTTATAAATCCCAGAGTTCCGTTATCAAGATTTATAAATTCTTCATCATAGCCGACCCCAAACCCATTTTCTCTGAGCTTATCAAGCGTATTGTTTTCCGAAAAATCCTCTTCGAGGATAGTTGTCCACCCATCATCTGCGGCAGCACATACGGCAGAGGTTACGCCGAATGCAGCGTTTGAAAGAATTACAGACAAGCTTAAAAATACACTTAACATTCTTTTTACTTTCATTATAAGTCCTCCTTAAAATTTTATATTTTATCATCGCCGTGATGATATATACATTACTTATCGAGCTTCATCTCGCCGAATTCAAATACGTTCTTAGACACACCTATACCGGAGCAATACTCAATCCAGCCGCGCCTTGAATTTCCGTCATTATCATTAACAAGCATAGAAAATCTATACTTTTTTGTCCTGTCGGGAATATATCCCTCATAAAATATCTCCGACCATGGTATTGCACATTCATATATTGTATAAGCGCCGTACCGTTTAACCGACGCTTTCGCCTTTTCCGCTACTGTTCCGGCGGGCAAATCATACAGCGAAAGAGACCTGTATACCGTATCTCCAAAACCCGGAACGCTTGCAATTCCTATCTCGGTAAATTTTCCTGCCACTTCGACGTTTACAAATTCTCTGTCATCAATTCCGAATTGTATACCATCGCCTCTCCACATCTGCGACGGCTCCTGCGGCGAATAATTCACCGAAAATATATCGTCGGTCACAATTCCGAGGAAATAAAAATTCTCCTCATCCCACATCATACATGAGCTTACGGACAAATCCTCCTTGCCTGCCCAGTTTTCAATCAGCTTCACATCGCTTTTATTTTCCGCGCCGATCCAGCTGCCCGTCCATTCTCCGACAGACATAACTCCGTCTATTTCGGGCGGTTTGTCTGTGTATACAGCCGAACAAAACTGTAAAATCTGTTTTGCTTCAATTTCATTTCCGTCGTCCAGATTTGCTTTCATGCTGACATTTATCGTTTTTTTCACCACACGTTCGGGCAGATTAAATAAAAATGCGATTTCTTCACCGGGAGCAATTCCGGTAAACTGCCTGTCGTATGACATTACCGCAACCTCTTCCGGGTCTGTAATCTTCAAAGTTCCCGATATAGGGGTTGAATTTTTCATGTTTTTTACCTTCACACGCATTCTCCAATGTGTCTTGCTGCCCTCAACCGCCTGCTCAGAGGCTATTGAAACCGCAACCGGTTTTTCGATCGTTATAACATGAGGCTGTCTGTAATATATGTTTCCGTCATTGTCCTTTACGGATATAATGACCTCTGCTTTTTCCTGCTTAATATTCGGTATTGAAAGAACAAGCCTTGCTTTATTGTCCGTAAAGCCGTTATTTTCTTTAACCTCAATTCCGTAAGCGCCCTCAAAATCAATTGTCAGCTCCCTGCTGCTGTTTTTTATAAAATCAAACTGCACCTCATCATTCACCGAAGCATTTTTTTCGGCGGTGTCACACTCAACCGCTCCTTTGATTTCCGACTCCTCAAACGAATTAAAGTTACCGATAACATACAGCGGCGTTTCGCCTACCGGAAAGGTGTAAATTCCGTTGTCGGAACAAATCTGCGATATGACATTCCCGTACATATCACGCAGCTCAACTGTAGTGCAGCCCAAATTATAACTTTTATTTTTCTCGCCGTCACCCGAAATAAGCAGCAATACATCTTTCTTAAAATTATCATTGTAAAAATGTACGCCGTAAAATCTTTTATCGGTAAGAATATTTTTAAAAACTGTGTTTTTTCCGAAAATTTCATTCATTGCCGCTGTTGCAAGATAGATTTTCTTGGGCCCGTACGGAAGCAGCCGCGCGTCGTCCCAGCGGTTTACAAATCCCCAGCAGCTGTTTACCCTTTCGGGGTCGGCAAGGTCTGTAAACTGATATTGAGTAACAACCTCGCAAAGGTCATATGCCCGTATCATAGCAAACATTAATACAGTCTTTGCCGCCTGTTCCTCCTGCGAATAGTTTCCGACTGCAGTTGTAAATCCTATTTCTGTCATCCATATCGGTTTTTCCTCACCATACTGCCGCATCAGACTTTTCAGCTCGTTTACATCTTCAACAAGCTGATATTCCCTGAAGCTTCCCGACCAGTCATACGGATGAATACTTACGGCATCCAGATAATCGTATCCCCCCTCGTCAAAAACACTTTTTGTCCATTCTATATCAATCTCGGAGGTTGCCACACCTAAAACCGTAATATTCGTATCAGCCTCTTTAATCGCCTTATATGACGCTTTCAAAAGCTTTGCATACGTTTCCGGCGGTTCGCCGCTCTGATTAAACTGTGAGCCTTTCAGATTCCATTCGTTCCATACTTCAAAATGAGAGGATATTCCTTTAAGAGTTTTTGCCATATAAGCACAATACCTCGCAAATGCTGCTATTGCCTCGTCCGATGAAGGGTTTCTGCCTTCATCGTAAAGCGGATTGGTAAAGCTGCATATATAAACAACCTCCATACCGCTTTCGGAAATTTTTCTGAGCTTTTCCAAGGCGTCTTCAGGCATTTTCAGTATTCCTTTTTCTCTTTCAATATTTCTCCATTGATATTGTTCACGAATATAGCTCATGCCGTTCATTCGCATAAGCTCCGTTGTGGTAACCGGGTCTCCCCAGCCAAATTCGGTAATCTGCTGACACACTCCGTAATTCGGGTTTCCTTCGCCTTTTTCATGTATAATACAAACCGAAAACTCCATTGACTCCGTATCGGTATATATTTTTGTCTCATCGTCTTTATATACCGATACACTCTCCGTCTGCAAAGTATAATAACCGTATTTTCCGGGATTATCAATTACGATTTTCCTTTCCATGCGCTCATTTGCCGCGAAGTCCTCCTCCTCGGAGCAGGTAAAGATTTCACGGTTCTGTTCGTCAACTATTTTAAAACTGCGTTTGTAATGTACCTCTCTGTCTGTTTTGTTAACGGATACGTCTGTTAAAACAATATCCTCCGTACCCGAAAAGATATGTCCGGGCTTATTTGTAAACTCCGTATCGGAATCTATCAGTATCTTATAGTCCGATTTTTTTACGGTAATTGCTCCGAATATTACGTTATCTGAGGAATATTTTGTAACAGGATCCCAAACGCCTATCCGAAAATCTGTTCCGTAGCTGCATCTGTTCGTAAACCTCATGTCCTCAACATGAAACGTATATGATTTCCATTCCCTTGTATCGTTCAGATATACCGTATCCTCCGAACGGTTCCATATCGGATCGTTCTCAAAATATGGCGCTGTGTTATGCGAATCGTAATTCAGACTGAAACAACCCTTACCCTCGTCAAAATATTCAACAGTAATATCTATCGGTGTGTATTCCGGTAAGTCATAAAGAAAGCTGTCCGTTACATCGCAGAGGATAAACAGCGCTTTTTTGCTGATGTTGGTTTTTATTCCTCCGCGGCCGTCACGCTCGACGGCTTCGAGAGACTCGTTGCACGACATATTGATATATTCCCGCTCACTTCCGAAAACTGCCTTTGCATAATCCGTTTCGTTTTCTGCTAAAACAAGGGATATATTATTAATAACAAATACAATCAGCAGAGCAATAATTTTAATTGAAGAATGTTTTTTCATAACCCACCTCCTCGTATAATGTAAAGCTTATCCCTTTATACCCCCGACATTCAATCCGCCTATTATGTACTTTGAGAAAAACGCATATATAATAATCATAGGAATAACCGAGATAAACAAAAGAATCATATACTCATTTTCCAGTAAGCCAGACGAATTGCCCGATAAAAGATACAGCGCCACGGACATCGGTTCTTTTCCGCTGTTTTGCAAAAGCATATACGGCCACATAAAATTACTCCACGTACCCGTAATGCTGAAAATGGTTACAACCATAACAATCGGCTTGCTCAGCGGCATAATTATACGTATGAAAATACCGAGATTTGTACAGCCGTCAATTCTTGCCGCCTCCAAATACTCAATCGGTATTCCGTTAAAGAAGTTCCTGAACAGCAATATGTTAAATGCGCTTGTTCCTGCCATAAGCCATATCGGAACATAGCTGCCGACAAGCGACATATGTATCAGCGGAACATCGCACCATGTCATATACAGAGGCACCATACTTATACCCGGAAGCAGCATTGACCAGAACACAGCCGTCTCAATTAACCTCGAACCAATTGGTCTGAGCTTTGACAATACATAACCTGCCGCACCGTTTACCGAAATATCCACAGCCCAGCAGCCGGCTATAAGTATAAACGAATTTTTAAAATATTTGTACAGCTTTACCTTTTCCCAAACCTCTTTAACCTTGCCCAAATCAAATGATTTCGGAAACAGCGTAGGAGCAACGGCATACATTTCGGATACGTCCTTGAAGCCCGACAATGCTACCCACAGAGTCGGCAGCAGGCATATCAGACTTACCAGAAACAACAGCGCAAACATACACCAATACAGCAGCTTATAGCGCAGCTTTTTTAAATCCGCAAAGTTTAAAATCCCGCTTGTTTTATCTGTAAATTTATTAATCGTTCTGTCCTTCAATTTCATCTCCTCCTACCCTTCCGTGCGCTTATCCAAACCGAAATATATAAACGTCAGCACGATCAGCAAACAGAAGGTGATTACGCCCACTGCCAGAGATTTGTCATATTGACCGAACTTAAAAGCATAATTGTAATTCAGCAGCCCCATAGATACCGACGCACCGTTCGGTCCGCCGTCTGTCATGATAAGTGGCTGCTCGGTCACATTAAATATGCCTATAATCTGTCTTATAACCATTAAAAGGATCAGTCCTTTTGTATGCGGAATCAGCACATAATATATGCGCCTGAAAAATCCCGCTCCGTCCAGCCTTGCCACATCGTACAGCTCGGGGTTAATTCCCTGTATAGCCGCCAGATAAATAATAAGCGTGCTGCCGAAGCCGTTCCATGTCATAGATGTGACAATCAGCGGTATGACAATATTCTTATTGCTTAACCACGTGCATGGCTCAAACCCCATAAACAAACGTATGGTGTTCAAAAGTCCTGTACTGCTGTCCATATATAGCATTCTCCATATCATACAGGTTGCAATGCCCGGAATGATAACCGGCAGATAAATGGAAATTTTAAAAAATTTCTGCATATGCACCATCTCGTTCACCATAACCGCACATATAATCGGCAGCGGAAAACCTATAACCAGCGACCATAACACATATTGATATGTATTTTTTAAAACGGTTATAAAGTTTGTATCCGATAAAACATCCGCGTAATTTTTCAACCCGACAAATTCGGTCGGCGTAAAGCCTACAAGCTTAAAAAAGGAATAGCTGATTCCTATTAATATAGGTCTCCAAACCAACATAACAAAAAGAAACACCGACGGAAGTATGAGAACCCATCCCGAAACATTCCGTTTAACAATCCGGTTAAAGCTGTTTCTCTGATATGCTGTTTTTTGTTTTTTATTTTCTGTCTGCATTATGTATCCTCCCGATAATATATATCCGGCATCGGCAGACCTGCAATACCGCCGATGCGGATTTTTAGGCTAATACTTTACTCCTTATCGAGGTGATTAACCTGGAAATCAGTGCAGGCTGTCGCAATCAGCTTTGCACAGTCGGCATTCTCGTTTGTAACAACCTCCTGAATACAGCCGTCAAGAACTGAATAGAGCTGCTGGCAGAGCATTGGTTCTTCTACATGAAGTTCAACATCGCTTGTGTCATAATATGAAGCATAATCCTTTATATCAACCTGTGTATATTTGTCACGAATCTCATATATTTTTTTCAGTCGTTCGGGATTGACCCACATAGCCAGAGCGTCTCTCGGCCAGATTATATAATTCTTCTTCAACGAAGCCTTACACTCCTCCTCGTAATTCAAAAGATAGTTTTCGTCTACCTCCTTATCTATTCCGCGTGCTTCCATCCAGTCAAAAGCCGCTTCTATTTCCTCCTTTGTTGCCGACGGTGAAAACATATGCACGTCACCACCCATCTGAACAACTCTCCCCTTGGGACCGGCAGGCATTTTTGCCATAACCAGATTTGCCGGATCAAAACCGTATTTTGCGGTATAGTCATTTGACGGCGCTTCAAAATACATTGCAACCTGCCCCACACCGAATAATTTATGGCTTTCGGTATAGTCTATTACGCTTGTGTCGGGCAAGGCATTGTATTTCCACTTTAAATCCTTGACATATTGCAGAGCGTCAACCGCCTCCTGAGTATTGAATGTCGCTTTCCATCTGCCGTCCTCTCCCTGTTCCATAAATTTAACGCCGTAGCTCCATGCAATATTCATAAAATGCCAGCCGCCGTTGCCCCCTGCCGTACATATAGCATATCCTGCATTCCCTGTTTTTTCTTTTATAATCTTGGCGTATTCTGCCATCTGTTCATATGTATCGGGAACCATAACAGTACCGTCTTCATTTACAAGTCCCGCTTTTCTGAATAAGTCCTTGTTTATTGTGAGTCCCATCAAATATACATTACTCGGGACGGCATAAATCTTATCGTTCTTTGTTGAGATTTTAATTAAATCAGGATTCATTTCACCGATAAATCCCTTTTTCTTCATCATATCGGTAACATCTGCGGCATAACCCGAATCAATAGTTTTTCCGATTTCCGTAAGATGTGTTTTCCACACCGTCGGCAGCTGATTTGCCGCCGCTTTCATCTGAAAGATTTTCGGATCCATATAATTTGTTGTATCAGGCACGACATTTACATTTGGATTAATTTTTGCCAGTTTTTCGACATACATATCAAATGTCTGCACATTCACCTTATCCGTTTCTGCCGGCCAGCCTCCGACCGTAATACTGACCTTTCCGTCTGCATTTTGCGGTGACGAATTTCCGCATCCTGCGATAATTGATGCACACACGGACAATACCGCACACAATACTGTAATTTTTCTGATATTCATATCTCTCTCCGCCTTTCTTCAAATTAAATTTTCATGCTAATTATAGCATACCGTTATCTGTGTTTCAATTCCGATTATTCTATTTTTGTAACATCTCGCCCACGCTTTATGTAACACTTTTCGTCTTTTGCTCCTTTTTTGCCCTTTGGGTTCGTTTATTCTTGACACGGTCATTTGATTGTGATACTATATCAATGCAAATATAATATAGCAGGAGGATTTATGATGAAATCAAAGGCGCCCGAAACAAAGAATACAGACAAATATTTTTTTCACATTTTTCTTCTTATTTTTCTGCCGGCTGCAAGCGTAATATTTTTTCTGATGTTTAATATGATTTCTAATAATTCAAAATCACTTCAATACATAAAAAATAATTATGATGCAAAGCTTGAATCAATTTGCTCAAAAAACGAAACTACCGTTTCCAACATAATTTCAACCGTAGAGATATTTTTAGTCAACGAAATATTCACAACGGAAACAGCCGTTTCTCACACCGATGTATCTCCGCATATACTGGATACGCTTTCCAAAATTAAGCAGAGCGATATACTAATTGACAGCATTATACTTTTTGACCGCGGCAATAACACGGTATATTCGGATTCGGGAAGCTATAATTCCATTATTTATTATAATAATATATACTCGTATTCCAATTACAACAAAATTTTTTGGGAGGAATATTCAGACCAAACTGGTGAAGCAAGAATTTTATATCCGAGCTTTGTAACGACATATGATACATCAAAAACCGTATTGCCGATAGTTTTTGCAAACGAAAAACTCGGGACAGATAGAATTATTGTTACCAATATAGATTTAACAAAAATAGTCTGTGATGCAAACGCTTCAAAACTGACCGATAACAGTGTTTTGGCAATCATCAATAAGTCGAATAAGAATATTTTCTTGGAAAACTACGACTCACCTTTTATCCCCGATAAAAGCTTTTTTTACAATATACAGGGGAACAGCGCGGCATCGTTTTTTTGTAATGTAAACGATCGTAAATCGCTTATAGTTTCATACCCAAGCGATAAAATTCTTAACGGATACTCGTATTTTGCCGTTATCCCGTACCGTGATATAACAACATATACCCCTTCTGCAATTATTACTGCCGTAATATACATTATTGCCGCCGTTGCAGCGCTGATGCTGCTGGTATATTTCAGTTCAAAGCAGATATATAAGCCCATTGAAAATATTTTTGATATATTCAAAAATCATAATTACACAAATGTCGATAAGCAAAATTCAATACAGTCCCTGCAGACCAATATATGCAATATACTTGATACAATTCATGCACTGTCGACAAAAAACGCAAAGCTTAATTCTATTGCTCAGGACGCGCATTTGATTAATATGCTGAATTCAAATATTCATTATAATTTTCCTGACAATTATTTGGAAAATATCGGTGTAAGCTTTAAGCAAAAATATTTTTGTTCCATTATTATAAAGTTTATACCTACGGAGAAATTTTACAGTACATACAGTATTATTGAATATGATATTATAAAAACCGGAATATTTGATATAATCAAAAATTCGTTTGAGGAGCATTATGATGTACATTTAATTCCCAGCGAGACGGATACCTCTTACGTTCTGCTTAATCTGCCGGATGCTTCACAGGAGGATAATATCTCGTATATTCTTGCAGAAATTCAAAACGCAACCTCATACGATAAAGACTATCTTACCTTAAAAACCGCCATGGGCGGCATATATGCCGGTATAAACGGATTAAGAAAATCTCATATGAACGCAGTTAATGCAATATCCGATCTGCCGGAATTTAATTATGTAAAAACGGGGTCAAAGAATACTGTTTCAAAAAATTATATGCTCAGCATCAGTGACGAAAACGCGATATTCAACAAGCTTATGCTCGGAGATTTTAAAGGTACAACCAACTTCATAAACGGTATATTAAATAAAAATATCGGCGACGGAGCGTCGGAGGCTTCGATAATACAAGTGCAGATACAGATACTTACCATTGTTTTTAAAGTGATACGCACAAAGAATATTGATGAAAATTTGTCCGATGCTTATGATTTCAGCATTATGACAAAACTCATGCAGCAGTCAATTCCCGAAAATCAGGAGTTAATTCTGCATTATATCGATACCATAAGTAATATAAACAGTTATTCGCAAAAGAAGTATTCAAAGGTTGATATCCAAACAATAACCTCATACATCGATAATAACTTCCGGCAGGATTTGTGTCTTGAAACGGTGTCCGACGTTTTCGGCATAAAGCCTAAATATCTTTCCAAATTATTTGCGGAAAATCTTGGGACAAATTTTACAGCATATCTTGCAACTCTCAGGATAAATTTTGCAAAAACTTTGCTGATTGAAACGGATAAAAATATTAATGATATATATACCGCAGTCGGTTTCAACAACAGAAACACTTTTCTCAGAACCTTTAAGAAAATTACCGGATACACACCCAGCGAATTCAGAAATCAAAATATGAATATACAACAGAAAACTTCAAATACGGTGTAACATACAGAGCCTCGCAATTGGTAAATAAATTGTGAGGCTTTATTTTTTTCCGGATTTTATCGCATCACTGCATTAGGCGGCTGCATATGTCAGGCTGCCGTTAAACAAATTTGTAATAGTGTACTTGCTGTCTTTCATAAAATATACTGCAAAAGGAGGCTATATTATGAAGGACAACACAGCTTATAATATTACCGAAACAAGCAAAATATCCCTGAATAAAATGAATTTTGAAGTTATCAATTTACACCCTAAGTACAGCCACACTGATGCTGAAGCTGCAAAATTCGAAATTGAAACAAAATTATTTAATATTTTTAAAAAATATGCGAGCAGGCGCTGAAAGCAATAATTTAGCGTGTTATAATATGTTTCATATCATAACGTTGTCATGGAGGTACACGATGTTTGACGCTATATATACAAGACAATCTGTTGATAAAATGGATAGTATTTCGATTGAAAGTCAGCTTGAATACTGCAAATATGAAACAAGAGGGAGTCCGTATAAATCTTATTCGGATAAAGGTTATAGCGGCAAAAATACCAACAGACCTGCTTTTGAAGAAATGCTTGAAGATATAAAGCAGGGGAAAATTTCAAGAGTTATTGTCTATAAATTAGACCGTATAAGCCGCTCTATATTGGATTTTGCGAATATGATGGAGGTATTTGCCGAACATAATGTGGAGTTTGTTTCCTCAACCGAACGTTTTGATACATCTACACCTATCGGACGCGCAATGCTGAACATTTGTATTGTGTTTGCACAGCTTGAACGGGAAACAATACAAAAACGTGTTGCTGATGCGTATTATTCAAGGAGTAAGCGCGGCTTTTATATGGGGGGACGTATTCCGTACGGTTTTGAAAAAGTTAAAACAGAAATTGACGGAATAAAAACGTCTAAATATGTTCCTATTCCAGAAGAAGCTGAGCAAATAAGGTTAATGTATTCGCTGTATGCAGATGAGGATAATTCTCTCGGTGATATTATTGCATATTTTAATAAAAACGGAATTAAACATTTAAGAGGCGGAATGTGGAGCGCAGGACGTATAAGTGAAATTCTCCGAAATCCTATTTATGTAATGGCCGATGCAGATGTTTATGACTTTTTCAAAAGTCAAGGCGCCAATATAATAAATCCCGTTTCTGATTATACGGGATATAATGCCTGCTACTTATATCAAGGTACTGTTTCAAAAACACGCAAACAACTTGATTTAACGGATAAGGAAATTGTACTTGCTCCGCATCAAGGTATTATTCCGTCCGGAGATTGGCTTAAATGCAGAATACGCTGTCTTAATAACCGGCAATCTACAAAAACCTGCAAAGCTGCGACATCTTGGTTGGCCGGCAAGGTTAAATGCGGGAAATGCGGTTATGGTTTAACTATTGTTAAAGCTAATACAAAATGGCACAGATACTTTGTATGCGCTGCTGCTCTTGCTACAAAAAAAGAAAACTGTCAAGGCACAGGCGGTACAATTTATGCTGATGTGTTAGAGGAATATATGTTAAATGCAATAAGAAATAAGCTATCTGAATTTAAAACGCTATCGCAAAAAAAGAAAAAACAGATTAATCCTAAAATCAACAAAAATAAAATCAGAATAGCAGAGATTGAGAATGAGATAAATGATTTACTTTCCAAAGTTGTCGGTGCTAACGCAGTTCTGATGCAATACATAAATGAACGTGTTGAGAGTTTAGACACAGAACGAAAAAAATTACAGGAAGAAAACATATCATTAACCTGCAATCAAGAAAAACAAAATTTTGACGTTATTTCTTCTCACGTTCAAGATTGGGATAATATCGGCTTTAAGGATAAACAGTCAGTTGTTAATGCTCTTATAAAGGTTATTCATATTGCAGACGGAAAGATAGAAATAATGTGGAATATATAAAAAAAATCACTTATAATTTTTTCAAACCATTTTACTTGTATCTTTCCATTTTGCTTCACCGAAACGCTGGAAATGAGTTACCTCGCGCTGACGCAGAAAACGTATAACATCATTCACATCCGGATCATCCGACAGACGCAATATGTTATCATACGTTGCACGCGCCTTTTGCTCTGCTGCCAAATCCTCAAACAGATTGGTAATCGCATCACCCGTCACCGCTATTGATGCAGCGTTAAACGGTGAGCCTTGGGAACTTTGCGGATATACAGATGCTCCGTTGTCTGAATAATATTCCCATGTACCAAGCTTTTTCCACTCCTCCGGCGCAACACCGTTATTAAGCTGCTTTACAAGCGTTCCTACCATTTCCAGGTGGGCAAGCTCTTCTGTTCCTATATCTGTAAGCAACCCTCTTGTAACATCGTCCGGCATAGTATATCTCTGTGAAAGATACCTCAACGATGCCCCCAATTCGCCGTTCGGGCCGCCGTACTGTGTTGCAACGATTGTTGCCAGCCGCGGATTGGGATTTTTGATTTTTATCGGATATTCAAGCATTTTTAAATACGAAAACATTATTTTTCCTCCTTCTGCCACGGCCATAGGCCCTTGAGCCAATTAAACTTGTCAAATCTTCCTGCCGAGAACGGAGTCAAAGGACCGTTTGCATCCTCATACTCAGCTTTCAGCTTTTCTGTTTTTTCGGTAAGCTCCTTATAAAGCTGAAAAGCTCTTTCGTCCTCAGGGTGCGTATCAAGATACAAAAGCATATCATATGCTGCAAAATTATAGCTTTGAAGCTTTCTAAGCTTATTACTTTCCATCACACGCACCTCCGCACTGCTTGCATATTTTTCCATACTCGTCAATTGTCAGCGACAATTCCGGAAAAAGCGAACCCATTGCCAAAGCGTCCTCTGCGCTTACATAACAGCCGAACTGCTGTTTCGGCACATATCCGTAACCGAGACAACCGCAAGCATTATGCCGGCATGACGCTGAACTGTTGTTATCACTCATTAATATTATTCTCCCTTCAATTTTTTGCAAAAATTACTTTTTGCACTTACATAATATGCTTTTGGTGGAATTTATGTGTAATGCAAGGCTGACAGCAGCAAACCTGCAATTATCAATAATCCCCTTAAAGCCGTTGCTAATATCAACCCTGAAGCCGGAACAATGGAGGATCTTGAACGGCTTATTTCGGAAGCAGACAAACGCGGTATAAAAATAGTTATGGATCTTGTTGTAAACCATACTTCCGATGAGCATAAGTGGTTTGTTGAGGCAAAAAAAGGCAAAGATAATCCATATCGCGATTATTATGTATGGGCAGATCCTGTAAACGGAGGCGTTCCAAATGATATTCGCTCCACCTTCGGCGGCAGCGCATGGGAATTTGATGAAACGTCAGGGCAATATTATCTACATCTTTTCAGCAAAAAACAGCCTGACCTTAACTGGGAAAATCCCCGATTGCGCCGTGATATTTATGATATGATGAATTTCTGGATTGACAAAGGAATCGGCGGATTCCACATGGACGTAATTGAATATATAGGTAAAAAACCGCTGGAAAAAATAACAGCCAACGGCCCTATGCTGCATAAATATTTGCAGGAAATGAACGCCGAAACATTCGGCAGAAATGATTTATTTACCGTCGGTGAATGTTGGGCAGCCGATACGGACATAGCAAAACTGTACTGTGCGCCCGAAAGACATGAGCTGAGTATGGTTTTTCAGTTTGAACATATAGGTTTGCGCGGAAATAAGTGGAATCCGAAAAAGGTTAATCTCTCGGATTTGAAAAATCTTATGAACAAATGGCAAACCGCAATGCACGATTGCGGCAGAAACACGCTTTTCTGGAACAATCACGATATACCAAGAGTTGTTTCTACCTTTGGAAATGACGGCGAATATCGCGTACAAAGCGCCAAAATGCTTGCCGTTATGATGTACTGTATGCAGGGCACTCCGTTTATTTTCCAAGGCGAGGAGCTTGGAATGACAAACGCATACTTTAAATCCATTGACGAATGCCGTGACATAGAAACACTTAATATGTATAAAGAATGCAAGGAACAAGGGATATCGGACGAAAATATTCTCGAAAAAGTGCGTGCAGGCAGCAGAGATAATGCACGTACGCCAATGCAGTGGGATTCTTCCGAAAATGCAGGATTTACGCGCGGTACGCCTTGGATAGGCGTAAACGGCAACTATTCGGAGATTAATGCAGCCGCGGAAATGCAGGATAAAAATTCAGTACTGAATTTTTATAAAAAGCTTATTGCTATGCGAAAAAATCATGATATATTTATATACGGCAGCTTTGTTATGCTCCCCGAAAATGATGATATATGTGCATATGACCGCATATATGAGGGTAAACGTATGCGTGTAGTGTGCAATTACACGGATAAAAACGTACATACCCGTTTGGACATGAACGGAACGCTTTTGCTGTCAAACTACAATTCACCGCCCGAAAGTACACTTCGCCCGTATGAAGCAGCCGTAATTGAATTTTAACCGGTGCGAATGCGGAAATTAAAAAACAAAAAAAATATCAGGGCATATTAAAAAGAAAAAAGCCGCCCGGCAATAAAGGCGTTTGCCTCTATACCGGGCGGTTCTTATATTCCGCCTTTTGTCCTCATTTTAACAGAGCGGTTTTAAGATTTATTTTAAGTTTTCTATCATACGCATAAATACTGCGGCTGCCTGTGCTCTTGTTGTATTTGCCTTTGGTGCAAAGCTTCCGTCTGTATTGCCTGTCATAACGGATTTTTCAGCCGCCCATATTACGGCGTCCTTTGCATAGTCCGAAATATCGCTGTTGTCCGTATAGGCTGTGCTGCCGCTTGTTGTTATGTCATATCCCTTGAATGTTGCATAGCGATAGATAATTGCCGCCATCTGTTCACGGGTAATCGGCTCGTTCGGAGCAAAATGCTCTTGGGAAACACCCGAAACAATACCGTTTGCATTTGCCCACGCAACAGCCTTTTCATAATAGCTGCCGCTTTCTATGTCAATGAAGGCGGCTGCGGCTGTCTGCGGCTCTTTTTCCATACGGTAGATAACCGTTACAAACATCGCTCTGGTAACATCGCTGTCCGGTGCAAATTCCGTGTTTGATACACCCTTCATCAAGTCATTTTCGTATGCGTATTTCACCGAATCATAGAACCAGTCGTTTTTGTGAATGTCGGCAAACGGATTCTTCCATTCGCCGTCCGGTGTTGTGCTGCCATTATCCTTTTCCGTCCACTTTGCATAGAGAGTAAAACTCTTTGTTACCTTTTCGGAAAAATCGTACTTGGTTTTGAGTTCTTTATCCGAGTACCAACCGTCAAAATCAAAGTTTTCTTTTGTCGGCGCTGTCGGCTCTTTTATAACGCTGTTTCTTGTAACGGTCTGATTTGCAATCTTGCTGCCGCCGTTTGTTTCAAACGATACGGTATAGCGAGTTGTTCCGCCGCCTCCGCCTCCGGAACTTCCACCGGTTTTTGTCCAGTTGGCGGTTACGGTTACCGCTTTATCAGGCATGGTAAAGGTTGTTTCCTGCGCTTTGGTATCCGCAAGCTGTATGCCGTCATCCGATGTCCAGCCGCTGAAGGTGTAGCCGCTGCGCTCGCCCGCATTAATCGTTACCGTTTCACCGGTTGAATACTCACCGCTGCCCGAAACCTCCGCATAGCTTTCATTCACCGTTACGGTGTTGGAGGTTTTCTTTGTTACAAGAGCCGTCTGCGGCGAGGAAGTGTTTGCGGCAATATCCTGTGCATACAGCATGATAACGGCGCTTGTTTCACTTTCATAGAGCTGTCCGGAAACAGCAAAGCTTCCGTCTGCTCCGGCAAGAACCTCTTCATCTTTACCGTATACGATCCTGCTGCCCGCATCCGCCATTCCGGTTATCGTATATTCGCCGGTTTCCTTGTCGGCGTAGAATACGTCGGAGGAAAGCGTCAGCACGGGCGGCTCTTTATCCATACTCACAAGCAGAAATACGCTTGTTACGTCCTTGCCGGAAACAGCGTCAACCTTAAACATCAGGCTTCCCTCAAATTCGGGAATTGCAAAGGTGTTTTCTGTATTTTCCGCCAGTATTTCGGCACCAGAATCCATTCTTGTTACCTTAAACGATGCACTACTGTCCGAACCGCTTACCGTCAGGGTGTTGTTTCCTCCGCCGACATACGCATGGTAAACGCCGTTTTCATCGGCGATACACTCGCTGCCGTTAACCGAAAGCGTTATTTTAACAGGCGTATATTTCGGCAGATATTCGGCCAAGGATTCGGTTTCCCTGCTGTAATACTTTCCGTCCTCCGATTTTTTGTATGCACGAACGCCGATCTTGTAGGTCTTGTCCGGCAACAGATTCTCGGCAGCAACCGACTCTGCGGAGCTTCCTTCTTCGTTTACGCGGACACCGTTTCCTCCTACTGTGAGCGCCATATCTATCGAGGTTGAGCCATCGTCCAAATCATATCCGAAGCCCGTATCTGTCCATGAACCGTCTTTTTCTTCATAAATTCTCACGGCATAACCGTCTGCGCCGTCTGCCGCATCCCACTGTGCATGCATTACTTCATTCCCTGACGCCTGCAAGGTAACGCTTGCCGGTGCGGACGGCTCATATATATTGGTGTATGAAACCTTACTGTCAAATGCCTGATTGTCAATGGCAATAAGAGCTTCCTCCTCTTCGCCGTCATCGTTGATATCAGCCTGTTTTTTCGTCATAAGAAAGGCTGTTACATAATATTCGCCGGTGGGAGCCAGCGCGCCCGATGACGGAACGGGAATCTCGATATTTGACACATCGCTTATTTCCCGCTCGTCAATAATATAGTCCGCTCCACCCTCTTTATCCGAAAAATAGGTACGGATAACATAAGGCGTGTTATCCACGGCATACTTCACCTGACCGGAAAGCTGATTGCCGTTCAGTGTCAGAGCCAATTTCTCGAATGGCTCAACGGAAAACGCTTTCTCATCGGTAAAGGTTAACCCGCCTGCGTCAACGGTGTACTTGCCGCCTTCTTTAAGCCTCAGAAGAGCCAGACGATATTTTTTGCCGTCAGCGTTTGTTTTTTCCATATCTGCGATAGTTGTCGCACTGACAGCTTCGTTGGGATTAAACTCACTGTCGTCGGTCATCCAGTCGATATTAAGCTCGGTGTTGCGGTCATTGAAAATCTTCAGATTGTCTTTGATCTGCTCCTCGGTGAGGTTTCCGTCAAAGGCAAGTACGATATACGGCGCTTCGTCCGTTCCTGCGCTCACTAAGATTTCCGCCCGGCTCACGCCAACGTTTGCAGGCGCAAGGAGTTTCTCCTCAAGCGCCGCCGCAAAGTTCGCACCGCCGTCTTCCGAAAGCAGAGTCACAACAGGCGTCACACCTTTATCCGCCCAGTTCCATTCGGGCATATAGCCGAGCACCTTAAACTCAAGGCCCCAGCCGCCGCC
>CAKSOE010000035.1 GCA_934476675.1 uncultured Clostridia bacterium | reverse complement strand
TCCGTTTCTGTGTGTAAATGATTTATTTTACAACTTAATTATACCACAAAAGCGGAGAAAAATCATCATATATTAACTCTTAAAAGCCGCTTAAAACCTGACTTCTAAGAGTTTTACAATCGGCTGGATGGTAAATAAATCATAAGGAGAAGCTATGGAGAAACATACATTTAAAGAAAAAATCTATGATTAGAAAATCATGACTGTTGCGGCAGGGATAAAAATATCCTCTGCGTCGCAGAAGATTTTCAGTGACCTGGCGCAGTCGGACTGGTTTGCTCCGTATGTCGAAGCAGCGTATCCGTATCTTAGCGGATATGCAATTAATAATTCAAGCTATTATCAACCGTCAATGCCGGCGTTAAAAGAGGATATAGCCGTAGCTTTGGTAAAGCTAAAAGGCTATGACACCGCAGGCTATGACGAAAGCGTGCTGACAACAATGTTCAGTGACGCGTATTCAATATCGGCGGCAGCAAGACCGTATGCGGCAACGGCTGTTCAAAGGGGACTGGTTTCGGGCTATGAGGACGACACATTCCGCGGACAGCAGGACGCTGTAAGCTTTTTCACACTGATTATTCTGCGGTCACGGAAAAATGCAGTTGATTCATTTGGAATGATGTAATTTGCGATATTCTCTCGGAGATACATTCATAATTTTTGAAAATGTTGCTGTAAAAAATTTAATATCATCATATCCCACAAGCGTTGCAATGTCAGGGATTTTTTTATTGGTGTTGGCAAGAAGCCGGCAGCTTTCCTCAATTCTCGTTTTCTGCAAAAACTGCTTAAATGACATACCGTAATTCTGCTTGAATTTTTTGCTTATGTACGATGTGCTGTAATGCAAATCATTTGCTATGTCGTTAAGGGTTATCGGTTCCATATATTTTTCTTCGACCAATTGCATAATATGTTTTTCTATATTACTGAAATAACTGTTGTTTTGAATTTGTACCTTGCGGATTGTTGATATGATAAGCTCGATAAGCATACATCTCATTATTTCAATATATCCGACGCGTTTGTCTTTATATTCATTCAAAAGTTTCTCAAGAATGTCTAATATTTCTTCATCGGAATCATGAAAAAAATGATTTGATGTATTTACATAAACGGACATATTGCTGTGGTGAATCAGATAATTTTCCGATACCTGGCTGAAATTCAAACAGTTTTTTAGGGTTTTGTCAATAAAGTTAGGCAAAAAAAGACAGTTAATAACAATCAGTTCCTCGGAGCCTACCTGGTCGTAGCTGTGCATAGTGTTGTAATCGATTATAACATAGTCGCCGCAGCTTATAGTAACATCTTCGCCGTTCATGTGGTGAATTGCGGTGCCTTTTGCGATATAGGCAATTTCGAGAAAATTATGCGAGTGCACCTCGGGATGTGTGCCTCGTGCAATACTGACACTGATTTTTTCATAATCATCTATTGCCCATTTTTTGTAATTATCCAGTTCTTTCAAAAAAAGTTTCTTAGCCATATGTCAAAAACACCCCCTATTTTCTAAAAAAACACCCTTGAAATAATTATATCACATATGTATAATGAAAATCAAGAGATTAATTAAAATACAGTGCAATTTTTTATAAAAGTGAAAAAGGGAGTAAACCCAAATGGAAAATTTATTATAAATTGTAAAAAATCTACATCAAAAACACCCCCTATTTTCGCAAAACAGCCCCTTGAAATAATTATGGTACATATGTATAATAAAAATTAAGAGGGGATATGTAAATTTGTTTAAAATGTTGAAAAGATATTCCTGATAAAAGAGATTAAAAAATATTCCGATACACAGTAAAAAAGAGGAGTTTAGATCTATGCGATACTTTACAAAAAAGTCATTTATTTCATTTTTGATAACAATATCGGTATTGTGCGAGACATTGGGCGGCATCGGCTATGCTGAAACAACACCGACATGGTTTGAGGCAAATACAGAGGCGGAAAATCTGATGGTATATGAAATTCCGGAACGCATCCCGGGGTCATTTTTTACCGAGGCGGAGGAGGGAACTCTGACCGATATGAATATAGGTACGGGCGAGGACGCTTCGGACGGCAAATACATTGCCGCGCGTGAGGGAAAAGAAGTGCTGGCGCCGATGTCATCGGCGGTTATTTATGCGAGATACAAATTTAAAATAACACAGCCCGGTAAATATAAAATATTTATCAGATATTTCACACCGAAGCCGAGATTGAAATCGACATGGGTCGGAATAGATAATACCGAATACTATTGGATGGAAACAACTCAGACGGAGCGTTGGCAATGGTATTCATCGGCAGACGATGTCGGTACGCAGGGGATTAAATCTCCGTATCTCCGTGAGGGATACCACACGCTTGATATAATACCGCGGCAAGGCGGTCAGATGCTTGACAGCATAATAATAACAAATGATATGAATTTCACTCCGCAGGGACTTGGTTCGCTCCCGGGCGAAAAAGTAAGACCCGATGCGTTTCTGCGAGAACGACAGAAATTTACGGATTTTATGGTTAACGGAAAACCGTATAAAAGCGACGCTCCGTTCATAAAGGAAAACGGCGAAATTCTTGTTCCGGCAAATAATATTCTGAATGCAATCGGAATAAAGCTTGAAAACCATGACGAATATTTTCTTGCGGTGAGAGACGGACAGTATCTGAAATTCTATCCCGAAAGCAAAAAGGCTGTGATAAGCGGAAAAACCGTGGAGTTAAAGGCAAGCACGGTCATGAGCGGCGGCGTGATACCGATGGCGCCGATAAGCCTTATAAGCGAGACGTTCGGACTGCAATACCGCATAGAGGAAGACGAGCATCTTATGTATGTAACGGACGATTACCAAGAGAATTACCGTGACGGGAAAGAAAACGAAATTTTATTTGAAACAGGGAAGTTTGATGTTAATTTTGCCGTGCCGTGCAGCAATCCCGATGCGAGGGTTGATGTGTGGGTTAAAGTAAATGACCGTGAGGAATACTGGAAAGATTTCGGCAGCTTCATAGAAAATTGGACGACATATTATAAAGGAAACAGAGACAACAGCGCATTGTTCTATTGGAGAAAGGCATATAAACCGGTATATGAAAACGGAATGTTTAAAGGCAGCTTTGGAGATCTGATAGAACAGCATTACTATGATGTTAAAGTAAGAATAGCGCAGGGAACGGACGAGGACATATTTGTTATACGAAACGCATTTAAAACCGAAAAAACGGAGAGAATTTCTCTTGAAGATACGGTATATAAAACAGAGCGTAAAATATTATTGAAGCCGACTTTTGAAAATATCGGATATTATCTTGACGTGATTGATTCAAATGCAAAATGCAGCTTTAAGTACCGCGAAAAGGGTACGGAGGAATGGAAAGATGTCTACGGCGCGTATTACAATAAAGATGTAAAGCAGTATATGGGAAGTATTGTCGGACTGAAACCGGACACCGAATATGAGGTTATGGCGGAAATAGACGATGACAGGGATTCCGACAAATTCAAGTTTGCATCGGTAAAAACATGGAGCGAAAATCCTCCGATTGCAAAAACCATAAAGCTTGAAGACATATACAAAAACGGAACTCTTAATCTTCAAGGAATACAAGGGTCTGCGGACGGCTGGATTAAAATTGAAGGAGACGGAATGACCGTTGACGGCGGAAAAAACAATATGGATGCCGTGTATATTTCAGACTGCCGTTATTTAATATTTGACAACGTAAAGGTGACGGGCGGATATAGATACGGAGTACATATATGCGCAAACAGTAACGATATAAGAATACAGAATTGTGATATTTCCGGCTGGAGCAGAAAAGGACTTCTGGACAGCTCACTGGGCGTTTATATGATGGACGGAAATCCGCTTAACCTTGAAGGCGGAATAAGAATATCCGACGCAAGCAACGTTGTTGTAGAACGGTGCTATATTCACGATTCGAACGGAACGACAAATTCATGGAACGGCAAGGGCTGGTCGAATATTCACCCGTGCGGATTCAGCGGAATTGTGTGCCGTGCGGTTGAGGGGTTGGTTATACGTTATAACGATATTATAGGCGGAAACGATGAAAACAGATGGAATGACGCTATCGAATGTATTTATAATGATTATCGTGAATCGGGATTGGGCAGAGACACTGATATTTACGGTAATTTTCTCGGCTTTGCCCAGGACGACTGCATAGAAGTCGATGGCGGCGGAATGAATGTGCGTATATATCAAAACCGTATGGAACAGTCACTGTGCGGAATAAGTACAGCGCCCCTAATGACCGGTCCGACGTACATATTCCGTAATCTGATAACCAATCTGGGTAACTCCGAAGGTAGCGTCGGTTCGGCTATTAAAATGGGCGGAAGTACGGATTCGATAAACGGACTGCAATATATACTTAATAATACATTTGTGCTGAACGGACGCGGTATGGGTAACTACGGAAGAAATGTAAACGGCAGCCGTTCGGAATCTCATATGGTGTCAAGGAACAATGTTATAGCCACAAAAGGATTCATGTCAATTGAAGGGGCAATAGTTCCCGATGAAAGGGACAGCTGCGACTATGATATGGTATCGGGAAGTACTTCGGCATGGATAAAAGAGGAACACGGAATATCGGGCGAGCCGCAGTTCAGAAACGAAAGTGAATATGATTTCACTTTAACGGGCGATGGCGTTAATAAAGGTGAAGATTTAGGAAATTTCAGCAATGAAAAAATCGACGAGCCGGATATGGGAGCTTTTGAAAACGGCAGAAATACAATTTTGCCGTACAGACCGATAAATATAAGTGCCGATAAAAGCTGCGTAAATATAACGGATAAAAAGAGCGGAATTGTTACAGTGAGCGCAAAGGATATAGCAAGCTGCGGATATGAGATTGTTAAGAATGATAATTTCAAATGGCTTGATATTAAATTGCAAAACAACGGAAACAAAACGATCGGCGCAGGAGACACGGTACAGTTTGAAATAAGCTGCAATACGGATCTGCTTGGAGAACAGACAAAAATACAGGGCGCTGTAATGTTCAGGCTCGATAACGGATTTTCGATACCGATAACAGTAAAATATGAAAAGGAATCTGAATAGAAATGAAATTTATAAAAAAGATAAATTGCATTATACTTGTTCTTTGCATGATAACCGCATCTTTTGCTGATATAGTGTTTGCGGCTGATAGTACGGGCGGAATTATTGTAAGCGAAAATTATGAAAACGGAAACGAATTTAGCTTTGAAAACGGATATATTACGGACAGCGGCGTCAAGGGAATGGGAAAATCGCTTTGTATAAATGTTCCGGACAGTGATAATGCGGTAATCACGAGTACGTTTTTTTCGGAAAAGCTTTCACTTCTCGATTCTGCCGGAGGAAACGGTTTTAATGCAGTAACATCATTTGATATACTTTTTAATGACATAGTCGAAAACGGCGGAACGATAAGTATGCTGCTTACGTCCTCAAATATGGTTGAAAACTATAATGACAGAACCTCGTTTTTGAGAATGGAATTTAACGGTACGGATAAAGCAATCAATACATATTATTTTAACGGTTCACAGCAGATATGTAAAAAGGTTGCAGACCTTGCAGATAATAAGGCATATAGGATTCGTATTCTTACGGAGGTTACGGATAAATACGGCTACAAGCTCAGCAGACACAGAAGTATCAGCATAAACGGAGTTGAGGTTGTAAGCAAGCAGGCGTATACCAGTATAAATGCGGAAAAGCTGCCGTATTATGATGTTTTGCAGCTGTGGGCGCTGGAGTCGGCGGGAGAAAAGATTCTTCTTGATAATATTGAAGTAAGAAAATATAATCTTTCGGACAGTGCGGTAAACCGTGATTTGCTTATATCTCAGATACGAAAAGCCGATGAAATGGTAAATGTTTATACAGGATATTATTCGGCGGATAATATAGCTACGCTAAAAACAGCGGAAACAGCGGCTGAATCGGTGTATGAAAATTTATCGGCATCACAAAGCGAAGTAAACAATGCCTGTTCGGCGCTACAAAAGGTTATCAGTGATGTTGAGGCGGAAAGCGTACATTTTAGGGCTGCGGAGGATTTTGAGAACGGAGAAAATACTCTTTTTGAAAATACCGAAATTGTGTCCGATGAGACAATAGGGATAGGGAACGCAGCGCGCCTTACGGATTCTTGCGTAAACAGCTCCGATTTTGAAAAAAGTCCGCTGTTTACCAAAGGCGTATCTTACAGTGCGGCAGAGGACGGAGCAGAGTGTTTTGTCGAAACAGAATATGACGTGCGCATTGACAGTAAAAAAAGCAGCAGCAGTGCAATAATTGCGCTGACCTCTGATGAAATGGTAACAAAATATAACGATACTACCGGATTCTTCAAAATGGCATTTAACGGAAACGGTAAGGCGGTTTTATATCATTCGGATACAAGCGGTGGATTTGTAAGCAAGGAAACACACGCGGATTTTGATTTGGGAAATTGGAATCGGATACGCATTGTTGCACAGATAACGGATAAAAATTCATATCAGCTCCAATGTATTAAGGCGGTTTATCTGAATGGCATAGCCGTTCTGGAAAATACAAATTTTACAAGCGTGAATACAAATAAACTGCCATATTACAATAAGGTTCAAATCAGACTGGCTGACTGCAATATGTACCTTGATAATTTTACGGTAAAAAAATATAACAAAACGGAGAATGCCGCCGTTGCAAAGGATTTGCTTATATCGCAGCTCAGAGAGAAATATTACGGCGCAAAGTCCTGTACCGTGGGAGATGAAGCAGGAGAGTACAGCGAGGAGCGAGTGTCGAATTACATAAAGGCTCTTTATGATATATACAGCCGCTGTGACAAACCGAGCGTTACCGATGATGATATGCAGGAACTGTTTAACGAGCTTGAAAAAGCAAAATCACTTTTTGTGCCTAATGACAGCCAAACCGTTGTCAGGGAAAATTTTGAAACATCAAGTACCCTGTTTCCGACAGCGAAAACCGAGACATCATCGGTTTACGGAACGGGAACAACGATGGGATTGTTTGCGAACGGTACGGATTCAAGCACAAAATTCGGCGCGGTTGTTCCGTCGGACGGATTTTATACGGAGCTTGAATTTGATTTTATGCTCAAAAATACCGCAGGCAGTAAAGCACAGGCGAAAATTTTGGGATTTTTCAACAATCTGATTATTGACGGAGCAGGTGGAAAGCTGATTTTGGAAGATAATAACGGCAAAAGGTCAGACATTTGCAATGTTGCAAATGATAAATGGTACAGAATTAATCTGATTTATAGCAATAAAGAAATATCGGCATACATAGACGGAGAATGCAGGCTGACACAAAGCGCTGAGATAGCTTCGGATAGCTTTGAGGATATAAGCATAAAAAGAACCGACTTTGAAAATTCGGGCTTATTTATAGATAATATAGCAGTGCGAAAGGGGAGTGAAAACAGCGAAATAAAATCCTTATCGGAAAGTGCAAAAATTTCAGCCGTAAGAAATGCGGAGAAATGGCTGAAAAAATATAGTAACAAGAAAGGGAGTGAGGAGTACGCAAATCTTGAAAATGCTTATGAAAGAGCAATGCTGTACAATGAAGAACCGGAGGTTATAGGCAATTGTATCGAAATGATTCTTGATAACGAAGATTATTTTGAGTTAAATTATCAGGGACTCAGAAACAAAAACGGAGAATATGAAACCGACTTTAAAGACGCATCGGAATTTGAAACGGTATCGGTTGTTAAAAATACAAAGAAAGCATTAAGCGTTAATATAGCGGTTGCTATGTATGATGCTTCAAAAGAACTGAAGCTGATAAAAAGTGAAAGGCTTTCATTGGGCGAGGGCAGCGATACTGTTACAAAGCCGTTTCCGATAAACATTTCCGATGAAATGTCGGAGGCGAAAATTTATGTTTGGAATGATGATATGCTTCCGTATATGAATGTTTATTCAACCGATATGCCGGTTGAATCGTCAGACAGCTGGACGGTGTATCTGAACAATACAAAGGTCAGAAGCGATGCGGAGCCGATACTCTATAACAACGGTGAGCTGATGATGCTGTCGTCGAATCTCGTGAACTGGTTCGGAGCGGCGCTTGAACAGCATGGAGATACATATTCGGCAGAAAGAGAGGACGGGCGGTATATTAGCTTTGTTTCGGGAACTTCGGAGATTAACGTAAACGGGAAAATACAAAAAACAAGCAATACTATCGCACCGTATCAGGGAACTTATCCTCTGATTTCCGCATATAGCGCTGCGGAGGCTTTCGGCGGAAGTGTTAATGTAAACAAATCGGTGAAAACCATAACCGTTATAAATGATTATACGGAAGAAAATTACAGAATTGCAAATAGTTCGTCTATAATTACAGAGGGCGGAAACGGCTGGGCAAAATACGCCATTCCGAATATAAGTCCCAATGCGGACATTGAGGTATGGGTACGGTTCAGTGAATGTAATATGCCGTCTTTGGGGAATTTTCTGACCTCGGACGGGAAATGGAAATCGGGATATAAAAACAATTCCGATAACTCGATGATTACATTCTGGCGAAAACTGTATAAACCGAGATATGAAAACGGTGCATTCAGGGGAAGTATCGGAGGACTGTGGACGCCGAGCCGCAAATATGACATAAAGGTAAAAGTGACGGAGAATGGCAATAGTGATGTGTTTGTTGTAAAAGAAGCATTCAAAACCAAAACGGACGTATTCACTTCTATGGAGGATTCCGCAATATCAACAGGACAAGACCTTGTACTTAAATCAACATTTGAGAATATCGGCTATTATATTGATGAGCAGGATTCTCTTACAAGCTGTGAGGTGTTTTTCAGAGTTAAGGGAGATAACACATGGAATGAAGCATATGAGCCGTATTACGATAATACCGTCCATCAATACAGAGGAAGCATAGTCAAATTAAAATCCGGTACGGAATACGAGGTCAAAGCAGTAATAAAGGATACAGCCGGAAATGCCCTTAGGGAGGTCGTAAAAACAGCCAAAACATGGGCAGACGATGTACCTGTTGCGAAAACCGTTAAGCTTTCGGATATATACAGCGGCAGCGGTGCGCTTGTTATAGACGGATTTAAGGGAACAGAGAACGGCTGGATTAAAATTGACGGCGATGGCGCGGTTCTGGATGCGGAGAAAAACACGTTTGAGGCTGTGTTTATATCCGACAGCCAATATGTCATTCTGGAAAATCTGACCGTAAAAGGCGGATACCGATGCGGAATAAACATTACAGGCGGTTCGGAAAATATTCGTATAAAAAAATGCGATATTTCCGGCTGGGGCAGAGTCGGTATTCTTGATAAGACGATAGGAAACTACATCGCTGACGGAGAAACGGTAAATTATGACGCAGGTATAAGGCTTTACGATGTTTCAAAAGTGACTGTCGAAAACTGTACAATTCATGATGCGGACGCATTCACAAATGCGTGGAATTCAGATGATTGGTCATGGGTGCACCCTGCCGGTGCAAGCGGAATGTTTTGCAGAGTTAATGAGGGTCTTGTAATAAGATATAACAACATTGTTGCAAATGACATTCACAGGTGGAATGACGGCATCGAGAGCATGGTTAACGGATACCGTGAAGGCGGATTGGGGCATGATTCGGACATATACGGAAACATAATTGCATTCTGCCAGGATGATGGCATGGAGGTTGACGGCAGCGGAATGAACGTAAGGATATATCAGAACCGTATAGAAAACGGGCTGTGCGGTATCAGTGCAGCTCCGGTTGAAAGCGGGCCGCTGTATATATATGAAAATCTCATCACCAATATGGGAACCTTAAACGGCGATGTCAATTCAATGATTAAGAGCAGCGCGTCATACGACGGCGTGGGCGGTACGGTGTATGTATTTAATAATACGTTCGACAGCGTTGAACCCGGAATTGTGAATACGTCGTCCGATACAAATTATGTAACCCGAAACAATATAATTGCCGTCAGAAGAATAAACGGAATGGCTTTAAAAAACAACACAAATATTTCGGGAAGCAACGATTACGATATGCTGTCAAAGCTTTACGAGGTTTGCAGCGGTGATGAAAAGAACGGAATTTCGGGAATTCCGCAGTACAGAAATTTCGATTTCGGTGATTTTTATCCGGCAGATAATTTTAAGGGAATTGATAAAGGACAGTTACTTAATAATTTCAGCGTTGACAGGACAGTCGGTTCCGCACCCGATATGGGCGCACTGGAATACGGCGGAGAAATGGAATTTTTGCCGTATCGTCCGATTAAAGCCCGAGCAGACAGATATTATGTCGAAGTTCATCAGGGCGCAGAGGAAACGGTAAATATTACGTCCGATGAACCGATATATCTGGATAATAAGCTTTTGCCGGAATGGATCGATGCAGTCGGTTACAATACGGAAAACGGACTTTGTATCAAGCTTTCAGCAAAGTCTGATACAAATGCAAACGGAATGATTTTTGTTGTAAATCAAGACGGATATAAGCTCCCCATAACCTTAAAAGGTATAAAATAACATAATAAATTCAAGGAGGAAAAATCATGTTAAAAAATGTATTAAAAAAACTAACTGCTTTAACCGCAGCTCTTACGCTTACGGCGTCTGCCGTTTGCGCAGTACCGGCAGCGGCGGCGTATACAACGCTGGTAAATGAAGATTATGAAAACGGCGACACGGCGTTATTTGCGGATTCCGGCATTGTCATGGGCGGAACAGAGGAATACGGAATAGGCAGTAATTCGGTAAAACTCATGGGAAACGACGACGGGCGCGGAGCAATCGTAAACAGCGCGCAATTTGCAGGAACGGCAGTATACTCGGATGCAGATGTGGCAAAGCTCAATGAGAATTGTTTTGTGGAAACAGAGTTTGATCTGTTGAGCGAAAATGCGGTTTCGGTCGGCGGAACTTTTTCGATATTGCTTACGGGAAAAAAGGACGCTGCGGATTTTTCAAAAAACAGAGGACTTTTGCAGCTTTACTTTAATGATAACGGTCAATATACCGGAGATACCTCTGTAAAGGGCATAAAGGCGGAGTATTGCAATAAGGATGAAAGCGGAAATTTTTCTCCGGCTTTTAAGACGCTGTCTCCTGAATGTGTTGACGGAAAATGGTACAGAATCAAAATTGTAAAGCAGATAACTAACGAAAATAAGAAAAGAGCCTCCAGAATAGTTTCAGTTTCTATAAACGGCGAAACGGTACTTGAGGACGTATACTATAAAACACCTTGGGAAACAATCAAGAATTATGATACGATAAGATTTTATATTTACGGTAAAAACGGTAAAGGTGTAAATCTTTTTGTGGATAATCTGAAAATTACAAGATATAATAACGCAGTTAACGCTCCGGTTGACAAGAGCGGAATCGTTTCGGCAATCAGAAATGCCGATCGCCTGATTAGTGAAAAAACATTTTATGATGTTTCGCCGGAGGATATAAGCGAAATAACAGCGCTCAGAGATGCCGCTGCCGCAGCCTGCGAAAATGAAAGCGATATACCGCAGGCGGAGAATGCGCTGCGTGAAAAGCTCTCGTTATATTCAAAAAATAATTATGAAAGACTTGCCTATGAAGATTTTGAAAGAAGCGTAAATTATTTTAAGGACGGCACAACGGTCGATAATTCGGGCTACGGAATGGGAGAAAAAGCAGTCAGGCTGACAACAAATCCGCAGTCACGTTACAGCAGCGGAGTATTTGCAAAAAATATCAACCTGTTTAATGGTACAAAGGCTTGGGAAAACGGTGCAAGCTGCTATGTCAGAACGAGTTTTGACGTCAAAGTCGATAAAATAAAAGACACGGCAGCAACGGTAACAATTCCTCTAACTTCGGATTTGGTATATACTACGTATAAGGGTGAATCGGTAGGTATTACAACACTGAAATTTGACGGAGATTCCGGAAATATTGTTGCATTAAGCAGTACAGGGGAGGTAATTCTTAAAGAGTTTGAAGACAATGAATGGTACAGAATAACTGTTGTCAATCAGATTACAGACGCGAAAGCAGCCGCAGCACAGCTGCAAAAGGAAATATATATAAACGGCGTTTCGGTTCTGGACAGCGAAATGACATATGTAAGCACGAATCAGACAAAGCTGCCGTATTACAACAGCATACTTGCATACATATTCTCATCAGCGGTAGGCGAAGTTTATTTTGACAATGTTTCGGTAATTAAATATAACGGAGAAGAAAATGCCCCGATTTTAAAGGATTCGCTTCTGACGCAGATACGAACAGCCGAAACAAAAGGAATAGCCTGCGATGCAATGACAAAGGCGCAGACGGTTTATGCGGACAAAAACGCGTCTCAGGCAGCTGTAGATGAAGCATATGAGGAGCTTATGACCGTTATCGATGAACGGAGCAAAATTATTACCGAACTGACATGGGACAAAATATCCTCACAGCCGCAGGAAAAAGTGACAAGCGACATAGCTTTACCCAAAACGCTTGAAACCTCATATGGAACATATAACATCAAATGGAAGTCATCAAATGAGATAATTGTTTCAAATGACGGTAAAGTGGTAGCGCCTGAAAATAATCAGAAAATCAAGCTGACAGCAACGCTTACGGCACAAAATTCGGGTGAGGTTGTAGGCAAGAAAGACTTCTACATAACTGTTATCGGAGACAAAAACAGCTATTTGGAACGGGTTTCTATTCCATCCGTTATCTCCGCAAATGAAATCGTATTGCCGAGCTTTGATGACGGTGTAACGACAACAACGGTAACCTCGGATAATGAAAGTGTTATTACCAATGACGGCAAGGTAATTCAGCCGACTGATAAGGCTATACAGGTTAATATTACTGTTAAGCTGTCAAGAGAAGGAGAAACCGACGCGACAAAGGTTATTCCTGTAACGGTTATGCCGAAAATGGCAGTTGAAATCAATTCGGTAAAATATACTGATGCAAATAATAACACAGTTTACGGACCGGTAAATAACGGAAAGCTTTCAACTATAAATGTGATAAAGAACACCGAACAGAATGCAAAAATTGTTGCAGCTGTTTACGATGATGAAGCATTGGATAATGTAAAGATAATCGACGCAGTAAACGGTGAGTGCAATGTTGACCTTGCTCTTGATGCAGACGGCGCAAAAAAGAGTGTAAAGTTCTTTGTATGGTCTGATTTCAGTGAGATTAAACCGCTTCAAAGCACAATAGAGTATACAGGCGCCGCATCCGTTTATGTATTGGCAGATTCGATTTATGCAGAAAATCCGACGGAGGTTATTCCAACAGGTCAGGTTGGTATCGGTAAAGCACTTAAAGACAACTATGGTTCGGCAGTTACAATTAATAATTTGGCATGGTGTGGTACAAGCACAAAATCATTCGCAAATTCTTATATGCTTAACTCTGCTTTGAATGACATCAAGCCCGGTGACTATGCGATTATCTCATTTGCACATAATGATGAAAAATCATATACGCCAGGCGGCTATGCTCCGCTTGATACAAATACAACTGCTCCGTTCACGGCAGGAACCTATCAGGCAAATCTTGCAAGATATATTGATGAGGTAAGAGAGCAGGGTGCAACACCGATTCTTATTACTGCACTTCCGAGACTTGTGTATGGTAATGACGGACAGCTCTCCGAGACACATGGCGGATATATTCAGGCAATGAAGGATGTTGCAGCTGCAAAAGATTGTCTCTTGATTGACCTTAACGGATATGCTAAGACGGAAATAGGTAAGCTTAGTCAGTCTGATGCGGAAAAGCTTTATAATTCGGGAGACGCGACACATTTAAGTGCACAGGGTGCAGCATTATTTGCAAATTATATTTCTGACTGCATTGACAGCTTTAAGCTTCCGCTTTCTGCATACAGATTAAAATAAGAAAAATTGTGATAAAATAAATTGACTCGTCAAGGGGCAGTGTGAATACGCAAAGTGTCCCTTGACGAATTAAAAAAATATCATTTAAAAGATAGATGATTGTAAAATTAACAAAAATTAAGCAACAAAACAATCTTCTAAGAGAAAGAGGTTAGTTATGGAAAGAAAAACATAAAGTCAGGCAGCAAAATAAGGCGGTAACAAGACCCGCCGAAAAATTTAATATGAGAATATTACGCTACTTGTTTGACAAGCTTACGAACACTCTTAAAAAGCTTTAACTCATGGATTGATTTAGCTAATATAACGCCGATCAGCTGTGTGATTGCGGCAGGATAGACATCAGCTTTGATCGTAGTGGTGTTTTGTGTGCGAAGTGTAGGCATGATTTTTTCTCCGTTTCTGTGCGTAAATGACTTATTTTACAACTTAATTATACCACAAAAGCGGAGAAAAATCATCATATATTAACAATTAAAAGCCGCTTAAAACCTGACTTCTAAGAGTTTTACAATCGGCTAAAAATTATAAAAATAAGGAGAAGTTAAGAAATGAAAAGCAATATTAATTATGCACCTATTGAATACGCAAAGCTTGCTTGTGATACGATGATGAGTAAATTCAAGGCGGAAGAACTTCCGCCGGAAAAGCTTTTTCATTATCATCAGGGAGTATTTTTGTCGGGAATGGAGAGAACATATCTTGCAACGGGAGAACAAAAATACTCGGACTACATTAAAGCATGGGTCGACAGCATTGTTTATGAGGATGGCTCAATACATGAATATGACAAAACAAGACTTGATGATTTGCAGCCGGGAATACTCTTGTTCAGGCTGTATCATGAGACGGGAGATAAGAGGTATAAGATAGTCATAGAAAATATTGCCGACATTTTGAAACATTGGTATGTGAATGATGAGGGTGGCTTCTGGCATAAGGAATGTCACCCGAATCAGATGTGGCTGGACGGTCTTTATATGGCAGGGCCGTTCATGACTATGTATGGAAAGGAATATTCGGATTCATCGAGATTTGATGTAATGCTGACGCAGACAAGGCTTATGACAAAGCATAATCGGGATAATGAAACCGGCTTGCTCTATCATGCGTGTGACTGCTCAAAAGAGGAGGACTGGGCAGATGAAAAAAGCGGATGCTCACCATGCTTCTGGGGCAGAGCAATGGGCTGGTATGCGGTTGCGATATTGGATATGCTGGATTATTTGCCGGAGGACTTTTACGGCAGAGCGGAGATGCTTGAATATTTAACGGAATTTTTAACCGCTGTCGAAAAATATCAAGACAAAAAAGAGGGCTTATGGTATCAGCTGGTTGACAAAACCGATGACCCCCAAAATTGGTTTGAAACCTCCTGTTCGGCATTGTTCGTATATGCTTTTGCCAAAGCGGTAAGAAAAGGCTATATATTGAAAAAATTCAAAGACGCTGCCGTTAAGGGTTATAACGGAGTGATAAACAAATTGATTATAAATGATGATAAAACAGTTATTGTTCCCGATATTTGCGTCGGAACAGGTGTGGGTGATTATCAGTTTTATATTGATAGACCGGTTTGCGAGAACGATTTGCATGGAATGGGTGCATTCGTTCTTATGTGCACCGAATATGATTTGATGTGCAGAGAGGAGCTGTCAGAGTGATGAAAAAAAGTGTGTCTTTCTTTATGGCTGTAATAATGATTTTTTCAACTTTTGCCAATGTAAGTCACATCGTCAGCGCTGCGAGCGGTACGGTTATGCAGCATGATTTTGAAGATGGGGAAAATACACTGTTTGCGCTCGGAAGCGTGTGTGACGCCGAGGGGAGAGGCATCGGAAAAAGCGTAAGCTTGGTTTGCAAAGAGGCAGGCAGAGATTCGTTTAACACATCGTATTTTGAGGCGCTGCCGCTTTTTAATTCGGTAGCCGGATATAAGGCGTCGGAGCTTGAGGGTAATAACTTTTTTATTGAAACAGAGTTTGATATTCTGTCAAAGGACGTAATGAAGAAATTCGGCTCGATACATATTGCGTTCAATTCGGACAGAGTAGTCGAGCAATATAAAGATACAACCGGACATTTGCGCATTAATATGGCGAATGAGCGGATTAATGCGTATTTTCGCCGTAACAATGCCGGCGGACAGGAGGATGTAGGCGAATTTAAAGATAATAAATGGTACAGGATAAAGCTGATAACTCAGGTAACAGGCCCGAGCGGTCAGGAAACAAAGCTGCAAAAGGCTTTATACATTAACGGTACGCGCGTTTTGTCGGGAGTTACATACACAAGCGAAAACACCGGAAAACTGCCGTACTACAATGCTTTTCAGATATGCTGTGACGGCGGTATCGGTTCAACAATTCTGGTGGATAATGTAAGCATAAAAAAGTATAACGGCGCAGAAAATGCAACTCCCGAAAATGACAGACTGATTTCGCTTATACGAAAAGCAGACAGAATGGTAAGAGATGCCGAGGAGGGTTCGGCAGAGGCGGAAACTTTGAGTGCGGAGGCTGACAAGGCGTATCAGGTATATACCTCTAACGCCTCAAAAGAGGAGGTTAGTGCAGCGGCAAACGAATTGAGCGCTGCCGTTGAACAGGCAGGACTTGACGATAATGACCTTGACATATATGTAAAGGAGGAGCCGTTTGTTCCCGAACCTATTGAATATATTATCAACACCGATTTTGAAAACGAAGACGTAAAACCGTTTGCCGGTGCGGATAAGGTATTCAGAGATGAGGATGTGCCGTATATAGGAAAGTCGCTCTATCTGAGCGAAAAAACATCTTCCGTTAACCGTATTTCGGAAACGTTTACTCCCACGTATCTGTTAAGAAGCTCAAACCCCGCAACGGACGCGTATACAAATGAGGGTGCGGGCTGTGACAGTGTAACGGAATTTGACTTAAAGCTTGACGGAGTTGTTGCCAACAAAAAGAATTTTCAGGTAAAGCTGCATATGGATACAAGCTCCGACGGAACACCTATTCACAGACTGAACTTTGACGGTTCGACCGGAAAAATGCAAATCTCATTGCCGGGCGGTCTGACGTTTGAAGATATAACGGGTGAAAATTTTCTTAAAGACGACACCTGGTACAGAATTAAAATCAAATTGCACGCAACGGACACCAATGGCAATCCGACAAATACTTTGAGCATTTATGTTGACGGTGAATGTATTGCCGAGAAAAAGAAGGTTCAGAGTACCACTGCCGGAAAGACGGATAAATATAACATTCTGACGCTAAGCGGACTGGGCAGCGGAACGGGGGCAATGATTGATAATCTGAAAGTCTATAAGGTTATTGCCGAAAAGAGAAATGAGCCTTTGGACTACGGAAAACCGCTGTCTGTTCTTCGTAAGGCTAAAACGCTTTTAAATACCGTAAGCGTGGGAAATAAACCCGATGATTATGACGAGCAGGAAATTGCAGCGCTTGAAAATGAATATAATTTGGCACTGGAAAATATGGAAAGCGCTCAAACACAAGCAGATGTTGACAAATCAGCCGTTGAAACAGGCAGATTGCTGGCAGCGATAAAACCGAACGGTTATCCGGTTGATGTTGATGAACCCGTGTTTTCGGAGGAAAGTCTTGTCGGTAAAAGCAGCGTAAATATACAATATAACGTGTTCAGCAATAAATATGCGGAGGATAATAACACGGTTATAGCATTTGCGATGCTTTACAAAAAAGCAAGCGGATTTGATGAGGGAAGAATTGTAAAAACTCTGTATTCATCGGATAATATCGGCAAATCCTCAAATAAACAGCTAAATATCAATGTGGACATCAGCCAATACACAGAGGAAGAAAAGGCGGATATGTACATAAAAACATTTGTATGGAACATGAACGGTCAATATCCGCTTACAAGACCGGAGGTTACGAAATACACCGCCGATAACACAAGACCGGTATGCGATAGCTTTGACGGAACGGTGAGTATAAAAAAATCCGTTGTCGAGGGCGAAACACAAAGACGTAAAATCACTGTTTTTGTAAATTCCAAGCCCAATTCGGATATAACTCTTACTGTTTTAAAGAACGGAAAGGAGTACAGCGAACTGGAAACATTAAATGCCGATAATGCACCCGAAATTATTGAGTATGCGGGGCAGTGCAGAACGGACGAAAACGGAATTGCGGCATTTGAATTTTTCCCGAGCGATGATGATGCAGAATACAAAAGCAGAATATCCGGTTATGAATACGGCGATTTTTACGATATGAGTATTTATGCAATCGGACTGGACAAAACGGAAGAAATATTCAAGGAAATGGCTGCGAGCAATAATATCGGCGAGTTAAGCAATATTCTGGAAAAATACAGAAATTATCTTGACATTGACGAAAATACTTATACCGAAGCTGTTTCAAAAGGCATTTCCGGCGGAGACATACTGCTTAATATGGATATGAAAACATATAAGAGAAGTGACATTGACAAGTTTACATCAGAGGTTAATTCTTATATGAAATCTCTTTCCAGAATAAAAAGTGCGGCTAACACAGACGTGATTTCCGATGCGATAGATAATATAAAACCGTTTATAGAGCGTAAAACTCAGTATTATGCAAAAACTGCGGAGCAAAGAAGAAAAATATGCGCCGCAGTATATAAAAATCATGCAGGTATAAACGGATTAAGCGCGCTCCTTAGCGAGATTAACAACGGGATTAAAGCTCTGCCCGAAACTTCAAGCAGAGGCAATACATCCGGCGGCGGTGGCAGCGGTGGCGGGGGATATGTTGCGACTCCGTCAGTTAAAGCGGAGGAAAACAGTCCCATAGAGGAGGCAAAAACCGACTTTACCGATTTGGATAATGTCAAGTGGGCAGAGGAGGCAATATCGGTTCTGGTTGCACGCGGAATTATTAACGGAAGGGAAAACGGAAGATTTTATCCGGAGGATAATATTTCGCGTGAAGAATTTACAAAGCTTATAATTTGCGCGTTTAATCTTGAAGATGAAAATGCTCAAAGCGAATTTTCGGACGTAGATAAAAATGCTTGGTATTATAAGTATGTGGCGTCGGGAGAGAAAAACGGAATAGTTAACGGAACAGGTGACGGACTTTTCGGCGTAGGCGCTCCGATAACAAGAGAAGAACTTGCAGCAATGATTTACAGGTGCGCCGTTTTGAAAGGAATTGAACTGTCCGCAGATGCCGAATATCTTCCGTTTGACGATGATGAGGCTATATCGGAATATGCTCGTGAAGCGGTCGAAAGCCTTGCTAAAAACAAAGTAATTAACGGTATGGGTGCAAATATGTTCATGCCGGCTGAACGCTGCACCAGAGCACAGGCAGCAAAAATGCTTTATGAAGTGTGCAGACGTATGTCGTAATGCTTGTTTACGAGAGGAGAATAGTCATGAAGAAAAATAATATATTTGTAAAAAGCATTATTTATATTTTGATTTTGTGCGGATTGTTTCAGAGTATGGCAGCTGCGGTTTTTGCAGAAAATACCGATACCGCGGAAGATAATACGGAAATTGCGGTGTTTACATATCCGGAATATGAAATATTGAAGTATATCGGCGCTTTGGACGGCTTTGAAGATTACAGCGCAGATGCCGTGATTACAAAAGGGGATTTTTTGAAAATACTGATGAAAGCCACCGGTATGAATTATGACCTTTCGCCCGAGGATAAAATTCAATTTTATGATGTACAAAGTGAAAGTGAATTTTCCTCCGTGGTTTCCGCCGCGTACAGCAAGGGAATAATAAAAGGCAACGGCGACGGAACACTGGGCGTTAACAAGAACCTGACGTTAGAAGAAGCTGCCGCAATGGCGCTTCGTGCAGTCGGATATGAAACGGCGGCGGAAAATGCGGGAGGTTATCCGACAGGCTTTAACTCAATCGCATTCGGCGAAGGTCTTATGGATAATGTTACTGCGTCGGTCGGCGGACTGCTCACATTGGATTCATCGATTATACTGGTATACAACATGATGAATATGGATCTTATGACGATAAATTCAACCGGAGATTACAGTGCCGACGAGGGCAAAACTTTAATGAATTCCGTATTTGATATATATATGACAGAAGGCATTGTGGAAGAAAACGGATACAGTAATATATATACCGGACAGAAAAACGAAAACGGTTATCTGGTTGTTAACGGCGAGATGTACAAGACGGACGAAAGATATTTCCAAAGCTACTTAGGATATAATGCTAAAATTTATTACGAAGAGGATAATAATGAGCGTAATATCATTTACGTTGATGTAAAAAGAAACAGCATTAAAAGTCTTGATGTAAGCGATGTTGCCGATTTTACCGCAAAGGAAGTTGTTTATTACGATAAAACCCAAAAGACATTAAGGCTTGCAGATGATGTAATTGTTATTTATAACGGCGGACTGCTGAAATTGCTTGAAAAAGGCACGGATATTCCCATAAACGGAACGATGGAGCTGATTGATAATAATCGTGACGGCAGATATGATGTTGTCAACATAGAAAGCTACAAGGTCGTTGTGGTGAATGACGTAAATGTGTCGGACGGAATTATTTATGATAGATACAGCATGGAAAGAACCGTAGATACAAGCAAATACGAATCGGTTGAAATTTACCGCAAGATGGGCGAGAAAGCCGGATTATCGGATGTAAAGAAAGATGATGTGCTGTTTGTATATGCCGACAGCGATTTCAATTGTGTGCGTATTATCGTTTCCGACGATACGGTTTCATTTAAGGTTAACACGGTATCATTGGAAAGCAGCGATTCAAACAGATATTATACAGTTACGGATAAGGACGGCAACACATATAAAACCGGATTTGAATTTATAGAAAACGAGGGCTTGGGCGCAATTAAATCGGGAACGGAATATGAATTTTTACTTGACCCCTCCGGTAAGATTGCCTCAATAAAGGCTTCTGTGAATGAAACGATGAAATTCGGGTATCTTTGCAAGTGGTGGCTGGATGAAGGAAAAGACAGCGTGTGCCTTAAAATATTTACGACAGATAATAAATTTGAGGACATAATGACAGAAAGGAAAATCAGTCTTGGCAGTAAAACGGGAAAGGTCACACAGGAACATTTTCTGGAACTGGTAAAAAAACCTCAGCTTATAAGATACCGCACGGGAGAGGATAACGTTATAAAGGAAGTGGAATTTTCATCGGACGATGAGGAATCGGACGGATTAAGGAAAATAAGCACAGTTCCAAACAGCGGATTTTCATATAATAACCGATATTATTCATCAACCGGACTTATCGGAGGACGAGTTCTGGTAAACGGAGATACGGGAATATTCATTGTTCCGGAAGATGCGGAATCCGGCAATACCGATAAATACTCATATAAGCCCTGTACATATCTTACCAATGAGCAGTATTATCCGGGAGCGGAGGCATATACAACCGTAAGAAATTCGGTTACCGCACGAATTGTTGTGCTGAAAAATCAAGCTCCGGTGCTAAAAAGGCAAAGTCCTGTTATGCTTGTTACGTCTATCGGAGAATACTATAACGAAACAGGCGCATATACCGGAATAACGGTAGGCGGCTTTCAGGCAGGCAATGATGTAAGTTTCAAGTGTGCGGAAAATGTAATTGCCGTAGCGGACGTAGGAACCGATACACAGGTCAGCGTTGAACCGGGAGACGCTGTAAGGCTGATACTTGATGATGACGGCTATGTCGCTCAGTTCAAATTGATGTTTGATGCGAGTGAACGCAAGGTTTACGGCGTTAACAACGGTGATGATTCGGGAATTATATACGGTTCGGAAACCAGACATCTTTACGGAAAGGCATATAAGATTTACGGAAATTATTTAAAAATACAGCGCAGCGGAGACAATACTCCCATGGACGAATTGTTCCCGTTAACAGGTTCGACACGTATATATGAAGTGGATATGAGCAAACAGGGCAGCAAGCGTTTTAGAATTGTCGGCAGAAACGATATTATGACTCTGTCAAGCGATTCGGAACTTTCCGATAATATATTTGTTCATACACAGTTTGAATTGACATCGTTAATAGTTATATATAAATAGCATACGGATGTGAAGCTGAACAATTAATATCGGAGTTTTATAAGGCTATAAGAGAAAGGAAAGTTGAAATGAAAAAACAATTTGTAAAAAAAGCGGCACTGATTTTAACGGCGGCAATGCTTGCAGGCATGGGTACTGCCTGCACAAAAAACACAACTCAGACCGAGGACGGAAAAACGGTTATATCGGTGGGAGGATATCCTGCCAAGGAGGGAAAAGATAAAGAAAGCTGGGATGCGAGAATTGCAGATTATGAAGCTGCAAATCCTGACGTAAAGATTGAACCGGATACATGGGATTTTGACTTAAAGACCTTCTATTCAAAGGCCGCCGGAGGACAGCTGCCGACGGTATTCGGTACAAACTATACGGAGGTTAAGCAGTGTATTGACGCGGAATATATAGCGGATATAACAGATGTTTTGCATAAACGCGGCTATGACGGTATGTTCAACCCAAAAGTGCTTGACATTATATCAAAAAACGGAAAAATATATTCTGTTCCGAGAGACGCCTATATGCTTGGCATGGCGTACAATGTGGATTTGTTTGAAGCTGCGGGGCTGATGGAAGCGGACGGAACACCCAAACAGCCCAAAACATGGGATGAAGCTGCGGAGTTTGCGGTGAAAATTAAAAATGCCACAGGAAAGCCGGGATTTATTTTTCCGTCGTCCGGCAATGTGGGCGGCTGGCTCTTCACAAATCTTGCATGGTCGTACGGAACGGAATTTATGAAACAGGACGCGGACGGAAAATGGAAAGCCACATTCAACAGCGAAGAATGCGCAAAGGCATTGCAGTGGGTAAAGGATTTAAAGTGGAAATATGATGTACTGCCCTCAAACACCTTGATTGATAATGCCGAATATTATAAGCTTTTTGCAACCGGTAACGGAGCAATGCTTATTACTGCCGGCGATTGCCCGAAGCAGCTTGTAAAGTACGATATGAAACCGGATCAGCTCGGAATGTTTGCACTTCCGTCAGGCCCGGCAAGACACGTAGCGCTGCTGGGAGGTACGCTTTATTCGGTATCGGCAGCAGCAACGGAGGAACAAAAGGACGCAGTTGTACGCTGGATAGAAACAAAATCCAATTTTAAAGCGACAGATTCATATAAGGATACCACAGACAAGGATTTGCAAAAAAATCTCAGCGAAAATCAACTTATCGGTATAAAGAGCATGAGCGCATGGAGCGATAATGCGGAATCCGTAAAGTATCTTAATGAGCAGATAGATAAGTATGCAAACAGCAATCCGAATCATGTAAAGCTTTATAACGATTTTGTAAACAGTGATGTGGAAATCCAGGCGGAAGAACCTATATGCGCACAGGAGCTTTACGGTATTCTGGACAGCTGTATTCAGGAGGTGCTCACAAATAAAGATGCAGATTGTGCGGCACTGCTTGAAAAGGCAAACAGTGATTTCCAAAAGGATTATCTTAACAGCTTTACCGATTAAGTCTGAATGTATGGTTTTGTCCGAACCGTTTTATTTCGGTTCGGACAAATTATAAGTTTTTGTATTCTGAGTAAGTCGTCTAAGGTTAAGCATTTATGAAAGGGGTCATTACCGGAAATGAGAAAATCACAAACTGAGAACAATATAGCGCTAAAACGCAAAATGAAAAGAAAAGCAATATTAAAGAATAATTTCGATGCGTGGATACTGATGATACCGATGATTATTATTTTGTATCTTTTTGTATGGCGTCCTACGGTAATGGGAGCAATATGGTCGTTTTTCAAAATGAAAGCATATACTCCCGATAAATTTACGGGGTTTGAAAATTATAAGGCTGTCATAACTCACAGCCAGTTTCTGCCTATGCTGTGGAATACGTGCAAATATGTATTCTGGTCATTAATCATAGGGTTTCTGCCGCCTATTCTTATTGCGGTAATGCTTAATGAAATGGTTGTTCTGAAACGAACAATGAGGATTTTAATATATATACCGGCGGTTATTCCGGGAATTGCGTCGATGCTTATATGGTATTATATGTATTATCCCGATCAGACGGGACTTTTAAATCAAATTCTTGCCGTTTTCGGAATACAGCCGTATCAATGGCTTCAGGATTCGAATTTTACTATTATAGGTATAGTTCTGAATATGACATGGAGCGGATTTGCCGGAACTATGCTGCTGTATTTTGCGGCAGTACAGGGAGTATCGGCGGAGCTTTACGAAGCGGCGATTATTGATGGGACGAATATATGGCAGAGAGCGTGGTATATAACGCGTCCGGCATTGGAGGGAATAATGCTTCTGAATGTTGTAAGACAAATTATAGCGGTGTTTCAGACCTTGGAGGCACCGCTTGCAATGACGGGCGGAGGCCCTAACGGTGCAAGCACAACATTGTCATATCAGCTGTATCAGTATGGATTTAACAGCGGCGGCAGAGCCACCGGACAAGCTATGGCGCTGGGAGTGATAATATTTGTGATACTTATAGTATTTACGTGCTTTTACTTTGTCTTAAACAGAAAAGTCGAAGAAAGATATTAGGGGGCGGCATCAATGGTAAAATTGAAAGATAAATTTAAAAACAAACCGACAGGACTTATCAGCGCTTCTGATTTTAAAACCGTATCGGGAAAAGTAATATATATTTTATTTACGGTTATATTGCTCATAGCCTGCATAATATCGGTTCTTCCGGCAGTGTGGACTTTGCTTACCGCATTTAAAGACACACAGGAAATTTACAGCGCATTCTCTTTCTTCCCGAAGGATTTGTCATTTGCAAAGATAGTGCACCGTCTGTCCGAATCGTGGAGCATTTTGCAGCTGGGGGATTCGTTTGTTAATACGATTGCGTTATCGGCGGGAAATCTGGTGTTTAAGGTAGTGGTATGCGGCTTTGGCGGATATGTGCTTTCAAGACTGAAACCAAAGGGGACAAAGCTTGTATTTATGCTTGTTGTATGGACTATGATGATGCCTACTCAGATCAGAATGGTGCCGAACTACATAAGCTGGCTGCATTTTCCTTTTGCGAGCGGAAACGCAGGGGTAAGCCTGCTTGATACATATTGGCCGATGTGGCTTGGCGCGGGAGCGGACACCTTTACGGTACTGCTGTTTAAAAACAGCTTTGACGCATTGTCAATATCGTATGTCGAAGCCGCAAAAATTGACGGATGCAGTAATTACGGGGTGTTTTTCAAAATTATGCTGCCATTGTCGGCACCGATATTGATTTACGTATCAATAGTAACCCTGTCTGCCGCATGGTCGGATTTCTTTACACCGCTCCTTGTATTGGATAAACATACCGTTCTCCCTCTAAAAGTATATAAAATGTCGGGAGATTCAAGCGTTAAGATGAATACATATTTTATGGGACTGGTGTTTTCGGCAATTCCGTCGTTTGTAATATTCCTGTTTTTTAATAAACAGATTATGGGCGGAGTAAATATCGGCGGCGTAAAAGGCTGACAGATTTTTTATAAATGAAAATACATGATGCGGATTATCTCCTTTTTGGGAGAAAATCCGATTACGCATAATTTATGCCGCAATACGGCGGCGGAACGGAGATTAAAATGAATAACGGTATATGGAATATCCTGGACTACGGCGCTGTAAGCAGCGAGGAGGTTAATCAGTCAAAGGCTATCCAAAAAGCAATTGATGATTGTCGGGAACACGGCGGAGGTACGGTTATAGTACCGGAGGGCAGGTATCTTACAGGCGATATAAGATTAAGAAGTAATGTTACCCTGTATCTCCAAAAAAACGCACAGCTGATTGGCAGCAGAAATCCGATGGATTACTTCAATCACTTGAATGATACCTGCGAGCCGCTGTCCGAATCCCAAATAACGGACGCGCCTTATGTTCATTTATCGACAATACACGGAGAAACAAAGTATGATGAAAATAAAAGCGAGTATAGATTTAAGCGTATTCCGGCAAGCAGGTGGAATAATGCGCTTATACGTGCGATAGATGCGGTGAATGTGGGAATAACGGGTGAAGAAGGCTCTTTAATAGACGGAAATAACTGCTTTGACGCACAGGGAGAGGAGCTTTACAGAGGCCCTCACGCAATTACGTTTTTTAACTGCAAAAATGTTGAACTTAAAGGCTATACCGTCGTAAACAGCGCCAATTGGGCTCATAACCTTTTATATTGCGACAATATCAAGGTTGAAAATATAACCGTTAATGCCGGACATGACGGATTTGACGCATCTGTCTGCAATAATCTTACAATATCAGATTCGGCATTTTATACCGGTGATGACTGCATAGCAGGGTTTGGGAATGTAAATGTTCTTGTGGATAATTGTATTTTAAACTCGTCATGCAGCGCTTTGCGCTTTGGAGGAACAAATGTAGTTGTAAAACAATGTCATATATTCGGCCCGGGCAAGTATGGTTTCAGAGGTGCAATGACCGATAAAGAAAAGTCGGAATCGGCGCCTTCCTCCGAGCTTGCCGGAAGAAATATGCTCTCGGCATTTACATACTATTCCGATTACAGCCTGCCAGTATGTGTTCAGCCGGGAAATATTATTATTTCTGATTGCAAAATAGAAAATGCGGACAGGTTTTTGCATTATAATTTTTCGGGAAATGAAACATGGCAAAGAAACCGTCCGTTAAAGGACATTACATTTAAAAATATTGACGCGGCAGGTATAAGTATGCCTCTTACGGCATATGGAGACGAGACGGTTAAATTTGATTTATCGTTGGAGAACGTGAATATTGAAATAAGAAAAGGGTATGAGGATATAGATTTAATCAATGCCTGCAACTTTAATACAATTAAACTGAAAAATGTCAGAGTAAAAAATCTTTCCGGTGAGTGCATGGTAAGAACGTGGTCTGACGGAAATGTTACCGCGGAAAATGTACTTTCGGATAATGCAAAGCATTTGGTTTTAAAAGCAAAAAAGGCTTTTTTTGCCGAATCAATTTAAAACAAGTCAGATAATCATATAAGTGATAAAAAAATTATTACAAGGAGGACAATTAAATGTCAAGATTTAAGTTTTCGGTAGGACCGTGGAATGTTCATGAAGGTGCGGACGCATACGGCCCGGCAACAAGAGAAACAATTCCAATGGAAGAAAAAATTAAGAAATTCAAGGAGATGGGATTCGATGCGGTTCAGTTTCATGATGATGACGCTGTTCCGAATATGAATAACTTGTCAGATGAACAGATTATTGAAGAAGCTGAGAAGTTGAAAAAGGTGTTAGATAAATATGACATGAAAGCAGAATTTGTTGCTCCGCGTCTTTGGATGGATCCGCATACTGTTGACGGCGGTTTTACATCAAACAGTGACAGTGACAGGAAGTTTGCATTATGGAGAGCGTACAGAACAATTGATATTGCCAATGCTCTCGGCTGCGATAAGGTTGTGCTTTGGCTGGCAAGAGAGGGAACGATATGCTTTGAAAGTAAAAGCCCTGTTGAATCAACCAAAAAGCTTATCGACGCGATTAATAAAATGCTCGACTACGATTCAAATATAAAGATTATGATAGAAACAAAACCCAACGAACCGGTTGACAGAAGTGTTTGCCCCACAATCGGTCATGCAATGGCTATATCTGCCGCAACGAAAGACCCTTTGCGTGTCGGTGGTCTGCTTGAATCGGCGCACGCGATATTATCGGGACTTGATCCGGCAAATGAAATAGGATTTGCCATGGCGCTCGGTAAGCTTTGGGGAGTGCATCTTAACGACCAGAACGGTATGAAATTCGATCAGGATAAGAGCTTTGGTGTGGAAAATCTGCGTACTGCATTTAACCAGATAAAGGTTCTTATGGAAAACGGTTTCGGAAACAACGGTGAATACATAGGTCTTGACGTAAAGGTTATGAGAACGGAAAAGCAGGGGGGCAGCTATAAGCACCTTGAAAACAGCTTGAAGATTGCAAAAATGCTTGAAGAAAAGGCGGCAAAATTTGATTATGATTTTCAGGAAAAGTGCGTAAGAGAACGTGACTATGAGGCTCTGGAAATGTATGTAATGGAGCTTTTGATGAACAGCTGATATAGTTTGAGGTCAAAAACAGGGTGAAATCCATAGTAATTGCGCCATTCATGTGTTAAAGAATATTTAATTAATGCTTGCCTAAACCTCATAGTTTGTGTTATAGTATTCATATACGGAATCTCTCCTTTTGTAGTTTTGTGTGGTAACTTAACTATAACACATTTTGGATAGTTTCCGTATATTTTTTTCACGATATATTTTTATATGAGTTTACTCGTATGAAAATATGTCGTACTGTAACACATCTATTGTAAACCTACAAAATTCTATTTTATAAAATCATCAATCACTATTGACACACGTACTAACACGTGTTATAATGTATTCAAGAGGAGAGGGAATGACAAAGAGGGAACTGGAAAAGATATTAAAGAAAAACGGTTGGCGCATTGTCAGCGGTACAAGACATGATATGGCTGTCAAGGACGGAACAAGCACCAAGATTCCCATACCGCGACATAAAGGTGATATTCCCGTCGGAACGGCAAAGAGTATTTTAAGGGACGCGGGACTGGAATAGTTTTTGCGGGATTTTGTATATATTATAGCGAGGAGTGATTTTTTATGAAATATGTATATCCGGCGATTTTTACGGAAGAGAACGGAAATTATCTTGTATCTGTACCCGATTTGCCGGGGTGTCATACATTCGGGAGCAGCTTGGGAGAGGCAATAGAAATGTCACGTGATGCTGCGGCAATGTGGCTATGTATGGCAGAGGACAGAAAAGAAGAAATTCCGGCAGCAACAATGAATATTAATCCAAAGGAAGGATTTGTAAGCTATATTGATATTGATACGATAGAATACAGGAGGATTAATGATAATAAGGCAGTAAAAAAGACGCTGACAATACCAAGTTGGCTTAACGCACAGGCAGAATTATCACAGGTGAATTTTTCGGCAGTTCTTCAAAAAGCTTTAATGGAACAGCTGAATATTAACAGATAGTTTGTATATAGTACAAAACTAAAAAGCACGTTCAAAAAGAGCGTGCTTTTTAAATGGTAAATATCGGGAAATAAAAACAGCGAATTTGACATTGACAGCAAATGTATTCATTATGTTTTGAACACTATTTTTTAAAGCACAATTGGAGAATTATGCAAATAAATTTGGCTCGAGTTTTAAATTTTCCAAATACAGGCAAAGAATTAACGTTCTATGTAAATTTTTGTAATTTCCAATAAAATACAAAAAATAATGTAAAATTTAATATTTTAAAATAAGTTTTTTAAGCTATAAATGACAATAAATAGTTAAAAAGAATCTCAACAGAACTTAAACAGTGCCTTAACACAGCTTAAACGTAGCCTCAACTGCGTTGATTTTAATTTATTTAGCTTAAACTGTGTGTCACTGCCCAAAAACGCTTAAAACTGGGATTTTGGGCAGTGGTTAAAGGTTGAAGCTGTTAAGGCAGTAAAAATTAATTTAATGCTTCTCTCAGTTTCTCAGGGATAAATGCGATATAGGTACCGGATTTAGTATTATATGTAGCTCCTGATTTACCTGAGATTTTTAAAATTTGATTTTCTTGCCAACATTTTTTTAATTGTTTCTGCATCAAACCGTCTGAAAGAACATTTTTTAAATCCTGAACTTTATCTCCCTCGACTTCCTCCAAAAAAATAATGATATTTTTTAGGGGACATTTTTCATCATGCTCAAAACATATGAGTTCTTTACAAGATTTTGCTCCGGTATATATAATCGGTTCATCAGAGATTTTTTCTGAAGTTTTAAATTTGCCGTTATCATAAGCTGACAGTAAACTGTTCAATATAAAATGTGAAATATCATTTATGTCATCACCCGGATTTGTACCTTTTTTCTCAGCCGGAATATATAGCGAACGACAGTCCTGTTCTAATGAATTATATTGCTCACCTGTTAAATAATCATTCTCTTTAAGAAAAGAGAAATACATATTAAGAAAATATATAACAGGTGCATATATGTATGATTGTCTATTATCCATTGTCGATGAATTAAATATGTTATTCTTTGTATCTTTCAAATTTATTGTTTTTTCCGGAGAATAGGCGCTATTCATATATTTCTTAAATGCTGAGATGCTTTGGGCTATTATGGTATCTTTTTTTAATTCGACAGCAATATTTTCATCGAATGTACCAAAATCAAAAAACTTTTTACACACACTTGACAGCTCTTTATTAGAAAATACAACTAAATTTGCGTGTTTTTTTGCCGGAATATTTTTTTATAGTATGTATCTAAGTTACAGGAAAATTTATCTATATATGTATTTGTGAATTGAGCAGGTATAACCAATAAATTTAAGCCTTTCATTTTTTTAAACAATTTTGTATGTGAAGGGTGCGGCGTTTTGCTGGTGTTTTTAAAGATATGTATAGATTTATAATCCGCTTTTCCGTACACCAAAAAATAAATCAAGCTATATAATTGAGTAGCCTTGTCTAAGTCTTTATAAATCAGATTTACAGCAAATTGATAACGATTGTCGTTATTTCTAACAATTTTATTATTTCTTGCAAATAAAAAGAAGCCTAATAAAAATAATATCATCTTTTTATCAGCCACAGTTAAAAATTTGCTTATCTGATTATAAAACTGACTTTTTTCGACATCCGATATTGTATTATTATCTATTGGCATAATATCAGCTGTGTTATCATTTTTTGATTCAGTATCTTTTAACTCGATTGTTTCATCGGTACTTTCGCCACTTGATTCTTTACCTCTATGATTTATTACGTGGTCTATCTGATATTTTTTATCAAGTTTACCTATGGATATAGATTCAGGAGCTTTATCAAACATTTTTAACAGTTTTTTTGATTTAATTATATATTTGCTGACTTTCTTACTTTTAAGTTTCTGGTCTTTATCTATTATATAAAAGATGGCAGCTTGTTCTGATTTCAATATAACATAGAAGTGGAGATAATATTCATCATTGTAATTTATAACACATAGTTTATATGTATTAACGGTATCAGAATCAGACTTAAATCCGGAAACTTTAAATAAGCTTTTAAATAATTTTTTGTTATTTTTATTGTTTTTATAGATTTTTTTGTTACGATTGGTATTGACTACTTCACAGCAATAAATAAGTATTTCGTTAAAAATATGTTTTTCCGGAGCGAGCATATCGCCTACCCCACAGAGCCATGGCATATTACACGGATCTAATTTCATAATTAACAACTCCTTTTAATATTATGCAATAAACCTCATATATTTACAATATCAAAATTTTTATATTTTGTCAATACAAAAAATAAAAAAATACACATAACACAACACAAAAATAGATAATACAAATATTAAAAATATATATTATCATAATGAATATTAAAGAGAAAGGAAGATGAATAACGATGGATAACAAATTATGTTATGACATGAAATCATTACAGGAGGTTATACCGATAGGGAAAAATAATTTATACAATCTTGTACATTCAGAAGGTTTCCCTAAAATTATAGTAGGAAGAAGAATTATAATTCCAAAGAAAGCTTTGGAGGAATGGCTGCGTAATTCAGCATTTGAAAATAACAATTAAAATACGGATTTAAGAAGCAGGCCGGGCGATATTTTGCCCGGCTTGTTTGATTTTTAGGGAGGAATCATTATGAACAGAAAACGCGGAGCGGGAGAAGGCTCAATTTCAAGAAGAAAAAACGGACTATGGCAGGGAGCTGTTACGATAGGCAGAAACGATGACGGTTCGCAAAAAAGAAAATATTTTTACGGAAAAACACGTAATGATGTAACCGCCAAAATAACGGAAGCAATTCGTGAACTTCGGAAGGATTGCTTTATTAATGTATCGGAAAGTCCGACATTAAAAGAATGGATGAACACCTGGCTGTGGATATATAAGAAGAACAGTCTTAAACAAACCACATTTGAGCAATACGAAACATTGATACGTGTACATTTGTATCCGGTATTGGGTAACAAAAAGTTAACAGATCTGAAGCAAGAGCACATTCAAAAGTTATATAATAATATGAAAAAAGAAGGATTATCGGAAAAGACAATTCGTATGCTTAACTGTGTTATACACGCCGCATTTGAACAGGCGGTGTATAACAATCTGGCAAGCAAAAATATAACCCAATACGTGAAAATACCAAAGGACAGTTATAAAGAAATGCGCGTGTTGGACAGAGAAGAACAGAAAAAACTGTTTGCGGAAGCCGAAACCGACAGGATGGGCGCAGCCGTAAAGTTTGCCTGTATGACAGGTGTAAGGCGAGGTGAGCTGCTGTCACTGTGCTGGAAAGATATTGATTGGGATAAAAGATTAATATATGTAAGAAGAACCCTTAATAGGGTGAAGGATTATGATAAAAGCGAAAAGAATACAAAGATTATTGTCAGTGATACAAAAACCGCAAAAAGCTGCCGTCTTCCCAGATTTGATGGACAGAAAAAAGTGTGATATAATGAAATGGACACAAACAAATCCAAAATCACAG
>CAKSOE010000034.1 GCA_934476675.1 uncultured Clostridia bacterium | reverse complement strand
ATTAACGAAATACTGCGATTCATTTCGTTTTTTGAAGCTTTTTTGTGTCCATTTTTGCTGGGAGGGCGCAGTTGCAGCTGTCATTTTCCGCCCATCTGCCGTCATTTCGGAATGATTTTGTACTTCTTCCGCCCTCTGCGCGGTTATCTACCTTTATGCCTGCCTCCTCAAAGCATAAATTTATATACTGTCCCCAGCCTTTCAGGGGAGCCTCCGATTCGGTATAGGTCTTGCAGATAGAGTCGCTCACGAGATAGACCGTATACGGTTCGACAACGGTTTCATGGTTTCCGCATCCCATGCGTATACAGCTATTTGCGTACATTCCGCCACGTCTGTAAACTCAACGGTTTCGCCGTCTGCTTTTTTCACCTGCTTAAGCTCATCTCCGCTGTATGCGGCTGCGACAATAAGTGCTTTGCTGAGGTCAATGTCCGCGGACGCTATTTTTACAATTGTCTTTTCCGCCGTAGGATCCAATTTATATATTATGTTTTCATCGCTTACTGAATTTTTATAGAAAACCGCTGTTACACCCGAAACACTTAAGTTATATACTTTTTCCGAATATTCCGTGTATATCGTAAGGCTGTCGCCCGGCTGTACGCTGCCCTCCGTGCGTTCTGTGCCGTCAGACGCATAAACTCTGCCGTAAGCGCCGTCCGAAAGCGTCAGCTGACCTATAATTTCTTCTACGCTTGTTCCCGTCAGGATATTTTCAACAGTGTTTTTGTTAACAACATATTTTCCCGAAGCTATTATTTCCGCATTTTCCGGCACATATGATGCCGTATCGTATACTCTGAAATTATCGAAATATGCATCCTTTGCATTATTCGCATCTCTGTTGAAGCTTATTTGAGCCGCACTTATTTCGGTAGGCTTTGCCGTAAGATTCGTAGCTATATTTTCGCATACCTTTTTATCGTCGAGATATATATCATACACGCCTCCGGCTTTAACAACCACAGCCGCTCTGTACCATTGATTCTGCTCAAGAGCCACATTTGCCGCCACATGCGTCTTAAGCGAAGACAGCACATTATCCTTAACCGCAAAGCCAATATCCCTCCATGCATTATCAAGCTTCAGTACAAAGCTGAAATTGGGGCTGCTTGCGTCATTATAGAACGAAAGCTCAAAGACCGTGTCTTTTTCACTGCTCATCGGTGTAACCAGCGGAGTTTTGCTGTTTGCCGCCGGACTTCCCGAGCCGTAAAATTTCATTACACCGCTGCCTGGTTCGATATGAGCCTTGACAAAGCTGTCGCCCTCCTGCTTTCCTTTGCCGGACGCAGGTTCAACATATTCGTTTTCGAGAAACTCAGAGTCGCTGCCGCAATACGGAATAATCAACGGCAGAGCGGATGTTGTTGTTCCGAAGCCGCTGTAACCCTTATTCCATTTGTCTATATTAACAGTTTCCGTATCCTTTGTAATTCTCGCAAAGCTGCGGTTATACGAATCCTCGCGCAGATTCTGCACGCTTTCTGCCAACGGATCATAGCTTGTATCGCTTTCATATATCTCTATATTGTCGATATAAAAATCAGATGTTGTTCCGTAATCCGCACTGTACTGATTCACCTGGAAGCTGCCCGCACTTACAAACTCGCTGCCGAATTCCTGCGTACCGCTTACGCTTATGCCGTTAACCCATGCCGTTCTTGTTTTGCTGCCTTTTTCGTACTGAACGACAACATCATACCACTGTCCCGTTTCATAGTTAACCGTTGCTCCGGCAACCGACAGCTTTCCGCCTGTCATTTCGGGAAGTCCGCCGTACCAACCATTGTTAATCTTATGTGCAAATCCGAATTTGGCATTCAAATCGTCCGCTCTCATCTGCGCCCTGAAAATGAAATACTGTTTTTCCGCAGTACCGCCTATACCCAATACCGGCTTGAGCTGGTTTGCCGCATTACCGTTTTTCGTTGTCGGCTCGGTCTCGGATTTCGGATAAAATCCGGTGTGCATATGCAGGTATCCGTCGCCGCCGGATTTTCCTATTCCGCCGTTTTTGATTTCTATATATCCCTCATCTGTATTTACATAAGCTCCCGACCAATCTGCCGCCTTAAACAAATCACCGCCTATGCTTGCACCTTTACCCTTATTGCTCGTTGGTACATTTACAGATGTCACTTTGAGCTCTGCTCTGTTAAAATCATCGGATCCGGGTGTTACAGCCGCCAGAACCCCCTGCACCGGCAATATAGCCGTCAATGCCATCGCACACGCAATGACTTTTGCCGAAATTTTTGTCTTGATGTTCATTTTTTCTCTCCTTTTCATTATTTTTTACTTTATTTTTTTGCAGAATTTTTCTGCTTAAAATACACTGATATTGATTTCATTTTCACCCGATGCAAGCATAAATGAAATCCCGTTTCCGTCATTCCATGACATGACTTTCTTTCCGTTCACGGTAACTCCCGATGCGTTTTGAACGTTTACGGTAATAACCGTGTCGTACTTTGCATACGCTTTAAAGCTTTCCTCTTCGGAGCTGTCCATAACCAGAGTAACCTCTCCGTCCGATTTAAAGTATTGTTTTCCGTCGCAGGAAAATTCCGTTGCAGCCTCCGCAAAAAACCAATCGAGTATGCCGTTTGTTTTTCTCACCAGTACAAGACTGCCGCTATACTCCGCTCCGCTTTCGGCATAATTTCCGTTTTGGATAAGATAGTCCGCGGTATTGCCGGATTTTATCACAGCTCCCTGTGCCGTACCCTCGATACGCGTCATTTCCGCCTTTTCATGCTCCGTATTATACGGATACAAAACGCTCAATGCTCTGTTATCCGACGAATAATCCGCCATAAGAGTTTTTATCGGTATGCTGTCCTCCCATACCGCCGCACCGCCGTCCTCAATTTTCACGGCATCCGGCTTTGAAGCAAGATATACGGACAAGCCTACATCATTTCCGCTGTTTCGGTTCACTGTCCAGCAGTATTCCTCATTTTCCTTATCCGACGTATACTGCTCCGAAAAAGGTCTGTGTACCACTGTCATCTTTTCTCCGCCGCTGACGGAATCCGCCAGAATAAAATACCCCGGCACGGCACCTTTGGGCTCTACCATTATAAAGCCGCGCTTATGAACGGCATTCGGCAGAGCATTTTCCGAATCTCCGCAGGCATACGCCAGCTTGTCGGTTATAAGTCCGGCGGATATTCCGCCGCCGTTTTTTTGCTGATGGTCATTTACGGACGACGGATTATATATATCTCCGTAATCGTAATCAACCAGCACGGTATTTGCCGATACTGCCCTGTTGTTTATGTAGTTCCAGCTGTAATTTCCGGCGCCGGTATTCCATTTATTATAGCCTGCGTTTATTGTCAGCACTTCGCCGTATGCCGCAATATTTACGGAATTTGTTTCTTTATGCGCATGACCGTCCGTTGCCGTTGTGTTAAACAAAAATCCGCCCAGCGACATTTCATCTGCCGCATTTTCGTAAAACCATGCTCCGCCGTCCTTGAAAATTCTGCTTTCGGGTGCTTTTGCGTCGGCATTTTCGGCGGTAAGATAATTTATGAGTGTCCCCTCCGTATTGCCGTTAAGAATAAACGCTCTGTATTCTGCCGCCGTCTTTGAAAAATCGCCCAGCCGAAACGCGGTCACTGTGTCGCTTTTCACCTTGCGCCGCACCGATGTGTCGCCTATTGCCCAGCTCAGCCGCGAGGGTGAATACGAATAACCTATTGCCCATTCGATAAAGCCTGCGTTTTTGTTTTTGTCAAAGAAGCCCTCCGTTCTTCCCGTATGCTCCATGACGGACGGAAGTATTCCCTTTGACAGTCTTTCACTGCTTATAAAACGCACAAGAGCATATTCCACACCCATTGACGCAGCGCCGCTTTCGGACATATAACCGTTATACCATTTGAGCCAGTCATTCCATGCCGTGTTTACAAGCTCCTCATTTCCGGTATATATTCCCCACATTCCCCGTGCGCCGAGGACTGCCGGCATATGTCCCTCATCTGTCGAAATAAATCTTTCCGCAGCAGGCTTCAGCACTCTTTCGGCTTCCGCAAGCTGTTCTGCCGTAATGTCGTCATATATTATGTCAAGCGCAATTATGCAGTGTACAAAGGTTGTGGACGGCGGGACACAGCGCGAAAAATAATCGCCCTTTGACGGATACAGCCAGTTATATATATTTCCGCCGTGATCGGGATTCCAGTAATCTATAAGATTCAGAATAATCCCCCTGCTTTCCTCCCGAAGCTCGGGATAAAGAATATAACACAGCGCCGCCGCACTTATCGTACCGCTTATTTCATTGCACCTTGCGGGATACCACCTCTCGCTTCCGTCCACCGACCATGTGCCCGTTTTTGTGCGCATTTTTGTAATTGCGTTTTCCGCAATATCTTTCCACGGCTGCTGAGACATTTTCTTTCTCAGCTCCTCAAAGTCCTCCTTATCCAAAAGCATGAACGGGTGCTTTGAATACCGCAAAACGCTTTCTTTTTCTATCGGCTTCATGTTTTGCCAACTGTAAACCTTTATACAGCTTTCCGTATCAAACGAACATTCGCCGCCGCTTAGGGTTTTTACTCCCGTAAGCTTTCCGCTTTCATCGTATGCGGCGGCTATAAGTCCGTCAGTTTCATATCTTGAATCCGCTTTGACGGTAACCGTGCCGCTGCCCTCGGCAAAATCTATTTTGCTGCCGTTCTTATCATAAAATCCGATTTTATCCCTGCCGTGAATTTTATACTGCTTTGCAAGACGTCCGTCGGCAGATGTCACTTCAAGATACATACCGTCATAAACCCTGTTTTCACCGCGGACAGCGCTTTTGCCGTCCTGTTCAAGCACCTGCACCGCCGCACCGTTATGAACGGTTATATCCTTTACAAAATCCTCTGCTTTCATTTCGGGTACACCGTATATTTCGCCGTTTTCAACCGTATACCTTTCGGACGAAAAGCCCGTGTATGATTTTTGCCCGTCATATTCTCCGTACTGCTCATACCAGCATACGTTATCGATGTAAATATCCGATGTACTGCTGCTTTTTGCCATTTTCAGCGTAACGGATGAAAATGTTCCCGGTTTTACCGCAGGACTCGGAACCGGAGACAGCGCCTTTCGTTCAAACAGCGGCACTCCGTCTATGTACAGACTGAAGCATGCCGATTCCTTGTGCAGTACAAATGCCAGATGATGCCATTCGTTTATGCTCATTGAAATTTTGTCGCCGCGCGAATCGAGTATTCTGTTTCCCTTGGGGACGGAAAATTCAACATTCCGCCATTTTCCGCCCGCTTTAATCGCAAAATTTATTCCGCATATGTTATCGGCAAATAAAATGTCCGTTTCATAAACAAAATTAAAGCTGCTGTCAAGCTTTTTTTCGGGAGCCTTGTACAATTCTATGTACTTGTTCCCGTTTTCATTGTATATGCCGGAATGTAAATGCAGACATCTTCTGCCCCGGTAATCGGTAATTTCGGCAAAATCCCCGCCCGAAAGCCGACTTGAATTCGCATTGTTGAAGTATATACCGTCAAAGATTCCCTCAAGCCCCGTATACAGCTCCGACTGCCCTTTCTGATACTCTTTCCTTGGACTGTTTTCATCTATGCGCACGGACGCGCGCCCGAAAGTATCGTATTCGGCATTCTTTATTTCCGCGGCATAAGTCCGCACGGTGCAGCCGAATATCAGCACACACACCGCGGTTACAATTTTATTTATATTAATTGCCGCCACCTCCCATAAGACATATTATCTTATTCCTTTTAATGTATCGTATATATTAAGACTGTCAAAACTATCCGTCATAAATATTCTGAGTTCGCAGCCGTCTGCCGGAATACCTTCGGGCAGAGTCATTGTCATGGAGAACACCTCTTTGTCCGCACTGCTTGTTACCGAAACCGCATTAAAGCCCGACAAGCTGTTAAGCGCGGTATACCACCCGGCGGCAATGACCGCATTTTTTGTTTCTTTATTTCTGTTTCTGATGACGGTTTCCATAATTATATCCTCACCTGCCGCCGCATCGGAAAGCTTTTCCAGATATTTTCCGTTTTGCTTAAGCCTGTAGCCGTTTATGCCGAACGGGTATTTCTGCGTTGTAAAGCTTAATTCCTTATCGGCGGCATATTTTCCTCCGTTTGCGGATTTTACTCTGCTCCCTATTTCCACCGTATAAGCCGTATCGGGCTGCAATCCCTCGTCAAACACCATGGTATAGGTTTTTCCGTCCTCCGAAAGCTGCGGTGTGTATGCGCACAGGCTTCCGTCGGACGCTTTTACCAAAATGTTTTCCGCTGTAAGAAAGCTCGTATTCATAGGCTCGGAAAACTCAATTCCCGCCTTGCTGCCCGGTTCATAAGCCTGCTGTTCGGTATCCGTAGTCAGCTCTGCCGCGAAATCCGAGGAAACTCTTATGATTTTCATATTATCCATATATATAAGCGTTTCCATATCGCTTTCAAAGCCGCCTGCCGTAATATGCAGATATGAAATATCAGTAACATCACCGTTTGACATAGGCACACGGTATGCTTTGAGTTCATCATCGACAATCACGGTTATTTCTTTGTTTACGCAGTCAAAATACATTCTGAAATGATACCATCTGCCGTCGTTTTCTATTTTGTCTATCAAAACCTTTTCCTGTCCCGAACCGTACTGCAAAACCATCTGACCGCTGCTTTTTATCTGAACAGGTCCGTAAAAAATCTCTTTGTTTGCAGAGGTTATCGCTTTCAATATCGGCAGCGCGCTGTTAACCGGAGCTAGCTTGTCAAATCTGAATTCGCTGTCAAACATCACAATTCCGGCTTTTCCGTTGATTTTCTGCGTGTTTACATATGCGTTTTTATTGTCGCCGACAGTCTGCTTGCCAAGAAATTTAAGACTTTTTCCGTGTTTGTCGTCGGTGAATTCAACCTTAAGCTCGCCCGCGCCCGCGCTTGAGTTCATAAATGAAGTCAGCGGATTTGAACCGTCAAAATTATTTATAAGCTGCTCTTCGTTTGTGCTGTACTTGATTCCCTCTATCACAAGCGTATCGGACACGACATCTTCTCCGCCGCATTTTGCATATGCGTATATTTCGTTTGAGCCGCCGCCTATCATAACGTCGAATGAGTCCTCTGAGGCATCAATCGTTTTTACTTTTTCGCCGTTCAGATAAATGTCTATTTCTTCGCAATCCTCAAAATTCTTTTTTGTAAGCTTAAAGTTTACTTTTACGTTTTCGGGCAGCTTTTCAAATTCAGTATCTGCCAGAATAGTGAGAACGGGACGGTTGTCTATCGTTTTGAAAGATATTTCATCTGCAAGCGTTTCTCCGTTCAGATCTTCCGCGCCTTCAAATACGATTTTATAATTCTCGTTTTCTTTAAGTCCCTGCGGCACGGATATTTTTGCACCGCTTATATATCCGCCGCGGATTATCGGAGTTATTTCCGCGTCCGTGACGTCCGCGCCGTTGTTTTCAAGCCGCATATATCGGCTTATATCCTCACCGGAAAGCAGCTCACGGCTGAAATTAAGAGTTATTTCATTTGTCGTTTTCGGATTTACCGCGGACAGCTCCGAATCTATGCTTGACGTCATCTTGAAATCTCCGCAATTGCTGTCATATGCGGTCATATTATCCAGATATTCGGCTGATTCGCCATCGCTTACCGCACGCGCCGCATTAATATTAAAGTATGCCATTTTCAACGCTTCCCCGGAAAATCCGAGCGGTGATGTATTGATTTTCTCGCCGTTTACGTACACATCACATTCATGCGTTTCAAACCGAAGCGCAAAGCGTATATCATACCAGACATTTTTCTCGTATGTTCCGAGCTCTTTGTCAAGGGCATATATTTTTCCGTTTTTCATTTCCATAGGCATCATCCAGCCCGTACCGGAAGCTTTCTGGTACTTGCCTGCCAATCTCAGCGCGGAATCCTCGCCCGTCAGATATATCGAAAACCCGAAAACCGCATTTTTTTCCAGAGCAAAGAGCGGATTTAATGCCGCTCCGCTGCTGTCCGTAACGGAGGTAAGCTTTACGCTTGTTCCGTATTTATCGTCCTCTGCCGTATCTGCCGTGATTTTGCCCTTATTCACAAACATTTGAATATAGGAATCACAAAAGCTCACACTGCCCGCAGTCCCGTCCGGTATGGATTGAAACGTATCGAAATTCTCAAAAACCGGCGACGTAACACCTTTTGCATAGGCTGTCGATGTAAGCATAAGCATTGCAAACATAATTGCCAGATATTTTTTCATTCAGACATTCTTCCTTTCGTCTTATTTTTTGAGTACCGTCATTTCGGTAACCGAGTTCCAGCCTGTTCTGTTGGTAGCTGTTCCGTGTCCCATAAATCTGATATATCTTGCGGAATAGTTAATCGGATAAAATTCGGGGTTCTCCGTCTTTCCGCTGCTTGCGCCGCTGTATACCGTTGTAAAGGTTTTTGCATCGTTTGAAAGCTGTATATCGAAATACGTCTGACGCTGCGAGCCCAGGTAGAACGCAAGCGCAACACGGCTTATCGGCACAACCTCTCCCATATCGTACATAAGCCACTGACCGTCGCCGTTTGCCGACCATCTCGTTGTCAGGTCAAGGTCGGAGGCATTGTCCGCGATGTTGGTATCCGAATCGCTACACGCAACCGTCACGGGCTTTATTACATTTTCCTCATCTATTCCTTTAATCGGTACCGGCTCTGACTTTTTATCACGCACAAGAAGCATTTTCGCCGTTTCGTCAAAGCTGAATTCCTTTCCGGTCAATTCTGTGAAATCACAGGGGTACACATATGTAACTCCGTCAATTATGACAGGCGCATATTGCAGCTGTATTTCCTCTTTGTTCATAACCGCCGCTGTGCTGCCCGATTTAATGCGGATTGTTTTTCCTCCGCTGCTTATTGTAACCTCCCCGGTACCGCCGTCCCATTTAACGGCAGAATCATACTTTTCAAAAATTCTTTTTGCCTGTACATACGGAACACCGTCGATAAGCTTGCTTTCGGCATATAAAAACTGTCTGGCTTTTTCGTCCCACACCGTAAAATCGCCCGATGTTTTTACCTGCATTTCGGGAACGTTCTCTGCCGTTTCCTCATGTGCCTCCGTCGGTGTAACGGTATATTCCCCGGCAGGCACTCTGAAATACAGACAATTACCGTCTTTTTCCGAGTTTGCAAAAATATTCAGTCCGTTTCCGCTTATCTGCCATGTTCCCTCCGCGACATCGGTTATAAGAAATGCCGTTTCCTTGCCGCAGCTTATTTTTATTTCGTTATTCTTCGGCTCGGAATCCTTTGCAAAAAGCACTGCTCTGTCCTTTATCAATGCTCCCACATAATCGTCCGTTTCGATTTTTTCCGCCTCAAGCTGCGGAAGCTCACTGCTGTTGTCCGTAACGTACATCGCATTCAGAAATGTATCGCTCTCCGCTTCATTTTTCGGCGAAACCTCTATTCGCCATGCGCCCTGCTCCGTTCCGTTTGCTTTCGGCGCATTTGCGAAATTCTGATTTTCCACCCAAAATTCTTTTCCGCTTCCGCCGATTTTTTCAATCGACAGATTTTTCGTTTCGGGAAGCAGAGTCTTGTTTACCAGCTTTCCGTCAAAGCCGTATTCGGTTCTTGCGATTGTTGTTGTATCGCCCTCCACATCAGGCTCTTCAATACTGTGCAGAAGCCATTTTTTCTTAAATTCTTTCTTTTTGGAATCCACCTTGTCAAACACAACCGCCGCTGCCGGATAATCCTCATCGTCCAGATTCAGAAATACAAAGCTGCGCTTATAGTCTGTTATTTTATCCGTATATGCCTTTGTCAAATCCCCTTTGAGATATGAATACTCGGGAGTTTTATCGTTGGGGCCTGCCGAATGTGCCTTTTCCTCCGCAAGAATTGCATCGTCCGCCGTCAGCTCCTCCAATGTTTTTGCCATTCCGCTCGTACGTGGATAACGCTGACCGCCGTCATTCGTACTCGAAAGCACCTGATTGTCCTTTTCGTCGGGATCATACACCGTAACCACGTTGTGCGCAATGCTTTTCTTATTGTAATTCATGTCATGCGGATAACCGTATCCTCCGCTTTGTCCCTGATATTCGCCTGAATCTATCGCCAGCGCACCCTTATAGTAAATCGAAAACGCTCCGGCATCACGGTGCATATGGTCGCCTGTGTTGATTGCTTTCATTGTAACCGATGCCACAACCGCAGGAGAGTCAAGTCCGTCCTGCCAGCTTGTGCGCGCAACCATTCCCGAAAGCGGCCAGCCGTTAAACTCTGTGAGCGGCAAATCATACGGCTCTTTTGCGCCCACTTCGGGATCGTCAAACAATACCGTCCAGAAATAGTCATTCACATATCCGCCCGACGCACTTTCTTTAAGGTAGCGTCCGCGGATATACGGGTCCTTGAACAAGCTGCCGACAATCATGGCGCTTCTTCTTTCCGTTCCCATATAGTAGAAATAATTTGCCGCCGAAAATGTAGGCTCATCGCCCTCTTTCATGCGGAAGCCGTCCGGACGCATATCATAAAGCCAGTGATAGTTCACATTTTTCATATTCTCGCCGAATACATTATGTATGCCCATTCTGTCAAAAATTACCGCCGCAAATGCCTCCCACTGAAATCTGTACGGACCGTAGGAGCTTCCCTCAGGGTGTCTGCCTGCGTCATAATACATTTTTCTGGGTTCGGTCATTTCGCTGAAAAATCTTCCGCCCGCAAGATTGTAAATTTCCGTATCCTCATCATAGCAGGCAATTCCGGCGCTCAGCAAATCACGCATTATTTCGCCCTCACCGGTATGCGATGTAACCGAGGAAAGGTTCGTAGGCGGATAGCCGACCTCCTTTTCCAGAGCCAGCTCCTTAAATCTTTTAATAAAATACTGCTTATCTTCATCGGTCATTCTGTCATAGCACCAGTCATATACGATTGCCGCCATAACCATAACATCGCCCCTGTTACGTGTGACGTCTCCGCCGTTTGAGAAACTGACCGTCTTTAAATAATCCTTTGCCAGCCGTATTACCTCGTCCGCAAGCTCCTTGTCGCTGTCGTCCATGACATATTTCAAAGCCTTTGCCTGAATACGCATGAGGATATTTTCCGAGAAGTTGCCGCTGTCTCTTTCAGGCAGCTTGGCATCTATGTACAAATCCGCCCAATCGTCAATAACCTTCCATGCCTTTGCAAGCTCCGGCGCTTCTCTTTTTCTAACAAGCTCGGGAATATAGTCCTTTGTCAGAAACAGTCTCGGGTGACCGCTGATAGGCTTTATTTCGGGTTCGGGATAAATCACGTCACCCATTTCCACCGCATTCGGCATATCGTTCATTTCTTTCGGTACAAATTCCGTATCGGCTGTAATCAGCACCTTGTCAATCCATGCCGGCGGCTCGGCATATCTGAAATTTATCGCCACCATTCCCGCAGGCAATGATGTGCTTTTCAGATTTATCCATTGCCAGTCGGGTTCTATGGGAAGTGCAAAATATTCATAGTGTTTACTGTTCACCGCAAGATTTATCGAGTCGGCGCCGTTATGAGTTATCCTTGCCCTTATCCATATGCTGTAAGGCCCCGATTTCTCTACCTTTATATTCATCGAATAGCTCGGGTTTTTGTTCCCCGAATTGGAGCCTTTTGTTGTTCCAGGCGCTCCGGTTATATATTTTCCGCCCGAGGCATTTTCGTTCTGCCCGATTACCATATCCGACGCCAGCTTCATATCCTCTGCTTCAAAAACCAGATTTCCGTTTTTTACCGTATTCTTTTCATCCAGCAAAAGCGGAATTGACGGATTTTCAACCTTATCCCCGTAATTGATGCCGTCAGCGAATGCGGAGAAAGCAACACCGCACAGCATTGCTGCACTAAGGACTGCGGCAATAAATCTGCGTGTTATATATTTTTTAGTCATTATACGATTTATCTCCTTTCAAACACTCAATCGGTTTTATTCTCCGTTATAAATCACCATACATTTAGCATCGCCGTATCTCAGCTGCACCAGTACCTCCGACTCATGCCCCGGATAGCGTTCGCTGTCTCTGATGTCCGTATATGACGCGGCTTTCAGCGTTCCGTTTCTGCCCTCGCTGCAATCATATTCCATAAGCACAAACTTCGACGCCGGATAATATTCATAGCTTACCGTTCCGTCATACCCTTCGGCTTCAACCGTTATACTGTCATTATCCATATGTACGACTTTTCCGAAAACAAATCTTTGCTCTGTCCGAAATTCGCCTGTCGGATTTGCGGTACGGTCGTTTGCAACGGGTATTCCCATGCTGAAATACATATTTTTTCTTTCGTAGTCAAACACATATTTTGCATAATTTATGACGCCCTTTCCGTCCTGCGATATAAACAGAGCGTCACCGCGGTGCGGCAGCTCATACGTCTGATTACCGCTGTCGGACGGCGCGGGATACTGCACGGGACGCACCAGAAGCGCCTCCGGCTTTGCCGAAAGCTCGCCGGGTTTTCCGTTTATCAGTCCGCACAGAATTTTAATATCTTCGCCGTCATCATTTGTACTGTCAAGCACCTTATCCACCACGACCACATTGGCATATGTGGATATTTCGTTAATGGCATTATTCTCACATATGACTATATCCGCAACGGCACTGTTCTTTTTCGTACCGAAAGCACTGAACAGCTGTGCCGTGCTGTCGTTTTGGAAATAGTTCTGACGCTTGACGGAATACATTTCCTCATCATTTCTTTCGGTGTCGTCGGGAACCTCCATAATGATTGTGCCGGAATTTATCAGCAGCTTTGCTCCGAAGCTGCCCATACCCGACTTATAAATCGGACGTGAGCTTAAACCGTCAAAGCCCGGGTAGCGGTAAAGTCCGTCACTCGTTCCGTCATTTGTTGCGCTGCACTGCTCCATATAATTTATTTCGTCTTTGCCGTTGAGCTTGTAGCGCACAACCTGTCTTACAGTGTTGTTGCCCACACCGCCCACGCGCTGTACGGCGGTTTTATCCGACACCTTGCCGTTTCCCGTGTCAACCGTTTCCGCCAGAATGTATCTTTTGAATACTCCGCTTTTTGTGAACAGCTTAACGGTGTAGCCGTCATTTTCTCCGAAATTTTCGTTGTCATAAACGTTGGTCAGATATGCCAGCTCATAGTCACTGTAATTTTCAAAATCCACCGCAAATATCTTTCCGCTGAAATTGAAATAAAATTCTCCTCTGCGTCCTGCCTTAAGCTCCGATGCCATACTGCTGTTAAGCATGCTGTTGGACAATGTATACTTTGTTTCGCCTATGGTGATTTCATCGGAACTGCCGTCATAGCTTGTAATGCTGCTGATAATGCGGTCAATCCCGGTGACAATTCTCTTTATATCCCCGTTCATGTCCTTTTCAACGCATATTACGTCATTCTTTTCTATCTGTTCAAATTTTATCGGTTCACCCACGATATTTTCAATATCGATTCTGTCCGTATCGGTTAAATCAAGGATGTCCGCACTTCTGAATTTGTTGTAAATCACATTGTCAATAATGTTTTCGACAACGTAGCTGTCATATGCGTGTACATAAAGCACCTCCGCTTTTCCGTCGCCGTTATTGTCAACCGCGCTGATATATCCGTCTTTTTCGCTGTTTTTAAACGGATTGAGCGTTTTCTCGTCATATACGGTGCAGAGCGTTCCGTTGTATATTACATAAGCGGATTTATCGAACTTTACATATTCTTTCTTATCCGAATCGCCGTAATACTCTATTCTGTCAGAAGTGATTTCCGATATATCAGAGTCGGCTATCTTCGTTTCGCTGTTGCGCTTTTCTTCATAATATACAATGTGTTTTTCATCGTCCGATATTGTTTTTATATACGCTTTTACACTGTAACCGATTTTGTCTCTTAAATCATAAGCGTCCGAATCCGTCCGATATATTTCGTCATTCAGCTCTACCTGATTAAGCTCCATAGCCTTTTCGCTTTTTATGTTGGTGACCGAATTTCCGTAAACTATGCCGTTTTCGGGAACAATCCGCAGATAGCAGCTTAAATAGTTCTGATCCTCCAGAATCTTGTATTGCTTTGTTCCGTCGGAATAAACAATACACATCATGCCTATATCCGCCGCACTTTTAAACAGTTCTCCGGCTTTTTCCGCCGTAATCGGATCGTCCTCCTTTATGCTGTCCGCGCCGAGACCGATTTGTGCGCTTACGCTTATATATCCGCGCGGATAACCGCCGGCTCTTACAGCCATTTCGTCATATCCGAGAAATTTTATCATCGACGTAAGCATCTGAACATACGTAACCGTATCGCCGGGGCAAAAACTGTTTTCATCAACACCGTTCATAATACCGAGCGAGTCAGCCAAATCAATCGCACTGCTGCCGAAAACATCGGTAAAACGCGTCGGCTTTCGGGTATTTTCCTGCGCTCCGTTTGTAATGATATACTGATAGCTTTCCGCAAGCTCCTCACGCGTGATAAAATCGTCCGCCTGCTTTTCTCTCGATATAATTCCGGCTGCCTGTGCAAATTTCAGCGCTTGCGGCGTTTCATCGGCATAAGCCGCTTCTGCGCATACGGACATTAAAGCAATCGCCAATATCAATAAAATGTATTTTCTCAACGCACATCACTCCCAATAATGTTTATAGTCTGATAAATCAGCTTTGCCGCTTCCGCACGCGTCATGCCCGATTTGGGCGCAAATTCGTTTTCTCCTCTGCCCGAAATAATCCCCTTTGCTTTAAGTGTGTATACCGCTTCTTTGGCATATCCGCTTATTTCTCCGTCATCGGAAAACAGCTCCTCCGATGCGGCTGATCCGTTTACGGACTTTGCGGCACGATACAGCATCGCCGCACCCTCCTCCCTTAAAATGGTGTTTTCCGCACCGAACAGGGTGTCGCTTATTCCGTTTACTATTCCGGCATTGTGTGCTGCGGCAACGTAGGCATTGCTCCAGCTGTTTTTCACGTCCTCGAAATCACAGGACGCATTTTCCGTATTTATCCCCAATGCCAGCACCAGAATTTTTACAAACTCCGCACGCTTGATTAAATCATTCGGGGCAAAAATTCTGTCCGATTTACCGTTTACCGCGCCGAGTGCAGTCAGTGAATTAATCGCTTCCTCCGCCCATGATACGTCTTTAAGATCGTCAAATGCGGAGGTGTTTTCTTTGACCTGTTCGCTGACGCTGTTTGACGGTGCAGCCGGAAGTCCGCCCGTTTTCGTGCCGCCTCCGCCGCCTCCGCCGCCATTGTTTCGATTATTGTTCTGCGACTTGCCGACTTCATCAACGGCGCTGTTAAATGCCGCCGCAAGCTGCAAAATATTCTCTGCCGGCTTTGATATAAACAGGGAATAAACGCGGTTTTTTATTTCTGTACCGCCGCTCAGGCTGTTCAGCTTAAAACCGCATGAAAGATATTCGCTCCTGTATCTTTCAAAGAAATAGTCCAGATGACCGAATCCCATTTTGTTATAATATTTTATTCCGAAATACAAAATCTCCTCATTAAACGACTTTATAAATTCATCGGCTGTTTTAAAGTTTTTTCCAAGCAGTCTTTCCGTAAGCTTTTTGCGTCCTTCGGCACTCAGGGATTTATTATAATCCTCCAATGTGTCCGAACCGCTTAGCCCCAGAACCTCCGCATACATAAAATCGTTATTATCGAAAATCAATGTTTCCCGGGAATCGTTGTACGCCGCCAGAACACACGATTGCATCAGATATTTATACATAATATTTGTATCATCGGTATACTTTTTTCCGCTTAAAGAATCACGTATTGATAATATACTTTCGGCAATTTTTGTTTTATTGCCGGAAACGTATGGTATGTAGTCATACAAGCTGTATACACGCATTATTCTGTCAAGCTCTTCCGTAAGCGCTGCCGAACCGGAGGCGCTGTTGATAAAATCAATTATTTCCTTTTTTACCGAAGCCGGATAAAACTCAAACGTCTTTGTGTATTTTTCGGCAGGAGTTTTCATAATAACATTGAAGCTGCCGCCCGATGACGTATTCATACGAACGGTAAATTCAGCTTTGCGGCTGAAATATTCCGTATCGAAAAACTGCACCGCATCACTGTTTTGGGCATAATCATTTTCCTTTATGCTCGTCTCATCCTTGCCCGGATTAAATATAATCAGCGAGGTATTGCCTGCCGTTTCCGACTCGGCGGATATACATACTATATCCTTTTCCGCGTCCGTTATTGATATATTTATATCCGCAAAGGCTGCTGCGGAACAGATAAACAATGCAATAAACCCGACTAAAAATCCTATCTGTTTCTTCATAATAACAGTTTTCCACTCCTTTCAAGCATCAGCTGCTTATCCCTTAACCGCGCCTATCATTACACCCTTGACAAAGTATTTTTGCAGGAACGGATATACAGCCAAAATCGGGATTGTCGCTACGACTATTACTCCGTATTTTACCGATTCGCCCACGGATTCCTTGTCAACCGCAGTCACTCCGCCGGTCATGGCAGACGTATCGTTGCTCATGAGCACACCGCGCAAAACCAGCTGCAACGGGTATTTTACCCTGTCCTGAATAAACATCATTGCGTTAAACCATGAATTCCAATAGGAAACCGCATAGTAAAGTATTATTACCGCTATTGTCGGCATCGCAAGGGGAATAACAATTTTAAAAAGTATTGTGAGGTGTCCGGCGCCGTCAAGCTTTGCCGACTCCTCCAGGCTGTCGGGAATCGAAGCAAATCCCGTACGCATTATTATCAGATTGAATGTGTTTACCGCAGTCGGCAGTATAAGCGACCATATGCTATTATACAGTCCTAAATCCTTTACGGTAAAATAGAACGGAATCATGCCGCCCGAGAAGAACATCGTGAACATCACATACAGCATGACAGGCGTTTGAAGCATAACATTTTTTCTTGACAGAAAATACGCTCCCATCGCCGTAACCAGAACGCTTATAAATGTTCCCGCAACAACTACGAATATTGTATTTGCATATCCTCGCAGAATCATCGGGTCTTTAAATACCATTTTATATCCGCCAATTGTGAAATCCAGGGGTTTAAGCAAAATTCCTCTGTGAGCCAAAAGCAGATTGCCGTCGCTGAAAGAAGCCATTACTATATGTATCATCGGATAAAAGGTGCAGATTACAACCGCAATCATAAGCAGCACATTAAACACGTCGAATATCCGCGAAAGTGCGGAAACCTTAATTTTATTTTTTCTCATTATGCTTCCCCCTTACCACAAAGACGTTTCGCTTATTCTCTTGCTGAACTGATTTGAAAGCACAAGCAGAAAACAGTTTATAACGGAATTGAACAGCCCCACTGCGGCGCTGTAACTGTAACCGCGTTCGAGAATACCTTTTCTGTACACAAACGTGCTTATAATATCCGAAGTTTCGTATATTGCCGGATTGTACAGCAAAATTACCTTTTCGTAACCCACATTCATCATTCCGCCTATTCTTAAAATAAGCATTATAATCACAGTCGGAATTATGCCGGGGATTGTAACGTAAAGCATTTGTTTCCATCTGCCTGCGCCGTCAATTTCGGCCGCCTCATAAATTGACTGGTCTATTCCCGACAATGCCGCAAGATATATAATACTCGACCAGCCTATTCCCTGCCATATTTCGGACAACACATAAATAGGAACAAACAACCGCGGATTATTGAGCATTGTCTGCCGCTCCGCGCCGAAAACCGCCAGTAAATCGTTGATTATTCCGTTTTCAGCCGTAAATTCCTTGATCAGGCTGCATACGACAACCAACGAAATAAAATGCGGCAGATACGAAAGCGTCTGCACCACTCTCGGAAATACTTTGCCTTTAAGCTCGTTTATCAGAAGCGCCAGAACAATCGGCGCCGGAAACGCAAAAAGCAGTGTACTTATACTGATAACAAGCGTATTTTTTAAAATGCGCCAGAAATACGGATTGGTTATAAACTCATGAAAATATTTCATTCCTACCCATTCGCTTCCCATAATTCCGGCTCTCGGCTGATAATTTTTAAATGCGATAATTGCTCCGTACATCGGTTTATAACAAAACAATGTATAAAATATAATCATCGGCAGTGCAATAAGATACAGCGTGCTGTTGCGCTGCATATCTTTTTTAAGTCTTGTGCCGAACGGTATCTTTACATCATGCTGTTTTTTTGTATTTATCATGTTGCTCGATTTCCTTTCCTGTGTTAAACGGGGCTGTTTAAAAAGTTAATTGACTTTTTTAAACAGCCTTAACTTTTTCAAGGGGATAGGAAAAAAGCTTTGGAATCAACAAACTGAGCCGAAACTTTAGTTTTGGGATACTCGATGGCGTATGTGTATACGCCGAGAGGCGAAGTTTGTTGATGGCAAGAAAAGGAAGAATTACATGAAAATCAAGTTTTTTGATTTTTCTGCCTAATCCAAAACGAACTACAGCATTTTTAATATCCGTAATATGTGTTTTTATTTCTTTTCTTGCGTTCCGGAGTTTTTTAACATCCCCGTTTAATTGATTTTATCTTGCCAGATACCTTTCGTATGCAGCCTGATATATGTCAAGCACTTTGTCCATACCGAAATTCTTGAGATCTGCTATATAACCGTCAAATTCGTCCAGATTTTCCAGTCCCATAACATATCTTAATGTTTTTTCGTCAACGTATGTTTTAACGTTGTTAAGGATTGATGCGATTTCTTCGCTTTCATCTGCGGTGAAATTGATATACGGCACATTTGTCTTTTCCGCTTCGCTCTTTGACCATACTTCAAGCGCGTCTTTCTGCTGCGGCAGACTGTAATACTGCTCCAGATATTCCTTAGCCTGTATAAACGGACCCGTCTGATTGCCTCTTATGTATTTTCCCATAGCTGCGCCCATTGACAAGCCCTCGGGATTTTTCATTATTACGTCCGTATATGTCGGATAATTGTCAACCATATTATAGCTTTCGCCCTCTATACCGAAGTTATAAAGCATTCTTCCCTTTTCGCTGTATCCGTAGTCAAGGAAACGCATTGCCAGATCTACATTTTTACAGCTTGATGTAATCGCCGCTCCGTAGGTTGTTGCCATAAAGTTCTTTTGACCGAATTGCGCCGTTTCACCCTTGTTGAGTGTTATATGCGGTGCCGGAGCAAGCTCTGCTCCCGAATTTTTTGCATTGAGTGCCTGCTGCCATTTTCCCAGACCGCTGCCGGCAAAGCTGAATGTTGCACCCGTTTCTCCGTTCAAAATCTTGGCATCAAGGCTCTTGCTGTCAAGGTTTGCGATGTTTTTATCAATAAGTCCTTCCTTATACCACTGTGCAAACGTAGTCAGAAAATCCTTATATCTTTTGTCGTAAGGGCCGTAAACAACCTTTCCGTTTTCTATGAAGAAATCCATTTTTATTCCGTATGCTCCGATAAAATCTCCGTTGCGAAGCATATTGTCATGATATGCAAGCGGTGCCGCCGCTCCCTTTTTCTCTTTGAACTGCGTTAAAACATTGTGCCATTCATCTATCGTTTCCGGCATGGACAGTCCCAGCTCGTCAAGCCAGTCCTTTCGGACAATCGGACCTTGAACCACAAGCATTTTCTTATCCTCCGCTATACACGGAAATGCGTAATACTCATTGTTATCCGTTTTTATCAGCTTATCTATATCGGGATTTTCCGAAAGATATTTTGCCAGATTCGGTGCGTTCTCGTTCATTTTATCGCCGAGATTAATAATAAAATCATCCTCCAATGCCTTTGCACCGCCGCCCGGCAATGATGCCCAGCCATATTCTATAATATCCGGCAAATCGTCTGAGGTGAGAAGTATATTAAGCTGATCCGAAGCCTGCCCCAGCGGCGGATGAATCCACTTTATATCAACTCCCGTTTCATTTTTCAGCTCCTCCGCAAAACGTGTCTTGCCCTCGTCCTCCGAGGTTTCGGCAACATTTCCGTTAAGCTCCATCCAATATGTAAGCGTTGTGCTATTTCGGATAGGGTAACCGTTAAATTCCAGCTTTTCCGAGGTCTCCTCTTTTTTTCCGCAGCCTGTCACCGCAGCGGCGCACAATACTGATGCAAGAATTATCGGTATGATTTTTTTGTCCGTTTTTTTCATAGTGTTAAGCTTCCTTTCCTTTTACAGATTTTTCTCTCCGCACACCGTACATATGCGGTAACTGTTACTTTAATTATACTTCTCTTTCCCCCGATGTTCAATTTTCAAAAGCACCGATTTATGTACAAAAACACCTTTAAACGGCTTATTTATGCAAAAAAGCTGTTTAAAAAGTCAATTGACTTTTCAAACAGCCTCAGTTTTTCCTATGGAACGGAAGAAAACGAAATCCCTTAAATTCCCTTATTCATTTTTATATACTGCCCCGGTGTTATACCCTCATATTTTTTGAATATTCTTATAAAGGTATGCTGGCTTTCGTATCCGACCATTTTCGCCGCCTCGCCGACCGAAACCGACGGCTGAGTTTTGAAAATTTCTTTTGCCTTGCTTATGCGATACTGCATAATATAGGCGAGCAGCTTTATTCCTGTTTTTTCCTGGAACACACTGGACAAATACTTTGAGGTCAGTCCCATATGTTCCGCAATCACGGATACCGCCAGCTGCGAATCCGAATAATTTTCCTCTATAAACCTTATAATCTTCTGCTGCATATTTTCATTTATCTGCGGAGATATACATTTACATACATTTTTCATCATATCATTAAGCAATTCACGCATATCATAAATATTTCTGCACTTTAATATGCTTTCCAATACGTTGGGACTTATGCAGTCATCTGCTCTGCATGACAGCTCATTGATTGTTTTCATAACGGTAGACGCTATATTGAATATCAGGCATCTTGCAAATTCGACATTCATATTTTCGTTTCCGAAATTAACCGCATATATTTCATTCAATACATTTTCGGCATTTTCAAAGTCGCCGCTTTTAATGTAATTAACCAGCTGACGCTCCTTTTCGACGGGGTAGTAATAATAAATATTCTCATGCTGAATATTTGCATCGGAATATTTTATAATCGCCCAATCCTTATAAAAAATCTTATGCTCCAACGCCGCAAGGCACTCGTCATATGCTTCGCAGATATTGGCATATGTATCATGTACACCACTTACAACCGTAATAAACGAAAAATCAAAGTACTCTCTTATTATCTTCTGCGTTTCCTTTATACACAGCTCTATAACTCCCTCAAAGCCGTTTTCCCTGTCGGTATTCACAATATACACCGACATATTATCTACAATTGTTGACATTACATATACGCTGCTCTGCAAAACCTCGGAAAAAATACTGTCAATAATAAAATTCCCGAGACTTAACCGTTCTCTTACGTTAAGCCCGTCCTCCTCTTTAAAAACGTTTTCGGGTTCTTCTATTTTGCACAGTATAACCGCATATTTGCTGCCTATCGGAACTATACCCAATTCCGCCTTGGATTTTTCCCATTCATCGCTTTTGACGCTGCCGTTGAGCAGTGAATTGAAAAAACCGTGCCTGATAACGTTTTCGTTATTTTCAAGCATATTTTTTAATGATTGCTTCTGGGTACTCATTTCGCGAAATGCCTGCTCTATGGCAGCGTATTCGTTGACATTCTTTTCAATCGGCATATTTGTTGCCGATGCAATTCTCATCAAAATATTTCTGACAGGCTTATAGCTGTACTGCAATTGCAGCAGGAACACACTCACGCACACGAAAATGTATACAAGCAGGAACACCAAACTCCATATTTTTACTCTGTTTACGTCTTTAAGCATGTCCGTCTGTGAAATTACCGCAAAAACATTCCATGACGGTACATTTATTTTCTCATGCAAAATATAGAATTTTTCACCGTTTACTGTTTTTTCTCCCTCACCCATATTGCCGAAAACTTCATCGGGAACGTGCCGCGCTCCTTCGCTTTTTATAAGCTCCGCACCGCTGCTGTTAAATACCGCAAAAGCAGGTGTGCTGTTCGGTTCTACTGTAAATGCATCGACAAACTCTTTCTCGTCCACCATACTTATGCAGACGGCAAATGCTTTGTTTTTTTCAAAAGCCATAGGCTGTATAAACGAAATACACTGTTTATCGAGCGATTCGCTGTAGCTTTTCACCGTTACACTTTCCTGATGAAAATTCCGCTTTTCGGTGATTTCCGCTTTCCACTTATTATATTCTTCCCGTCCGCCGTTGTAATATGCTTCGTAAAAATCCTCGCTCGGAAAAGCGCCTCTTGAAGTTACACAATAGTCCGATTTCGGAAAATATATAAACATTTCATTGATTGCCGGATTTGAAACCATCCTGTTTAACAGCTCTTCGGTCAGCAGTCTTAATTCATACCTCTGCTCCGTTGTCATATCATTTTCAAAATTCTTTATATTGTTCAGATATCTGTTGCGCTGAATTTGCGTTGTATTGTAATTGAGCCAGTCGGTTATATTTTTTATGTTTTTTACCGCCGATTCGACAATCGCACCGTTATATTCTATTGTATTTTTGATTATAACACCTGACATATTAAAATAAAGTATAAGCCATACCGCTAACGGTATTATAATTATTGCCGCAAACGACAGACACAGCTTATACAAAATGCTTCTGTTTTCATTCTCATGTGTTGTTTTCAAACATTTCACCCTTTGCTATTATAGTGATTGCTTATTTAGTATACCATACCGTGTCGTTTTATTCAACCGAATTCTTTGTACAAAAACACGGATTTCGATACAGAAACACCAAATACAGAGGCTGTATAATAATGCAAAATCCCCGAACCGACTACAGATTTCCCGTTCTTTTCCGCCTTATTTTCTCTGCCGATATTCCTTGGGCGGCATATTTTTGTATCTTTTAAACAAACGGTCAAAATAATTCAGATTGTCATAGCCGACACTCTGTGCTATATCCGAAATGCTTTCATCTGTATTTGTCAGGAGTATGGCTGATTTTTCAATCCGAAAACGGTTTATGTACTCCAGTATCGTCATACCCACGGACTGACGGAATATACGGCACAAATGGCTCTCGGTAACATAATGCAGCTTTGCCAGATCGGAGGTTGAAATCGGTTTATCGTAATTTTCGTGTATATAGTCAAGCAGTATATTTATTTTTTTCATTCTGCCGATTCGCGTTTCATATTCAAATTCGGAAAGCTGCATGGCTGTATAATTTTCAATAAGATATGCCATAAGAAGACAATAAAAAACTGCATCCCGATTTGGTATCCAAGAAAAGCGATAATCCGGATATTGATAAGGAAATCAGTGATTCTCACGCACTTAAACCTGTATTATCGGATTTCTTTGCAATTCACCCCAATATGTCTTTTTCTACTTTCTTGGGTGACAGCGCTTTTGATTCATATGATAATTATACAATGCTTAAAAATGATTTTCATTTTAATCGCGTTTGTATTCCTCTGAACCGACGCAACACCAAACCCAACGGCATTGATTTTGATGAATACGGAACTCCGCTGTGCCCATTGGACAAGACTCCGTTTATCTTTCTCGGCAAAAGCGGCGGCAAAAATCGTTCACAGCGTTTCAAATGGGTGTGTCATAAATCTGTTCAATCCGCTTCAACACGCATCTGTACTTGCCAAACCCCATGCACCGAGTCACCATACGGAAAATGTACATATACATACCCCGACAGAGATTTCAGAATGTATCCCGGTGTTCCGAGAAATACCGAACATTGGGATAATCTCTACAATCACAGAGTGTATATTGAGAGAACAATTTTTCTGCTTAAGGATTGTTTTGGTCTCAATACACTTCGCACACAAAACACCACTACGATTAAAGCTGATGTCTATCTTGCCGCAATCACACAGCTGATCGGCGTTATATTAGCTAAATCAATCCATGAGTTAAAGCTTTTTAAGAGTGTTCGTAAGCTTGTCAAACAAGTAGCGTAATATTCTCATATTAAATTTTTCGGCGGGTCTTGTTACCGCCTTATTTTGCTGCCTGACTTTATGTTTTTCTTTCCATAACTAACCTCTTTCTCTTAGAAGATTGTTTTGTTGCTTAATTTTTGTTAATTTTACAATCATCTATTTCATAATTTATATCGTAATATACCAATTCCGTTCTGTTATCTCTTGCTCTTTCACTATAAATAAAATAATGTGAATTTCCCCGTTCGGGCAGTGTTGGAAATTCTTCCGCATATACTACTCCAGAAAGAAACAGCATTACTGTAAAAAACACGCCTATGACTATATTTCTCATTTTTATTCTTCCCCCAAACTGCTGTGGCTCTTTTTCAAAGCCACAGCAGCATACTTTAATCTGTTATCGTAACAGTTCTTGTTTCTCCATCCCACTGTACGCTATATCCCAATTCTTCCGACAAAAATCTTAATGGTATCATTGTTTTATCATTGATAAGCCTTGCCGGAACATCCATTGTTTTTACTGTATTATTTACTTTTGCTTCGGTGTCATTTATGGAAAATGATATTGTATCACCTTGTTTTTTGACTATGGCTGTTTGAGTAGCATTGTCCCAGTCCACATCAGCGCCCATTTGCTCAAATAAGAATCTCATAGGCACAAGCGTTCTGTCATTCTCAATCGTAGGCAGTGTTGTAAACGCAAGAACATTCCCATTACAAACCACTTTTACTGTGCCGCTTAATTTTTGCATCGGTAGTCTATAATATGTATTTTTATCAGCATCTATATAAAAATACTCATCCGTTGCCCACATTGCATTTAAATCTGCATCCGGCATCAAAAAGCCGTTTACACCATCAAGCGATAGATATTCTTTATCACGCGATACATTCATTATATCTCCATTAGAAATAATCGTTTTATATCCATAATTTTTAGTTGTGATATAATATCCGAATTTATTCTCGAAATGATAAATAATATTATGTCCTACATCGTCATCTTCAAAATTAATACCATAGTATTCATTATTTATATTAATTTGATATTCATTATACCCATTGAACTTTACCTTACTGTTATCGTATTCATGCTTTAAATCCGATATTTCAGGTTTGTCAACCTCTGTCCACTCAATCCCATCCGATGTCTTATAATATTTATCACCGTTCCGATTAGAGTTTAAAATGTAAATGTCATTATTTTTTCTTCCTATAAAACTATTATTTCCGTTCAAGTCATTTTGTGCAATCAAATCATATTTATAGTCATATGTATACATAGTATTTAACTGTATTTTATCATTGTTCCACATTGGCTCTGTAAATACAATAAATCCGTTTCCTATATTATATACATCTTGAATATATCCCGTAATATGACTTTCATACAAATCCCCGCCAATTCCATCCGAAGACACTTTTATCTTCAAATTTCCGTCTGTTACAAATCGTATGAAATTATTGCCATCCCAATATCTCTTTGTTACGGGTTCGGGATACTGTTTATTTATTTTTTCCCATTCAAGCATTTCCGAATTTAAATCTAAAATTTCAATATCCGTTTCAAATATCCGTCCCGGTTCTACACCTATTGTATATTTTTCATTCTCACACTCGACCCACTGATTATTACTAAGATACCAGCGTCTCACATTTGACAGCTTTCTGTTATCCCACAGCTGCAACGAATCTGACAGAACTAAAACATCTCCTTCCTTTTCATAATTTATATCGTAATATACCAATTCCGTTCTGTTATCTCTTGCTCTTTCACTATAAATCGCATAATGTGAATTTCCCCGTTCGGGCAGTGTTGGAAATTCTTCCGCATATACTACTCCAGAAAGAAACAGCATTACTGTAAAAAACACGCCTAATAATTTGACTATATTTCTCATTTTTATTCCTCCCTTTACTCGACATACAATGCATTCGCAATACCACCTGTACCTATATTAGGAATTGTAACTTCAAGAATTATATTTGTAGTTGCATATGGCTCTAAGTCTACGGATAATATATCCTGCATTCGTAATTTATCACCGTAAAATTTAGATGTAGGGCATTTCATATTATATCCATACTCTCCATTAACAAAATAACTATAAATAAATGTTGTTGATGTATTAGTTAAATATGTTATATGCTTCATTTTATCTGTATTATTATTCAGAGTTATCTTATACCGTTCTATAACACTAAAATTTCCCATTGATATTGCTTCAGCTGTGTACCCCCTATCTGCTATATCTGAATGCTTAATAACACCATTTCCATACACTGCTTTTTTATGTATAGTATCCAACTTCCAATAATGATTCTCATCATTCAAAGTGAATTCCAACATATCCGTGCCGACACCTCTATGATAATTCTTCTCGTCATTTGTTGGATTTATATGTGTATACCATATGTAACAAGATTCAATGTTCCACAGATCTCTTTTTCCTCTTATATCCGCCACAACATCATCGTATTTATAAACCGTATGTCCTTTAAAATCGTTCCATAAGTTATAAATAGTCGGTCTATATGATATACTGTCTTCATTAATGTCCCAAACTATTTCACTTTCCGTTTCTGCCACACTGTTCGAAATTCCTTTGCATTTATCCTCAATATCACTTTCTTCATTAATTTCTGCACCTGTTCTTTCTGCCAATGTTGGATAAAGCTTTGCCGCTCTTGGTGTATGAACATTATTGATATTATTAAAAGCCAATGACATCAAATCTACTGTTCCTTTAATATTAATCCTAGAAATCATGAAAAATGGATATCCCGTATTTCTGACGTCAATCGTAGGTCGCACATCGCCTAATAACCATTTAATTTCACCCGGCTGTAATTTTATACTTCCCCCGCTTCCTACTTTTTCTTTGATGTTTCCATATTTACTATTATGTTTATATGATTTGTATTTCCAATCTTCTGATGATAAAACATTACCAATGAATTTATCCTCATTCAAATCACATTCTACATAATCGCTCCACGCCTGAACGCACGCAAAATCATTATCTGTCTCACTTTCTCCCCTGTTATAATATGGAGTTTGCATACCATATCTCTCAAGAGTAACTACTGCTTCTTCACTTCCACTGTTATAAAGTAAATAATCGAAGCTTACAGTTCTATTTGCTCGGCTCGCATTTACGGTTTCGGGTCTTATCAAATGTGATGTTGCTATATCTACTACCCCGGATAAATTTTCGGCATTTATTAACACTCTATTTCCTAAATCTTCATCAGCCAAATCCATTTCCAGCAAATGTTCCGGACTATTATCATACAAAAACGTTCCCCAGTCAAGCGGCTTGAATACCAAATCGCTTCTCAATTCGCTCAAGCTGACCGATATACTGTAATTTCTGTCATTCATCATTTCAGTATATTTATTATCTTTAACAAATGCTGCAATATAATATGTTTCATTCGGCGTAAACGTATATGTATTTCCGCTGACTCCTGCCGTAAGCAAGTCAAACTCCGAATCGAGAACAATCACTCCTGCGGCTGAGGATGTATTTTCCCCCTCCATAGCAATAACAGCAGTTTTGGATTCGCTGCCGTTTTCAAACTTATACCAATCCACATCCAGCTCATTATCAAAATTCGCATTCACAGGTGCCTGCACGCTTGTACAACCGTCCACAAAGAATTCATATCCCAACAATAACATTACCGTAATTCTTGCAAAATCATTGGAACATTCTTCTCCTTTGGTCTCATAACTATCCATGCAAGCGGCTGCGGTTTTGGTAATCGTTAATGTTCCATGCTTTAAATAATGGTATTTTCGTGTAAGACTTTTAACCGCAACATAATATGTACCTGCCGTATCTGCCACAAGCGTTACATATTTTGATTTTGATGTGTCGGGATTATTATAACTTCGTGACGTATAAGTAATATTTTCGTCCGTTCTTCTTACGTCGCTGTATATTTCAATCCTATATTTTTCAGTTGTATCATTATATGTTGACGGCAAATCCATCTTTACACTGAGTTTTTCTCCTGCTGACATATCAACAGCATAGTAGTCCACATCTATCGGCGAATCTATACAAAAGCTTATCGGTGCCGCTATCTTTGAAGTTGTTCCGATATAGGCTGCGGTTTTGGTTTTTAATCCGTCCGCCGCATCAAAAGAATTATTCATTTCTATGCTTCCGAGCTTTGATATGTCATATCGATACACATGCAGCGTATAGGTATCATCATATGAAAAAGAACCGTCCTCACTGCCAACCCTTATACAATATTTTATTGACGCCGAAGTTTTTCCTTTTATTGTTGCATAGGAGATGCCATCATCGGTTACTCCGCTCATAAATTCGGAAACTTTTTGTTCATCACTGCTGCATCTGTTATCAAAAATTGAAACACTGTATTTTTTACCGCTTGGCGATTCCAGATACGCCGTAATCTTCTCGTCCGAAGACGCTGTTATATAGTAATAATCCCTGTCATACGGATGATCTATTTTTCCTGTTTTTTCAATACTTGAATTTCTTGCCGGTACTGCCGATTCCGCATACCTGGGTGTTTCATTTCCGCATACGCTGTTGTTATAGTCCTCATTATTACTGCTGTCACATATAATATACTTTCTTATGGTATATCTTCCCGATGACCCATTTGTTTTATGAGTTAAGGTTACTTTATAATTATATATATTATCCTGTGACAAACGCCCTATTCGCGCTGTGAGATAATATACGAAATTTCCGTTTTGCTCATTAAACAGATACCAAAAGTTATTATATTCAGTGTTTTTACCCGTCCATTCAATTTGGATTACATCAGAAACAACTTCCGGCACAACCTCAATTGCCACTTTACACATCTGAGAACTTGACGGGGTGTATTTAGGCACGGTAATGCTGCCCGTTGCCGTGCTTCCCTCAGAGTTCAAAACCCCTGTTTCTTCGGTATAATTCTTTATGCTCATTACCGACATCATTTCATCATCCGAATCAACTGTTTCCGGTACATACTCCTTGCTGCCGCATTCTCCGCCCGTTGTTCCATACCTTGTTTGTCTCTTTGTTTCCGTCTCCGATACGGGAGTTTCACTGCCGTCGTATTCCGACAACGGCATCATTCCGTTTTCTGCCGATAAATCCTCCAATCCCGACGGTTTCAGAAATGCGCTTCTGACTCTGTCCGGAATGTTTTCCTCTGATGAAGTGACAAATGCACAAACCAAGTTATATGCCGTATTTTCATCACCGCCATACAATGACGTGACCTTAATATAATACGGATACGGACTTAAAACCACATTTTTCATTGTCTGTACTCCAAGCAAGTCCTCTCCCGTTGCTATAACCTCTCCGCTCGTATTGCAAATCTGAATAAGATAGCTGCAATTTTGCGGTACATCTTTAAGCGATACGGTCAGCTTACCCGATTCTGCATTATCTATTTTATACCACCTTATCTGACCTGTTTTATACAGCTTATCATTAGTTTGCGAATTGACTGCTATCACCTTAGCATCAGACATAGTCGAATTTGAACAGTGGAATATATAATCACTCCATAATGACTGTTCACTGCCTGATATTGCCTGTACTCTGATTTTATGTTCATCATCGCCCGAAACCGTTAATACATAAACATTGTCTTCCGTTTCATAGACTGTTCCATCAATTTCCACCTTGTATGCGGTTGCTCCCGATACCGGATTCCATTTAATTTTTAAACTGTTATCCGATGTTCTCACGCTTATGCTCTTAGGAACGGCTGCTCCAAAATATTTTCTCACATTCTTTTCATAAGCACCGCTCCAGCCGCCCATTAAATAGATATTATCAAAATAGTTCAAAGCTGACATTCCCATTATCGGTTTTGGCAGCCTGTATGCGATACTACACGTCTTTTTATCCGGGATAAACACTTCAACGGTATCTGTTAACGATTCCGCATATGCACCTTCCGCGTTTTTATATTCCAAAAGTTTATTTATTCCCTGCGCATTATAGCTGTTACTTCCTCCGAATATATAAACACGGTCATTCATCACTGCCACTGCACAGCTTCTGCGGCATACATTTAATTTTGATACATAGTTAAATTCATCACCGCTGCTGTTATAAGCATAAATTTCATCAAGAACCCCGTTTTCATTGCTTCCGCCGATAATATATATTGTACTTTTAACCATGGCAGCGCTTGCATATGCAGTCTTATACGGCATATCATTCATTGTCTGCCATGTATTGTTTGATATATTATACTTATACACGCTTTTGCGGTATCCATCCATTCCCGAACCGCCGAATACATATATTTCATCATCCAGTTGTCCGCAGGCAAAGCCGCTTAAACGTTTTGGCATTGCCGCTCCGTTCGTCCATACTCCGCTCGCCGGGTCATATATCTGAACATAATCTGTCGGTGCTTCGTTAAATCCTCCGATAATATATATTTTATCATTATATGCCGCAATTCCGAAATCAACTGTTACATTCGGAATATCCGTCACCTTATGCCATGTGTTGTCTGCCGGATTAAATCTGTCTATTGCCCCCGAATATTCCGCACCGTCATAGCCTCCGACCGAATATATATCACCATTAACCGTAACAATATTGCTGCCGTATTTTTCATCAGCATAATCAGCCGGAATTACACTCGTCAGCAACAACCGAGAAACATCTGCAATACTTCCCGGTATTTTACTTTCCTGTCCGCTGTTAACAGCCGTTTGTATAATTCTACCACTAATTTCCTCTGCTGTCAACTCCGCATTGATGCTTAAAAGTAACGCCGCTGCTCCCGAAACAAACGGAGCTGCCATAGAAGTACCGTCAAGCATACCATAGCTGTTTTCCGGCAGTGTACTGTATATATTTTTTCCCGGTGCTGCGATGTCTGTTCCCGCGCCGTAATTTGAAAACTCTGCCAGCTTTCCGTTCTCATCCGAGGCGGCAACTGAAATTATATTATCAGCATTATATGCTGCCGGATAACATGGATATTCCTGCATATTATTTCCGTCATTTCCGGCGGCACAAACAAACAGCATATCACTGTTATTAATGGCATCATACAAAAACTGTGAGTAACGCTCAATTCCCCAACTGCAATTAGCAATTCTTGCGCCCATCATTTCGGCATATTCTATTGATTTTATTGCATTGAACAGTGTTCCTTTATCACCTTTCATAAATTTTACCGGCAAAATCTTCGCCTCGGGTGCAACTCCCGCAATACCCGTTTCATTCAATTCCGCAGAAATAATTCCTGCAATATGAGTTCCGTGTGTATCCTCCTCCGCATTCTCATACACCGAATTATTTCCGTTATTTTCTGCATCTGTGTAATCCGAAAAATTCCATCCATGAATATCGTCTTTATATCCGTTACCGTCATTATCAAGTCCGTCTTGAATTTCCGATTCATTGGTGAAAATATTATCTGTTAAATCGCAATGATTTATATCCACTCCTGTATCAATTACCGCCACTGTTACTCCTTCGCCCTTTGAAAGTTCCCATGCCTTTTCCGGATTTATTCCATAAACGCCGTTTAATGCCCATTGCTTTGAAAATTCCGGTTCTGCCATTGCATACACTGTACTGTTGGGTTCGGCTAAGATAATTTCATCTGTATTATTTAATTCTTTAAGGGTTTCATCCGTATCATAGGTATCTATTGATATTAATTGTGTAACGATATTCTCATTATCCGATTCGATTTCATCCAATATCTGAATCGCATCAGCATCCATATTCTGCATTGCCGATGACTGTGCCTTGTATTTTACTATGTATTCGACAGTCTGCTTGTTATTTTCTGCCGATACCGGTATTGGAACATATGTAATTGCAACAGCTGCTGTCATAAGCAAAGATACTATTCTTTTTTTCAACATAGCAATTATTCCTCCAAATCATATACGCTTATTATAATTTCTCCTGTCCTTAAAGCTTTCAGTGAAATATAATTTATGCTCTCTTCCGTTTGCTCTCCGTTAAATGTAAATATGCTTTCTCCGCCAGATACTGAATTGATTTCTATTAAATCCGTTGCCACGCCGGGTGCCGTAATTTTATTTGATGCTCCTACGCATAAATTATCAATTTCAAAATATGTATTATCATATTTGACTTTAAATTTTTTATTGGAAGTTCTTGCCGTTATAGGTAATGTATACATCTGATTCATAACTGCGGAAACTTGAATACTGTATTCCGGTCGAATATTTAACGGAACGCTATATGGTCTTAATGTTTCTTTATCCCACATCATAAGCTTTAAACTGCTGTTTTCCGTTATTTCATTCAATGGTATATTCATGCTGTAATTTGTAATGCTGTCCGAATCGGCGGTGTTGGTAATTTCCACAGGCATAACATTTTTTAATATTCCGTTTTCGTACAACACCGCATACATCACTGCTAAAATATTTCTTCCTGATGTATTTACAATAGATATTGAGGTTACTGCTGCATTGTTTTTCAGTGAATTTACCTTAGTACCGTCCCCTCGCTTTATTTCCGCATTTCTTATAACAAGCTCATTGCATGAATTCATTTCGTCACTTTCCGTATTGTTGTTTGATATATTTTGATACGTAAAATTGCCCGTCTCATCTTCTGTTATGTCAAATCGGCTTAATGCCTGAATATATATCGGATTGAAATTTTCATCAAATCCACTGCCGTTCCATTTTACTATTGTAAGCATATTCATTTCCGTTACGTCTATTTCCGACCATTTGCCGTTATCATAACCGCCGAGCGTTCCTGTATAGATTACGTCTTCCGCTCCGTTTATGTATTGATATACCTTCACCGGAACATCGGCATAACTCTCCTGCGCATATACCGCTGTACTGCATAAAAAAATTAACGTGATAATTAAGTTGATAAATTTTCGTTTCATAATACCCTCCGTTCATCGTATCATTTGTATAAAAAAACGGCAAACAAAAACTATCTGCTTATGCAGCAAGCTTTGTTTGCCGTTTTATGAATGGTTCTTCCATGTCATTTCCTCCGTATATTTACCTGTCGTCCGCTTCACTCCTTCTTGTAATATTATACCACATTGTGTTTCATTATGCAATATATTTTTATTTTTTGTATTATCTGTTTTAATATTATACACATTATGAAATTTCAAAAAAAATAAATTCTAATACTTTAAAAACCTGCCGCATATAATCCGCGGCAGGTTCTGTTTACAGCGTGTCCAATATATCTCTGTAATCGCGTTTGTATTCCTCTGAACCGCCGCAACACCAAACCTAACGGCATTAATTTTGATGAATACGGAACTCCACTGTGCCCATTGGACAAGACTCCGTTTATCTTTCTCGGCAAAAGCGGCGGCAAAAATCGTTCACAGCGTTTCAAATG
>CAKSOE010000033.1 GCA_934476675.1 uncultured Clostridia bacterium | reverse complement strand
TACAACATAATTGTTATTATGTCATAATGAGGATTGACAGAAAAGGAGGGACAGACATTTATAGGCATAATGCAGCTATGGAGTAAGCAGATAAAAATCAGAAAGAGGGACAAAAACCATGAAAGGTAAAAAGCTTTTGGCAGGCATTTTGTCTGCCGCAATGGTACTCGGCACAATGGCATTGCCGGTCTTTGCCGACGATGAAAAAGGAACGGAAAGCAATCCGTATACATTTGACGAGTTTAACAATCTGACCGATATAAGCGGTCGTGAAGTGTGGGTAGATGTTGATACACTGGATATTTCATCAACAAGCACTACCTTGGGAAATTATAATATGTCTGATGAACTGGCATGGGGAGTATACGGCGGAGCTGCTCCTGCTGGTAAGTATACTAAAATGGTGCGTGAAGAACCGCAATATAACAGAACCGTTTGGGGTACGGAAAAAGCAGCTGCTACTGTACATATAACCGGTAATATAAAATCCGAAAGCGGAAATAATGATGATCTTTTTGTGCATTTTAAAAGCTTGTATTTACAAGTTCCGGCGGCTTCAACTGTAATTTTAGAAAGCATGACATTAAACGGAATATTTAATTTGAACGGAAATTATATATATCATTATAATAATCCGGACGGAACACAGGCAGATGGTTCTACACCGGGCAGAAAAAATGAAGAATGGGGAACAAATGCTTGGTATAATGACCCCATACTTACCAATAAAATTGTATTAAATAAATGTACCGTAAATGGACAGTGGTATGCAAACGGAAACATTGCGGAAAATATATCAATAATAAATACTACATTTAATCATCACATTAATGATGCGTATGTTAATAACTCGAATCCTATTTGGTGGAAAAATCAAGGCAAAATGAATGATTTTGTAATGCAGGGTTCAACTGTGGAAACAAGCCGTCCGATAAAATTTGAAGGATATACAGGAAATCTGCAAATTACAGATAACACATTTAAAATGCTTGACGGAAATGCTTGTGGAACAACAGGTAATTCAAACAGCAATAAAAATGCGGCTCTTTATATAGATGCAACCAATATAGGAAATGTGGAAATAACCAATAATAAGGTTGACACAGCCGAGGGCGTTCACACACAGCTTCTTGCATACAAAAATATTACTGTTAAAGACGGCAGTACATTTACGATTTCAGATAATAAAAAGGCTGACAATACATCACTTTCGCTGACAGAAGTAATAAACAGATGGAAAGCTGACGATAATGCAGCATGGACAGATGATATAGTACAATTTGTTAATAACGATAATGTAAATACACAATCAAAATGGGACACCGCAACGGATTCGGGTTTTTACATGAACGGCGATACACCGCTTGGAATGATGAGATTTTTATTCAGAGCATATCCGAGCGGAACTGTTCAGAAAGTGGGTATCAGATACATAAAAACAGCAGGACAGGAATTGACGACCGACAAGGCTGTTACCGCTGCAACCTCAAAATCAGCCGTTCAAGGTGATATTATCGAAATACCTGCCGGAAATTCCAATAAATACTATGCGGCGGCATTTATCGAAACAACCGACGGTACAGTAACATGGTCAGAACCGATTGAGTGTTCCGTGGACTGGAATAAAAAATTCAACGAATATAACCCGGGAGGTGCAAACTAATGAAAAAGACATATACTATGCCCGAAATAAGCGTAATAGGCTTTGAAGCAGAGGACATCATTCAGACAAGCGGCATAACCGAGGAATTGGCTCCGCTTTCGTGGGACGATGCCGAAAAGCTTGACAGCAAAACTATCAGCGTTTTTGAATAAAAGCCGTTAAAAGGCTGCCGTTATGTCAGGAATACAATAATCATTGACTCTCTCTTTGTTGCGGCAGCCTTTTAATATATAGCTTTACGGAGGCTTTTATTTTGATAAAAAATAAAAGCATATGTACAAACTGCAAAACGGGCAAGGAATCATATGAGCTTGACAGCCGCACGGCGGTGTGCCCGTATTTGGGTTTTTACAAAAATAACAAATGCTGTTATTATAAACCGCTTAAATCAAGGGGAAAGGGTTTTATATATTTTTTAAAGTGTCTGCGCAGTGCGGTGTAGGTAGTGTACTGCATTGCACAGGCAATTTTACTGGATTTTTATAGTTTTATTGACACAATCCTGCGTTTATGACATACTTCATATGATAAATAATTCGGAAAGGTCTGCATATTTATGAAGAAAATTATTCTGGCTGTTATTTTAAGTATATCCGCGATACTGCAAACTGCCGTATTTGCGGAAAATGACGAGATAACCGTTACAATAAACGGCGAAAAGCTCGAATCTCCCATTCCTGCACAAATTGTAAACGAGAGAACCATGCTCCCGATGCGTTCTGTTTTTGAAACGCTCGGTGCAAAGGTGACATGGGCAGGGGACGATAAGCTTATTTTTGCAACAAAGGGCAAAACCTTTATTACAATGAAAATCGGTGTGCCGCAAATGGTGGTACAGACAACGGACAGCGACGAAAGCGAAGTTATTACGCTCGATACCGCTCCTTTTATAGACAGCGATTACACACTTATACCTGTTCGTGCGGTTGCGGAGGCTTTAAGCGCGGACGTTGACTGGATAGACGAAACACGAACGGTAGTAATTACAAACAGTAAGGGAACACTTGACTAATGAACAACATTGCATTTAGAATTATTGTACGCAGATTTTTAGAGCTGTTTGTTACAAATTTTATTGTATCGGCAGCCTTGACGGTGCTTAATATTGAAAAAATCTTATCTTTGCGCGGCGCGCTGACATTCGGAGCGGTTTTCGGCATGGCTTTGTTTTTGGCAGCGAATGTAAAAATGCAAAGAGACTGCTATTTTGATTTGCGCGATAAAAAGCTTTATTATTTTACGAACATTTCGGCATATATTGCTTTTGCGCTTTTCGGATTTGCGGTGTATTTTATCGGCGGAGGAACAATATATACGTGGCTTTTTTCAGTTACGAAATTTGCAAAATTTTTTAGCCGCGGAATTTCCGTTCCGGTATCGGCGGCGATGTTCCACTGTATCGGACTGGCGGCTGTGCTTGTTTCGCCGTTGGGAATGGATAAAACATTCGCAGAGGACGGCTGGGTAGCCGATGAGGTGTGAAATGATTGGTGTGCGCTTGGCGGAGCTTAATATCGGAATTGAAAATCAATATGATTACATAGAAAAAATGTGCTGCGGTTATCTTACCGATGAAGCGTGTGATTTTTCTGTTTCGGCGTCGGAGAGCGAAATCGAGGCGGAGGATAAGGGAAATCATTCGGACAGAGGGTATCTTGAAAGCCTTGCCGTGTACCGCAAAATCGCCGAAATCCTGCCGGAATATAACGGATTTTTACTGCATGGCGTGGTGATGGATTTTAACGGCTGCGGAATTGCATTTTTAGCAAGGAGCGGAGTGGGGAAAAGCACCCACGCAAGGCTGTGGTGTGAGCTTTTCGGAGATAAGGTAAAAGTTATTAACGGCGATAAGCCGCTTTTAAGAATTATCGGTAATAAAGTTTTTGCTTACGGTACGCCGTGGGCGGGCAAGGAAAATCAGCATATTAACGCAAAAACGGAGCTTAAAAAAATCTGCTTTATCGAGCGAGGTATTGAAAATCAATGTATCAGGCTTGAAAAGGAAGCGGTTTTTGAACTGCTGATAAATCAGATTTATTTTCCGAAGAACAATGCCATGCTTTTAAAAACACTTGAAATAATAAACGATTTAATTGAACATTCGGAATTTTATATCATAAAATGCAATAAGGATATATCCGCCGCAAAAACGGCTGCGGAGGGAATAGGCATATGAAGTGCATAGAGGACGAATTAAGGGAAAACGGGGTATTTGTAACCAAAACAGAGGGAGACAGTATGTATCCTATGCTTGTTTCCGGACGTGACAGTGTGATTATTGTTTCGCCGGAGTTTCCTTTGAAGAAATTTGACGTGCCTGTTTATCGTCGTGACGGACACTACACAATGCACAGAATTGTGCGAGTTACGAAAAAAGGTTATGTCATATGCGGCGATAACCGCACTTCCATAGAACGCGACATCACAGATGCTGACATTGTCGGCGTATTGAGCGCTTTTTATCACAACGGAAAGTTTGTGGAATGTACGGACGAGAATTATATAAAATACTGCAAAAAAGTGTGCGCATCTCTGCCGTTCAGAAGATTAAAGAATAAAATTATTTATTATTTACGAAAATTAAACCGCTCTTGAAAAATTTCAAGAGCGGTTTTGTTTTTATTCGTAATCCACGACATGAATCCAGCTTTCGAGAAACTCTTTTTCTTCGCTTTTTCCTTTAACAAGCTGCGATGCGGCAACAATCGGAAGCCATGACTGAACATACTGCAATGCGGTATCGCTCTTTTTGCAGAACAGCCGTATATATTTTTCGGCAAGCTCGTCTTTCTTTGCAAGCTTAAAGAGCAGATATGTTCTTGCTACGTCCTCGCTGGCATTACCCTGCGTTGCGTGGGACCAGTCCAGAACAAACGGCACGCCGTCGTTTGTGATGATTATATTGCTCGGGTTAAAATCGCCGTGGCAGATTTTTTTGTGTCTTTTCATTCCGTTAAGTCTTGTATGCAGCTCATAGCGCGTAGTTGCGTCAAGGTTTGATTCGGAAATTTTGCGCTTCATTTTATCCTGGATTTTTGTAAGCCCAGGACAGGATTTGTTCTGAATTTCAATCTGCAAATCAACGAACAGTTCAAGATATTCGTCCTCTTTCTGCGGATATTCGTCCATAAGCTCCGCAAGCGTTTTGCCCTCGATAAAATCATTTATAATCGCCCATTTGCCCTCGATTTTGCTTACTTCTCTGAGCTTTGGAACATTCAGAGAGGTTTCCTCGATTAGAGCGTCGTTCAATGCTTCGTTAAGCACTGCGGAGGTTTTGTAGTTTTCGTCAAAGATTTTTATAGCCTTATTTCCGTCGCGATAAATCGTTTTGTCCTTTCGCTGGGCAATAATATTCGTCAAATTCATAGCTTATATCCTCCTCACACAATCTCATGCTTGCCGTAATACGCATTCAGATACATCTGCTTTATCTCGCTCATAAGCGGATAACGCGGATTTGCTCCCGTACACTGATCGTCAAATGCCTGCTCGGTCATATCGTCAAGCCGGGCAAGAAAATCACTTTCGTCAATATCGTAATCCTTGATTGTTTGCTTTATTCCGACTCTTTCTTTTAATTCGTTCAGTGCGTTAATCAGATTTTCAAGCTTTTCCGCATTACTTTTGCCGCCAAGTCCGAGATAATCAGCAACCTCGGCATAACGCTCCAATGTATGCGGATGATCGTACTGCGAAAACGTACCCATTTTTGTCGGATTTTCCGACGCGTTAAATCTCAGTACTTCTTCGAGCATAAGCGCATTTGCAACGCCGTGGGGCAGGTGATGAAATGCTCCGAGTTTATGTGCCATAGAATGGCACACTCCCAAAAACGCATTTGCAAACGCCATACCTGCCATTGTTGCGGCATTTGCCATTTTCTCACGCGCTTCGGCATCGTTTTGACCGTTTTCATAGACTCTCGGCAGATATTCAAATATGATTTTCAAGGCTTTCAGCGCCAAGCCGTCCGTATAATCGGTTGCCATCATTGACGCATAGGCTTCAAGTGCGTGCGATACAGCGTCAATACCCGATGCGGCAGTCAGCCCTTTCGGCGCCGACATATGGAGGTCGGTGTCGATAATTGCCATGTCGGGTAGCAGCTCATAATCCGCAAGCGGATATTTTACTCCTGTTTTTTCGTCAGTAATAACCGCAAACGGCGTTACCTCCGAACCTGTTCCGGCTGATGTCGGTATCGCGATAAAGTATGCCCTTTCTCCCATTTTGGGGAAAGTGTAGACTCTTTTGCGTATATCAATAAAACGCATTGCCATATCCATGAAATCCACTTCGGGGTGTTCATACAGAACCCACATAATTTTAGCCGCGTCCATTGCTGAACCGCCGCCGAGTGCGATTATACAATCCGGCTCAAACGCACTCATTTGCTTAGCTCCCTCTTTTGCACAGTGCAGGGTAGGGTCGGGGGCAACATCAAAAAATGTTGTATGGATAATTCCCATTTCGTCAAGCTTGTCGGTAATGGCTTTTGTATAGCCATTGCGGTAAAGAAAACTATCCGTTACAATAAATGCTTTCTTTTTGCCCATGACATTTTTCAGCTCGTCAAGTGCGACAGGCAGACAGCCTTTCTTTGTATATACCTTTTCAGGCGCTCTGAACCACAGCATATTTTCCCTTCTTTCCGCAACAGTTTTAATATTAAGCAGATGCTTTACACCGACGTTTTCCGAAACGGAGTTTCCGCCCCACGAACCGCAGCCGAGTGTGAGCGACGGCGCAAGCTTGAAGTTATATAAATCGCCGATTCCGCCGTGCGAGGACGGGGTGTTTACAAGTATACGGCAGGTTTTCATTCTTGCCGCAAATTCGTTAAGCTTATCTTTTTCGGTGACGGCATTAAGATAAATTGAGGAGGTGTGTCCGTAGCCACCGTCTGCGATAAGCTGTTCCGCTTTTGAAAATGCGTCCTGTATATCCTTTGCCTTATACATAGCAAGAACAGGGGAGAGCTTTTCATGCGCAAATTCCTCCGACAGCTCAACCGATGTAACCTCACCGATAAGCACCTTGGTGTTTTCGGGAACGTTTACGCCTGCAAGCGACGCTATCGTATGCGCTGTCTGACCGACTATTTTTGCATTAAGTGCGCCGTTTATGATGATTGTTTTTCTGACCTTTTCGGTTTCGTCCTTTTTGAGGAAATAACAGCCGCGGTCGGCAAATTCTTTCTTTACCTTATCGTAAATGTTTTTATGCACGATAACCGACTGCTCCGATGCGCAAATCATGCCGTTGTCAAATGTCTTTGAATGAATTATTGAGCTTACAGCAAGCACGATGTCAGCCGTTTCGTCGATAATTGCCGGAGTGTTTCCGGCGCCTACGCCGAGCGCCGGCTTGCCGCTTGAATAAGCCGCTTTTACCATGCCCGGACCGCCTGTTGCAAGTATTATATCCGACTCCTTCATAAGAAGATTTGTCATGTCAAGCGACGGAGTGTCTATCCAGCCGATAATATTTTCCGGTGCGCCTGCGTTTACAGCCGCTTCAAGCACAATACGCGCCGCTTCAATAGTAGCCTTTTTTGCTCTGGGGTGCGGGCTGATTATAATACCGTTTCTCGTTTTCAGTGCGATAAGCGTTTTGAAAATTGCGGTAGAGGTCGGATTGGTGGTCGGGATTACCGCTCCGATAACGCCTATCGGTTCGGCAATTTTCTTTATTCCGTATGCCGTATCCTCCTCAATAACACCACAGGTTTTTGTATTTTTATAAGCATTATAGATATACTCCGCGGCATAGTTGTTTTTGATTACTTTATCCTCAACAACACCCATACCTGTTTCCTCAACTGCCATTTTGGCAAGGGGTATTCTTAGCTTATTTGCCGCCGATGCAGCCGCAAAAAAGATTTTGTCTACCTGCTCCTGGGTGTAAACGGAGAATTTTCTCTGTGCTACTCTTACCTGGGCAAGCTTCTTTTCAAGATTTTCAACGCTGTCTACAATGTACTTTTCCATAGTTTCAAATCCTTTCCTAATTATTTGATATGATATATGCTGTTGAATGAAAGATTGATATTTTTTTATCAATCTTTCTTGTATACAGTATATCACACCGCACAAGCTTTGTCAATAAATAAGATTTATAAATTTTATAAAAACTTTTAACTGTCCGCAGCCGCTTTTTTGAATATTTTAACCATATAAAAGTTTTACCGTATTTTGCTCCATATATACATAAAGCAGTACATCGGCTGTAAGATGTACTGCTTTATGTGTTACTGTATATCGTCCGTATTCCAGCCCTCAATACCGCTGTATTGAATTGCATGGAAAAGACGTTTTCTAAGTCCGGGTGTGGTTTCTTTTTCAATTTGCCTGATAAGATTTTTCATGTATTCGCGCTTTGTGACGCCGTTTGCCGGACATGGGTTATGTACTACCGGAATATCGTATTTTCGTACAATTCCGCGAATATCACGCTCACGAACGTATATCATGGGACGTATTTGCGTAATGCCTGTTCTGTCAAGGTACGTAGACGGCGAAAAACAATTTATTCTGCCCTCGTATATAAGGCTTAAAAAGAATGTTTCAAGCACATCGTCATTATGATGACCGAGCGCAACTTTTTTGCAGCCGTTTTCGAGAGCCATATCGTTTAATGCGCCCCTGCGCATTTTTGCGCATAGGGAACAGGGGTTGCTTTCCTTGCGTATATCAAATATTATTTCTTTGAAATTTGTCTTTTTGATTTTATATTCAACGCCTATTTTGTCGCACATTGCCTGTACCGCCGAATAATCGGCATTGTACCCCAAATCAAGAGTTAAACCCATAACCTCAAATTTTTTCGGATAATAATGCGACAGTTCTGCAAGTGCATTTAACAGCACAAGACTGTCCTTACCGCCCGACACTCCGACAGCAATTTTGTCGCCCTCGTCAATCAGTCCGTAGTCCTCTATTGCGCGGCGTATAAGACTTACCGTTCTTTTCATTTTGCCGCATTGACCGCCTTTCTTAAGTCAACCGCACCGGTGTACAAGGCGCGTCCTATAATAACGCCTTCAACACCTGTCGGAATCAACGCCGATATATGTTCGATACTGCCGACGCCGCCCGAAGCGATAATATCTGCATTTACACTCTTTACCATTTCGGTCATTGCGGAAATATTCGGGCCGTTTAAGGTGCCGTCGGTGGCAATATCGGTATACACAATAGTTTTTACGCCTATTGACGTCATTTTTTTTGCAAAGTCAACAGCTGTAAAATCCGATGTTTTCTCCCAGCCCTCTACGGCAACCATACCGTCTTTTGCGTCTATGCCGATTACTATCCTTTCACCGTATTTATCAACCGCGCGCTTTACAAATTCACTGTCCGAAACAGCCTTTGTACCTATAATAATGCGGTTTATGCCGCAACTGAATTTTTCTTCGATATCCTCCATTGTGCGTATTCCGCCGCCGGTTTGTACCGGAACACTGACCGATTCGCATATTTTTTTAATTGCGCCGCTGTTGATGCCGCACCCTTTAAGTGCACCGTCAAGGTCTACAACGTGAATAAATTCGCCGCCCTCGTTTTCCCATTTTTTTGCGGTCTGTGCAGGGTCATTGCCGTAAACGGTAACATCGGAAAAACGCCCCTGCAAAAGTCTTACGCACTGACCGTCTTTTATATCAATAGCCGGATAAATTCTCATATACTGTTCCTCTCCTTGGTTATTCTGTCGAAATCCTCTACAAGCTTCATGATGCGTTCACGCTCCATTTTCATGCTTACCTTGTTAACTATAAGGCGCGCACTTAACGGAACGACTTCTTCAAGCACGTCCAAGCCGTTGGCACGGAGGGTGCTGCCCGTTTCGACTATATCCACTATTACATCGGACAATCCGACAAGCGGAGCAAGCTCTACCGAACCGTTAAGCTTTATAATTTCTATTGTCATGCCTTTTTCGTCATTAAAGTAATGCTTAGCAATTTTCGGATATTTTGAGGCAACGCGAAGATTTGTTACAGAATCAAGCTTGCCTTTAAGCTCATTCGGGCCGCAGACGCACATACTGCATTTTCCGAATCCCAAATCCACCATTTCATACAGCTTTCTGTTTTCTTCAAGAAGTGTATCCTTGCCGACAATTCCTATATCCGCTGCGCCGTATTCCACGTATGTCGGAACGTCGGACGCCTTTACAAGAATAAATTTCATTTTGGCATCTTCATTGGTAAAAATCAGTTTTCTTGTTTTTTCTTTCATTTCGGAGCAGTCAATGCCTATCTGCGAAAAAATATCTATTGCAAAATCCGCCAGCCTGCCTTTTGCCAGCGCAACCGTAAAATAACGCATAATAAAACCTCCCTTTTATAAGCTGCGAAAACCGAGCTGCTGCGGCGTGGGTTCGGCAGCTTCTTCGCTGTAACCGAGAAATTCATTTACTGTTGTCTTGATAATATCATTTTTTTCAAAATCATATATAAAAAGCTTTCCGTCGGGGCAGACGCGCAGCATACAAGCCGCACCGGTTTCGGCTGCATATGCTTTTGCCGTATCTATATTATGTTCTCCGATGTACATTTCCACCAGGCAGCCGTTAACGCGCAGATTGTATGCAGTGTCGTATGCAAGACCCTCGGCGCCTTTTTCGGCAAAAACAAGCGATGCCGCCACAGTGTCGGCTTTTCTTTTGTTGAGTGCGGACATTACTCTGTTTACGCCTATCGCAGCGCCTACTGCGCCGCAGATTTTTCCGAATTTGCCCATGAGATGGTCATACCGTCCGCCGGCGCATACGGGAAAGCTTACGTTCCTTGTGTAGCATTTGAAAATGGAACCTGTGTAATAATCAATACTCTGGAGCATTCCCAAATCAATTGATATATATTGCTCAAAGCCGTAAAGGCAAAGCAGTTCGTAAATTCTTCTTAAATTTTCAAGCGCAGCGCGTGAGGTAGCATTAAGCCCTTTTACGTCTGCCTTGTCAATAACGCTCAAATCGCCGAAAAGATACGGAAGCTGTATCATCAAATCCTTTATTGCGTCATCAATATCAAGCTTTTCGGTTATGGATTTTATACCTACGGAATCTTTTGAATCAATTCTGTCACGGAGCTTTTCGGTAAGTTCTTCGTTAAGTCCGGCTTGCTCGATAAGTCCGTTAAAGAATGCAACCTGTCCGATTTCCATTGCAATATCTTCAATGCCTGTAGCAAGAATTGCCTCCATAACGGCGGAAATAACCTCTGCGTCGGCATCGGGAGCATATGAGCCTATCAGCTCGATACCTGTCTGGGTAAATTCACGCATACGCACGCCCTCGGTCAGCTCGTTTCTGAAAACGCTGCCTGTGTACATATATCTCTGCGGCATTGTTTTATCAGCTGTTTTTGTTGCCGCCATACGTGCGATTGACGTAGTCATATCGGGGCGCAGGGCAAGTATTCTGCCTTGCTCGTCAAAGAATTTAAACATCGTTTCCTGAGAAATCTGACCGCTTTCACCGATATAACAGTCGTAATATTCAAATGACGGCGTTTCAACCTCTTTGTAGCCGATTGAAGTGAGAACCGTCCACATTGTATTTTCAAGCTCTTTTTTTATACTGCATTCCTCCGGCAGTATATCGTTTACTCCGTCCGGAGTATGCAATTTCCAGTCTGACATTTCCCTCGTTCCTTTCGCTGCTTTAGCATGATAAATCACTAAAGTACATTATATAATATTATTATACATTTGTCAAGAGTTTTTTAGCTCAATAAAATGCTGTTTTCTGTAAGCTTTGGGGGATATTTTTTCCTTTTGCTTAAAAATTCTTGAAAAGTAAAATTCGTTTTCATATCCCGTCTGCGCCGCTATATCGTACATAGACAGATTGGTTGAAACCAAAAGCTGTTTTGCTTTATCAAGCCGTATTGCGGTAAGCTTGTCGGAAATCGACATACCCGTTTCGGCGCTGAATTTGCGCGATAATGTACGGTAGCTGGTGTTCATTGCGTTTGCAATGTCCGAAAATTTGATTTTTTCTTTGTAATATTCTTCAAGGTATAATATAACCTGATTTGCAAATGTGTATTTAATCTGTACGGAGGGGGCGGTATCTGCACAGAACAGTTCGTAAATACGCATAATCCATGCCGCAAATTCCGCTTGCGTGCTGTAAATGCCGCCGGATAAATTCAATTTTTCGATATTCGACTTAAATGGCATTGCGTGCGGTTTTGAAAGTGTTTCCGATATTGCGTTCTCCTGCGGCGTATTTAAACAAAAGCGAATACATATGCCATCGTCGCCTGTGCTGTTGTGACGGTGCGAATGGGTAATCCCGGGAGGGATTATATAAGAGCTTCCGGCAGTTATAAGAAATTCGGTTCCGTTTAAAGTAGTATACAACGAGCCTTTTGATACATAATTAAATTCATACCACGGATGATAGTGGGAAGAAATAACCCAGCTTTTTGAATGTTTTGCACGTGCGGCATAATTTACGCTGATTTCAATTCCGTTAAATTCAAAATCCCGCATAAGAATAACACTGAGTTTATCAATAAATTCTTTCAGCCGTGCAGATGTCATTTTTATCAACTCCGTTAAAATATTTTACCATATACTATTATAATAAAAGTCATAAATAATGTCAATGGCATAATAGTATAAATATTTCTTGTATATTGTCCGATTAATCTATTCAAAATTATAATTTGAGTAAGTATAATCAAGGTAAAGAGTAAATCGGAAAGGAACGGGATAAAAATGAAAATATTTATTGATACCGCAAATGTTGAAGAAATCAGAAAAGCAAATGATTTGGGCGTAATATGCGGAGTTACGACAAATCCGTCGCTGATTGCGAAAGAGGGAAAGGTCTTTAAAGACGTTGTAACGGAAATAACGTCGATTGTTGACGGGCCCATATCGGCAGAGGTAATAAGCCTTGATTCGGAGGGCATGGTAAAAGAGGCAATGGAGCTTGCAAAAATACATAAAAACATTGTCATAAAAATTCCGGTGACGGCAGAGGGATTAAAAGCCGTAAAACAGCTTTCGGCAAAAGGAATCAGAACAAATGTAACGCTTATATTCAGCCCTGCACAGGCGCTTTTGGCGGCACGTGCCGGAGCAAGCTATGTAAGCCCGTTTATCGGCAGACTGAATGATATTTCCTCAAACGGAAACAGTTTGATTGAGTCAATTGCGGCAATTTTTGATATGCACGGTATAGAAACCGAGATTATTGCGGCAAGCATCAGAAGCCCTGAGGATGTTGTGGACGCGGCATTGGCAGGAGCGCATATAGCGACGATTCCTTACAAGGTAATAAATCAGATGATTTGTCATCCTTTGACCGACGCGGGAATTGAAAGATTTTTAAAGGATTGGGAAAGTGTACCGGGTGAAAGATGAAATATACGGGAATTGATATAGGCGGAACAAAATGTGCCGTAATTACAGGTGACGAAAACGGAATTACGGATAAAATCAAATTTGGCACAACAACAGTTAATGAAACGATTGAAAATATTATAAACGCTGTAGAAAAGCTCGGTGCAAACGATGCAATCGGTATAAGCTGCGGCGGCCCGCTTGATTCAAAGCGCGGCGTGATTATGTCGCCGCCGAATCTGCCCGGCTGGGACAATATTGAAATCGTTAAAATGCTTGAAAGTAAATTCAGTGTGCCTGTTGGGATTCAGAATGACGCAAATGCGTGCGCCCTTGCCGAATGGAAATACGGCGCAGGCAGAGGGGCGGAAAATATGATTTTTCTGACTTTCGGCACAGGAATGGGCGCAGGCTTGATTTTAAACGGCAGACTTTATGCCGGAACAAATGATATGGCAGGCGAAGTAGGGCATATACGAATGGCGGAGTACGGGCCTGTCGGCTACGGAAAAGCCGGTTCGTTTGAAGGCTTTTGTTCCGGCGGCGGAATTGCCGAAACAGGGAAAATGATAGCAAGGGAACGTCTGCAATGCGGCGGTAAAACTGCATTTTGTAAAAGCTATACTGAACTTGACAATATAACGGCGAAGAAAATCGCAGAATGTGCAAAATCGGGAGATAAAGACTCAATTAAGGTGTATGACATTTGTGCGGAAAAGCTCGGCAGAGGACTTTCGATATTGATTGATATATTAAATCCCGAAAAAATCGTCATAGGCAGTGTGTTTGAACGGAGCGGAGAACTTCTGCACAAAAAAATGCAGGAGGTTATAGAACGTGAAACGCTTTTCTATGCAAGAAATGTGTGTGAAATCGTGCCGGCTGCATTGGGCGATGAAATCGGCGACCGCGCGGCGATTGCCGTAGCGGAGGATACTTTGAAAAGGGGAAAAAGAGATGCTTAAATTATCGGAACGCTATCCGAATCTTTCCGTGTGCGAAGAAAGCGTTGAACAGGCGCTTGAAATGATGATTGATACATACAAAAACGGCGGAAAGGTTTTGGTCTGCGGCAACGGCGGAAGTGCGGCGGACAGCGAGCATATTGTAGGCGAATTGATGAAAGGCTTTTTAAGTAAGCGTGAGGTGGCGGACGAACGCATACCGGAAAGACTGCGCAGAAATTTACAGGGAGCGCTGCCGGCAATATCATTGCCGAGTCAGTGTGCTGTTTTGTCGGCGTTTGTGAATGATGTTGAACCGGATATGATGTATGCGCAGCTGATTTACGGCTATGCAGGGGAAAGTGATTTGGTCATCGGTATTTCGACAACGGGTAATTCCAAAAACGTCGTAAATGCGGTTGAGACTGCAAAGTGTATGGGTGTGAAAACACTTTCGCTTACAGGTGCGGCGGAAAGCAGACTGTCTGAATTATCCGATATGACAATTCGCGTGCCGGAAACCGAAACATATAAGGTGCAGGAGCTGCATCTTCCGGTTTATCATTACTTATGCGCCAAAGCGGAAGAATTTTTCTTCATAACACTTTGAAACACTTAAAATCAGGAAACGCTGTCCGGATGTAATATTGCCGGGAAAGAAAAATAAAAGTACTGATACAAAAAGAACAGTCGTGAACGGCCGTTCTTTTGGTGTTGCATAAAAGTATATGAGGCGGAGAAAAAAATTTGTGCAAAAAAATAATGGACAAGCTTGCTTGAAAATGGTATAATAATTAAAAATAATGACTATGGTTTGTGCCGTTGTACGGCGGCGGAATGGAGATTTTTATGAGTATAAGAATTGGTATTTACGGATACGGAAACCTCGGACGAGGAGTGGAATGTGCGGTTAAAAACAATGCGGATATGACGCTTGCGGCTGTTTTCACAAGAAGAAATCCCGAAACGGTAAAGCTGCTTACCGAGAATGTTCCCGTGTATTCTGCAAACGATGCGTTAAAGCATCGTGATGAAATCGACGTTATGATTATGTGCGGCGGCAGTGCAACGGATTTGCCGGTGCAGACTCCGATGATGGCGGAATATTTTAATGTGGTTGACAGCTTTGATACTCATGCAAAAGTACCCGATCACTTTGCAAATGTTGACGAGGCGGCGAAAAAAGGAAATAAAACCGGAATTATATCGGTAGGCTGGGATCCGGGTATGTTTTCTCTTAACAGAATGTATGCCGAGGCGGTACTGCCGGACGGCAGCGACTATACTTTCTGGGGCAAAGGCGTAAGCCAGGGACATTCTGATGCAATCAGAAGAATTGACGGCGTGTTAGATGCAAGACAGTACACAGTTCCTGTGGAAAGTGCGCTTGAAGCGGTGCGTTCGGGCTCAAATCCGGTTCTTTCAACAAGAGAAAAGCACACAAGGGAATGTTTTGTTGTCGCAAAAGAGGGCGCAGACCTTGAAAAAATAGAAAATGAAATCAAAACTATGCCGAATTATTTTGCGGATTATGACACAACCGTACATTTTATTACAATGGAGGAATTACAGCGCGACCATGCCGGAATACCTCACGGCGGTTTTGTAATAAGAAGCGGAAAAACAGGCATGAACGGCGAAAACAAGCATATAATCGAGTACAGCTTAAAGCTGGATTCAAACCCTGAATTTACCGCATCTGTAATAGCGGCATACGCACGTGCGGCATATCGCATGAACAAAAACGGCGAAACAGGCTGCAAGACTGTGTTTGACGTTGCTCCTGCGCTGCTTTCGGCTGAGAGCGGAGAAGAACTCAGAAAACATTTGCTGTAAAAATAAAATCCCTCGGAGCAAGACAGCGCTCTGAGGGATATTTATTTGTAAAAAATACATTTTGCATAAAAAATTACGTTTTTATTGTTAATAATTACAAAAATCTCAACTAAGGTAGATTTTTCTTGCATTATATGGTATAATTCGAGGTGAAAATTATTAAAAATGGGAGAAAATTATGAAAAAAATCATTATTACATTGCTGCTTTTGGCATCTGCGGCAGCATTCCAAATCGGCGTCTCTGCCGAAAGCATACGATATTATGATGTATCGGCATACATAAATAACCATCCGATTCCATGCTACAATATAAACGGATTTTGCGGAATTTATGCAAAAGATTTAAGCGCATACGGATTTTCGGTAAACTATGACGAAGCACAGAAAACGGTCAATATTACGCGAAACAAGGATTGCACGGAAATCACGGGCGTGGGCGGAGTAAAGCTGCCGTGGCAGAAAAACGGGACGATTTTTGCCGAAAGCGGTGCGAGCGATATAAAGGTTCTGCTTGACGGAGCGGAAACGCCGTCGTATTGGGTGGACGGAAGTATGATGATACTTTTGGATAATTTATATCCGTATGGCAGAATGTTTTGGTCTGAGGGACTTAATACTCTGTTTCTGACAATGGACGAGCTGCCCTCGGCAGAATATATGCCGCTTGAAAAAGCGCAAAAACAGTATACGCGGGTGAAAAAAGACTCATGGCAGCTGGATCTTAACAGCTACAACAATTTTCAGTCGGAGGAATGCGGCTGGGGATTTGTAAAAAGAGCCGGAGATGAACCGGAGCTGTACAGCTGGCAGAAAAGTATGCTGGAACGTTTTGATGCGTATTATATGGATCATTCCAAGCCTCATGCGATTTACCTGACGTTTGATGAAGGCTATGAGGCAGGATATACGCCGCAGATTCTGGACGTTCTGAAAAAATACAATGCTCCGGCAACATTCTTTGTTACCGGCGATTACCTCGATACATCGCCGGATTTGGTTCAGAGAATGATTGACGAGGGATTTTCGGTAGGAAACCATACGGTTCATCATAAAAATCTGGGCAGAAGCTCAATAGATACTATCGTAAACGAAATTGAGGTTTTATCTAATCGTGTAAAATATGATTTCGGATATGATAAAATGTTCTATATGCGTCCGCCGGAGGGAGCGATAAGCGAGCGCGCTTTGGCGATTGCAAAGGATTTGGGATACAACACCATTTTATGGAGCTTTGCATACTACGACTATGACCCGAACGTGCAAAAGGGAACGGATTACGCATACAATGAAATTACAAAATATATGCACGACGGCGCTATATTGCTTCTCCATGCGGTGTCGAGAGATAATGCAAACGCGCTTGAGAGCGTAATACAGTATGCGCTGAATAACGGATATGAACTGAGATCGCTTGATGATTTGTGCAATCCGTAATAAAAGGGGAGAGAGTATGTTTAGAAGAATAATCTGTGCAGCGGCTGCGCTCGGCGTGCTTTTCGGCAGTGCGTCGGCGTCAGCACTGGACATTACATCCAAAGCGGCTTATGTTGCGGATGTAACTACCGGAGAATGTTATTATGAGAAAAATTCGGAAGAAATGCTTGCACCTGCAAGCATGACGAAGGTAATGACCGTATATATAATTTACGATAAAATCCGCAGCGGAGAATTGGCAAAGGATACGCTTATTGTAGCCGATGCGGAGGACGATGCGGCATCGCTTGACAGCGACGCAACCAATGTTCGGCTGATAGAGGGACACGCATACAGTGTGGACGAGCTTATAGGCGCAATAATGGTGCCGTCGGCGTGTGCGGCAAGCGCAATGGCAGCAAAGCGCATATCTGGAAGCGAAGCGGCGTTTGCGCAGCTTATGAACGAAACGGCGGCAAAACTCGGTCTGAACGCATATTATGAGGATTCATCGGGCTTGTCCGATGCCGACAGAATTACCGCGTCATCAATGGCGAGACTGGCGATAAGGCTCATAAATGAGTTTCCCGATGTGCTGAATTACACATCAAAGCCATATATAATATTTGAGGGAAAAAAGTATAATGCCACAAACCATATGCTGCCCGATGATAACCAGGCGTATTGGGGAGCAGACGGATTGAAAACCGGAACAACAACGCTTGCCGGCTATTGCTTTACGGCAACTGCCGTGCATGACGGCATACGGCTTGTGTCGGTCACGATGCATTCAAGCACAAGCGGAAATCGCTTTCCCGATTCAAAAAAGCTGCTTGACTGCGGTTTTGACAGGGCATACAGTCTGTATAATCACCTGTTTGCAACGGATATGCGCGTGAAGATAAACGGAAATGAAATACCGGCATTTTATTACGGAGGACCTGATAAGGGACTGGTATTTATAATAGAGGACTTAAAAGATTACGGCTTTGATATTACTTGGAATGACGATACAAGAACCGTTTCGGCAAGATATGATAAGGAAAGGGATGTTTCGCCGATTCCTATGGAAATGTACCGCGGATATGAAAACGGCGCACAGCTTTTTGATATATTCCGCGGCAGTGATATAAAAGCGGAGGTTTCATGCGGTGAGAACAGTTATATGTTTAATCATGTATATCCGCTAAACGGCTATACCGCCGTTTCGGCTGATGAAATGATAAATACTGCTAAATCGTGTGAATGGAACGGCACAGAAAGGTGTCTGGAAATTTCTTTGGATTAAGGGATAGGATATGAAAAAAATTGTTGTAATGCTTGCTGCTGTAACAATATTATCACAGGGAACAGCTTTTGCCGAATTTACCGATTTGGGAGAAAAAAGTGAGGAAACACGGCAGGCAGTCAGTTTACTGACAGAAAAAAATTATGTTAAAGGTGTGTCTGCTACTGAGTTTTGCCCCGATAAAAATGTTTCGCGCGCGGAGTTCGCCGCAATGGCTCTGCGTATGCTCAATTATATGGGCGAAAATAAGCCGTACTACCTAAAAGATGTCTCAAAGAGAGATTGGTTCTATTATGTTGCCGGATCGGCGGCGGAAACGGGGTTAATGTCTGGATTTGAGGACGGAACTTTCAGAGGAAATGAATTAATTCCGAAAATTCAGGCGGTAACTATCGCAGCAAGAATACTTAAAGATAAAATAAACACATCGGCTGATGACGGCTATAAGGTATCGGAGCAAATACCGGACTGGGCGGCTGAATATGTGTGCATTGCCGAAAAAGAGGGAATCACCGATGCCGGATTTTCGGCAGAGGATAAAATGACGCGCGGAGATGCGGCTGTAATGCTTGCAAGGGTATATGCAAAAATCAGCGATACACTTGATACAAAGGAATACAGCGGAGATTTTGAAAATAAAAGACCGCCTGTTACGATTGTGCTTGATGCCGGACACGGACGTGATTCGGGACTTATGAGTGATGATGAAAAATCCGGTGACGGATGGCTTTGGAATGAAGATAAAGGACAATGGGGCGAATGGCGGCACTGGAAATCACATACAACATGGCAGGATTGCATGGGTTACGGGTGCAGCGGCAGAGGAAATTGCTGGTACAGAATGGAAAACGGAGACAGGGAAACAGAGCCGGAAATTAATTTGAGAAATACCGTGAGCGCCGCCGCGCATTTAGAAGAAATGGGATACGAAGTGAGACTTACCAGAAACAGTAATCTTACAAATCCGTCAATGACAAAACGCCTTATTTACTGTTATCCGAACAATGATACAAGCGCTGTGCCGGATGCGGATTTGTTTGTGTGTATTCACTCCAATGCCGGAGGCGGCAGGGGAAGTGCATACATAGAGCTTTCGGGAACATACGACCAGGCGGATATAAGGGATGATTACGCATATATAAGCAACACAATCGGAAAATATATAAATGATGAAATAGTTGCGGATACTTCAATGCCAGCCTATTGCGGCGGCAGATTGGAGGGAATACCGGAGTTGGTATTATTCTGTAAATCACCGATACCGATAGCATATCTTGAAATCGGATTTTTTGATAACGGCAGCGATTTAAACATTCTGCAAAACGAATATGAAGCAATCGGCAGTGCAGTGGCAAACGGCATAGATAAGTATTGCAAAGATGCGGGATTAAAATAAAAGCGGCAATGCGCCGCTTTTATTTATATTTGAACAGCAGTACTCCTGCAAGCATAAGAATAAGTCCGCAGTATTTGTTCCAGCCGAATGCAATTTTCTCTGTTCCCATAAATCCGAAGGCGTCTATAAGAGCGGCTGTGAAAAGCTGTGCGATGAGTATTGTGGAAACAGCAATCGCAGGAGTCAGCTTTCCCATTCCAAGCATGACAAAAACCGTTATTAAAATTCCCAATAATCCGCCCAAGAGATACAGCTTATTTGCACTTGCAATATTTTTTATGCTGCCCTTTCCTATTGTAAGCATAAGTAAAACAGAAAGAATGAATGCAGTTCCCTGTACAAATGCATTTGCTTCATAAATCCCTGCTTTTTCTCCCAGCCTGGTATTCATCACGCCTTGTATGCTCATTGCTGCTCCGGCAGCTGCACTGAATATAAATCCCAAATCATATCTGTTATAACGCAAAAAAGCGATACTCGCATTATATTTCCTTTCCTGTTATTTTTTCGCTTGTATCTATTGTGGTCTGTTTTGGCAAAATAAATTCATTTTTCAATAAATATTTACACACATAGCGGCAATATTATGGGGAATGTGCAAAAATATCGAAAAATAAATAATAAAATTTTACTTTTTAATTTTAAAAAAATTGGCGCTGGATATTGAAAATTAAGCATAAATGTGATAAAATATCATTCAAGCGTTAAAATGACAGATGCGACAGACGCGCAAAAACTTGTGCGTTGACAAAAAATATATGAGGTGGCTGATACAATGGCTTATAAAATTATTACAAAAAAGACGCTTAATCCGCAGATATTTCTGATGGAGGTTGAAGCGCCGCTGATTGCCGCAAAGGCAGAGCCGGGACAGTTCATAATTCTGAGAATTGATGAACACGGCGAAAGGGTTCCTTTTACGATAGCCGATTTTGACAGAGAAAAGGGAACTGTTACGATTATAGTTCAGATTGTCGGAAAGACCACAAGAGATCTGGCGGAAATAGAGCAGGGCGAGTATCTGCTTGATTTTGCAGGGCCTTTGGGAATGCCTACACAGCTTGAAGGAAAGAAGAAGGTAGCCGTAATAGGCGGCGGACTCGGAACCGCGATTGCATATCCGCAGGCGAAAAAGCTGCACAGCCTCGGTGCGGATGTAACGGTTATAACGGGATTCAGAAACAAGGATCTGGTTATTCTTGAAGATGAGCTCAAAGCCGTTGCAACAAAGCTTGTTGTTGCAACAGATGACGGTTCAAACGGAAATCAGGGCTTTGTTACAGATATGCTTGAAAAGGAAATTCTTGCAGGCGAAAAGTTTGACGAGGTAATTGCGATAGGACCGCTTGTAATGATGAAGTTTGTCTGTAAGCTGACGGAAAAGTACGATATTCCGACAACGGTCAGCATGAATCCGGTGATGATTGACGGTACGGGAATGTGCGGCGGATGCCGTGTAATCGTGGGCGGAGAAACGAAATTCGCCTGTGTTGACGGGCCGGACTTTGACGGTCATAAAATCGACTGGGACAGTGCAATGAAGCGCGGCAGAATGTTTAAGGATTACGAAAACCGTTCATGCGAAGAAGGATATTGCAGAATCGGCAGAACAAACCGTGCGGAATAATATGAAAATTTGTGCCGTATAGTACGGCGGAATGGAGATTACTATGCCTAATATGAGAATGGACAAAAATCCGATGCCGGAGCAGTGTCCGAACGTAAGAAATAAAAATTTTTTGGAGGTAACTACGGGATATTCGGAGGAAACGGCAATCGATGAAGCTAAAAGATGCCTTAACTGCAAGCACAGACCGTGTATGCAGGGCTGTCCCGTAAGTGTAAAAATTCCCGAATTTGTCGCACTTGTTGCGGAAGGCAAATTTGAGGAGGCTTATCAGAAAATAAAGGAAACAAATGCACTTCCGGCTGTTTGCGGCAGAGTTTGTCCGCAGGAAAAGCAGTGCGAATCAAAGTGCGTAAGAGGTATAAAGGGCGAAAGCGTAGGTATCGGCAGACTGGAAAGGTTTGTTGCCGACTACCATATGAAAAATGTTGAAGATAAGATTGAAATTCCCGAACCGAACGGAAAAAAGGCCGCTGTTGTAGGCTCGGGGCCGTCGGGACTTACCGTTGCGGGCGATTTGGCAAAACGAGGTTATAAGGTGACTGTTTACGAAGCGTTTCATACGGCAGGCGGCGTTCTGATGTACGGAATACCGGAATTTAGACTTCCAAAGGACATCGTTCAAAAGGAAATTGCAAACTTAAAAGCGATGGGCGTTGATATTCAGACAAATGTCGTGATAGGCAAAACGCTTACCGTTGACGAGCTGTTTAACGAAATGGGCTATGACGCTGTATATATCGGTTCGGGCGCAGGTCTGCCGAGATTTATGGGAATTGAGGGTGAAAGCCTTAACGGCGTTTACAGCGCAAATGAATTTCTGACGAGAATTAATCTGATGAAGGGCTATAAGTTCCCCGAATATGACACGCCTGTTTACGTGGGCAAAAAGGTTGCGGTTCTCGGCGGCGGAAATGTTGCAATGGACGCGGCAAGATGCGCGATGCGTCTGGGTGCGGAGCACGTGTACATTGTTTACAGACGCGGAAGAGAAGAACTTCCGGCAAGAGCGGAGGAAGTGTTCCATGCTGAGGAAGAGGGCATTGAATTTAAGCTTCTGCAAAACCCGACAAAAATTCTCGGAAACGAGGACGGCTGGGTAACAGGCATGGAGGTTATCAAGATGGAGTTGGGCGAGCCGGACGAAAGCGGCAGACGCAGACCTGTGGAAATCAAGGGCAGTGAAGAAGTGCTTGATGTGGACACTGTTGTTGTTGCAATCGGACAGACTCCGAATCCGCTTATCAGAAAAACAACCGAGGGACTTGAAACAAACAAGCGCGGCTGTATTGTTGCGGACGAAACGGGAAAAACATCAAAGGCTCATGTTTATGCCGGCGGTGACGTTGTTACGGGCGCTGCTACGGTTATTCTTGCTATGGGCGCAGGAAAAGCTGCGGCGGAAGCGATAGACAAAGAATTAAACTGATATTGAGCTGAGGGAGCGTACATCACGGTAAGTGCTTTGAACGCTCCCGTTTTTTTATGAAGAAAGGGATGAACAAATGAAAAAGAGAATTATAAGTATACTGCTGTCGGTATGCGTGCTTTCGGGAATAATTTTTACAATTCCGGCAGCGGCAGAAAACAAAACGAGCGGTAAATGCGGATACAATCTTACATGGACGGTTGAAGGTGATACTTTGACAATAAGCGGTACAGGCGAGATGTATCCTTATAACTGGGGGTGCGAAGAAGCGCCATGGGAGAATATGACGAATATAAAAAAGCTTGTGATAGGTGACGGAGTTCTTAACATAGCAGAGGCTTTTTGGAATAATAATGAGATTGAAGAAATAATTGCTGCCGACAGCGTTATAGATATACCGGGCAGAATATTTGAAAAAACAGAATGGTATAAAAATCAACCGGACGGGGCGATCTATATCGGAAAAATACTGTATTCCTATAAGGACAGTACACATTCTGCGGTGTCTTTGGATATAAAAGACGGAACAAGAGCAATATCATCATATGCACTGGACGCGTCAGGCAAGCTATCAGACATAAGTATTCCCGATAGTATTGAATATATAGGTGAAAGTGCATTTGACTATACAGATTGGTACATAAATCTTTACAAAAACCATGAAGATGGTGTGGTTTATGTCGGAAATACAGCGTATGGGTACAAGGGCACAATTCCCGACAACACAACGATTGAGCTGAAAGAGGGAACAAAGTGCGTAGCAAACAGAACTTTTGAGGGGCAGAGTGGGTTAACCGGAATTAGGCTTCCCGACAGTATAAAGACAATGCACACAATTGCACTCATGAACACCAACGTTGAAAAACTGGATTTTCCGGAGGGACTTATATATCTTTGTGATTCATTTGAGTATATGAAAAATCTTCAAAGTATTGCGGTTGACGGCGGCAATAAGTATTATTCTTCGGACGAAAACGGAGTTTTATACAATAAAGATAAAACAAGACTGATAACATATCCTGCCGGAAAGACGGAATCTGAATTTGAAATACCGGCATCCGTTAAGACAATCGGGCATCATTCGTTTTTTTGCAGCAGACTTGAAACGGCAAATGTTCCCGATACGGTTGAAAATATAGAAGCGGCTGCTTTTGCGAGAATGGACAATCTGAAACATGCGGTAATTGGAAATTCTATAAGCGATATAGGAAGATATGTATTTGGGATATGCCCTGAACTGAAAAGTATATATTTAGGAAATAATGTTCGGACATTTCATATGGAGGCATTTTATGACAATATGGAATTTTTTGAGGTTTCTCCGGAAAATCCATACATATGCGCGGGAGATGACGGTGTTATATACAGTAAGGATAAAACAGAACTGGTGCAGTATCCGAGGGGAAACAAACGCGTTACCTATATAGTTCCTGACGGTGTGAAAAAAATCAGCGGACGGATGCCGGATAAGAGCAATTATCTGCGCAGTATATATATCCCCAATACGGTAAAGGAGATAGACAGTAGTTTTTACTATATAGAGGTGTATTTTGAGGGCAGTGAAGAGGAATGGAAATCAATGTACCCAGAACAGTGGTATACTGCGCATTATAATTGTCCGGATATGTCAAAATACAAGGTTCCGGCAAACAGAACATTGTCGGTGATGCGTTTTGACGATTTGATAGAGGGGAATTACACATACTGTGACGAGTCGGATATTTCTTATTTGAATCACGTTGACGCAAGGGATTGGGAAGATTCATGGAACGGTAAACTCGTTTGGGCAGATGTTGATTATAATCTTTCTCCGGCAGTGATATATAAAGCAGACAGTATAAATTATCACAGGGGAACGGTTGAAGCGGCTGATGGTGATACAATAACAATTGACGGATGTGAATACAGGCTGTACCGCGGAGTAAATGACGCAAATGAGCACATCGGAAATGATGTAACATTCTGTATTTACAGCGGATATGTAATAGGGCTGGCAGATATAGGAGAATATGACGGCAGTGACATTAAGCTTTTATCTGTCGATGAAAGTATTTCAAGCATGGAGCTGTCAAACAGGGGAAATATAGCGCTATTCTATCTTGCACCGGAACCTGACACATGGATAAGTGACATTTCAGGTCTGAAAGGCAAGAATGTACATTTTACTTTTGATACCTATAAGAATATATATAAGATGGAAGAAACCTCAAAAAGCAGCAAAGAAAAAACGCAGTATAACAGAGATGAAAAAACAAGCTGGGATGACGTAACGCAGGCTGTGAGGGATTTTATAAACAGCTGTGAAACATATATGCAGGGCGTAAGCGAGAAACTCAGCAAAACCGATGACGCAAAGGAACAGGAGGAAAGCGCAAGATACAACGGTGCATTAAAGCTTATGGAGGAGGACAGCAAATCGGCAAGTAAACTCCTCACATTCGGAAGTATGCCGGGGGGAGACAGGATTTATGCCTATGAAGCAATGTATGATGCACTTAAATCTATGTGCGGAACAATTGATCTGGGCGAAATAGATATGAGCGGCGATATTATAACCGCAAACACAAAAATAGTCCGCGAAATAATGAACGGAATAAATTCATATAAACAGACAGGAGAATATGGGCCGTATAAAATTACATCGGATATAATGTCGGTGAACTTTGCAAATCTTGGAAAGAATGAATCGGTTAATTTCGGAGAAATAGTATGCAAAAAGGGCGACAGAACGGTTGATACGATTGCTGTGTGTTCAACGCAGGATCAGCTTGCCAAAGCGGTGTCGGTGTATCTTACGCAGATGAAGCAGCTTGACGCGAATGCCATGGAGGCGGCAATGAGCGAGGTGGTCAATGCGGTATCGGGAAAATCAATTGACGGCTGGGGCAAATATGCTATGAAGAAAACCCTGAAAAAATATACCGCCAAAATAAAAATAAAGGGCGCCGGAGATGTTTATTCAACGGTTATGGATTGCTATAACGCATACAGAGCGGTTAAAAAGGTGTTCAATTCTTCCGAATATGCCGATAAGAAGAAGCTTAAATATGCGCAGGATGCCTATACCAAACTTTTGAAAATAGATTTTTCGGATAAAACCATAACGGACAGAGCGGTAAATAAGCTTTATGCCAAAATCAAAGAACAAAAAAACAAGCTTGAAAATGCGCTGATGGCTTATCATGACGGAAAATCAATTTCTGAGGTTAATTCATATAAGCGCACCGACACCATAAAATGTCCGGTCAGCGTATATGTCTATGACAAGAACGGAAATGAAGCAGGGCATATTTCGGGAACCGATATTGCGTATAATGATGATATTATGCTCGAAAAAACGGGTGACGTAAAGAAAGTTTATCTGCCGAGCGTGGACGGATATGATATAAAAATAGTTGCGGAAAAGGATGGAACTCTCAGCTATATGGCGGAACAAAATGACGGTAATGTTCCGGTTAGCCGTATAAATTTCTATGATATACCCATGACGGCGGAAGAAACATTTACGTGTACCGCACTGTCAGAGAGCTTTTCGGGAAACAGCAGTGTGGAAATATCCGCTGCTGCGGGAAAATATTCCGCTGATGAGTACATATCGGCAGAAACGGCGGCAGATGTATATATAAGCGGAAAATGCCGGGGTAACGGTATGGTAATCGGAACAGGCTCATATGTTAAAGGAGACGGTGTGGTGCTGACGGCGATTCCCGATGACAGCTTCCGTTTTGACGGTTGGTATTCGGACGGTGAATTGCTGTCAAATAATATGATGTATTCATTTACGGCACGCGAGAACAAAACAATAATCGCACGGTTTGTTTTTGATGAAGCGGCAAATCAGGCAAAACCGATAGCTTTATGCGGAGAGTTTGCCGAAAAATACTCACTCACCGAAACGGAAAGCGGTGGCACGGTGTTTATGAATCTGACGCCGAAAAACGGAAAATATGACGATGATTTTACTATGTATGTCTGCGGATATGACGAAAACGGCAGACTCACGGAAATAAGCAGTTCCATCGGCGAAACGGACGGAAATGACGGAAGAATATTTTCCGCCCCCAAACCAAGTACTGTAAACTATAAGGCAATGCTTTGGAAAAAGATAAGACCGGTTGCCGAAGCGGCAGAATAAAACAATGTATTGAACAATTGACGGAAATATGATACAATAGAATAACAGCAGAGATAAAAACACAAACGCACCGCTTTGCGGTGCAGAGCCGGTAGGTAGTCCGGCCGTACCCGTTCGGGGTATAAGTAACCCTCCTCCTTGGTCGTCCGTTCTCTGCATGAGTGTTTTTAAAAGGAGGGCTTTATACATGGACAGAATATCGGGTAAGCTGACGGTATTTTTTGAGAATCCGTTCTGGGTGGGCATATTTGAGATAATATGCCATAACAAACTGTCTGTATGCAAGGTGACGTTCGGTGCGGAACCGCGCAACGGTGAGGTTTATGAGTTTATCCTGAAAAACTACCGAAGCTTAAAATTCAGTCCGGCTGTAACAGCTGATGTAAAGGAAATCAGATTGAATCCAAAACGAATGCAGCGCGAAGTTCATAAAGAGCTTTACCGAAAAGGAATAGGGACGAAATCTCAGAATGCTTTAAAATTGCAGCACGAACAGTCCAAAACGGAGCGGAAAGCGTTAAGCCGCGAAATGCGCAATGCCGAAAAACAGCGCCGTTTTGATTTGAAGCAGCAGAAGAAAAAGGAAAAACACAGGGGCAGATAATGCTTCTGTGTTTTTTTGCATGAAATACTTTACAAATTAACGAAAACACGGTATAATAATATAGGTTTATTGTTTTTTTGAAGGGAGAAAATGATTGCAGATGAAGAAGAAAATTATTGCGGTACTTATAACCCTGACGGCGCTTTTGTCTGTTATGCACGGCGCTTTTGCGGCTGATTGGCGTACGGAATATTCATGGGCGCAAAAGGGCGTTGAATATTGTATGGAAAATAATATTCTGGAGGGAGACCCATCTGGAAATTTGATGCTGGGCGATAATCTTACGCGCGCGCAGATGGCAAAAATTCTGACGGTGGCGTTTAATCTCGATACAAGCGAACAGATAATATTTCCCGATGTGTCTGCCGATAACTGGTCATATAAATACGTATGCGCTATCGGAAAATATCTGACAGAACAGGGCGCTTATTTTAACGGTGACGAAAAAGTGACTCGTGAGGAATTTGCCGCTACATTGGTACGCGCTTCGGGACTTAATGAACACAGCGTATTTAACAGCGGAGTTTTAAACTATAATTTTTCGGATGCGAATGAGGTGTCGGCAAAGTATAAAACTTTTATGACGATTGCGGTGGAAAGAGCATATATGGCAGGCAGTGACGGAAAGCTGTTCCCCAAATCGCTGCTCACACGTGCAGAGGTTTGTACGCTGATAGAGCGTGTTGTTAAAAAAGACCTTACATGGGAGGATTTGGGAGTCAAGACCTCATATACACCGCTTATCGGTGAAGCGCAGATTTCATATGAAGCCGCACAGCGGTGGGCAAAGGACAGAGGAGCTGACGACAGATTCATCGAAATTGCTCCGACTTACTGGAAGTATGGCGAAATCACAGGACTTCGACCGGAAATTTTGTATGCGCAGGCGGCAAAGGAAACGGCATTCGGACGTTATACGGGTGCGGTAAAGCCGGAAATGAATAACTGGGCAGGAATAAAAATAAAGAATCCGACAGGTGACAAAACGGAGGATCATGAAACTTTTGCCACGCCTGATGACGGAGTAAGAGCGCATTTTAATCATATGGGCGCATATGTCGGATTAAAGCCGATAGGCGAGGCGCACGACAGATATTATGTCGTAAAATCAATATCATGGGCAGGAACGGTGAAAAATCTTGAAGCGCTGGGCGGAAGATGGTGTCCCGATTTGTATTACGGTTACAGTATTCTTCATGATATGCTTGAACCGATGATGAAATACGGAGAGTAAGCTGCCCGTACGAAAGGAATTTTTTATGATACTACTAAACGGCTCCGATTTGAATAAAAGCTTTGGCGGAGAGGATTTGTTTACTAAGGCGTCATTCAGCATTGACAGCGGTGACAAAATAGGCTTTGTCGGTGTGAACGGCGCCGGAAAATCTACTCTTTTTAAAATAATGACGGGCGAAATTGATTGTGATAGCGGAGAAATATTTAAAAACAAGCTTACAAACATAGGCTATCTTGACCAGTATGCGTGCAGTGAAAGCAGCAATTCGATTATGGACGAGCTGCTCAGTGTGTTTGACGAGGTAATATCAATCGAACATCAGCTTGAAGATATACGTATCGATATAGAATGTAAATCGGGAAATCTCGAAGCGCTGATAGAACGTCAGACAAGGCTTCAGGAAAAATTTTCGCAGATGGACGGATTTTTCTATAAAAGCAAAATAAAAAGTACGCTTACCGGACTGGGATTTTCGGAGGAGGAATTTGAGCTTGACGTGTCAAAGCTGTCGGGAGGACAGAAAACACGCGTCGCTTTGGCAAAAATTCTTTTGTCGGACGCAAATCTGCTTTTGCTTGACGAGCCTACAAACCATTTGGATATTGAATCGGTGGAATGGCTTGAAAGCTTTTTACAGAGTTATAAAGGCGCCTTTGTTGTAATTTCGCATGACAGATATTTTCTTGACAGGGTTACCAACAGAACCTTTTATATGGAGAACGGCAAGCTGTATTGTTACGGCGGAAATTACAGTGCCTCGTCTGTGCAGCGTGAAATTGACCGTAAAACGGAACAGCGTAATTATGAAAATACAAAGCGTGAGATTGAACGTCTTGAAGGTATTGTCGAGCAGCAGCGCAGATGGAACAGAGAAAGGAATATAAAAACCGCCGAAAGTAAAATGAAAGTTATCGAAAAGCTTGAAAGCACTCTTGTAAAACCCGATGAATTGCCGGAGGAAATGATTTTTTCGTTTAAAGCGTGTCCGGGTGGAGGTCAGGACGTTTTAAGCTGCGATAACATCGGAATGGCATTTGACGGAAAATATATTTTTAAAAATGCCGATATGTTCATAAAAAAAGGCGAAAAGGTTTTTCTTCTTGGGGCAAACGGATGCGGTAAAACCACTCTTTTAAAGATTATTTTAGGGATATATACGCAAACGGAGGGCTTTTACAAAATAGGTGCGAATATCAGCATAGGCTATTATGATCAGATACAGGAAAGCCTTAACATGGATAAGACTGTAATTGATGAGGTCTGGGACACATATCCCGATATGACACAGACGGAAATCCGAAATGCTCTTGCGGTGTTTTTGTTCCGCGGTGAGGACGTATTCAAGGAAATACGAAGTCTTTCCGGCGGCGAACGTGCAAGGGTAGAGCTTGTAAAGCTGATGCTTAAAAACGTTAATTTTCTTATCATGGACGAGCCTACAAACCATTTGGATATTGAAGCGAGAGAGGCGCTCGAAAAATCCCTTGACGGATATGACGGAACAATGCTTATGGTGTCACATGACCGATACTTTATAAATAAGCTGGCGGATCGGATATTGTATCTTACGCCGAACGGAATTATAAGCTTTTCGGGAAATTATGATGAATATATGAGCCGCCGCACGGAAGAAAAAGAGGAAGAAAAGGAAAAAAAGCCGGAAAAGGGTCTTGATTATAAGGAACAAAAACGGCTTGAAGCACAAAAAAGAAAAACCGTGAATGATTTCAAAAAGGCGGAAGAAAAAATTATGAATTTAGAGGACAGACTGAAAGCTTTGGAACAGGAAATGTCAGATCCGTCACTTGCGGCGGATTTTACAAAGCTTGCGCAGCTGTCGGGGGAAGCTGAAACGGTAAACGGAGAGCTTGAAGAAACCTTTGCCGAATGGGAAAGACTGCAAAATATTATAGAGGAGAACGGATACGAGGTATGAGAGCGGTAATACAGCGTGTAAGTCACGCTTCGGTTGAAGTTGACGGTGAAATATGCGGAAAAATAGGGAATGGGTATCTCATTTTACTGGGAGTGGCGGACGGAGATTCGGACACGGATTTAAAGTATATTGCCGATAAAACCGTCAATCTTCGCATTTTTGAGGACGAAAACGGAAAGATGAATAAGAGTATAGCGGACATCGGCGGTGAAATACTGGTTGTTTCGCAGTTTACGCTGTGCGGTGACTGCCGCAAAGGGCGCAGACCATCGTTTGACAATGCAATGAAACCGGAGGCTGCCAATAAAATGTACGAAGAATTTGTGGAGTATATTAAAGGGAGCGGTCTTATGGTTGAAACAGGACGTTTCGGTGCGGATATGAAAGTAGAGCTTTTGAATGACGGGCCGGTTACGATGCTTTTAGACAGCACGAAAATAATTTAATTGACAAAATATTCGCTGTGTTGTATAATTAAAAATATCGGCGGGGAGGAGTGGTTTGGATGAATATAATACCGAAAATTAAGAACATAAAATATACGGGTGAAAGTGTTAATATTAGTAATATAAACTGGACTTTTTCCGAAAACATAGACGGAAGGCTTGTAAAAGCGGCAGATAAAATAACAAAATCGGTTAAAAACGGTTTTGATGTTTATGTCGAGGCAGGAAATGACAAGAGTGAAGCATATACTATTGAGATAGCAAAGGAAAGAATCAGTATAAAATCTTCCGGTGCGGCAGGTGCGTTTTACGGCTTAAAAACCTTTTCGGCAATGCTTTCGGAAAATAACGGAACAATTGAATGTTGTACAATAAATGACAGTCCGGATATGCAGTACCGCGGATTTTACCATGATGTTACGCGCGGAAGAGTACCGAAACTTGAAACATTAAAAAGACTTGTTGACACGATGACGGATTATAAGCTTAATTCGCTTCAGCTTTATGTTGAACACGCATATGAGTTCAAAGAGTATTCTGAGGTAAGAGCACTGGGATATATGACAAAAGAGGAAATACTTGCGCTTGATGAATACTGTTATGATAATTTCATAGATTTGATACCGTCACTCTCGACTTTCGGGCATTTATATCATTTGCTTGAATGTGAAAAATATAAGCATCTGTGTGAACTGGACGGATTCGTTCCTAAATCACACCACTTTTTGGAAAGGATGGCGCATCATACCATAAATCCGCTGAATGATGAAAGTTTTGAACTTATAAAGAGCCTTATAGATCAGTATATGCCTCTTTTCAGAAGTGATACTTTCAACATATGCTGTGATGAAACCTTTGATTTGTGTCGGGGGGTAAATAAAGGAAAAGACCCTGCAAAGCTGTATTGCGGATTTGTCAGAAAAATCGCGGAATATGTGGCATCTAAGGGTAAAAAAGTTATGATGTGGGGCGATATAATACTAAAACACCCCGAATACATAAAAGAATTGCCGGAGAATATTGTATTTCTGAATTGGGATTATTCTCCCGAACCGAGTCGGGAGCAGGTAAAGAAATTCAGTGACAGCGGCAGAAAACAGATTGTCTGCCCGGGAACAAGCACATGGAATGAACCGACCGAGCTTGTAAGCTGTGAAGAATTTAATATATCAAGGCTTGCCGGATATGGGTATGAATTCGGGGCAGACGGAATACTTAATACAAACTGGGGCGATTACGGAAACATTGCAGGCATTAAATCGGCAATGTACGGATTGATTTGCGGAGCGGCTGTCGGCTGGCGCAGGGAAACGGTTTTTGACCATGAATTCAGAAAAAACGTTTCGGAAAGCTTTTACGGCGATGGCGAAACTGTTGAATTGATAGATAAAATGTGCGCATTAGAGGGCGCATCGAATTGGGGAAAACTGCTGAGGGCATACAGCGCTATAAAATCAAGCGGAGAAACTGCCGAACAAGCGCCTGACATCAAAGATGTATGTACGGCTATCAGTACTTTCAAGTCGGTACATTCGGCGCTTGAAGAAAAGCCAATAAAAAAAGAAATCAAAGAAGAACTTATTCTTGCGGCGGATTTCAGAGCATTGATTGCCAAATGGTATGCAAAATGCTTTAATATTGATGCTGTATGTTATGTTAACTTTGATTTATGGGTTAGTGAGTATGAAAGCAAATGGCTTGAAGAAAATAAAAGAAGTGAGCTTGATGAGCTTTTAAAGCTTTTTGCCGAGTTTGAGAGAATGTAAAAACGAAAGGGATAAAATAATATGAACAATGAAACAGTGATAGTTTTGGATTTCGGCGGTCAGTATAATCAGCTTATTGCACGCCGCGTGCGCGAGTGTAATGTGTATTGTGAGATTATGCCGTATAAGTCGGATATTGGCGCAATAAAAGCTAAAAATCCTGTCGGAATAATTTTTACTGGCGGTCCTAACAGCGTGTATGAGCTGGATTCGCCGAAGTATAACAATGAAATATATAATCTTGGCGTGCCGATTTTGGGAATTTGCTACGGTAGTCAGCTTATGGCATACAGCCTCGGAGGAAAGGTAGAGCAGGCGCCGATGCGCGAATACGGTAAAATGCCGATAAAGCTTGAAAAAAGCTTGCTTTTTGACGGGATCGAAGACGAAACTGTTTGCTGGATGAGTCATACGGATTATATTTCACAGCTTCCGGAGGGATTTAAGGTTACAGCGTCATCCGATACCTGTCCTTGTGCTGCTTATGAAAATACAGAAAAGAAGCTCTATGCGGTTCAGTTTCATCCGGAGGTAAATCATACGATCCATGGTAAGGAAATGTTAAGAAATTTTCTGTATAATGTGTGTGGCTGTAAGGGCGACTGGATAATGAAAGAGTTTGCCGAAAAGTCAATTAAAGCATTGAAAGAAAAGATTGGTGATAAAAAGGTTCTTTGTGCACTGTCGGGCGGTGTCGATTCATCTGTTGCCGCGGTAATGATACATCGTGCGGTAGGAAAGCAGCTAACGTGTGTGTTCGTGGATAACGGACTGCTCAGAAAGAATGAGGGCGACGAGGTTGAAACACTGTTCAGAAAGCAGTTTGATATAAATCTTGTAAGAGCAAATGCGCAGGATAGATTTTTAAATAAGCTTTTGGGTGTGACCGAGCCGGAGAAGAAAAGAAAAATTATAGGCGAAGAATTTATAAGGGTATTTGAAGAAGAAGCAAAGAAAATCGGTAAGGTTGATTATCTTGTGCAAGGTACAATTTATCCCGATGTGGTAGAAAGCGGCGCCGGTGATGCGGCAACAATAAAAAGTCATCATAATGTAGGCGGTTTGCCGGAGCACGTTGACTTTGAAGAAATTATCGAACCGTTGAGAGATTTGTTCAAGGACGAGGTAAGACAGCTAGGTATAGAACTGGGATTGCCGGAAAAATTTGTGTGGCGTCAGCCGTTCCCGGGACCGGGATTGGCGGTGAGAGTAATCGGAGAGATAACAGAGGAGAAGCTTGCTATTCTGCGTGATGCAGATGCGATTTTCAGAGAAGAAATCGCAAATGCGGGATTGGATAGGGATATAAATCAGTATTTTGCCGTAATAACCGATATGAGAAGCGTCGGAGTTATGGGAGATGGACGAACATATGACTATACACTTGCATTACGAGCTGTTACAACGACTGATTTCATGACTGCCGATTGGGCAAGAATTCCGTATGATGTGCTTGAAAAAGCGTCAAACAGAATTGTAAATGAGGTTAAAAATGTTAATCGATTGGTGTATGATATAACTTCAAAACCACCGGCTACAATTGAGTGGGAATGAGGTATTACGCCTCACAAATGGCTTAACCACGCCGTTTGCGGCACTTATAGGTGCAAATTGGCAACGATTTGGCAACATTAAATTATTTATAAAATTAAGAGCTAACTGAGTTGATTTTCAGTTAGCTCTTTTTGTGATGTGGAAACCTATATGTTATTATTTCTTACAACCATTCTTTTCACACGTAACTGCTTGTGATGTTTCAACCCAATCTTCTGGATTATCGTCTATTCTAGCACCACAGCCCGTATAATCCCCATTTTTTACATGAATCTTACCCTTTTCGGACTTGTTGGTATCGTTGCCAATATATTTTATATTCATATTATTCCCTCCTCTCTGCTTAAATATAGTGAAATGATTTGAAAATGTGGCTTCCACATACTACAACATTGTAGTTCAGTTTATTTAGCATTACTTTCCGGATAATTATATCTCCAGTTATCGTATTCCTCTTTTGTTATTTCGCCGTTTCTATACTTGCGGGCAACTTTATTCCAAGCACGAAGCATATCGTACATAGGAAAATAAGACGGATTATCTCTGTCAAGTGTAAGACAAAACTCGTCATCAAGCATATTTATTGTCAATCCATATATATCCTCTATTGCAAACAATGTATGCAGCAGTGCATCGTAGTTATCGATATCGGGCAGTTTGATTGCCTGCGGTGATACTCCGAAAATTTTTGCAACATCCTTTATCATTTCATCTTTGGGTGTTCTGACGCCTATTTCATATTGACCTACACGGGTTTCGGCTGTTTTTTCGCTAAAGCCGAGTTTTATACCGAGCCATTTTTGCGTGGTACCGTGCAGATTTCTTAAAAATCGTATTCGTTCTCCGATAGCCATAATATGTCTCCAATCGTGTTATTATACTATATATTATAACATATTAGTTTGAGTTAGTCAACTATAAGAAATAAAAAAGATAATAAATTTTTGAAAAACACTTGACATTATCTTAAAAGTAGGATATAATGGTTATACATTATCAAATTACGTTGAGTTGATGCGAACATAAAAGCATTTATTTGTATTATATTCACGCTAAATGATAAAAAAACAATAGTGAGGAGTGAAAACATGGGGAATTTGTTTTTGAGAGCTGATGAAGTGCAGCAGATACTCGGAGTATCAAAGTCATATGCTTACAAGGTTATCAAGGAAATGAATTCCGAGCTGCAACGGCAAGGATTTCGCACCATTGCCGGCAGAGTAAGTAAGCAGTACTTTTTCGAAAAAGTAAACTATAAGCCGCAGGCAGAAAGGAGTAGTGAAAATGGCAGTTTATAAAGATGGTGATAAATGGAGAGCGGTTTATCGTTTTACTGATTGGACAGGCGAGCGAAAACAAACACAAAAACGTGGTTTCAACACAAAGCGAGAAGCTCAATGTTGGGAGCGAGAGCAACTGCGTAAGGCAGAGTCCGACATAGATATGACTTTTGAGAGCTTTGTGGGACTATATCGGGAAGACATCGGAGCGAGAATCAAAGAAACAACATGGGAAACAAAGGATTCTATCATTGATAATAAGCTGATTCCCTATTTCGGCAAGAAGCGTATATCTGATATTAAGCCAAAAGATGTTATTAAATGGCAAAATGAGATGATGAATTACCGTGATGAGAATGGCAAGCCGTATTCGCCGGTATATCTTAAAACTTTGCATAATCAATTAAGTACAATATTTAATCATGCGGCAAAGTTTTACGGACTATCTGAAAATCCGGCTGCAAAAGCAGGAAATATGGGTAAGGCGAAGAACAAAGAAAAAGAATTTTGGACAAAGGATGAGTATATGAAGTTTATTGATGAAATACTTGATAAGCCGATTTCGTTCTATGCGTTTGAAATGTTGTATTGGACAGGAATACGGTTGGGTGAATTACTTGCATTGATACCATCGGACTTTGATTTTGAAAGAAAAACTGTATCAATCAGCAAATCATATCAGCGTATTAGGAAAAAGGATATTATAACAAGTCCTAAAACAGAAAAAAGCAACAGAGTAATTAATATGCCGGATTTCTTGTGCGA
>CAKSOE010000032.1 GCA_934476675.1 uncultured Clostridia bacterium | reverse complement strand
ATAGGTGTCTCAATGGACGATTTTATAAATGAAATTAACGACTATATTACTTGGTATAATACAAAACGTATCAAACAATCGCTGGGCTATATGAGTCCGGTGGAGTACAGGCATAATCTTGGATTAGCAGCATAAAACAGTCCAAGAATATGTCCGCACCCCCGAGTGTGAAAAAAAGTCTGTAAAAAAGATTCCTTCTATGATAGAATATAAATAATATCATAGGAGGAATTTTTTTATGGCAAGACGCAGACGAGAAAGAATGAGTGAAGGGAAAAAGAATATCATAGCCGGACTGATTCAGGAGTATGATATCAAGAGCGCAGAGAATATTCAAGAAGCATTAAAAGACCTGCTGGGCGGAACTATACAAGAGATGATGGAGGCTGAACTTGACGAACATTTGGGCTATGATGAATATGAGCGCAGCGACAATCCTGATTACCGAAACGGCGTAAAGCACAAGAAATTACGCAGTTCATACGGCGAAATACCGATTGATGTTCCGCAAGACCGCGACGGAGATTTTGAACCGCAAATAGTTCAAAAACGCAAAAAGGATATATCTGCAATAGAGCAAAAAATTATTTCAATGTCTGCAAAAGGTATGACTACAAGGCAAATATCGGATATCATAGAGGATATATACGGCTTTGAGGTAAGTGAAAGCATGGTTACTGCCGTTACAAACAAAATACTGCCTCAAATAGAGGAATGGCAGCAAAGACCGTTATCAGCGGTATATCCAATCGTTTTCATTGATGCAATACATTTTTCAGTGCGTGATGAGCATATTGTGAAAAAGATAGCCGCATACATAATTCTCGGCATTAATGATGAGGGGAGAAAAGAGGTATTGAGCATAACCGTAGGCGAAAACGAAAGTGCAAAATATTGGCTTGGTGTGTTAAATGACCTTAAAAACCGAGGAGTGCAGGATATATTGATTCTATGTGCTGATGGCTTATCAGGGATAAAAGAGTCGATTGCAGCAGCATATCCGAATACCGAATATCAGCGTTGTATAGTTCATCAGGTACGAAACACCTTAAAATATGTTGCAGAAAAAGATAAAAAAGCATTTGCAAATGACTTAAAAAGCATATACCATGCACCAAATGAAGAAACCGGCTACGAGCGTATGCAAGCAGTCACAAAAAAATGGCACGACAGATATCCGAATGCAATGAAACGCTGGGAAGAAAATTGGGATGTCATATCGCCGATGTTCAAATTTTCGGCGGATGTAAGAAAAGTTATGTACACAACCAATGCAATAGAAAGCCTTAACAGTGCGCTGCGCCGATTAAACAGCCAGAGGAGTGTATTCCCAAGTGACACGGCACTATTGAAGGCGTTGTATTTGGCGACATTTGAGGCAACAAAGAAATGGACAATGCCGCTCAGAAATTGGGGTAAAGTTTACGGGGAGTTGTCGATAATGTATGACGGGCGGCTTTTTTAGCACAAATTTTGCCCCATGTACAAGGGTAAAATTCACGGTCTCTTACGAGACCGCCCTTGACATGGCGTAAAATCCGTGCTATATTACAACTAAGGCAGGAAAGCCTAAACTCGGCTATCCTGCCCACTAAAAACAGATATTTTGTCATAGAGAAATCTAATTTACAGAAAAAACCTCACACGCCCGACTGCACATTTATTGATATTTCCAATATGCTCTTTTTATTTTACCCCAACATTTATTATACAGCCGAATTTAATTTATCCAAAGCCTTTGAATATTCTGTTGCCATATACAGAAATGCGCCGAGACCGTGCAAATCATTATTGCATACGGGACGGTTTATGTAAAATTCATAATCGCCGACACCTGTGCCTATACATACATGTCCTACTATAAGATCCCCATTCCCATCGGTTTCGAGCATTGATATAATGCCCTCATATCCCTTTTTTGCATATTCCATGTATGATTTATCAATTATTCCGAGATTATATGCTTTGCAGATTGCATATACAAACAAGCTTGAGCATGACAGCTCCGGCCAGTTATCGAGTCTGTCGTTTTTATCAACCACTTCGTACCATAATCCGTTTTCGGGTTTTTGATATTTAATCAGTGAATTAATCAGAGTTTTTTCCTTTTCGGCAAGATTTTCGTGGTATTGTTCGGGCATACATTCATATAAATCCATGAGCGCCGTACAGTACCAGCCTATTGCACGTCCCCAAAATTCCGGCGAAAGTCCTGTTTGCTTATCCGACCATGAGGCTTTTTTGCTGCAATCCCATGCGTGCTTTAATAAACCTGCATCTTTAACATACATATTATCCCACATTATATTAAGCTGTGTGTTTACAGTATCAAAAAATCGGTTTGTGCCGTAGGTTTTGTCGTATTCGGCTGCAAGCGGTCCGTACATAAATATCCCGTCCAGCCACATTTGGTTGGGAGTACCGTCATCGTCCTGCATATGCCAGAAACCGCCTTTTGCGTTAGTACGCCAGCCTTCAATTTCAGATGTGAGTGTATCAAGCGCTTTTTTGTATCTGCTGTCCTGTTCGTTTTTATCAAGCATAAACAGCAGACAGCCTGCCATTAAATCATCAAAACGGTTTTTATTGTGGTTTATAATTGTGCCGTCCTCGCGGATTTCGGAGTCAACCCATTTTTTCGCATAATTATAATATTTGCGGTCATGGCACAATTCGTATGTTTTCTGCATTCCTCTCAGAAATACGCCTGCATGATAGTGAAAAATCCCTTTCGGGGGCAAATCCTCTGCCGGCATTCGCATTTTTGAATCGCATGCCATTTTTGCATAATCAAGTGGTGTAAGATTTTTCATTGTTACTATACCTCCATAAATATTTAAAATTTCATTTTATCTTTATTGTATGGTTTTGACATATCAATAGGTTGATATGTCAAAACCGAAAACACAGACCATTGAATGATCTTTTTTTTAACATGTCACAAGCTTTTTATCTGTCGAAAATATGTTTCATAGCCTTATCAGCTATATCATCGATGTTGATGCAATCATAACCGATTATTGCCGTTTCTATTTTTCCGTTAAGGGGAGCGGTCCATTTTCTATCTATATTATCTGCTCCATTAACCATTCCGATAATCGAGCCGACTGTTGCGCCGTTACAATCAGTGTCGAATCCGACTTGAACCGCTGCGGCAATTGATTTCCCGAAATCTTTTTCACCGTATAAAAGTCCGAGAGTAACAATCATTGCGTTTGAAATTGTATGAACCAAATCATGCTGTTTGTATTCGTCATATCTTTTATGTATTTCATCATAACATTCATCAAGAGAACGTCCGTTTTTATACCAAGATATTACTTCTGTAACCGATTCATAAAGCCGTGAGGTTTGCGGGATTTGGGAAAGTCCGGCTGAAATAATTTCTTCAATATCATCACATACGGCAGATACGGATATCATTGCTGCTGCAAACATTTCACCGTAAATTCCGTTTTTAGTATGCGAAATAATTGCATCTTTCCACCCCATTTCAGCGGCAGACTCGGGATCGCCGGGGTTGATATATCCGAAATAATCTCCGCGAATTTGTGCGCCTATCCATTCTCTGTAAACATTTTTATATCTTGCCGAGTTAGGCGGCATATAGCCTTTGCTATAATTTATGTAAGCTATTCTTTCAGCTGTGCAGTAGGCATTTTTGGGCTGAAGTTCTATCCAGGTTTTCAAAACATCGGCAGACTTAAAATCTCTTCCATATTTGTCTATCAAAATACTTGCCAAAACAACGTAATTTGTGTCGTCATCAGCGGGGGCACACTTAATCTTATCTCCCCACCAAATTCCATTTGAAAACTCTTCTTTGTATTTTTCGGTTATATCCGAAGAAAGTATATATCTGTTCATTGGATAATTTCCCGATTCTTTAAGCATAGGAACAAAATCAGCTGTCATATGACATTCAATGGGCTTTCCGAGAAGACAGCCGCATATTCTGCCTATCCATGCCCCTTTAATTCTGTTTAGCAAAACTTTCTTATCAAGACTTGAAAGCTCGGCTTTTTTATATCCTTTGCTAAGTCTTTTGATTTCTTCAAGCTCTGACGGCTCATTATATTTAAAATCTTTCGTCTGTGGTAAAGAAAGCGTCAAATCAAATAAGGCATCGGCAATGCGTGTTTTTGTTTCTCCCGCAGGAAGGGCAGCAGCTGCCTCAAAAAGACTTTTATACTTTTTAGCATCAAGCCCCTCATCAATACATTGTTGGTACTCGGTCATTATTTGACCGGAGTAATCTTCGGTTTCGTCAATTTCATGGTAGTCAATAGGGATTTTAATATTTTTTAAATTCATAATAATGGCTCCTTATTATAGTATTGTAAGAATAAGTTTTTTTATATTTATCCCTGCTCTTATGATAACATATCAATAGGTTGATATAAATAGTCAAAAACCGAAAATACAGGACAAAAACAAGAAATAACGTGTACGGGTATAATAAAAATACTGCATATGTCATGCGATTACCTTTTTTGTCACTTTACAATATATCAGTACAATAGTATAATAAAACTTGTGCAGTGTATATGCTGCGTAATGAAAGGAGCAATAAATAATTATGCGAATAACAAAAGATGTTATAAAGGAATATATAACAATAACAGCCGCAACATTGCTGGTAGCTGTCGGAATATATTTTTTTAAATTCCCCAATCATTTTTCAACAGGCGGAGTGAGCGGCATATCAGTCATTTTAGGCGCGTTGTTTCCCCGGTGGTCAAACAGCGCATATATGATGATTATAAATATATTAATGCTTGTTGTGGGAATGATTTTGTTAGGCAAGGTGTTTTGTGTCAAAACTATTTATTGCAGCATTGTTTTATCGGTTGCGGTATATGTCATGGGTATAATTTGTCCAATGGATAAGCCTCTTACTACGCAGCCGTTTCTGGAACTTACATATTCAATATTTTTTCCTGCGATCGGGAGTGCAATACTTTTTTATTATAATGCCTCTACCGGAGGAACAGATATAGCGGCTATGATTTTGAAAAAATATACGGGAATAAATATCGGTAATGCGCTGTTTGTTACAGACTTCATTATAGCGGTCTGTGCCGGATTGATTTTCGGAATACAAACGGGACTTTTCTCGCTGCTGGGGCTTTTTGCAAAATCGCTTGTGGTTGATAATGTAATAGAACGAATTAATATGTCAAAGTTTTTTATGATAATCACATCTGAGGGTGATGTAATAAAAAAGCATATTAATGAAACTCTGCATAAGGGAGCAACGGTATGTACCTGCACCGGGGCATATTCAAATAACAGCTACAAATTGATTTTAACAGCAGTAAATCGTGCGCAGGCACAGGATTTAAAAAAGTATGTAAAAAGCATAGATAAACATTCATTTGTGGTTATTACTAACAGTTTTGATATTATAGGCAAAGGCTTTCGTGAATATATTTAAAAGAGACCAAAATAAATGCAGAACGGGAAATGATATGCACCTCCAAAAGTATCTAACTTTTGGGGTGCATATCAAAAATGCCCGCTCCGCATTTATTTTTTTAATAAGAATTTTCTTTAATGTATTTTACCAAATCATCTGCTGTTGTGTATGCCATTCCGATTACCGTATCGGCAGCTCCGTAGTATATTGTAATTCTTCCAGTAGCCGCGTCACACAGGTTTGTGCAGGGGAATACAACATTAGGCACATCGCCGACACATTCGTATATTTCTCTCGGTGATAAAATGTAGGGCTTTGTTCTGTACTTTACTATCCATGGCTTTTCAAGGTCAAGAATTGCCGCTCCGGCACTGTACACAAAACCGTTACAGCTTGTCAGCACTCCGTGATAAATCATAAGCCAACCCTCGTCCGTTTCAATCGGAACAGGACCGCCGCCGATTTTTGTTTCCTGCCAGCCGCTTGTCGGAACCATAACAAGTCTGTGCTTTCCCCAATATGTCATATCGGGGCTTTCGCTGAAAAATATTTCTCCGAAAGGCGTATGACCTTTATCGGAGGGTCTGCTTATCATAGCATATTTTCCGTTGATTTTGCGAGGAAACAGCACGCCGTTTCTGTTAAACGGCAAAAATGCGTTTTCGTACTGCACAAAGTTTTCAAAATCGGTTGTTTCTGCAATGCCGATGGTGGGAAACCCCTTGTAGCTGTTGCACCACGTTACATAGTATTTTCCGTCAATTTTGCATACACGCGGATCATAGCCATATTCAAATTCATTATATTCGCCGTTTTTGTTCATAAAGCGTATCGGTTCATCATTCAAGTCCCAATGTACACCATCAGCGCTTCTGCCGGTATACAGCTTGGGTGTGCGCATTGTATCATCACTTCTGAATACTCCTGCGAATCCATCCTTAAACGGCACGATTGCACTGTTAAAAATACTGTTTGAATTTTTAATAAAATCTCTCGTTATTATCGGATTATTCTTGCTGCGCCATACAACGTCGCGGCAGTCTGCCGGCTTATCCTCCCAGGGCAGATTGGGTATGTTTTCTCCGTTAATTATTTTCATCTTTTTTCCTCCGGATTTTATTATCTGTTTTTATATCTGTCATATGCCGCCTGAACTATTTCAAGTGCACGGTCAATTTTAAGACTTGCCAGTCCGCTCTCAAAGCTGCTGTCAAACGAATCGAGAGATTTTATGCCTGAAATATACTGAGCTGTATTTTCGTTAACAAATTTCTCAACTTCCGTCATAATATTTGCATATTCCGTGCTTTCGTCGGCTGTATATGTGAGAGTGGGGAGTGTGCTTGATTCCGAGGTTTCAAGATGCTTTGACCAGTTTGTAAGTGATTCTTTCTGCTGCGGCTTTGCATAATACTGTTCAATGTATCTCTTATCCTGAACAAACGAACCGGTATTGGCAGCAAGCAAATATTTACCCATTGCTTGAGTAACAGTAAGTCCTTCGGCATTATTCATAATTTCATCGGTATAGGTTGGATAGCCATCTTTCATTTCATAGCTCTTGCCCTCAATACCGAAGTTAAAGAGCATATGTCCATCTTCGCTGTAACCGTAATCAAGAAGCTTTGCGGCAAGTTCCGGATATTTGCAGGAGGTTGTAATCGCAACCGAACCGTATGATGAATATGTACTTCCGGCAGCATCGAATTTTGGTGAATGACCTTTCTTATCCGTGATAAAAGGAATACCCAGCATATCAAACTGCTGTCCTTTTGCCGACATTGTTTCAAGCCATTTGCCTACACCGCCGCCGCCGCTGGCATATGTCATACCGGATTCGCCGTTAAGCATATTGGAATCAAGCAGGGTTGAATCGGTCGAAACATAGTTATTGTCGAGCAGGCCTTCTTTATACCATTTATTGAGTCTTGCCAATGCCTCTTTATATTCGGGTTGTGAAGGACCGAAAAATACCTTATCGCCCTCTACATAAAATGTACTTGTTGCCTGGCAAATATTTAGCAGATAATTTGTTTGATAATTCAGCATGGTAAGGGGAGCTTTTATGCCTAAGTCATTCTTGAATGCACGAAGTGTGGTTTCAACTTCATCGGTTGTTTCCGGAATTGGCAGATTGAGTTTTTGCAGCCAGTCGCGTCTGATAACAGGTCCGCATGAAGTTAAAAGCTCTTTGTCACCTCTGATAAACGGAAATACATAATAATTGCCCTCATCTGTAAGAACGAGCTTATTGATATCTTCGTTTTCCGAAAGATACTTTTTCAAATTGGGAGCATAATTATCAATCAAATCATCAAGCTTAACGATTACCTTGTCATTGATTGTTACTGTCGGTCCGCCGAGTGCCTTTGCCCAGTCATACTGAACGATGTCGCTCATATCATTTGATGCGACCATAAGCGAAAAAGCCTCGCTTCCCTGACCGGAGGATGGATGAACATAAGTAACCTTTATTCCCGTACGCTTTTCAAGTTCTTTAGCCAATTCGGTATCACCGAAATTCGTACAGGTAGAGGAAATATTTGAGGGAAGATCCATCCAATATGTAAGAGTTTTGTCTGTGTTGATGGGGTAGCTTGATAAATCGACTCCCTTTAAGCTTCCTCCGTCTGTTCCTTTTGAACAGGAGCAGAGCGCTGCCGCTCCCAAGATGGCAGCCATAGATAATGCAATTTTGTTTTTGTAAAGTTTCATAAACTTTAATTCACCTCTTTCTGAAAAATTATAACCTAAGCGGTATTGTGAAAAACCGCTTTTGATTGCTTGATTATATAATAACATATCGGTTAGTTGATATAAATAGCCAAAAACCGAAAATACAGGACAAAAACAAGAAACAAAGTGTGGAAAAACGGTAAAAATACCGTATATGTCATGTAATTACCGTTTTTGTCCCTTTACGGATAAGCAGGCATAATAGTATAATAAAACTATCAACAACAATCAATTTCTGCGATATGGCGAACATCCTGCGCAGAATGAAAGGAATGGTAAAAAATGCACAAAAAATATTCGGTGGGACAGTACATTTTTAATGTATTCAACATAATGATTATGCTGTTGCTTGTGGTAATTATGTTCTATCCCGTATGGTACGTTTTGGTGGCGTCATTTACAAGCAGTGATGCGCTCATATCTCATAAGGGGATTTTGCTGTGTCCGAAAGGATTTACGGTAAATGCGTATAAGCTGATGATGAAAAATCCGATGATAGTACGCGGCTATTTAAACTCAATATTCCTTGTAGTGGCAGGGGTGGCATCAAACATTGTTTTTACATCTGTTGCGGCATATGTATTGTCGAGAAAAAATGTATTCTGGAACAGATTTATAATGCTTATGATAATTTTCACTATGTATTTTTCGGGCGGACTGATACCGAAATATCTGTTAATTTCAAAGACGCTGCACCTTAGCAATACATATTGGGCACTGCTTTTACCGGCACTGATAAATACGTATAATCTGATAATCATGCGTACATCATTTGCGGCATTGCCGGACAGCCTTATTGAGTCCGCATCGCTTGACGGCGCCGGACATTGGCGAATACTTATAAGAATAGTTGTTCCGCTGTCAATGCCGGTAATTGCGGTAATGATACTTTATTATGCGGTTGGCATATGGAATTCATGGTTTGAGGCAAGTATCTATATAAAAGAAAGAACATTGTTCCCGTTACAGCTTATATTAAGGGAAATACTTATTGATAATGATACAACGTCAATGACGGCAGGCAGCGGTGATGCGTCGGATATTATGTCGATTGCCGAAAGCGTAAAATATGCGGTAATAGTATTTGCGACAGTGCCCATTCTGTGCGTGTATCCGTTTTTGCAGAAATACTTTGTCAAGGGCATTATGATAGGCTCTGTCAAGGGTTGATTATTGAGAGGAGTTAATGATTTGATTATGAAAACAAAAATGAATGCAGAACCCGGGCACAGCATTGGACAGACAATCAAGATGGATTTTATAAGAAATAAATCTCTGTATCTTATGATTGTGCCGATAGTTATATTCTATATTATATTTTTCTATTTGCCTATGTATGGTGCGATAATTGCATTTGAGGATTTCAAACCACAGTTGGGAATCCTGGGCAGCCCGTGGGTAGGATTAAAGCAATTCAGGAGCTTTTTCGGAAGTCCGTCGTTTTTGTCGGTACTCGGAAACACTTTCAGATTAAGTCTGTCAAGCCTTGTTTTCGGTTTTCCGGCTCCGATTCTTTTAGCGCTGCTTTTGAATGAATTGCATCATGAAAGATTTGCAAAGGTTGTACAAAACTTTACTTATATGCCGCATTTCATCTCTACTGTGGTTATATGCGGTATGGTGCGTACATTCACTATGGACGATGGTATTATAGTATATATTATGTCGCTTTTCGGATTTGAACCGAAAACGCTGCTTAATTTCCCGGAATATTTTACACCGATATATGTCGTTTCGGGAATATGGCAGACGATGGGATGGGATTCGATTATTTATCTGGCAGCGCTTACCGGAGTGGATGCACAGCTTTACGAAGCGGCAGAGCTTGACGGCGCAAACCGCTGGAAACAGACAATACATATTACAATACCGAGTATTATGCCTACAATTATAATTATGCTGATACTTAACGTGGGACAAATACTTAATGTAGGTTTTGAAAAAATCATACTGCTGTATAATTCTTCAACAATGTCCGTTGCGGACGTTATCAGTTCGTATTCGTACAGAAAAGGTCTTATAGATTTAAACTGGAGCTTTTCATCAGCGGTCGGATTGTTTAACTCGGTTGTCAACTTTATATTTGTAATAGCAATGAACAAATTCAGTCAGAAAGTAGGAGATACAAGTCTCTGGTAAACAAAAAAAATATCGGTCACTGCATAAACCAATGCAGTGACCGATATTTTTTTTTGTTAAAGGTTTTCGCCGTTTTCTTTAATTACGTTACTGTACCAGTATCCGCTGTCTTTTATAATTCTTTTCTGTGTTACAAAATCAACAAAGACAATACCGAAACGTTCACTGTATCCCTTATTCCATTCAAAGTTATCCATAAGTGACCATTGGAAATATCCGCGTATATCCGCTCCGTCCTCTGCTGCTTCACGCAATGCAAGGAGATAGCGGTGCAGGAAATCTATTCTGTTCGGGTCGTGTACCTGACCGTCAAGCGATACTGTGTCATGACAGGACAAACCATTCTCCGTTATGTATATGGGGAGCTTGTAGTGCTCATAAAGGAACTCAGAAGCCCATTTAAGAGCCTTAGGTGTAACCGGCCAGCCGTTTGATGTGCGCGGAAATCCCTCATATCTGCGTACCTTTTCGTATCCGTTTTCACTTGCTTTAAACTCACGTCCGTTATAAATATTCTGGCAATAGAAATCAAGCGGCTGACAGATAGTTTTTAAATCCTCCTGCCATGTGTCGGGAAGATACTTTTCGAGATATGCAAGACCTTCCTTGGGATATTCGCCGAGAACTACCGGATCACTCCACCATGAAACACTCCATGACCAATCGCTTTTTTCTTTTCTGATTTCAAAATATGCGTCTCTTGCCGCGTCAATATCGGCTTTACTGCTTTCGTCATGCGGATATGCGCCGCTGCCGGTAGGGGCATAGCCTATAAGTATATCCGATGCGCCGTTTTCACGCAATGCTTTCACGGCTTTTCCGTGAGCAAGCATAAGATTATGTGCCGCAAGTACAGCGTCTGAAACGGAAACTTTAAGACAGGGAGCGTCTGCACCGCTGATATAGCCTGAACCTACAACGCACTGCGGCTCGTTGATTGTAATAAACTTCTTTACCCGATCCGAATAACGCTTTGCAATAACTGCCGCATAATCTGCAAACCAATCTGCAATATCGCGGTTAAGCCAGCCGCCACGGTGGTGGAGAGCAAGCGGTAAATCCCAATGATACAGTGTTATGTACGGTTCAATATCATTTGCGATAAGCTCATTTATCAAATTATCGTAGAAAGCCAGTCCCGCTTCATTGACCTCTCCCGTACCGTTCGGGAAAATACGCGGCCAGGAAATGGAGAAACGATATGCTTTTATACCAAGCTTTTTTAAGATGGCAACATCTTCTTTATATCGGTGATAATGGTCGCAGGCAACTTTTCCTGTGTGGCCTTCATAGACAAAGCCGTCTTTTTCGCAAGCCATATCCCATATTGACAACCCCTTGCCGTCCTCATTGTACGCACCCTCAATCTGATATGAGGAGGTTGCCGCGCCCCATACAAATCCTTTTCTGAAACTCATAAATTATTACTCCTTTTGTTAAATTATTCACGCTTTAAATAGCGATTATAGGCATTTTGCTGAATCTGAATTGCACGTTCCGCGCCGAGGTCTTTGAGATGATCGGTAAAATCGTGAAATTCACTTATCGGCTTTGTGCCGGAAATAAATTCGGTGACAGATTCTTCAATATATTTTGAAAGCTTACTGTAAATCTCCGAATATTCACTTGTTTCATTACTTAAAAGCGACAGATTCGGCAAAGCGCTTTCAAGTGCAACATCAACATTCTTTTCCCATTCTTTAAGAGCTTGCTTTTGCTCATCAAGACTGTAATACTGTGTAATATACCTTGCATCCTGCACAAACGGTCCGGCATTGTAACTTCTCATATAATTTGCCATTGCATAATTTACCGATAAACCGTTGCTGTTGTGCATAATTACATCGGTATATGTCGGAAAATCATCAACCATTTTGTAGCTTTCGCCCTCAACTCCGAAATTATTAAGCATTGAACCGGCAGCTGTATAGCTATAATCCATGTACTTAACGGCAAGTTTGGGATATTTACAGGCGGTAGTTATGATTGAGCCGTAACCCCAAAAGTAGTTTGATATCGGAGCAAATTCATTCGGTTTTCCGTGCTGATTAAGCGGCATTTCAACACCGGCAAGCTTAAAATTAGGGTTTGTCGATGATGAAATCCATCTTCCGAGCCCGGAACCGCCGGAGGCACATGTGGCGCCCGTAAGTCCGTTTAATATATTTGAATCAAGCATAGCCTGGTCTATAAGCGTGTAATTCGGGTCAAGCAGTCCGTTTTCATACCAGCGATGCAGCGTTTCGACAGCCGTTCTAAACTCAGGTTCCAGAGGTGAAAACTTAACAGTGTTATTGTTTATATAAAATCCATATCCTGAACCTACAAATTGAATAAGGTTTGAGAGCGAAGAGCATGAAAACGGTGCAAGTGCACCCTTTTTCTCCTTAAATGCAGTAAGCGTTCTTTCCCAGTCCTCAATTGTTCTCGGTGTGTCAAGACCAAGATCTTCAAGCCAGTCCTGACGAACTATCGGTCCTGCCGAGATAAGCAGTGACTTATCTCCGCGAATAAACGGAAAGCACATATAAGTACCGTCATCAAGCTTTACCTCGCGGTCGATTTTAGGATTTTGCTTCAAATATTCCGACAGAGCGGGGGCATAATCCTCCATTAAATCATTAAGAGGAAGAACAACGCGGCTTCTTAGCTTTGAATCCGCTCCGCCGAACATTGACAATACCATGGACTCAACAATATCTGGCAGATCATTTGATGCCAGCATAAGGTTAAACGTTTCGTCCTCCTGTCCTATCGGAGGGTGAATATACTTTACCTCAACGCCCGTTTTTTCACGCATTGCCTGAGCAAAGCGTGTTTCGGAAAAATTTGATACGGCTGATGCAAGCGCTTCGTTAATAGGCATGAAATAGGTCAGCTCAATATCCGTCTCTATCGGATATGAGCTTAAATCCATATTGTTTTTATCGCTGCCGCTTTTTGTGCACGATGCCGTAAGAACAGCAGCCAGTATAAATATAAAAGTATGTTTCTTTTTCATTTTAAAATACTCTTTCATATACAATAATACATCCTTAATAGTAACATATAACCGCTTTTTTAACAAGTGGCAAAAAGCGAAAAAAGTGTTTAAATTCTTGATTTTCTGTATGCCGCAGGAGAAATTCCTTCGAATTTTTCAAAGATTCTATTAAACGTTCTTACGTTATTGTAGCCAACATTCTGCGCAATTGTTTCTATGCTGTCGGCAGAACCGGCATTAATTATATCCTTTGCTTTTCCGATTCTGAGCTTGTTTATGTAATTTACTATACTTACACCTGTGTAATCCTTGAACTGCTTTGACAGATACCCTGCGTCAAGATGAAATTCGCTGCCGATATGCATAAGACTCAAATTGGGATTGCAGAAATTTTCATCTATGTATTTTGTGAGGTTATTTATACGCTGATCCTTGTACATTGTTGTCTGTGATTTTATCTGTCCGCATATGTTGGAAATAGTGGCGAACATAAGATTTTTCATGTCCGAAAGATTTCCCGAAGCGGAGAAAATCATACTGAACAAGTGCGACTGCTCATCATCGGAAATACTTATTCCGGGGATTTTCAGCAGTACGGAGGCAATATCTATAAGACTGCATTTCAATCTGTCAAGCGGCAGATTTGCCGATTTAAGATTTATGAAAATCTCATCTATACATTCATGTGCCTTGTCCTCCTGCCCGTTTGAAATATAGTTAATCAGTATCTGCTCGGTATCGGCGGAAAAATAACTGTCCGATGCCGACGGACGGCTATTGTAATGGCTGTAAAAGAGCGGCTGATCAATGCCGAGCATATTTTTATAGTTCAAAAGGTACAGAGCCTCGCTGCAAGCTGCGGAAAACTCATACGGCGTATGAACCGGATCGGAGACAACATAGCTTATGGAAAGGTTGAAATTGTCATAAATAGAGTCCAGCCCGAAATTCATTGTGTTTTCTATAACTCCGTTTATCTCAGATACGCTTTCCGAGCTGTTTACTATACAGAAAATATATCCGGCGGCATCTATAATATCGCATGTATATCCGGGAGTGTCAAAAAGCTCGCTGAATACATTATTTATGATAAACAATAAATCATTGTATCGGCGTTCGTCTGAAAGCCCGGGAGTATCGGCAAAAAGCTCATTCGGATTTTTAATCTGAAAAACGCATACGGCAATACGTTCATACGGAAATGTTATATTATTGCTTTTAAATGCGGATTCAATATAATGCGGCGAATAGCTGCCCGTAACGTATTTGCCTAAGATATAGCTTCTTTGCTTTTCCTCAAAAGAATCCGTCTGCTTTGAAAGAGCCATATTTTCCGAAAGTATATGCTCAATATTCTTTCTTATGTAGGTATATTCATTTTCTGCAATGTGTTCACCGAATAATCGCATAAATTCGGAAATAGGTGCATAATGTTTTGTGCAGAAATACACAATAAGCAGCGAACACAGTACTATACATAAAACTATGACAATTATTGAAAATCTGAGCGTGCGGCGTATGATGGGGGCATGGAATGAACGCGGTGACACAACGCTGACATCAATCGGAGTTGCACCTACGTATATACGTGCTGATGTGAAGTTGTAATTTTTTCCGGCTTTTGCTTTTACATCGGTTATGCTTGAAATGACGCCTTCTTTATCGAGATTTGTGTATGAAAGGAGAATGTCTCCCGAAGCGTTTGAAATATATACGTCACAGTCAGCCAAATCCTTGGCAATATCAGTATCGCCCACGAAAATTCCGCCGTCCGTTAAAGCACACAGCGCCATGATATTTCCGCTGCTGTTTGTGTATGAAATATGATACATCATCTTTACGGTTTTGTTTTCATCGGTATAGTATGAAGTAAGACGACTTTCGGGTTGTGTAATACTTGACAGCCAATCATTATATGAGAATGAACTGTTTCCGAATACGGATTTGTAGTAGTATTCGCTGCTGCATATTGCATTGCCGGCAAGAATTGTATCTGAATCCTTCATATAGATGAAATATGATTCAAAGCTGTTTGCGGAAAAACAGTAAAGCGGGTTTAAAAAATCCTTTACCTTTTTGCTTGTGCTGTATTCGCGGGTGCTGCCGATTGCCATAATATCATTTATATCTTCATAGTTTATTGCGTAGGAATACAGCTTGCGTATATCTTTTATTGCAGATGCGGTGTTTGAGCTTACGGTTTCCATGAGATTATCCGTTTGCTGCTTGTATTGCTTTGTGAGTGCAGACTGGTAATTACCGCATATAAAAAATGTGGTAATTGCAGGTATTGCAAGAATGAGAATATATGACATCAATAACAATAAAAATGTCTTTGATCTTATGCTGAAAAAGCGTTTGAATTTAGAATAAACTCCTCTTACTTCCATGATGCCATTCTCTCCTTAAACTAAAAATTTTGATTCCCTGAACAAGTATTATTATACTAAAAAAATATCGGCAAGTCAATAAAAATCATGATCAAAAAGGGCATTACAGCGCACTTCTACCGAATTTGACCTGTTTTTCGTTTTTTTGTCAGTTGCATTTTTTATGCTGTACGGTTACAATTAAGATACGGATAAATAAATGCGCATCCGACGGCAAAAAACGGGGCGCATAAAAAATAATATTATAAAGGAGAGTTAATATGAAAAAAGTAACCGAAAAAATCATAAGCGCAGGTCTTGCGGCAGTGATGTTATCAGGAATGTTTCAGGCATCCGTACTGGCAGCTAAAACGGATATAGGTACAACGGTTGACGGCATCAAAGGCTGGAGCGGAAATGCTGTTATGACGGAAGCGCCGTTAAAGACAAATGATAAGGCTGTAAAGCTGGACGGCAGTGAAGCGTCATGGAAATTTGTGAACGATATGGGTACAGAGGTGTCATATTCCGGCAGAATTATCGTATCGGCTGATTTCTATGCGGAAGCAGGAAAAACACTGACATTTGCGGCAGGCGGAGCAACAGTAACCGTAACCGGCAGCGGAAAATGGGATACTGTGTCACTCTTGCTTAATACGGTAACGGGAAAATATGAAACATTCATTAATAATGTGCTTGACGGAAACGGAACAATGGCGGCAAATACCGCAATAACAGGTGTATCTTTCAGCACAGAGGATTTGTTCTACGTAGACAACATAAAAGCGGAGCAGTATGATGCAACGTATGAGGATAATGAGCTTGACACACTATTTTCGGATGACTTTGACGGATTGACGACCGGAAAGATTAATGGTCAAAACGAATGGGTTGATGAGGGTTACGCTCTTACCGAAAGAACAATGACCGTTAATGAAGATACGGAAAATACAGGAAATAAATACCTTAATTTCACACGTACACAAAAAGGAGGAGGTTCTAAAAGATTATATCACAAGCTGACAAAAACATCAAAAGACCTTATTGTGTCTGCACGTTTCAAATGTGTGGAGGGAACGGCAAAAATGGATATAATGCTCCGTCAGAACGGCGGGTACTATTCGTGGCAGAATTTTATCGGTCCGCATATTACTATGCAAAATGATCCTTACTGGGGCGGAAAGATTGATGAGGCTAAAACAAAAACTCAGTACCCGTATATTTATGAACCGGGTGAATGGATGGAGGTTAAATTTGTAATAAATACCGAAGCCGGAAATTATAATCTGTTTGTTAACGATAAGAAGATTAACGATGCTCCGTTGCCATATGAAACGGACATGGGTACGGTATATGATTTCGGAAACGGTACAACCGCAACGTTTGATACCAGCGGTTTTGACAAACTGGAACTGGATGTATACGATGACAGTAATACCGGTACATGGTATATGGATGATTTAAAGATAAGCAGTGCAGCGAGCGTTGTCAGAGATTATACAACACTATTTGAAGATAATTTTGAAAACGGATTTGATGTGCGTGCTTATGATTCTTCGAATAATACAAAATGGCGCTATGGCAAAGCTGTTGTAGATTATGACCAGATTTGGTGGTCAAACAGTGATAATGCAAAATATACAGTTACGGGTGCGGGTGAGAAACTCGGTACGGATGAAACTATTGCATCAACAAATGTTTTGGATATTGAGGGATTAAAAACATTTGCAAAAGACACTTTGCCGGAAAATCGCCCCAATGGTACACAGGCGACAAAATTGTCCACTATTGGGCAGCAAAAGATATTAGCAGACTTTGCAGGTGGAAGCAAAAACTTAAAAATCAGTGCAGATATTTACACTGCAAACTATTTTTATAACCCGACAGATACGACATCCCGCAGAGATGCGATGGAGATATTCCTGGGGGATAGCACATATCTGGCAATGGGCGGAGGATACGTTTCGCTTGACACAGAGCCGAAATATGAGAACCGTATAACAACACATACTCAAAACGCATGGAATAAGTTGGTTGTCGATGTTGACGGCAATAATGTTATGAGTGTTTTGGTAAACGGTTCAAAGGCAACAAAGACAAAGACGCTGACAGAACCGATAAACTATATAGGCTTTGCGCCGAGATGGTGGACCGGCGGCTGGTATTATCTTGATAATGTAAAGGTTGAAACCTATGAAGACCATGTTCTTACAACCGATATTACAAAGGGCGTTCGTAAAAAGCTTATAGAAAACAATATTGATGAAATGTATAAGCATGAAAGTGCAGATACAGTATATACAATTGAAGGCATCTACTACACAAGAGACGGCGGAAAGTCTGTTGAATCAAAGCCGAGAAGTACAGACAGCAATAATATAGAAGTAATAACCGGCGGAAATGCAGAATATCTGCTTGACAGCATTAAGCTTGTTAAGAATACAGAAGCTTCAAACGGAGCTGTATATGCAGCTGTTTATAATAACGGTGTGTTGGATAAGATTGTAAGCGCCGATGTTGCAGACGCAAAAATCGGTGATACCGTTAAGGTATCGTTCCTTGACAAAAAGCTTGTATGCACAGCTGAAACAGACGCAAAATTCTTCGTATGGAACAAAAACACCATTCAGCCTTTGACAGAATCGGCAGCTATAACAGAAAATGCCGAAAAGACTGTATTTATAGCATCGGATTCAATTGCCGCGCCTTACGGCAGTCAATTTTATCCGCAGAAGGGCTGGGGAAATGTAATAGGCAATTATTTCAATCGCAAGACCGTTAAGGTTGAAAACTATGCGGCAGGCGGCAGAAGTTCCAGATCATTCTATAATGAAAACGGAAGATGGAATGCTATAAAAGCCAATGCAAAGAAGGGCGATTATGTGCTTGTAAGCTTTGCACACAATGACGGACAGAGTGACAAGAACAGCGAATACTATACAAATGCGTTTGGTGATGTGAATAATCAGACAAGTTACAAATATTGGCTCAATAAGTACAGAACCGAATGTGAGGAACTGGGACTTAATATGATTCTTATTTCTCCCATTCCGAGAAATAAGTGGGAAAACGGAAAACTTGGCACGGATGCGCTTTCATACCATATAAATGCAATGAGAGAGTTTGCAGCTGAATACAATGTGCCGTTTGTAGATTTGAATACGGCAGCAAGAGAAACTGTTTCAAGCATGGGTGAGGAAGGCAGCAAGCAGATGTACTTGATGTTTAATCCTGCCGATTATGCGGATGATCCTTATTTTGCAGGTTCCGACTATAATACAACGGCAGTTGTTAAAGATACAACGCATCTTAAAGCAGCCGGCGCAGACATGGTTGCGGCAGGTATTGCGGCAGGTCTGAGCAGAATTGAGGGAATAAGAGACTACATCAAATAAGTCTTGCATATGCAGGGGTGTTGTTTATGTTACGGCATCCCTGCCATTGGCTGTAAAGAGATTTAATCGTATTGCAAAAATCTTTTATCAAGAGTATAATTATTAATGCCGAGTGCGGAGCATAAAGTTTAAGCTCCGCACAGGCGTTAAGGCATCAATAACAGGAAAGGAAGAAACATTTTTATGAAATTTGGCAAAAAAGTGCTTGTTTTTTTGATAGCAGCGGCTCTGATTTCATCAAACAGCTGTATAACCGTTTTGGCTGATACCGCAGCGGCAGGTGTACAGACAGAGGATTTTGAGGGTGGAAACGGGCTCGGAATATTTGCCGGAAGCATAGGCGGTTCGGTAAGCGCTTATAAAGAAAAAGACGGCAATCACTGTATGTATGTTGCTCCATACACGGACGGCGTAACTGCATTTGCACAGCATACGCTGGATTATAGTGACAAAATAAAGCTGAATATAAGTCTTGATTTCAAGCAAAAAGATAAACGGGTGGACGGTGTGTGTCTGTTCGGGCTGTCAAAGAACGGCAGCGATTTAGTGCGTCTTGAAACAAAAAACGGAAATATTGTTATGAAAAAAGAAAGCTCTTCTATGGAGATTGTTCTTGTTAAGGAATATGCCGTAAACAGATATTACCATATAAGTGTAGATATGGATTACATAAATGGTTTTGCAAGCGTCTATGTGGACGGAGAGCTGAAAGCCGAGGAACAGAAGCTGCTCCAATCAGATAAACCGGCGGATACGTTTTATGTCAGCACAAAATACTCGCCGGGAATTTATATAGACAACTTTAAAATAGTTCCCCAACAGCGCACGGATAAAATAACCTTTGACGGTGAAACAAATCTTAACGTGTCAGAAAAGAAAGACGCGCAGTATACATATACCGCTGTGGCTTACGACCAAAACGGCGTCGCCATGAAAAATGCAGTATCATTTATACTTCTTCCGCAAAATGAGGGCATAACGTTGAAGCAGGGGGAGGATACCGCCTATCTGACGGTTTCAAAAGAAGCAGCGGGAAAGAACTTTACCCTTACGGCACAGTCCGGCGGAGTCAGTGTTTCAAAGGACTTGACTGTAACCGAATATGCAAGCAGTGTAAGCAAAATGACACTGAAAGGTGACGCAAAGCTGGCAAGCAGCATATCGGAATATCCCTATAAGGTTACTTTCTATGACCAATACGGTGATGTGATGGATAATGAGCAATGCACATTTACGCTTTCGGGTGATGTTCCCGAAGCTGTTAAACTGGACAGCAAGACCGGCAGAATAACCGTAACGGGAGAACTGCCAAAGGATAAGCATATAACTCTTACCGCAACGTCCGACTCAAATCCGAGTGTCAAAGCACAAAAGACTCTTACCATGCTTGACTCGGAAACCTATGCAAATGACACCGCAAGATTTGAAGCGCTTATAGGCTATGTTGACCGTGTGCGTGAAATAGGCAGAGACCCGTATCATGATACTCCGCTCATTGCAGACGTATGGGACGTTACCGCACAGGCCCCGGGCGAATGGCGTTCGGGAACAAAAGCGGGAATTGCGGTTACCTCCAATCTTGCCTGCAAGGGCGGCTGGTTCAGAACACTTGAAGCAATATATAATCTCACAGGTGATGAACAGTATAAAAAGGAAATTACCGATACGTATCAGTACTATCTCGACCATTATATAGATGAAGAATCGGGACTGCTGTATTGGGGAGGTCATGCTGCTGTTGATTTAAAAGAGGGTAAGGGATATTTGGTAGATAATGCTACTTACCACGAGCTGAAAAACAATTCGGTATATATTAAACCGTTTTTTGACCTTGATCCCGACAGAGCGGAAAATATAATAAAAGATATTCTCTGTTCGCATATGGTAGACTGGAAAGCGCTTATGTTTAACCGTCATGGTACATATATGAAAGAAACCGACACAAGCAACTGGGACGGTTGGAAAACGTGGAAAAACACAGTTCAGTCCGATACTTTCGGCCCGAATTCATATATTAACAGCCAGAATATTTCTTTCAGAGCCGCCGGATCGGATTTCATAGACTTGCTTGGTGATTTATATAAGTACAGAGGTGATCAGGGAGCACTCACATGGGCAAAAAACATACTTGACTGCTACTGGCGTGTGGAAAATCCGGAAACGCTTGTCGGAGGTTATCAGTCGAGTTCTTCATTTAATGTAGCGTCACGCATATTGCCGGAGGATTGGTGGAAACCTCAGAATTATGCCGAAAGACTTACATATACAGATTACGGTGACCGCTTTTATAACCAGTTTGCCGATGATCTGATTGATCAGGGGTATTTAACGGAGGACGAAAGATGGATGGTAAGAGAGCCGTTTTTATCTCATATAGACGACTATACAATAACAATTCTTCACGATCTTTCACTGGCAAAAAATTTCGGATTGGAAAGCGAGAACGGAAGCCGAATATTGGAGCACGCGGTTAAAAAACAGGGTATGTTTGTCGATCAGGCATATCACCCCGATACAAACAAATTATCCGGCAGACTTTTGTCAAATGGTAAAACCATGGATGGTTTTGTTGTTAAAAAATGCGGATACTACGGCGGAGAAAGCGCAATAGGAGAAGTATACGGTACCGATAACGTTTCTGCCATAACATTGCTTTCTTATGCACAGACATATCTTGACAGTAAGGATCGCAGTGATTTGGAGGAATACAGGTCAAAAATATACTCGCTTATAAGAAACTATTTTAAGGCGGAAGGTTTAGGCGATTTGGGTGAAAAATATCCGGGCGACAATATGCAGCTTAATATGGATACTACGCTCACAGACGGATATTTCTGCATGGTAATGACGTATCTTTACCGCGCAACGGGTATTACAGAATATCTTGACGTGGCACGGCGTATTGCGGACAACTTTATAAATAACTGTATGGTGGACGGTTTGTTTTGGCTGAATTCCGATGACAGATTTATACCGCTGGGCGGCTGGAAATCGGAGAGAATGCACTATGCGCTTGCTATGCTTGAAGCAACAATCTGCGGTGAAGCCGATGATCTTCCGAGTTACATTCCGTTTGATGCGTATTTCTCGGACGCTGCATGGGACGACATGGAACAGGGAATTAGTACCACGGGCAATAAGAGCATCGACCGATGGTTCGGTGTTGGAATTGAAGGTGTTGACGCAAGAAAAATAATTTTGCCGGAGAGCGAAATTCATATGTCCGTCGGTGAAGAAAAATTCCTTGAAGTAACGGTACTTCCCACAGATGCAGATAATTCGCTCATATATAACAGCACGGCGCCGGATTGCGTTTTTATGGATTATAGCAAAAACAGACTTATCGCACGCAAAAAGGGAACTGCACAGATAACCGTTACAAGCAGTAACAATACTGCGAAGGCAACGCTAAACGTAATAGTGGATTAAGGAGAGGTATATGAAGAAATTAATCGGAATATTTGCCGGACTTGCGGCAGCGTTTATAATCGGCGCAGCTGCGGTGTCGGCGCAAAGCACAGGTATAAATGATATAACAATGCTCAACAGACTTGAAGTTTTCAACGGCTATGATGACGGCAGTCTGCATGAAGAAGCAAACATTACGAGAATGGAATATGCGGCGGTTATTATCCGTTGTCTGGGCTTGGAGGAATTGGCAAAGTCATACAGCGGCGGCGAAAGCTTTACTGATGTTTCGGGTGAAAGCTGGGGTTCGGGGTATGTCCGGCTGGCAAAGGAGCTTGGTATCATAAACGGTTATGACGAAAGCGTTTTCGGTCCGAACGATAACATTACGATAACCGACGCGGCAAAAATACTCGTTTGCGCATTGGGTTACGGACAACAAGCCGAGAATAACGGCGGCTATCCGACGGGCTATCTTACGACAGCAGGACAGATTGATATGCTCAAAGGCATAGGCGGCTATGAAAGTAAGGCAACGCGTGCCGATGTTGCCAAAATGATAGTAAACAGTCTTGAAACGGAGTTTATTACAAAAGATGTTTCAACACAGTATCCTACATACGGAAAAAGTGACCAGACAATTTTGGAATGTATGAATATCAAAAAGATAACCGATAAAGTAACGGCAGTATATGGTTACAGTATAGATGGAAGCGATATGCAACTTAATAAAGATCAGCTTGTTATCTCAAATACGAGATATAATACCACACTTATACCGGAAAATGCGTATGCGGGTATGGAGTCGTATATCTACATAAAAGCCTATAATGATGATGACGCGACAGTACTTCTTGTCGTACCAAAATCAAAAAATGATACAATTACTATACAGGCAGAGGACATAGACAGCGAAACCACTACAAGCATACTCAAATACTGGTCGGGTGACAAGCAAAAAGAACTGCGTCTTGCTAAGGATTTGTCACTTATATACAATGGCGCAAAAATACAAACCTCTGCGGAATTAACCGATGATAAGCTTTGCCCGGAATGTGGTTACGTAACACTTATTGACGCTGACGGAAACGGTGAATATGAAACCGTTTTTGTAAAAAACTACACAACGTATGTTGTGCAGAGTATTAAAAGCGAAACCGTCTATGATGTGTTCGGAAACAACTTTACATATAAGGATAATGATGAAATTACGGTATACAAAGACGGTAAGCAGACAGAGTTTGAAGATATAAAGACAGGAGACGTAATCTGTACGGCGGTAAGCTTGGGCGGAAATAAGATAGAAATTCTCATTTCGGACAAAACCTTATCGGGAAAGGTTACATCATCATATATCGAAAACGAAAAAACTTACTACTCAATCGACAGTGATTCGGAAAAAGGTTACTGCTGCACTCCGGGATATTTGAAAGCGCTTTCCGCAGGCTATGCAAGTGCAGAGGAATTTGCCGTGGGTGACAGCGTAACATGGTACTTGAACGCATTTAACGAAATAGCAAATGTACAGATGAATGAGGAATCATTAAGAAAAATGTCATACGGTTACCTTACAAAGGCGATGTATGAAGATTACGACAGTGAAAACCCTCTTTATCTCACAATAATCACCGTAAAAAATGAGTGGGAAACCTTGCAGACAGTGCCCAAGAAAAGTACGCTTTTCGGACGTGTTGTAAACGGTAAATACAGTGTTGCACGTATGAAGCAGCAGGAAATTTTAAATGAACTCGGCAGCGGTGACAATACAACGGCACAGCTTGTTAAATATAAAACGGATGAAAACGGATATATCACAGAACTGTATCTGTTGGATAATAAGAAAAATTCAAAATACTTCTCAAAGGACAAGGATCGTACAAACAATCCGTTTGCATATCACATAATAAATAATCAGTATTATTATGATGATAACACAACGGTAATTCATATCCCATCTATGGGTATGTATCCCGAACGAATTTCTGCCGGCAGACCGAGTGATTATTTTGCAAATAACAAATCATATGCGTCCGAGTGCTACGATATAGACGAAAACGGTTATGTTAATCTGATTGTATATTGTGCGGCGGTAACATCATACAACAGACCGTACATTAAATATGCCAATTCTCCTGTTATGCTGGTAACGGATGTTCAGGAAATCTATAATGAAGATGATGATGAACAGTACATGGTTATAGAGGGCTATGAGGACGGTCAGAAAGTGCAGCAGCTTGTTTCGCATGATATGGATTACTCCAAGGTTGCAAGAGAAATAAAGAAAGGAACGGTTATCCAGTACGAAACAACCACCGAATTGAGAAGGTATGCAAAAACCTCAGATGAAACGCTTGCAATTATCTTGTATAACGTGCTTTTTGATGCAAATGAAAAGGATCAGGAGAATTTCTCTTATTGGAACTACTACACATCGCAGGTCTCCAATGCAAAAATTAAAGTTGCATACGGCACGGTTACAAGGCTTGATTATCCGTTTTTTAGAACAGATTCATTCCTCAATCCTGTTTATGAAATGAACGGCGGAGCTGATTTTTACAAATATACTTCCGGCGATGGGTTTGAAAAGATAGATTCAAGTGAAATATGCGAGGGCGACAAGGTCTTTGTGCATACAAGATACAACAGCCTTAGGGAAGTTATTGTTGTGGAATAAAGGAGGACAGAAATGAAAAGATATATTTCGGTTTTACTGATTATTTGTCTTATGCTGCCGTATACCGTCTTTGCACAAAATGCGAGGTATGAGGATGCGACAACAAAAGTATTGTTTTCAGATGATTTTGAGGACGAAACAGTAGGAATGATACCAATGAAATGGGAAAGATCATCAAGCGCCAATAATAAAATATTTCAGGTGTCAGAGGATCCGGTGCTTGACGGCAATAAAGTTTTTGAAATTACCAATGCTGCAAAAAGCTGGCAGGATGGTATTCATATTGCCAAGCAGTATCGTACAGATATACGAAATGATATAAGTATAAAATTCAGATTTTATCAACTTCCCAAGGCAGGGGAAACTGCTGCCGCATTCAGATTTGCAGCAAGAAATGCAGATGATAAGATATTTTTTGAGTTCTTCTGCCGAAACGGTAATATAATAAACAATCCCAATGCATATACGCCGGGGCAATGGAATGAGCTGGAAGTTAAAACCAATGTAGCGGAATGGAAAGCAGAGCTGTTCATTAACGGAGCAAGTATCGGAACAATTGATATGAGCAACAAGGATTTGTATGATGCCGGAACTGGATTCTCCACATACGATTTTGGCGTATTTGATATTAATGGGTGGTACGGTCAGAGCTTTGTTGATGATTTTACAATAACAGAGGATTATACAAGTGATATGAAGGCTATTGCCGATACTCTCACGTTCGATCAGTTAAGCAGTGAAAAAATCGGCGAGGTAACGGAAAACCTTACACTGCCGCAGACAATCGGCAGCGAGGGGCAATATCCCGTTGAATGGACGAGCGACAACGAAGAAGCACTTACAAGCGAAGGCGCGGTAACTCGCAGAAGCTTTAATCAAAAAGCTGTTTTAAATGCCAAAATCACTATGGCAGAAGGATTATGGATAAATAAGCAGTTTGAGATTAACGTATTAAAGCGTGCATTTGCAAGTGATGATGAAATTTTAAAGGAATATGCGGACTTTGCTCTTGATTTTGCAAAACTCAGTACAGAGGGGGCAGATGCGATTACAAAGGATTTGACACTTCCGACAGACGCTCCGGACGGCATATCCGTATCATGGAGCAGCGATAATGAAACGGCGGTATCTTCCGCCGGAAAGGTAATGCGTCCGAAATATAACGAGGAGGATGCAAGGGTAACAATTGCGGCGCATCTTACACTTAATGAAGCTGTGTATGATATATCATATCAAATTACGGTTTTAAAAGAGGAAAATCCGTTTGATAAGCTGAAAGAAGCAATGGAAAGCGTGACCTATAAAACGCTTACAACAGAAAGTGCGGATAAAATCAAAAAGAGCCTGACACTGCCCTCAGCGCATGAAAACGGCACAGTGATTACTTGGACTACAAGTGACGAAAATGTAATAAGCAGCGGGGGAAGAACAACCCGTGCCGACGAAACAAAAAGTGTTACTCTTACCGCAAAATTTAATTATAACGGATATGAAGATGAAAAAGCCTTTGTATTTACCGTTTTGTTAAATGATACCGCAATGGTTGACAATGATATTGCGAAGTTTAATGTCAATGCAGAAGCTGCCGGCGATTTCTATTTGCCTATGAGCGGCGAGGATTACGGCACGGCATTCTCGTGGGTATCGTCAGATACGTCGAGAATAAAGATCAGAACACTTTCGGATAAATACCGTGCAGAGGTAATACGTCCGGTTTTTGAGGCGGGAGATTGTGATGTTACACTAACCCTTAAGGCAGTAAACGGCACGGAAACACGTACACTGACTTATCCCGTAAGGGTACTTAAACAGGAGTCGGATAAGGAAATAGTAGACAACGCATATTCTAAGCTTGCATTTTCAGATATAAGCAGTGAGGATATAGATAATGTAACACAAAATCTTACACTCATGAACAGTTTGGACAATGAAATATGCGTAGAGTGGTCATCGGATAACAAAGATGTTATCGCGTCAAACGGCGAAGTGTTTAATCCGCTGCCCTCGTCATCAGCTGTAACTGTTAATTTAAGTGCGGTTCTCAAAAGAAACTATTATACCTCAGAGCCTAAGGTGTTTACAATAACGGTTAAGCCGTTTGAAAACAATGAAGAGCTTTACGACAGGATAAAATCAGGTCTTACCTTTGACAAGCTGAGCAGTGAGGATATAGAAAGTGTAAAATTAAACCTTACGCTGCCTAAAAACTGGTATTACGACAGTACAATAGAATGGACATCAAATTCGGATTATCTTCAAATAGCAGGAGATACGGCGATTGTTACGCGTCCGGAATACGGAGCAGGTAAGGTTACGGCTATTCTTACCGCTAAAATTATCTGCGGCGGCGAAACGATTACAAAAAGCTTTGAAATAAAAATTCCCGAAAAGAATTATCTGGAAATGGAAGAAGATATATGGTCGGAAAACTGTAACGGCTGGGCTGTCGGAGGAAATGATTTCGTATCATCTGTGGGTACATGGAAGCTTCCGAGTCGTGATGATATTACGTACACCGCAGAGAATGATCCGACAGATGAAAACAATACAGTCATAAAAATGGGTATCGGCAGCAATAATGGCAGCGGCTATTTGGAATATACTTATAAAAACACTCTGCCGGGAGAAATAATAGCGGGTATGCGCTGTTATGTTGAGGGCGACAACAGTAAGCTTTGTGTCGAAGTTACGGGAAACGCAGGTACTCTGGCGGTAATAAACCTGGTTCCGACAGGCATTATAACGCTTGCATCGCAATATCCGGAAAACGGTTCAATATACACCTTTAATGATGGTTCATATCCGAAAGGAGAATGGTTTGACATAAGGGTTGAACTTAATACGGCTCTTGCAAGATACCATGTATTTATTAACGATAAATGTATAACCGAATACGGCAACGTATATCTTAACGGTGAATTATATGACAGTACACAGGGAATACCGTTTAACTATTATAAGGATCGCTCCACGGAGGTATACGGTTACAGGCTGTCACAATGGAAGAATACTTCAAATGAAGAAGGTACCATAGTATACTTTGATGATTTTTATTACAAAAAACGCATCGTATACACGGACGAACAGCTTGCGGCAGCGACTCTTTATGAACGTGAACTGTTAAAGAATAATAACATAAATATGCTGTTAAAAAATCTTGTTATACCGAAAATAGAATACAAGGGAATAACGATTACATCGCAGAGCAGCGATAAAAATGTACTTTCTGACAATGGAGTAATAAAGCGTAAGGACGAGGATCAAACCGTTGAATGGACGGTAAGCTTTGATGACGGTTCAACGGTTTACAAAAAAGTATATACCATTACCATAGGCGGCAACGGGGTTGAAGAATTGACAGACGAAGAATCGGCACAGCGCGATGTACAGTATGCGATTGAATACCTCAAATCCAATTATCTGTTAAGCGCATTAAAGGAAAATATCGTATTCCCGGTTAAAGGAAAATACGGTTCTGTATTAAGCTATAAGAGCTCGAATCCTGCCGCAATAACAAATGCCGGAACTATTTCACGCGGCAGCTATGATAATACCTCCGAAATAACAATAACGGCAATTAAAAATGAAGCCTCCGCATCGGATAAAGTAAGCGTTACGGTGCTTAAAGCCGCAAATAATTCCGGAGGCGGCGGAGGCGGAAACAGCGGTAGCGGTTCTTCAAAAACAAATACCAAGGGTAATGTCGGCGGAGGTATTCCGGCGATAATTTCGACCGTTAAAGATACTCCGATACAAAATACGCAAACCTTTAATGATGTAGATTCATCATATTGGGCGTATGATGCAGTGGAATATCTTGCAAAAAACAATATCATAAGCGGAAATGAAAACGGTGATTTTGAGCCGGGACGCGAAATAACCCGTGAGGAATTTGTAAAGCTGCTTTCGCTGGCGTTAAAGCTTGCGGACGAATCCGGAACAACTGCCTTTTCTGATGTTTTATCGGGAGCATGGTATGAAAAATACATTGCGTCGGCAGTTAAGAACGGTATAATAAATGGAGTAAGCGATACAGAATTCGGTATCGGTCGGAATGTAACCCGCCAGGATTTGGCTGTAATGCTTTACCGCGCGGCAAAATTCCTGCCTGAGAAAAAGTATACTCAGTTTGGGGATGATGGTAAAATTTCCGATTATGCCAAGGATGCAGTATATACCTTAAAGGAATACGGAATTATAAGCGGAAAATCAGACAGTGAGTTTGCACCCTTAGAGCCGGCTTCAAGAGCAGAAGCGGCAATGATGATTTACCGTATGATAAAGAATAGCTTTATCTAATGAAAAAAGAGCGCTGTGCCGGCTTTGGTGCCGCGCTCTTTCTTAATGCGAAGGGACTGAAATAAATGTATTTGATTGTATGTGAAAATTATGATGAAATGTCAAAAAGAGCGGCGGAATTAATTGCAGCGCAAATAAATGAAAATCCCGAAAGTGTATTGGGACTGGCAACAGGTTCAACCGCCGAGGGAGTATATAAATATCTTTCTGATATGAATCGTGACGGAAAAGCGGATTTTAAAAAAGTTACAACCTTTAATCTGGACGAATACTATCCGCTTTCATGTGAAAACGAACAGAGCTATCATTATTTTATGAATAAGCATTTGTTTTCTCATGTAAATATTGATATGAAAAAAACACATATTCCCGACGGTGTGGCAGCCGACCCGCAAAAGGAGTGCAGGGAGTATGAAGAAAAAATTGCAGAAGCCGGAGGGATAGATTTACAGCTGCTCGGAATAGGCAGGAACGGTCATATAGGCTTTAATGAGCCGGACAATAATCTCTATACTTATACACATCTCACAAAGCTTACCGAAAATACCATTGAAGCAAATTCACGCTTTTTTGAAAATGAAAGCGATGTACCCAAACACGCACTGACAATGGGAATAGGTACTATTTTAAAAGCAAAAAAAATTCTTCTGCTTGCAAGCGGAAAATCAAAGCATAACATAATAAATAAGCTTTTGAACGGAGAAATCACCACTGAACTTCCGGCATCAATGCTGAAAGTACATCCCGATGTAACAATAATATGTGATAAGGAAGCTTTTTCAGAGGATATGCTCGGTGTGGATATAGGTGGTACTGATATAAAATTTGGTGTTGTTAATTCGGATAATGAAATTATCTATCGGGAAAAAATTGCCGCGTGTACTGATTCAAAGGACGCTCTTATTGACAGCATTTCCGAAAAATGCAAGGAAATATCGGAAAAATATCCTGTTGCCGGAATAGGCTTCGGTATACCGGGCAGCATAAAGAACGGATATGCCGATACGACAAATCTTCCGCTGAAAAATGTACCGATTGAGGAAATTCTGAAAAAACGTTTTGACGTACCCATATATGTGCTTAACGATGCAAACTGTGCCGCCGTAGGCGAGTGTGCGGCAGGTATGGGAAAAGACGCCGAAAACATCATCATGATAACTCTCGGAACAGGAATCGGTGGCGGAATAATTGTTGGTAAAAACCTGTTTTGCGGCAGAGGAAATGCCGGTGAATTCGGTCAGATGAGTATAAATTATGACGGAGCGGAGCATGAATGCGGTATATGCGGCTGCTGGGAGGATTACGCCTCAGTAAGTGCGCTTATTAAAGCGGCGGAGGAGGCGGCAAGGCAAAATACAGACAGTATTTTGTACAGAGTATATTCCGAAAATAAAAAGCTTGACGGCAAGATGTTCTTTGATGTGCTTGATGCCGGCTGTAAAACGGCGCAAAGAGTGTTTGACGAATATCTCAAATATCTGTCAGTAGGAATAAATAATCTGATTCAGGTATTTGATCCGGAAATGATAGTTATATCCGGCGGTATAACAAATGCAGGTGACAGGCTTTTAAAGCCGCTTACCGAACTTATGGAAAAATATGATTTCGCTGTTCCGATATATTTTTCAAAGCTTAAAAATGATGCAGGAGTAATCGGTGCGGCAAGAATAAAGGATTTTGTACAATGAAGGAGGAAAAGAATATGTTATTAAAAAATGCGTATGTATTAAATGATGATTTCGAGTTTAAACAAGAGGATTTGAGGATTGAAAACGGAGTGTTTGCCGAAATAGGCAATATTAAAGGAGACGGTATTAATGCGGAGGGTGATTATATTATCCCCGGACTGATTGATATTCATATGCACGGAAGTGTATTTTGTAACTGCGAGGATGATAATGAAACTTCACTCAAAAAAATTGCCGAATACCAGGCATCGATAGGAACAACCGCATTTCTGGCGTCATATTCATCTACTGACCATGACACCCTCATACGTGCCGTAAAACGTGCGGTACAGGCACACGAAAAAAACTTTGGCGGTGCACATATAGCCGGAATACACATGGAGGGACCGTACATAAGCAAAAAATATTGCGGAGCTATGAATTTGGATAACATCAGAAATCCGGATGATAAGGAAATCAACGAAGTGCTTGATATAGCCGGAGATTTACTGAAAATAGTAAGTCTTGCGCCTGAAAACGAGGGAGCAATGGAGTTTATAGACAAGTATAAGGATCGCTTTGCAATATCAATGGCACACACAGATGCCGATTTTGAAATCGGAAAGCGGGCAATAGAACACGGAGCATCAAATGTTACGCATACCTTTAATGCAATGCGTCCGCTTCACCACAGAAGCCCCAATATGCTCGGCGCTGCATTCAACAGCAATGTGTTTATGGAGCTTATCTGTGACGGATACCATGTTCATCCCGAAATGGTTAAGATTGCATATAAACTGTGCGGTGCGGACAGACTTGTACTTATTACAGATTCGCTTGCAGCAGCAGGGGCGAAAGATGGAGTTTATCATGAGAGCGGTCTTGAAATCTTTGTGAAAAACGGCAAAGCTGCTTTGGCAAATGGAACAATCGCCGGCGGAACAACCCCATTGATCAAATGTGTCAGAAACCTTGTAAGTTTTGGAGTACCCGTAAATAAAGCTGTTAAATGTGCTTCGATAAACCCGGCAAGAGCGGCGCGTATTGACGATAAGTACGGCAGCATAACGGTTGGCAAATCGGCTGATTGCCTGATTGTTGATAAGGAACTTAATCTGAAATCGGTAATTGTGGGTGGCAAAGAAATAAAGAATATAAGAAAATAAAGCGGCAAATACCGGATAAATGCTTGCGCAAAACACAAGGAGTAAAAATATGAAATATAATGATGATTATACAAGAGAAATTTCATTTCCGTTAGGCGGAATAGGCACAGGAAGTATAGGACTGGCGGGAAACGGAAGGTTTGTAGATTGGGAAATTTTTAACCGTCCGTCAAAGGGCAGTACAAATAATGAATCGCACTTTGCAGTTAAGGCTGTAAGAAACGGCAAACCCGTTACATATGTGTTGAACGGAGATTTAAACAAGGATTTTATAGGTCAATATCAAAAAGAAAAATTCTTCGGATTTGGATTTGGTCCGAGTACAAATACGATGTGCGGTTTTCCGCATTTCAGACATGTGGAATTTAACGGTGAATTTCCGATTGCGGAACTGAACTTTAAGGATGAAAACTTTCCGGCGGAAATAAAGCTGATTGCTTTTAATCCTTTTATTCCGAATGATGAGGACAATTCAAGCATACCGGCAGCATTTTTTGAAATAGAAATAAAAAATACAACAGATGAAATAATCGAATATCAAACAGCTTTGTCAGTGGCAAATCCGTTTAAGGTTACGCGCAACAGGAGCGAAATTGCGGACGGCATACGTGTTTTGAAGCTATATAATGGCGGGACAGATAAAGATGATGCAGAGTATGGTGACTTGTGTGTTGCAAGCAGCTGCGAAGATGTGCACATACAAACCTGTTGGTACAGAGGTAAATGGCGTGACGGTGTGGTTACATATTGGAATGAATTTGACAGCTGCGAAAATTTGAATGAAAGAAGTTATGATGAGGATGGTGAGTCCGATACCGGAACAGTTTCGGCAACGGTAAAAATTGTGCCGGGTAAAACCGAGAAAGTCAGATTTGTTTTGTCGTGGAATATTCCCAATAATCACAAGTATTGGGGAAAAGACGGCGAACAGAACCGGCAGTGGAAAAATTATTATGCAACAATGTTTGCAGATTCATCCGAGTCAGCAATATATGCTATTAAAAATTGGGATGAATTATACAGACGCACCGTTTTATTTAAGAACGGATTGTATGGCTCGTCTTTTTCCGAACCGGTCATTGATGCGATAGCATCGAATCTATCGGTTTTAAAATCTCCCACAGTTCTTCGGCTTGAGGACGGCTCTTTTTACGGTTGGGAGGGCGTGCATGAAAATGAAGGTTCCTGTGAAGGTACTTGTCAGCACGTTTGGAATTACACATACGCTCTTTGCTTTTTGTTTCCGCGCTTAGAGCGGTCAATAAGAGAGCTTGAGTTTAAATACAGCACGGATAAGGACGGAAGAATGGGATTTCGTCTTATGTTGCCGATAGGAAGTTCGATGACCGATCACAGACCTTGCCTTGACGGACAAATGGGAAGTATAATTAAATCGTATAGGGAATGGAAAATATCCGGCAATAATGAATGGCTCAAAGACAATTGGAGCAGTATTAAGAAAGTGTTGGAGTATGCATGGAGTGACAGTAATAAGGACGCATGGGATTTAAACAAGGACGGAGTGCTTGAAGGACGGCAGCATCATACTTTGGATATGGAGCTTTTCGGCGCCTCATCATGGCTTGAAGGAATGTATCTGGCGGCTCTTAAAGCGGCTGCGGAAATGGCTGATTTTCTGGGCGATAAAGAAAAATTAAAAGAATATTCTGAATTATTCATAAAAGGACAAAAGTGGACAAAAGAAAATTTGTTTAACGGTAAGTATTTTATACAAAAAGTTAATATTGACGATAAGTCTGTAACAGATGCTTTCGGTGCATCGGATATTTATTGGAATGATGAAGCGAAAGAAATAAAATATCAGATAGGTGAGGGGTCTTCGATAGATCAGCTGCTGGCACAGTGGCATGCGGATATTATAGGCTTGGGAAACATATTTGACGAAAAACAAATTTCGTCGGCATTGGCTGAAATGATGAAAAACAATTACAAACGAAATATGAGAAACCATGTAAATCCGTGGAGAATATTCTCATTAAATGATGAATCGGGGAGTGTTATCTGTGATTATCCGAAAGGATGCAGGAAACCCAAAATACCGATTTCCTACTGTGAAGAAACAATGACGGGATTTGAATACTCTTTTGCGGGCTTATTATGTTCAAGAGGGCGCATTTCTGACGGCGAAACCGTTGTTAAAGCGGTTCGTGACAGATTTGACGGAAAAAAGCGAAATCCGTGGAATGAATTTGAGTGCGGCAGTAATTATGCACGTTCAATGGCAAGCTTTGCGCTCTTGCCGATTTTAAGCGGTTTTGAATTTGATATGCCAAATAATCACATTGGATTTAATCCGCATATAAAGGATAAATTCAGCTGCATATGGAGCGTAGACGGAGCATGGGGGGAATTTAAGCTTACAAAAAATAAGATACGAGTAATTGTTCTGGAGGGCGAATTGGAATTGAAGTCGCTGGGACTGAAATTCTGTGTCGGCGTATGTTCAGTTGAAATAGATGGAAATAGCGTTGATTATTGTTTCAAAGATGATGTACTATATTTTGAAAAAAATATAATTGGCAATAAAATAGAAATTGGGATATAAGGTATTCGCGTAGAAGTTTGCAAGGAAGATTTATCTACATATTTTTCTATGCAGTGTTGCCGCTGTATGGCGGCGGAAAGGAGATTGAAATAAATAAACCGAAAATAGGAATAAGACCGACAATAGACGGTCGGTGGGGCGGCGTGAGAGAAAGCCTTGAAGAAAAAACAATGGCAATGGCAAAAGCCGCAAAGGAGCTTATCGAAAAGAATGTGCATTATCAGGACGGAACGAGCGTTGAATGTGTGATTTCGCCGTGTACAATCGGCGGCGGTGCGGAGGCGGCAAAATGTGCGGAATATTTCAGCACGCAGAACGTATGCGCAAGCCTTGCCGTAACGCCCTGTTGGTGCTACGGTTCGGAAACAATGGACTTGTCGGGCGATACGGTTAAAGCCGTATGGGGCTTTAACGGCACGGAAAGACCCGGTGCGGTTTATCTTGCTGCGGTTATGGCTGCATTTGCACAGCGTGGACTTCCGGCATTTTCAATGTACGGTCATGATGTGCAGGATATTGACGATAACACCGTTCCCGACGATGTTGCGGAAAAAATGATTCGATGGGCAAAGGGCGCGATTGCCGTAGGTCAGATGAAGGACAAGGCATACGTGAATTTGGGCGGCGTTGCAATGGGTATTGCAGGCTCGTACTGCGATATGTCATTCATGCAGAAGTATTTGGGTATACGTGCGGAGTTTGTGGATTTAACGGAAATTTTAAGACGTATAACACTCGGAATTTACGATCATGATGAATACGAAAAAGCTCTTACATGGATAAAGGCAAACTGCCCCGAAGGCTTTGACAAAAATGCAGGAAAGAACTTCCCCGAAATTATCAAAAAGTCAAAGGTTGTTGACGCGGATAAGGATTGGGAGTTCATCGCAAAGTTTACGATTATCGTAAACGATATTCTTTACGGAAATCCGAAGCTTGACGAAATGGGCTGGCACGAGGAGGCACTCGGCAAGAATGCGATTGCCGGAGGTTTCCAGGGACAGCGTAACTGGACGGACTGGCTGCCGAATGCAGACTTTACGGAATCGTTAATGGCAAGCTCCTTTAACTGGAACGGCAAGAAGATGCCCACTCCGTTCGCAACGGAAAACGATACATTAAACGGTATTTCGATGATGTTTGCAACACTTCTTACCGGAAAAGCTCCGGCATTCCATGATGTACGTACATACTGGTCGCCCGATGCGGTAAAGCGCGTTACGGGAAAAGAGCTGACAGGCTATGCAAAGGACGGAATTATGCACCTTATCAATTCCGGTGCAACAGCAATGGACTGCACGGGTGCGGCTAAGGATGCAGACGGAAACGGCACAATCAAAGAATGGTGGAATATGACCGATAAGGATATTGATGCTTGCTTAAAGGCAACGGACTGGTGCAGAGCGGACTATGAATATTTCCGCGGCGGCGGTTTCTCAAGCCATTTCAAGACAGAAGCTGAAATGCCCATCACAATGTTAAGAGTAAATCTTATCGAGGGAATAGGCCCTGTTATTCAGATTGCGGAGGGTTACACCTGTGTATTGCCCGATGAAATCCACGAAAAGCTTGACAAGAGAACTGACCCAACATGGCCCACAACATGGTTTGCGCCTATTCTTACGGGCAAGGGCGCATTTAAAGATGTGTATTCGGTTATGGCAAACTGGGGAGCAAATCACGGTGTAACAATCGGCGGACACGTAGGTGCGGATATAATCACGCTTGCGTCAATGCTGAGAATACCCGTAACAATGCACAATGTTCCCGAAGAAAAGGTTTACAGACCCCACGCATGGTCAGCATTCGGAACAGATGACGCACAGGCTGCGGATTATGCGGCTTGCAAGAAGTACGGTTCACTATATAGGTGAAACTGATAACATTATATTATATATCATAGTATATAATTATGAAAGTAATTCATGGTTATATAGAGTTGTATGAGTATTACTATAAAAACACGAAAGATAAAGGAAATAAAATGAATATTTTAGACTCAAAAGCAATAAAAGGCTTCATCAAGGTAGCCGATAAGGGCTGGCAAATGGGATGGCACGAAATAAACGGCGGAAATATGTCGTACAGAATGACTGATGAGGAAGTAAACGAGATAAAGGAAAATTTTAATTTTGACGGTGAATGGAAAGAAATCGGAAAAGATGTTTCCGTGCCGGATTTTAACGGGCAGTATTTTATCAT
>CAKSOE010000031.1 GCA_934476675.1 uncultured Clostridia bacterium | reverse complement strand
TACTGTTACGGAAAATCGCCGGCATTATATAGTAGCAAAGTGTGTATATCGACTGTTTCCCGAATACTTCAACAGTTAAGACCTCGGTTTTGCTGCCCCAAAATAGACAGATTTACGCTGTGAATTCAGATTTTTGGTAAGCGTGGACTTGTTTCCGCTTTGATAGGATATGTTTCCGGGAACGGGCAGGCTTTCTGACATCAATCAGGAAGTATCGAGCCACGTCGAGACGGTCTGCTTGATGTCAAGGAAAGAAAAATAAAAACCTGAAAATGGCATATTTCGGTTTTTTTCGGGTAGTGACAATCTTCCGAAAAAACCCGGTTTGTTTTTATGAAAACATATCTGCTGAAAAAATGGTCGCAGGGTTTAGGCTGCGGATTAGATGTCAAGGGTTGTGGGGGGGTGATACAGAGATGTTAAAGGTTCACCTCCCCATATCTACGCCGCCAACATTTGAAAAAAACTTTTCTCCCCCACTGCCCGCAAAACGAACAGCGAAGATTACAATTTCTTATCAGCTGAAAATGAACCGGCTCAAGTCTTTTTTCAGGATACATATGTTATACACTCTCCAAAACATAATTAAATCTTTTTTAATATATACATTTTACTGTCAATATTTTCCACGCTTAATCCGATGCCAAATCCTACTTTTTGCAGCACCTCACCCTGATAGACTTTTCCATTCATTTCATATTGTGCATTTTTTTCTGCTCCGCACAACTTTATTCTTCTTTCTTCTCCATTTGTCTGTGGCTTCAGTTGGTACGCAAATAGTATAATTTGCTCATCATCTTTAAAGTACCACGAAGCATAATCATTTTCAAACGGATTTTCAACACGGTAAAGTTCTCCAAATTGTATTGTACGGCGTATATCTTTGTACAACTTAACATAATCTTTTGCCTGTTCAAGTTCTGTCTTCGAAAATCTTGAAGGGTCAATTTCATATCCAAAATTGCCCGCCATAGCCACATGAGCGCAAAATTCCATATATTTATTTTTGCGTTCGTATCCTACATCTATACCGCCCACATGAGCTGCCATAGTAATCGAAGGATATACAAGCGATGTCCCGTATTGAATATTGATTCTTGATATAGGATTCATATTATCGCTTGTCCATACTTGCGGCATATAATAGAGCATACCCGGATCAAAGCGTCCGCCGCCGCCCGAACAGCTTTCAAATAAAACATTCGGGAAACGCTGCGTTAATGTTTCAAGTATTTCATATAAACCCAAAATAAATCTATGCCTTTGTTCTGTATTCTGCGTTTCAGTTATATTCCGGTTACAATCCCACTTTATATATTCTATATTAGCGCTTTTAAGTATTTCCGTCAGAATATTTATGATATATTCTCTTACTTCGCTACGAGATATATCAAGCGCTAATTGATACCTATTCTCAGTTCTTCTGCGTCCTTTTGCATGAACACACCAATCCGGATGATTTCTGTATAATTCACTATCCGGCGAAACCATTTCAGGTTCTACCCAAAGCCCAAACTTCATTCCCAAATCGTTTATCTTTCCGGCTAAAGAACTCAGTCCGTTCGGAAGTTTTTCGAGATTCACATTCCAATCTCCCAGAGAACTGTGATCATCATTTCTTTTTCCGAACCAGCCATCATCCAATACAAACATTTCAATTCCCGCTTCTGCGCCTCTTTTGGCAATTTTGAGAATTTTTTCCTCGTCAAAATCAAAAACAGTAGCATCCCAATTGTTAATGATTGTTGGACGCTCTGCATCCCTGAACTTACCCCTGCATAACCTTTCACGATAGATTTTATGGTATATTCGACTCATCTTACCCAATCCGCTATCGGAATATACCAGAACAGCCTCGGGGGTTACAAAATCTTCTTTGCTTTTTAATTCCCAGCCAAAATCAAAAGGATTGATTCCTATATTCATTCTTGTGCCGCCTACAAAACTACCCTCGGTGCTTGCCGAAAAACTGCCGCTGTACACTAATGACATTGCATATACATCACCGCTGTTTTCGTCAGCAGTTTTATCCGCAATCGCAATAAACGGATTGCGCATATGACTGCTCATACCTCGTTTTGAATCTATTTCCGTTATGCTATGTCCAACCTCTCGCCATTCTATGTTTCTTTCCTGCGCCCAATCACCATATAAATTCAAAACCTTTTTATCTGTGCCGAAAAAATCAACCGTTGCCGACATACATATTTTTAACAGTATAGTTTCAGAGCCATTATTTTCATATCTTATACTGCGAGTTATAACATCATATTCTTCAAATACAGAATACACCAAAATTGCTCTCAGCCCGGTGTATTTATCCTCTAATGTTATTTCCAAAGTCTGTGCATCATTCTCCGAATATGTAGCAGGTAATCCGCGTAATCCGGGTTTTCCATCATAAATTTTATATCCGCAATACTCAAATTCCGCAACCGATGAACCGTCTTTATATTGTGCCATAAAGGTCGGATTTCGATAATCTCCCGAACCAACCGTTGAAAATTCCAACTTTAAATCGGTTAAAAACATAGAATTTGTATTATCCGTCGGTACATGAAACGCATTTGCACGGGAAAATATAAATTCGTCCGGTATATATTCAATATCGGTATCTCGACCTATCGCACTTCCCCAATATAAGTGAGTAAGCCATCTGTTTTTATATAATGAAAATATATAGCTTGTGTTTTTTGTTTTTAAATGGAATTGATTATTCTTTATTATTATCGACATTAGTTAATCTCCTTAAATTCTGTTACCCTTTATTGTTTCATTTGCCTTATACATATCATCAAGGCTTTCACGCACATTAAAACGCCCCGGTGATGCAGGCTCCGGCGGCCAACGGTTGTCCGACACCAATGCAAGCGCTTTCATTGCATTGTTATCCAACATATTCTCCTCATATGCTAAAATAATATGTACTTTTTTTAGAAGTTTAATATGAACTCCATCACAAACACTGCACTCCAACTAAAATACTCCGCACACAATCCCTCACCTGTTTTGGAATTGTAATTTTCGTGCATCTTATCTTCATCATTTTCAATCCAACCTAAGATTATTTCTTTTATTTTGTTTGCAATTTCATCAAATCCATAGTCTTTCAAGCCTTTTGCCGCAAAGTATGCAACATTAAGCCATGTTGGCCCGCGCCAATAATCTTCGCAATATTCCGGATTGTCATATGATACTGTCGGCATGCCATATCCAAAACTTATTTCCGCGGTTTTCGCCGCCTTATTTGCGTGCTCTTTTGAAGCAATGCCCGTGTAAAGCGGCATAAATGATGCCGGGGATAACACCTCTGACAGAGCGCCTGTTTCAAAATTCATGTCTGTATAGCAGTTTAATTTTTCATTCCAAAGCATACTCTCAATATTTTTTGCAAGCCTTTCTGCCTTTTCAAGATACCCGGCATTTTCAATGCCTAATTCCTTTGACATAAAATCAAGCGATCGGTATGTCATAACCATAAAGCAATTCAAATCTATTGCCCATAACTTATCCGGCGAATTATCCCATCTTACCGAATTGTCCCAACCGCTTTCGCATCCAACATGGTGCATATTCTTTTTCCCGTTCAACTCAAGTGCATCATAATGAAACATTTCTCCTACACGGCGTTTGGTTTCCCAAAACGCCGTGTTTTTTACCAGCCTGTCATACATTCGCTTCAAAAAAGCCTTATCTCCGCTGCGCCTATATACCGTTTCACAAGCCCACGCCATAACGGGCGGCTTTATGAACGTATCAACCGTTTCGCCGTTACAGAACACAACATCCGGGAACATTCCGTCCTCAAGCTGAAATTCGCAGAATGCCTCCATATGCTCCATTGCAAATTCCATGTCTATTCTGCTCACGCCCAAAGCATGAAAAGCAGTATCCCAGTTCCATATTCCTTGAAAACGCTCCGCGCTCGGTAAAATACATCTCTTTTTTCCCCAAGGGACATTTTTAGTTTTGTTTTCATTTCTTTCAAGTATTTTTACTGCCTTTTCGATTAAAGCACACTCATTTTCATTAACATTCAGACTGCTTAAAAATTCCGCTACATTATTCATTCGGTTATATCTCCGTTACTTTATATTCTCCGTAAACCCTTATTTTTCTGCCGTTTCCATCATTTTCAGCATATAACATACCGTCAGTCAAACCGACTGAAATCTTATATTTTCTGTTATGATCAATTTTTTTTACAGTAATTGTTTTATCAGCTTCATTTATTTCAGAAATACCTGTAAGTCCTTTTATAATAAGTACAGCGGCAACCGATGAAAGTCCGTGATTTAAACTTGCAATCGGCGTATCCTGTTCCCAAAGCGTACCCGTCTGTTTTGCCATAGGACCATAAAATTCTGTTATTTCATTAAGAAGCCTGTCAAATTTTCCGTTATTTAATAAATACATAAACCTTACAGTAAATCCGACAAACAAATTTGCGAATGCTACTTCGGGCAGTTTTCTTTCAAGCTTTCTGGCATATCCGAGAACATTATAGAAGTTGTCAAAAAATTTGTTATAATCAGCGTTCTCCTCGTATGCCGTTCCTGTGAATGCCGCATAATACTGACACGCTTCAGAGGTATTCGGAAGATTTACATATTCATTGCCTCTAAGCGCCGCTCCGTCACAGAAATACTCACCGTTAAATGACTTCGCCACTATACATTTCTTAACCTTTGCTGCCTTTTCATTAAGCTGTGCATCGTCGTAAATATTCCCCGCTGCTTCAAGCACACGCGCATAAAGCATATTTGTAGGATAACTTATATCCGATTCTTCGGCAAATTCATTTGCATCCGACCACTCTATAAAGTTCCAGCCGTTAGGTCTTGTTATCAACCCGTTTCCGCAATCAAATCCGGAAAGATAGTTGATGTATTTATAGCAAAAACTCTTAAAATATTCTCTGTTGTCTTTTCGGCGTTTTAAATACATTTCAAGTTCAAGAATATACCACATCACCCATTGTTCTATTACCCCATTATTTTCCCCGGGATAGCACATTGGCAATGTAGAATCATCAATCCCCGGAATATCCTTTGCAGCTATAAAGGCTTTTAAGAATTGTTCCTCAACCACTCCCCGACCGGCAAATATTTGTTCTGCCTGTGATGTGAAGAAACTGTCACACAGCCAGCCTGCACGCTCTCTCCCCGGGCAGTCCATAAAACAATCAATAGTGTTTTGCCGGAATGTCTCCTTTGCAGCATTAAAGATTGATTTTATTTCTTCGTTTTCTGTTTCGAGTAATGTGTTTTCTGTGTTTGGATATGAATATTCACATATACCCACACTGTGCACTTGAATATTTCCCTTTCTGACAAGCACCGTGAGATATTTGAATGAATATGCTTCAAATGATTGCAGTTTATATATCTTTTCGCTTGCTGCCAGATCATATTTTATAATATCTATTACATCAGTATAATAAATACCGCTGTCCGGCTGACCATCTTTGAGTTTTTCCGAAAATATTAAATATACCTCCGAATCCTCATCCGCAGTTATTTCAGTTGTTATGAAACCTGTATTCACCTTGCCGTAATCATACATCTCATAACGGTTAGCGCTCATATCGTTCAATCTATCGACAAAATATTTTCCGTGTATTTCTGCCATTACATCATTTTTTATCATATAACGCGGAAAGCCTTTTATTTCATAGCTCAAACCTGTCACATGGCGTTTTTCATAGCTGTTGAAATCCCCTTTATGCTTAAACCGACCGCCGCTAACCCTATTTTTACACTCCAGTGTATGAAATTCAGGATTTGCAAAAGTTCGGGGAATTATGGTCTGTTCATATGTGTATTCGTTTATAGGCTCACCTTCAAAATCCTCTGTTTTCCAGTTTGTAAGCGGTGATGCGTTATCAAGATGATACACTTCCGTAAATGCACGCTGATAACTGTAACGGTATACAGCTTTTTCGCGTATTGAATCAAGCGATACAGCCATAAAATCTCTGCCGGTATATGCAATAGACTTTTCATTTTCAAATATCTCTGCCTGTAAAAATGATTTTATATTCATAGTATAGAATGACGGGCAGTTATATCCTGCGACCTCAACACAAAGTATATTTTCACCGTCAGTCACATCAAGTTTTACCTCATCAAAGCGAAAGTAACCGTGTGGTGCTCTTGCCGGGCCATAAAACACAAATTTATTGTTAAGGTATACCCTGTACAATGTTGCACCGGTAATATGCAATATATACGCACAATCCCTTTTTGCATGAAATTTGCATTTGAAGCCCGATTGAAAGTTTACTTCCTCACGCTTATTTTTTATAAAGATTTGTTTTGCTGAATTGAATATATGCATAAACTTCTCCTAATCAAATAATAATATTTTCCCGAACCGTTCCTGATACGCAAGCAATGAGCAATACTATATCGGGAAATCACTTTTTCAACCGCAAAGTTCCTGCGTGATTTACTAAACCGGTTTATAATGCGCTATTGTTTCGGTTGTTACAACTTTATTGCCTTATATATCCGTTCGGCAATCTTCCTCATGCCGTAATCGCTCGGATGCATACATACACCCTCATGTTCAAACTGTCCGAGCGCCATCGTCTTTTTATCATTATACAAATCGGAAATTTTACAATATGTATACCCGTTTTCTGCGATCACTTCTTTAAAAATATTGTCAAGAACCTCAATCTGCCAAAAGCAGTCGGTCACAATAATCTGCTTTGTATTCGGAGCGATAAAAAATTTTATCATCGAGTCAAAAAACGGCTTGCAGTTTATCTCCTTATTGGAATCGCGGTTTATATTTTCACCGATTCTCACGATTATAATATCCGGCTTAAATTCCGCTGCGGGGATATAATATTTTTTCAGCACATTATTGCCGTCGGAATACAGTCTCTCCCACTCGGCGAGCTGAGCGATGCAATAATCAATTTTTCCGTATTTATTTTCTATCATCCTTACTGTCTGGTGAACAAAATCGTTTTCCTCACAGCTTGCTGCCATGCCCCAGTTTCCCAACCAACCAATATCCGCTTTGGGTGCGTGCATGGTTATGGAGTTTCCTATAAACAATACCTTTAACACCGGATTATCGGTGCGTGTTATTTTAATATACTTGTGTTCCTCGAGCTGCCCTTTTGCAGAAACGGTATTTTTTTTTGCTTCTTTAGCTTCAAACATTGTGTATGCTCCTCTCCCATAATATTTTATACTATCCAATATTGCAGTTATCGAACTTTACATTTTTAATGTCAAGAATTCCTCTGTTTCTTATTATCTGCATTTCATAAACTTCTTTTGCGGATATATTAACATAATTAATATTTTCGTATTTTGCATGATATACGCTTATATCCGGCGCTTCTTCAAATTGTTGATTGCCTAAGTTTCTGCCTATTTTTCCGCACTGAAGCACAATCAATCTCGGACTGTATTCCTTGTCATCATATACATATTCCGTCTCATCCGAATCCTGAAACTGGGGACGAAGAATATCTTCATTAGAGTCTATCATTATGTCCTTATATAAAACATCTTTAACGACAGAATTAGGACTTCCGAACCATGTTTGTATATCCATAACGGTAGATGAAACATGTATGACATAATTATTTACAAAGTTAATATTGCTTATTGTGGTTTCTTTGTCTGCACAGAAAATCTCCATATTGATTCCCCAATCACACCACAACACACAATTTTTCACTTCTATGTTACCCATGTCCCCATACTCTCCGTCAAGAAACGGGCCTCTGACAACCACACAATCATCAAACGCTCTTATAAAGCAGTTTGTTATTTTAACATCTGATGAATTGCATATATTTATGCCATCGCTGTTGTATCGCCATTGACCGAATATTTTAACATTATTCACCGTAACATTTTTACAACGATTGCGAAGTATCATAGTCCAAAACATTGAGTTAAGGATCGTTATCCCGTCAATATATAAATTTTCGCATCCGTATGCAACAAAAGCGCCGCTGTATTCTACATCTCGCTGAGTCAGTCCCATGCTTCTTATTGCATCGGCAGCCTCACTGCCTTTCTCACCGGGTTTTGCCTCGATTCCCCGTTTTAGAAATGAAGCGTCTAAAATTCCGTTTCCGATGATTTTTACATCTTTTTGTTCTTTTATGAATATACCGCCATAAACCACAGCGCCATCGTCAATAAAAACTGTTTGTCCCGATTTCGGAGAGATTATCCCCGGATGGTGTTCTCCCCTTCCGAAATAAATCACATCGTCGCTGTCTTTGTCTATTTCACATTTTTTTGAGTTGACAAAAAAGCACAGATTGTTTTGAATCCCGTTTATTTCTACGGAAAAACTTATTTTTTTATCAAGCTTTATGGATATACGATTTCCGTCAACACGATAATTAATGTCCGGATAAGTTGGTCTGATTTCACATTTATCTATTTTCTCATCTGTTTCCACTTCAATTTCTGCATACTCATCAAAATCAAAGTTTACAAAATAAGCCTTTTCTGTTTGACTTTCCGATCGCTGATACCCCGGCCATACCCTGTTGAGCGGATAAGCTGATACTTTTGTTTGGTTTATTTCAGCTTTTTGTCCGTTTATTTTTACACTGTAGTTCATATATCATGCCCCCATTACCACTTAGAATGCTTTCCGCCTATTGTTTCACCTGCTCGTATTATAACTTGTTCTCCGTTTATAATTGCATATACATCAACATCCGATGGGTTATATATTGAATTATCGGTTATCTTTAACGAATCAAGGGCATTTTTATAATTATACACTTCGATATTTGTAGCTTTCCAAACATCATTTCGTTCGCTCATAGCCTTTGAGAAATTTTCGATTAAATCCCAGTTGTTGCCGTTCTCAAAATCCAAAGAATGCCCCCATACATATAGCAGTTTCAATTTTGGCGTTTCACTATCATCATTCTCCAAAAATTTCAATAAGTATTTGTTTACATCATTATGATGACAGGTAGGCTCCCAGTTATACCAATCTTCCGGGAAATCCAAATTGTCATTTGTGGATATGGGTCTGCAATACTTATAATATTTCTTCACCTCGGCTATAAGCTCGGGAAAATCGGAACGATTATCCGGGCGTCTATACGGCCAAACAAATCCATTGCATACACCTTCACCAAAAATTTCGTCACATAAGATTTTCCCGCGTGATATTGCATCCAAGCATACTTCTTTTGATGTTTCACTTTCAACATACATTCTGGGGTGTTTGTATGAATGGCTTGCAATTTCATGACCTGAATACCATTCCTTTTTGTAACCCATATCATGATTGCCATCATCACAAATGTTAAAAGTTGCTTTCATTCCATACTTATTAAGTATTCCTATTAATTTTTCATCATATTTTGAACCGTCATCATAACTGAGAGTAACTGCTTTATCTCTATATCCCGGATATAGGAAATAGTAACTGTCTATGGCGCCGCAGAGATTTTCTTTCGATTTACTCATAGGAATTATTGTATTTATATTATCAAACATAAATATCTTTATACGATAGGCATTTGTCTGCAAAGGTATTGAAATCTCAGCATTTGTTTTTGAATATGTATTTATATTCATAGGCTCCGTGAGCCTTACATTCTGCATATTCCCATCCTTATCATATACCGCAGCCAATAAAATACAATTCTTATTCTCACTCATAAAAGAGTTGATAATACCAACATTTAACATCAGTGTGTCATTCTCAATATTAGATTCAACATCAAGATTATATGAGTTTGAAACAGAAACATTGTAAATCACCGTATCCGATATATTCGTACCGTCCTGATTAATAACGGTCTTATAATCTTCAACATTATTTTTAAACCTGAATGCAAACTTATAATTGCCGTCATTTGAAGTCTCGGTCTGAGCCATATATCCGATTTGTGACGGTGTTAAATTATCTAAATCAGCATCTTTTTCTACTAACATTAGAGTTACTTTTTTGTTTGCCTGAGTCGCTTTGCCCGATATTACAACTGTCTGCGCCTCTGTACTGTATTCTGCGCTAATCCCGGAAGCGTTTGCTGTACACGGGAATATAAAAGATAATAAACAGCATAATATTAATAATATTTTTTTCATATATATCACCCTTTCTTCTTAATTATCTGTACATAATCGCATATATTTCAGGAGTCGATGATGTACTTTTGAAAGTAACGGTATGCTCGCCCGAAACAAGATTTCTGTCAAGATTAACCGGGCCTATAGCGGTACTTGTAATCGCCTTATCTTCTCCGCCGTCTATTGAATATACCAATTCTCCGGCGCCAATATAAATTGAAATCTCATTTCCGGAAACTTTGTATGAAAATTCACTGTTGCCGTTTGCCGCAACATAAGCGCCCGCCAAGTTTTTCAATTTATAATTTGCATTATAGCTCCAACCTGCATTGCTTTCAGGAACAAAATCTTTTGCTTCGATAAAATGAGAGGAAAGCATGGTTGTCTTTATTTCAGGTAATGTCTTAGCAGTCAAATCCAAATTTGTATAATCGCAATTTGCTCTTTCCGCTTCAAGATATGTTTGTATTACATCGGCAAAATATTTATAGCCTTTGTCTGCCGGATGCACACTGTCTTTCATGTAGGAATACCATACGTCATCATTCTTGATTCCCTCTGAACCTATACTGTTTATCATTGCCATAAACGGATTAATGGTTGATATATTGTAATATTGCGCCATATCATCTTGATTTTTGAAAATAGAATACAGCAATGCGTTGTTATCCAAACAGTATGATGCAGTTTCACGATTTCCGTCAAACATAATAATAATATCTGCGTTTGGATTTTCAGCATATATTCTTCTTATAATTGTCTCAAACTGTCTTTCTGTAGAAGCTGCATTTTCTCCGCAATATATATCGTTAATGGCAAACATCATAAACACAAGATCGGGATTGTAGTTTAATACATCCTTTTCAAGTCTGTACTCGCCAAAGTTACTTCCCGTACCGCCTATCGCTGCATTTACGGTTGTAATATCTGCATTCGGATACTTTTCATTAAACCACTGTCCTATCATCGCTCTCCATGATTTCTCGTCCATGTTTGTCGAACCGTATCCATCTGTAACCGAACCGCCGAAGAAAACTATATTAAGCTTATTATCTTTCTCAAGCTTTTTAAATGTGTTTGAGATACTTCCGCGATAATTTATATAGTTTGTATATGGTGTCTTGTCTATGTTTTTGATTTCTTTGAGCGGAGTCATAGAATTAATATTTCTCCATATAAAGACTTTTGCATGAGCCGTATCTTCCGGCACTTCAATCCTTTTGTCTATTTGAGTTGACGAATATGTATTAATCTGATTCTTATCAAAAATTTGTACCTTTGTCATCTTGTTGTCTTTGTCATATGAAGCAAGAATAATATCACATGCGTCATTTTCATTCATATACGGATTGTTTATGCGTACATGAGCAGTAAGCGACTCACTATCGAGATTAGTTATATACTCTATATCATATATATCATATATGCTTACCATTGAAATCACTGTATCAGTAACATTTTTTCCGTTTTGATTTACAATCAAATTGTAATCATCAATGTTATTGTTAAATCTGAATCTGAATGTGTATGATCCGTTTTTATCGGTTGCTGTTTCTCCGACATATCCGATGTCGCCTGCCGACGGGTTATTTGTTTCAGTTGTCTTTTTTATAAGCATAGCCGATATTCTTGCATTTGCGCCTTCTTCCAATTTTCCGCCTATGATAACTGTCTTTGCATCCTCACTGTACGATGCCGATATGTCGCCTGCTCCGGCAGCATTAACAAATGTACAATTTAAAAGAATGCAGAGTACCATTATGATATACAACGCTGATTTCTTAAACATTTCCAACTCCTCCTTATATTGTTTTGCATTAATATTTGTATATTACAATATCCGTATAATTCTGATTTCTCGCTCTTACAACAATGCGTATGTCATTGCGAGCCGCTATATCTCTATATGTACCCAATGAAACTTTGTCTGTATCTCTGTCATACACATAAATATATGCGCCCTTCGTACTGAAAGTTTCAGCATTTGCCTGTTCATACGCCGAATCTTTTTCTACCAAAGTAAAGAACATTCCATTTACATCAAACGGACTTCCTATTGTCACTCTATGACCATTTGTCGGTGACACATTTCTCGGCAAAGCGTCATAGCTGTCATTCTCTGCATCATATATTCTTCTCACCGACTCGGCATCACCAAACGCATTTACATTTATTTGTAAAATATCCCCCTTATGTATCTCAATAGGATTTCCTGTTTCATGGTTTATAAATTTAGGCAAGCTGCTTGTATATGCTGCACGAACCTTATTTTCCATTCCTTCAATAAGACTTGCCGGCATTTCTTCATTATTTAATGCCTGCGCCACTGTATCTACAACGAAAACACGCTTATTTGAGAAAACTTCATCATCAATTGTATTGTCAAAATACAGCAACAGGAATTTGCAAGCAATCTCGTTCTCATCACAAATAATACCATCTACATAATATTCCTGACCGTCGGTTAAGTCATCCAAAGATTTCAGTCTTGCACATCTTTCGCGCTTATCTTTGACATCTTTAGAAAGCGGAACATTTAAAATAATAGTTGAATCGTCATCAATTGCGATATTATTTGCCTTTACATCATCTGATAAAGCGGAAGCTGAAATAAACATTCTCCAGTTTGGTCTGTATCTAAGTTTTTTCTTTTCACTTGCCTCCTCCGGATAGCAATATGAGAAAACATTATTACCGCGCTGTGCTTTAGGAGTCTCTATTGACATAACCTTATTGTCAAGATTACATCTGAACTTTATCATTTTATATGCCACTTCTCCGGCTGCTGTCTGTACAGAAGCAATTTTTGTTCCGTTAATCTTACATTTCATTGCTGTTTCGTACTTTTTCAGAGAAGCCCCTTCGTTGGAATCATCAGGTTCAAAAACTTCCAGTATTAAATTTTCCTCGCTGTCATCATACCCTGTATTAACGACATATGCGTATCTGTATTTTCCCTGAAGCATTATAGCAGCAACAATTTTTCCGGTGATATCCCTATAAAAGCTATACCCTTCTCCCGTACTTATCTTTTCATACAGAGCTTGTCTATGCTCCATATTTGACAAAGTAAAATCCGAATTGTTTATTTCAAATATGTATTCGTTCCCCTGAACGGACACTGATTTTAATGTGGCTTCCATAACGTCTCTTGTTACATAGATGGTTCTCACCTGATCGCCATTAATATCATCCTCAATTGATAAAACATCTTTTTCTTTTATATCTGTATAAGCCATTTTATCACTCTCGGCATTTAATATTATGATTTTTCGGTTTTCACCGGAAAGCTTAATCTCATCCTTTGAATAGTAGTCGATAACATTCTTATTTGATGTCACTTTGTCAACAAAAGCTACAGAATACATATTGACTACCATTACATCAATAGTTTTATCATTATCATTGTCGATTAACGCAATGTTTCTTAAATTGAGCTCGCCTTTTCCCTCTGCTGCCTCATTAATTCGTTTGAATACTTCCTTATTATCTTCTACATAGTATGAGTTATAAACTATATTAACGGTAACAGGTATTGTTTTGTAGGTTTCTTTCTTCTTTACATCAAATCCGTCCGAATCCTTTTCTGCATAATAATTTAATCTTCTGTTATTTTCGGAATAATCTATTATATCAGCGCCATTAATATTGATTACACTGTTTTTATTGTAATTTTGAGTCATAAATACTAAATCATTACGGGAATTGCTCTCCTTGTAATAGGCTGCAACATTCATTCCGAACAGACCTTCGTACTTATGTTCATCCGTATCATAAACGGTTTCCTCGTCACCGTTTTTACATAAAATGCTATAAGCATTATCCCTTGACAGACCGTCACCCTTAATGCCCGTAACCTCATTTTTTTCAAATATACCGTCTACTCTGCTGATGCCCAAATATGTCTCAAGTAAAGTTTTTTCACCGCGATTATTGTATTGATATTCTATACGGCCAACACCTGAAGATATTCCGTTCAATAACATCATTTCGGTATTTAATGTATTATAAATAATGACATAGGCATCGCCAAATGTTAAATATCCTTTTGATGTATCGGCATTTTTCGATAATTTCAGTTCTCTTGCCTTATCAATGTACTTATTAAAACCGATTGCCTGTCCGTTAATCACCGAATATCCGAGAGCATTAAGCGAGATTGCCATTGCTTCATTCGGTGTTATATAATCTTTAGGTCTGAATGTACCGTTTGTATCCCCGGATATTAAGCTTATCTTTTTTGCAAAGGCAAGAGTTTTCGCCGCCTCACTATTGTCAGCCACATCCGAAAAACTGTTTTCAGTATATTCTTCATTTGATTTTAATGCTTCAAAAACTTTTACTATAATATTAACATAGTCTAATCTTGTTATTTTATCAGTTTCGATTTTATCATCAGAATATTCCTGAATCAAACCAAAATTCAAAAGAGCATTACCCGCTTCGTTATATACTTCTTCATTTACAGTATACGCTTTTGCGGCAACACTGAAAGAACCAAGCATCTCCATTAATAATGTTAATATTAATATGAATGTTCCGAATTTTTTTGTTTTCATTGTATGTATCCTCTCCATTATAGCAAACTTAATAGATTATATACAAATGCCGCAGCTTCAGCCCTGGTTGTATTTTCGGTCGGGGCAACCATATTATTGTCTCTTCCCGAAATTATTCCCAGCGCATATGCTGAAGAAATGTACTTCTTTGCATATTCTGCAATGTCATCATCATCATTAAATATCTTTTCTTCACCTTCGGGTAATGATATGTTTTTTATTTTTTCCAAAGCCCTGCAAGTCATTACAATCATATCCTGACGCGTAATATTTAATCCTGCTCCGAAACAATCATTTCCTATGCCATCAACAATTCCTGCCGAAACCGCTGCCGAAACACTTCCGTAAAACCAGTCATTTTCGTTGACATCCGTGAAGTTGAGTTTTTCTCCTTTTTGTTTTATACCCAAAACATTTACCAGCATTTTGGTGAATTCTTCTCTCAGCACAAATCCATTCGGATCATATACCTTGTTGTCTTTACCGCTTACAATACCTTTTTCGTATAATGAATCAATTTTGTCTTTTGCCCAAAATCCGTTTGGTACATCGTCAAAGTAAACTTTGCTTTTGTTATTTTCATTATTTTTATCATCATTCATATTAGGTTTGGATATTGAAAATCCGCTGCCGCCTGAAGAATTACCACCGCCTGTACCGCCGCTTGTTCCGCCGCCTTGTTGCCGCTCATTAATTACGCTTTCTACATATTGATACAGATTTTCGCATGAAGTATATTTCTGCTTAACTATTTTAGAAAGCTTACTCTGGTTTTCTGATATTGTACCTAATTTATTATAATTAATTCCTGTCAGTACATCATTATGGGATACCAATATTTTATAAGCATCTCTCCAGCCCCCGGCTGTATCAAACTCATAATTAACTGTACTTATATATAGCGCATCTCTCAAAGCTTCGGGTGTATACATATATTTTTTTGCCGCTTCACTTAAAATTGTTTGCTTGTTGCTTGAAGCTTTAAGATATTGCACCGCCGTTGTTCCATACAGTTCATCAAGGTTCAAACACCTTTTGATTCTCTGCTTATCCAAAGTTGAATATTCAGAGCTGTCAATGTTTAACAATGAGTTTATCTCGCTTGTGCTATGCAGCTGTGTAAAATATGCCAAATAAGAATATATAAATATATCATCGTCCAACGCATTTATGCCGTCTGTTAAAGCATATTTGTTTTGTTTCTTTTTATCATAAATATTTTCTGCTACCGCAAGCTTTGCATCTCTTGAAGTAAGTTTGCGGTAATAACGTAAATCCGCACCGAATGTTGGTGATGAAAGTTCTTCTTCAAGTAATGCGAGTACTCCGTCTCTATTGTTTGCCGCTTTGATTTTTTCCAAGAAAGTATTTACCTTATCCTTATTAGGAATGAAAAACTTTTCCGCAATGGAATTATCCATTGTATTTGCAGCGGTATAAACATTAAAATATCCCTCTGTATCATCATCAATCTTGAATGTTTTATGAGCATACTTGCCATTTTCATCCGAAGATGTTTGCATAATATTTAATGACTTGTCTATAACGCCAACCTTACCATCCGCATATTCACCGTCTGTTATCTCCGGAAGGCTCTCACCGTCCGGTATAATGATTGACATTATTTTCGAATTTCCGTACACCGTACCCAAATCACCGCTAATAGTCAATTGTCTTGTTATTTTATCAAAGCTTATATCAACATCATCAGCCAGACAAGACGGAGCCATACCAAGCATAAACAATACAGTGATTACAATAATTGTCTTTTTCATCTTGTTCATCTCCTTATTACTTCAAAATTAACAGAACGCTCATCATTTAATAATGAATAATTGTTTATTACAAAAACCGTATGTCCGTATTGATTCCTGTAAGTATCTAATTTTGCTTTTCTCTCTCCGTTTTCCGAAAGAGCATATACATCAAAGTCACCGTTTATATTAAGTTCAACACTTCCCATAACAGGTTGCATCATCGCCGGACTTCTGCCGGGTGAGTTAATAAAATTATTCGTAAATGAATATCCCTTATTTCTTATTGAAGCTGCTGCCGTTAAAAGCATACTGTCTGCCGTTGATAGTTTTTCGCCTTGCAATGTAGATAAAATCAAAGTTGCATATAAATTTTGAGTTTTTAGCGTGGCTGAATTTAACTTGATTGTCTGATCGTAGTTATATCCCGTGTATGCTTCTGCCTTGTCTGACAACGCATAAAATTCTTTTTTTGCAGTATCTATTTTTAATAATTTGTCCGCATAAACCAAAGTTTCCGAATGTTTATCAAAATCGGTATCTTTGTTGCCAACGCTATATGACAGCGCATATTTATAAAACTCGCCCTGTTCGGCATTTTCTCTCATTAATGCTCCGTTTTCGCTGACAACGCTGTTTTTTTCAGCAGCCTTTGGGGTTGAGAAAAACAGTCTTGCGGCTCCAATCAACACAGATTTGCTGACAGGGTTGTTGTATATATCATAGAGACCTGTCAAAACATTTTCATCGCTATATTCGTCAGTTATATAGCTATATGCTATCGGATTCCAATTTTGTTTGCCCGCTATTACCGCCATTATCGGAAAAACTTCCGAATAATTTAATCCGATACAACCACTGTTCCATTCCGACACGATATACGGCTTATCCTTATGTTTATCGGCTGCCAACTCACTCATAATTCCCAAGCTTCCGTCACTGAGCATTGAATCAATATTTTTTACCCAAACAGGCTCATTCATAGAATCTCCGTTTCTTGAATATATGTGCATAGCATTACGCGCAACAAAATCCGTTTTTGAGTTCATGTAAGCGTCCATATATGCGTTATCATATACCGGATTTGAATTGCATGTAACTAAGCCCTTATACCCAAAGCCACTCAAACATTCCTTCATATCATTATAGTATTCTACCGACTTGTTAAGCAGGAATTTTCTTATATCCAAAGCTCTGTTCTTTGTGTATATCGGCGAAAATCTCCAGAATTTATCAAGCTGTATGTTGGCTTTCTCTATCTTTTCATCATCGTACAATCCACTTTTTCCATCTTCACTCCACGCATTCTTTAATGCATTTGTGCTTTTATATTTATTTTTAAGAAAACTATTAAAGCTCTCCGTTAATTCCGTACTCATATCAGAAGTCACTGACGGATAGCAATAAAATAATCCGTTATTTGACAGCAATTCAATCATTACTACCGCATTATCTTCTGCCGGTGATATTCCCGAGTATTGATTTTTTTTGCACATAAACTGCTCTAAGGCTTTTTTTCTGTTTTTTATATTTTCATTATCAAACGCACTGCTGATTTCACAATCGCTTTCAAATGACAAATATGTATATACACCGTTAATCTTCAAATTGTGTATCATTTTATATATTGCATCAGCATCACTGTTGGATAATTTTTCTACATCCGGCACTTTTATACGCGCAATATTAAAGCCGAGGTTGGAAATATCTTCTGCAAAGGACTCTGCTTTTTCATTCCAACTGTTACTGTATGAGATATTCACTCCCCAAAATCTGATATTTGTTCCATCTTCAAAAACAAAATTATCTTTATCAGCTTTTAATGCTCCGTGCTTGCCTGCCGGTTTTTCATTAAGAGATGAATTATCTAATGCTGTATTCCGCATTATCTGAACACTTTCTTCTGATTTCATCCATGATCCGGTAGAAGGATTATTTATATCAACGATACCCAAATCCGGTAAATACGGACCTTGATCCGTAAGTGTTATTCCAAGAACCATTATCCATGAACGCTCTCCGGCATCTACTGTTTCAAGATGAAGCGAAGCAATCTTCTTTTCTGGATACGGATTGCTCATTGCATATATTCCGGCTGAAATTTCCTGACCGTCAACAGCTCGCGTCGTTTTCCATGCAGTCTGATAAGTTGCATAGTCGTCCGACCCCCAGAAGTTATGAATATTTACATTTTCAAGTATCTCTGTTGTTGCTTTTGAGCCATCTTCATAAACTATTGTATATGTACCTTTTTTATCACCTGTTCCATAATTTATTCCGGCACAATGCAAGAAATAAATTCCGGCTGCGGTGTTATTTATAGAGATGTCAATACTGTACGGTACAAAATTTGTTTTTCCCGCGCCTCTAAGTACAACAGCGCTTTTTCCGTTATTTTCATTCGGATCAATCAAATCAAACGGAATATTCTTGAAATAAGTTTTTCCCTTCTCCTTGAAGTCTCTGAAATCGTTCTGTCCTTCATCAGTCCATCCGCCTTTATCATCGGCTGCAACTTCATCCTCATACCCCTTAGTGGCATACTCTCTTAAATCTATCATTGTAAAATTCTGTTCTGCAAGTGCATACTCTGAATCTTTAAGATAAATTATATCTGTAGCAAATAATTCTTCTTTTGTGTCAGCAAAGACTGATGTCAGGTTCGATGTCATAAGAACTATTAACGCAGTAAATGCGGCTATTCCTCTTTTCATATAGATCTCCTCTCCGCCTTTTCTTCGGCTGATATTATTTCTTTTTGAGCTTCAACATAGCAAAAGATAAAGGTTTTAATGTGTATTCTTCGCATACCTCATCGGAGTCAAATTCTGTCGTCTTTATAGCGATTTCTTTTCGGTCAATATAATTATTCGCATACAAATAACCATTACCCTGAATGGTTGTTTCACTTGTAAGAACATACTCGTTATCAGCTTCTATACTTATATCTGTATCTTCTGTTCTGAAACTGGCAATGAATACAGTAATATCACCGTTTTCGTCTTTGACTGCAAAGCCGGGAACATCCGTAGTCGATCCGAGTGAAAATCCGTCAAGTTCTGTTTTTATAACCGTTTTTGCGGAAGCGTTATCGACAAAAATTTTATATAAATCCAGCAATATTGTAGGTTTAATTACCCCATCACTGTCTTTATAACACATATTCCACGGCCCGGTTCTGAAACCATGATAATTTGCCGAAACAACCTGAGGATACTGCAACATACGGCTAAAGAAGTCCACCTCATTCAACATTCCTGCAATCGAATGGTTTTTGGGCCAGTTATCAATTCCCTCAACCCAACCGGAAGCATGTTCTGTAATTATAATTTTAAGCCTATTGCTGTCGCCGAATCTATCAATGTCATCAATTAAATTAATAACTGTACTTTCCATTGCACCGGACACCGCTTTATATCCGTAATATTTATGAACAACTATATAATCTACCCAGTCACCCAATTCAATCAACAGGCGCCGCTGCCAGTCGCTTCCGACAGAGTTTCTGTCATTACTTGCAATGTGTACTGCTATCGGTGTGGTTTTATCTACGCTCCGTATTGCAGATATTGCTTGTTTTGCCTTTTCAATGTACTCGTCAATCGTTACGCCTCTTAAATCAAGCTCATTGCCTATTTCCCATGCAAATATATCCACAGGTTCGTCAATACCGCATTCTTTTCTGACCTTTGCCCAATTGATTCCGCCATTATAATTGACGGTTCCGTCACCATGCATAAACTCAACTACATCTGCAACATTTTCCATGCTGTCTTTTAAGACATTTACAACATAGTCAAATCTTGCCGTGTTATCAACGCCTTTTAATCCTATCAGCCAGTCGGTTAATCCGCATATATGTTTCTGTGGCTTTCCTCCGTATTTACGGGATGACGGAGTGAATGAGTCATCATATGCCGTACGCCTGTTCAATGAACCTAATGTATATTTCCACAAAAACGAACCCGAGCTAACTCCGGCGCCTCTGTTATTTACAAACGGATACCCTGCAAGCTCCTTGTAAAAATTTTCATTTTCGCTGGTATCGTCCGATACATAAAATCCGGCATTTACATCATCGCCCCATTCGTAATTGAAACCGAACATTTCTCTCTTTACCGTATTAACTTCAGTATTTTCATCAATTTTAAGGTTCAGCGTCTGATTTTCCGCAAACACTGTATTTCCTTGAAAAAACATACATATTAATAATACGATTGCTGTTTTTTTCATTTTTCAATCCTTCCTTTCCTTGCTGAAAATTAAAGCCACATAACTTTTATACATATTAAATCAGTTTATCAATTAAAGCTCTTAGGTAACATAAGAGGTTTTATATTATTCATGTTTTCCCACATGAAAACCTTATATAAACCGACGCCTTCCGTATCGGAAAGTTCATAGTGCAGATTGCTGACACCCTTTTGCAAATTTCCGCTGTATATAATATTTGCAGACCTCAGCATCCCTCCGGATATTGAATTTTCACCGTCATATGCACAAAGCAATACCGTCATTTCTACATTTTTCATATTGTATTTGTTATCAATGCATACATTTATTTTATTATTATCACGCTCTGCATTAACAGAAAGCATATCGCTTAGTTTTGAGATTTTTACGGTATCTGCCGATATATTTTTCGATATTCCCGCTGCATTTATCAGAATGTCATATTTATCCAAATCATCATTGAATTTGAAGTTGACATTGAAATTTCCTTCCTTGTCCGACATTGTCTGATATAAATATCCTATCTCGTTTGTTGATTTGTTTTTCAACAGTATTGTAGTGTTTTTATTATTTCCGTTTACACTGCAATGACCGGAAATGTTAATTATTCTGCTGTCCCGATACACAACCTCAATAGGAACAACACTTTTTCTCATTTTCAGCATTGTAACCGAATACGGTTGAAGTGTTATTTCTTCCTCTGTATATGCCTCGGTTGAAATACTTACTTCATTTTTCCCTGTGTCATTACAGCTATCCGGATTTTCTCCTGTGATAACTGTTTTACTGTAAAACATATAATCTTCATTTATGTCCAAATCTACGGTGCGCACTTTATTTTCATGATTTGCAAAAAATACTGTTATCTCACCGTTTTCATTTTTTATTGCCGATGCACTGTATCCGCACTGTTCTCTTACATTCGGATCAAATTCTCCTATCGAACTTTCCAAAACATTTCCCACGCCGTTTTCACGGTATAGTTTTAAAAGCTCATACACCGCTGTTGGTTTTATCCCGCCGTTTTCTTCATAAATCAATTTCCACGGGCCAACCGAAAATCCGTGATAACATGCTCCTTTTACCTGCGAATATCTGAAGATTCTGTTGAAAAACTCAGTCTCAGCCAAAGCTCCGCCTAACCCTATATTTTTATACCAGCTATCCTGTCCGGCATTAGGGTCATCGTGCAGGTATCTTCCCGTAGCGTGTTCTGTAACCAATATTCCAACATTTTTTCCCGATTTTTCTATGGTGTCGGCTATTCTGCTGATACGGCTGTCTATATAATGATAAAACGAATCGTCACCGTAATAAGTATGATAAACCAAATAATCTATTTTGTCTCCATACATATTCAATGTGTCTGTGTGCCAGTCGGTGGTGGTATAATCACCCTTGTTACCGAACTGTGTGCTTATGGGAACTGCTATTTTAGTATTTTTACTGTCATATTTCTTTAACAGCTCAATTATCTGTCCGCATCTTTCTAAATACTCCGCTTTATCCCAACCGTTCAGATCAGGCTCATTTCCTATTTCCCATACCGATACTTTCACGGGCACATTAATTCCGCACTCCCTGCGCTTTTGCGACCAGTCAACACCGTCACCGTTTATATCACCGTTTGCCGTCATAAATTCAATAAGGTCTGTAATATCCTCATCACTGTCATTGATGTTGATTACATAGGAAATCTCTGCGTCATTGTCCATTGCGTTCGCCATATTTACCCACTCTGCAATACCTAATCGTTTTACAGCAGGTTTTTGGCTTGAGTCCAAAGCATAGCGAGTTCTTTTTGAAACATCGCCGATTGCATTTTTCCACTTGACTTTATTAGCCGTAACTCCTGCCATTCGATTAAATACAAACGGGTATCCCGATAAGTCTTTATAAAATTCTTTACTTATATGTCCTACCGGATTATCATATTTTTCTGCCGTGTCGAATTTCATGTCATCAACATATATCTTTGTGTTACCGCTATCCTCATCATTTACGGTTGACAATATATATCCGTATACAGAATTTTCATTAAATGAAAATTCCGACGAAAAAACGCTTTTAATTATGTCAATATCGGAAAACCCGTTTGATTCATCAATGCTTATGCTTTCCGAAGACTGTCCTATTTCTGCATTTTGAGAATTTATTATCTCAAGCGTATTTTCATATTTTTGATTATTCTTTATGTCTAAAGTATACCTTACCATATACCATTCATTTTCAATGTAATCGCATATCTCTGTATTTCCGAGATATATTTTATTATTCTTAAATCTTACAGCGTCATACCAAGCAGTGTTTTTCTGTTTAACAAACTGCAAGGTAGCCGTATTTGCATACTTTAACTGTTCTGCATCTTTTATAGCTTCAAAATCCGCATCTCTTACAATATTTAAAACAAATTCACCATTCACTGCGGACTCAATGTTTATTTTAAATTCAAGCACAGTTTTTCTGTCTATGAGCGCTAACCTGTTTTTGCCGAAAAAGGAACCGCCACGGCTCTCTACAGGATTGAAAAATATCGCATGATTTCCGTTTCCTGTTTCCTGTATAGTTAAGTCCTCAACAGTCTTTCCCGAAAAATCACCGCCTAATCTCCATCGGTCAGAGAATCCGTCATATCCCTCTATACCGCCTGATACGAGGTTGTCGCTTAAAATGTTTTGATATTTGTTATCTACTGCAGCATTAATACTTCCTTTCGGTTTTTGCAGCGCTCCGTCCGAATACTGCTCGTCATACAAATAGCTCCCCGATTTAACCATCCACGAAGAATAACTTGCATTACCCTTAAATTTATCACCGTTTTGTATATATCTTGTTATTATTGAACTCGTATCACTCAGATAAGCCGTTCCATATTCCGCCTGTGGCAAATAATACTTTTCGTCATCAAAATTCATGCTGAATTTTTCCGTTCTTCCATAATTTTTGTCGAGAAATATATCCCCCAAAGCCTCGTCTGACCATTCGTTATTAAAACCATACATATTTTTGTCAATGTGATTTATAATTTTATTCGTATTTATTTCCATATGTATAGCTTCGCTGTATTCTTCGGCGCTAACGGATACATTAAGCATCATACAAAATGCCGTTAATAAAATGAGCTTTTTCAAAAGTTATCCTCCTCTTTGTTGATATGCGGGCGGAGAAGTTTTCCTCCGCCCATAAAACCAACTTTCATCATTTTACAGATGCTGCATTTGTCAGTGGGTATATGCTGTTGAAATTATCCCACAAATAAACATACGCATAATATTTTGCCGGTAAATCAAGATTACTGATAGTTACCGTTTTCTTATCCATTACCGTATTTGCAGCAACATCCACATTAATATAATTCAGACCTACAAGTTCGTTGCTGTCAGCCTCATATACTGCTGCAATTACCTTCGCACCGTTAATAGCGCTGTCTGTAGCGTTTGTGATATATGCCGTAAACTCTCCGCTTGTCTTGTCTGTGAATTCACCTATAAGCGATACGCCTTCTTCAACTCCGCCGAGTGATATTTCATCAAGATATACCTTTGATGTATCGTTTGTATTATTACCGCTTGTGTTTGTGAACATAAGCGAATACTTACCGTTTGCAGTAAATGAGTCAAAATAGCTTGTTGTGAGCGCTCCGCCCGCTTTTGCAGTTTCATCGCTGTTTATTGCAGTAGTTGTTTCAGCGGTAAGTGTAATATCTTTGATTTTTGAAGCAATCATATTGCCGTTTGCATCATAAACAATCAAGATGTTTTTGGGATTTGCCAAATCGGTGAGGTCAAGGTAATACTCAAGCTCATACCATGAACCGTTGGTATACTCACATACCTCATTGTCAGCGCTTACATCTCCGAGATATACTTTGCCGTTTTTCATTGTTACGGCATCATACCAAGGACCGTTTCCGACAGAGTTGGTGTTTCTTAAAAGCTGTAATGCAGGTGTCGTTGCAAACCAATCCTCATTTTTCAATTTTGAAAAATCATTATCGCGGGTAATGTTAATTCTGAATCCGTCACCTGTTGTATCGTCAACGATCTTAACTTTACTCTTTATAACATTTACTTTATTTACAATGTCTACATTCTGTTTTCCGAAGAATGATACTCTCCTGTATGCACTCGTATTAAACTTAGAAGGTGCAAGCGCAAGCACTTTGTTTCCGCCGTCATCAACTACCGTCAAATCATCAATATCACAGCCCGATCTGTTATCGCGGACAAGATAGTGTGAAGAAAATCCCGTATATCCTTTGAGTCCGCCCTTAATGGCAGCGTCCTGATTAATATAAGTATAGTTTACACCACTTCCGGTTGCATACCAACCCCCCGGCCTCTGAAGTCCGTTTTCATCTGCCGGATACTCATCTTTCAGCATATTTTTGGTGTAATCCATAGTATAGAGGTTAAATGCTGCGTTACCGGTATATTCGCCATTTGTACCGTTTGTTGTGAACTCAACAGTTCTGCTATCCGTTGTATCTTCCTTTATGTATGCTGACTTTGTTACTTTTTCTGTCGTATAGCTTTCAAAGTCCTGATAGAACTCACCGGACATATTCGCAGGTTCAACTTCAGAAACAGCCTTAAAGTTTATATCATCAACATTTGCACATGCCGCATTGCCATACTGCTCCTCGGACAGTGCTGAAAAAGCAAAAGCATATCTGTTTGATTTCTTAAATTCAAACGGATTTGTTTTACCTTTTCCGAGATATTCATAGTTAAACGCCTTTATCTCAGAATATTTGTTTGCATCATTGATGGTAATAGTCGATTTTTTGTATCCGATCATTCCGTCATCATTGTATATAACAACAGTGTTTTTAGGTGCATTTATGTTTGTAAGGTCAAGATAGTATCTAACCGTATACCACTGGTTTTTGTTATATGAGCAAAGCTCGGCGCCGGCAGTATTGCCTGCGTATACCTTATTGTTCTTAAAAGTAACCGCATCAAACCATGCCGGATTGTCGCATAAAGCTATCATTTGATTAAAAGTCTTAGTATAATACAACGGAACCAATGTATCCGTTCTTACACCATCAAGATTAAGGTTAGCTGCTGTTGCCAACATCAGACGAACACCGCCGCCCTCATCTGTTATTTTAACCTTACCCTCTACCATAGTAATTTTGTCCGCAACATCTATGTTCTCCTTACCGAACAGAGAGTAATTGTTATATGCTTTACCACCGGCTGTACCATTCCCCTTCGGAGCCAAGGTAAGGCTGTGGTTTTGTCCGTCGGCTGTTACAATCATGTCATTCTTGTCATAGCCTGTATACTCGGTCGCACCACTTGCAAGCGTGTAATTATAAAACATATTGTCCGTACCGAAACCAAACCAACCGGAAATACCCTGATTCTTGACCATGTGCGGATATGTTTCTTCACTGTAATCATTTTTTGTGTTTTTGGTTATTGCCTGTTGCAGATTAGCATATGCAGACTCATAGGTTGTTTCCGTAGAAGCGCTTATATCTCCATACACATTGTAGCCTTCCTTAATCATCCACATATTCTGCGCCGCAGAACCCTTAAATTTGTCACCGTTTGAAATATAATGAGTAGGACGATTTTGGTTTTTTAAGCTTTCGCTTTGATACAATGATTTTGACCAGTCTGGCTGAACCGAATACAGCTCACTATCTTCAAAATCAATAGTGCACGATGTTACCGAACCAATAGCGCTTGTTTCAGTATTGTTGGCTGCCATTACAGGCAACGCACCCGCCAACATTGTCGCTGTTACCGCAGCGGATAGAATTCTTCTTTTCATTTCCTTAATCATTCCTTTCTTTATTTTATATACTAAGATAGCTCTGTTCTCCTGCTATCTCAATATAGACATTATTGTGTAAGCATTATAGGGCTGCTTAATGCCCTTAATCCCGAAAAACTGTCTATAACAAACACTTCTACAGTCCCGGATTCTACCGGAATATTTATCCCTTCAACTTTTACCGTTTTTTCCGTGTTGCCTGTTACCAAAGATGCGCAATAGCGTATTTTGGGTTCAGCCAATGCGTCATTGTGTTTGACAGCCACAACAATAACCATGTTTAAATCCTCTGTGGAATTATTCTGTACTTTTAATTCCAAATCATATAAGCCTGAAGCAGTCTGCGAAATGGTTGTATCGGCAAAAGACAGCTTATCTCTTGTGATTATTCTAAGCTCAATGTTTTTCCCGAGTTTCGTTCCAAAACTTGTACAGAGATTTTCAGAAATCACAATGCTGTAACTCGATGATGCCTGCAACGGTTCAAAATCAAGCAACAGCTTAGTACCGTTTGCCGCAACCGAAACAGGTATACTGTTTCCCAAAGAATCTTTAACCGATACAATGTCTGCCAAACCGCTTTGCATAATCGGATAGTTAAATTCGATTTCAGCCCGAGGAGTCCCTAAAAACGGAATTGGGTTGTTCAAATATTTATCGGCTGCAGATACCATCTCAAATTTGTCTGCTTTTCCAAATTTAAGATTGTCTATATACATATCCGCATATTCTGTATTTTTTGAGCCTTTTGCCTCCGCTGACAGTACATAAGCAAAATCATTTTTCCCGTTATAATCAAACGAAAAAGCATTTGTCAGATGTTGAGCCATTATTTTAACAGATGTTTTTGCATTACTGTCATTAATTTCTATCAACCCACTCTCGCTGACAACATTCCCGTCATGTTCCACTACAACCATATTGTACGGAACACCGTTTTCAAGATTGAGATAGTATTTTACCTTATATAAGCCGTCAAGCTCATATGCCCCAACCTCTGTTCCGTTTGTGTCATTTCCGAGATAGATTGAACCATTCTTAAATGTAACAGCATCATACCATACAGCCTTTCCGTTGTTTCGGAGCATCTGAGTTACATTTACATTTCCGAACCGGTTTGCTTCACCCTCTTTAAGAGCGTTCTCCAGATTTCCGTCTTTTACAATCGAAAGGCGTACTCCGTTACCCTCGTTTGAAATATTTACATCAAACTCAAAGCAGGTTGTCCGTCCGTAAAGGCTAAGATTAGTTTTTCCAAAGAAGCTCGCTTCACCATTTGCAATACCATTTACATTTACAGGTGACATTCTCAAAATGTGATTATCATTGCCGTCATCTGTTACAAGAAGGTTTTGCGTTCCGTCAAATCCGTCGCAGCGTATGGAGCTTAAAAACGAATATCTGGAAAAAAATCCTATGTAGCCGTCAAGTCCGCCCAGATGCATATTATCATTTTTCAATGTCGGCATACTGTATTTATTGTTTGCCGTCTGATATACATTGGAAGCAGGGCGCTGCAAAACTCCGTCTTTATATTGATCTTCATATATGTCACCATCTATAATGTATGAGCTGTTACTTGCATTTCCTTTGTATTCACCGGCATTTTTAATATACGGTATTGACGAACCCGAACGCTCGGTTTGATAAAACTCCCCATACTCAGCCGCAGGTTCATAGTATTCGGTATTCTCAAAGTCATTTGAAAACTCCGTTATCTTGCCTGTTTCGTCTGATTGCTCATCTGCCAACACTGTACTTGACATGAATACCGCCAACAATGCAGCTATCATACATATTGCTCTGTTTTTCATCTTATTCACCTCCCTGATTTCAAGATTAACTTTTGACCGCTCCTGCCGTAAGACCGGAAACAAAATATTTATTACCGATTGCATATACAATAAGTACCGGAATTACCGCTACCGTTACGCCTGCAAGCATCAAATTGACCGAAGCTGCCGCCTGACCGCTTGTTTTTAATGCCATAATTCCGGATATTAATGTTCTTTGATCCGGTCGGGACAGAGTAAACAATGTGGGCATCAGGTAATCATTCCACGAACCCTGAAATGTCATTATCCCTATTGTTGCAATTATCGGTTTAAGTAATGGGAAAATAATTGAAAAGAATGTTCTCAAAAATCCACACCCATCTATTTTCGCAGCTTCATCCAAAGCCGTCGGAAGTGTTCGTATATAACTTCTTACCAGATATACGTTTACCACGCTGCATCCGAAGAATTTCATTGCAATAAGTCCCCAAAGTGATGTAGCTAAACCAAATACATTTAATATTTCAAATTTAGGATAAATTGTAATCGTTCCAACGGACACAAACATCATTGCGCTCATTACCGCAAAAATAACCTTTTTACCCGGGAAATCAGCCCTTGCAAACACATATCCCGTGAGTGAAGATAGCGTAAGTATTATAACAAGTGACATCACCGTATAATATGTGCTGTTCCAAAGCATTCTCCCTATATTAAAATTGTTTGAATTCCATGCTGTTATATAGTTATCCAGAGAAAAGTGTTCCGGAAATATTCGTTCCGGGTGTGCAAAAATCTCCGCATTTGTTTTGAAAGATGATGCCACAGCATAAACAAGCGGTATTAATGTAATTATCAGCGCAACAAACAAAATTAAATATTTAATAATCAATACTATCAAATTCTTTTTCTTAGCATTCATACTCAATTACCCCTAATACAAATTTTGCAATTTTGCGCTGACTTTCGTATAACCAATCGCTATCATACACATGATTATACTTGTTATTATCGACAATGCGCAGCCATATCCTATATTAACCGTGCTTTCGGCAAAACCCGGAACAAACTTACTTACCAGATATGACATTACGGTAAATGTCTCACCGCCGGGCGCTCCGTTAGTTGTTACAAGTATGTAATCGCTTGTCTGAAGCGTTCCGTTTAATGATAACAGAAGTATTGTCTGCAATACCGGCGCCATTAACGGCAGCGTTATTCTGAAGAATATAGTTCCTGCGTTTGCACCATCTAACTTAGCGCTTTCATACAGTTCTTCCGGAACATTATTCAATGCCGCAATAAAATACAATACATTTACACCGAAAGTACACCATACCGAGCCCAGTACTAACGCCCACTGCGCCGTCAGCGGCTGTGCAAACCACTCGACATTCTCTTTTATAATATTTAGTTTTACTAACCACGCATTTATAAAACCAAAATAATCAAATAAGTTGGTAAATATAACGCCGACTATTGCAACACTGATAACATTCGGAAGATAAAACATTGCTCTGAAAAAGCCTCTTCCTTTTAAATTTTTATACAGTATCAGCGCAAGAATCATCGCAAAGCCCAATTCAAGCGGCATTTTCATTAAGGCAAACTTTAATGTAAACAACCATGTTTTCCAATAAGTTGCATCCGTTGTAAATGCCGAAACAAAATTGCTTAAACCAACAAATTTTTCGGTTGTTTTCAATCCGTCATAATAATACAGCGCTTTCTTTGCCGCCCATAGCATGGGGTACAATGTGAATACAAAGAAACCTATAATCTGTGTAGATAATACACCGTAACACTCAAGTGTTCTTACTCGCTGTTCCCTGTTTCTTTTGCCCGACTTTTTCAGCCGTTTGTCAATTTGTTCGGATTTTATTTCTCTCATTATGCCGCTCCTTATTGCAAGCTGATGTCCCAGTCAGGATTAATATACTGTTTCGGATCGTAATCAGGATGAGTCTCGGCATATTTTTTCACACCTTCATTATATATTTTGGTGCTTTCTTTAATAAACTCGTCTATTGACATTTTACCTGTCCATACCTGTGAGGTAAACACTTCTCCGCGAGCTTCATATCCTGAAACATCAACCGACGGGCCCTCTGCCTGAATATGTGCAATTGAATGCATCTGTGCAAATTCTTTCCAGCCTTTGCGATTTTCGCTTATTTCTGTGTTTTCAATAATGTTACTGTTATTCGGAAGTGCAATACCTTCTTTATAAAGCGTTGTAATTACATCATCACCGTACAGCCATTTGTAAACTTCCAGCACTGCTGCTTTTTTCTTTTCATCTTTCATGCTGTTAGCGTTAATATAAGCAGTTGTACCGCAGGTTTCTATTTGTTTGTATCTCTTGTTTGCATCTGCTACCGGAAGCGGCGCTACGCCCCAATCGCATTTTGCCGGGAACTGGTCATTAAATACACCTACATCCCACGAAACCGCAAACTTCATTCCGATGTTTCCTTCCGCAAATCTTGCTCTTGCAGGATCGTTGTCCAAGCCTTCCGCACCGGGATAATTTGATTTATCATCTTTTATACCCAAAACCATTTCAAGCATAGGTCTTATATACTCAAAATCATACTCTCCTTTAACCGGATTATAACCGATATAACCTGCTGACGACTGCGACGCATTCATTATATCACATGAATACATACCGCCCCATTTAATCGGGAATACAATTCCGTACTGCTGTTTTGATGTATCTGTCAGTTTTTTAGCATACTCTCTGACTTCATCAAATGTTTTCGGCGGTGTAGGTTCTCCGTTTTCATCTGCAATACCCGCCGCACGGAACATATCCTTGTTATAAATAAGAGCATATTCGCCGAGATTAATCGCCAACGAATAAAGCTTATCATTTACAGTAGTCCAGCCTTTTCTTCTCAACGGATATTCCTCCCTGAGTTCAGCAAGTTCGCTGTAATCATCAAGACATGCAATCTCCTCATTCTCCACCAATTTCAGAATTGACGGGCCTGCAAACAAATCCGGCGCCTGATCTGTTACCAATGCAACCTCAACCTGTTTTGCAAGATCATTTTCCTTAATCTGATAGTCAAAATAAATGTTTTTCTCTTTTCCTATGCCCCCATTAAACTCATTAACAAGGTCTTTCATAACATTCATTGAACTGCTGTCATCAGTCCACATAGTTACGGTTGTTCTATCCTTTCCTCCTACTGTGTCGGACTTACATCCGGTAAATCCCGCTGCACATATGGCAGCCATTAAAACTGTGGCAATTACTCTTTTTAATTTCATTTTTCTTTTCTCCTCGTATAAAACTTTTTTAAAAAACAATAGTTTCCGATGGTTTTGCAACATATGTTATTCCATCCACATCCAGAAAGACATTTACCGCCGACGGATTGTAACACATGATGCATCTGTAATCATATTGCAAGCTCTCATAAGCCTTTATGTAGTTATATATCTCCATATTTGTTGCATACCACACATCATCACGCTGCGATACGCGGCTTATGAATTCATCAAGCAAATTCCAGTTGTCATCCAAATCAAATTCGTAACTGTGTCCTCCGACCATCATTAGTTTCGGTATATCCGTTATCGGAAGCGCGTTATCTTTCAAAAATTCTTCGGTAAGCTCCATGAGCTTTCCATGACTATGCCAGCAGGTCGGATTCCACTCCAACCAATCTTCCGGAATGTCAAACCTTCCGGTACAACAGGTAGTGCGAGCATATGCAATTCCGGCTGTACGGAGAACATTTTTAATTCGTTCTGCCGGTTTTTCAAACGGATAGGCAAAACCTTTTATAATTCTGCCAAACATCTGCTCAGCCGCTATGCGATCCTCAATGATTTCATTTGCCGCCCATTCATTTGGAATTTTATCCAAATACAAATGATTTCTTGAATGAATCGCAATTTCATGCTTTGAATTCCCGAATGTTTTGAGTGTATCCGACATTGTCATCCTGCGGTTTTCTTTGCTGCCTTCGGCCGAAAAACACCCTGTATTTATATTGAATGTGCATTTCAAACCGCTCTCATCAAGAATTTTCATCATCTTTTTATCTTGAATTACCGCATCATCATAGCTCAGAGTCAATGCCTTTTTTCTTCCCTCCGGGAATCTCATGTAAATTCTTTTAATTTTGAACACCTCCATTCCGTATTGTCACCTTGTATTCTATATAAGACTTGCTCGAAGTCCCGGCCATTAATATAACTTCCCCTTCATCAACTATGTAATCAAGCTTTCTATTATAATAACCCAAAGCTTTAACCGGAACGGAAAACTCAAATTTCTTTGTTTCCCCCTTACGGATGTTTTGCTTATCAAATGCTTTTAGCTCTTTTACAGGCCTTACATTCTCAGCAAACGGATATGAAACATATATCTGCACAATTTCCTCACCATCAAAGTCACCTGTATTTTTTACATCTACACAAATATCTATTGTTTCATCAACTTTATAATATTTTTTATCCGTGCATACTTTCAGGTATTCAAAATTCGTATAAGATTTTCCGTAACCAAATTCATAAAGAGGTTCTATCGGTGCATCAATAAATTTTGAACTCCATTCATTTTCTTCCGACGCCGGTCTGCAAGACCTTAATGCGTTATAGTGTATCGTACCTGCCTGACCGCAAACAGCCGGGAATGATGTAACCAGTTTTGCCGACGGATTATATTCTCCGAATAAAACTCTGCAATACGCCTCTCCTGCCCGGCTCCCCAATGCGCCCGAAAACAGTACCGCATCAGAATTTTTCTGCACACCCGTCAATACAATCGGTCGTCCCGAGATAACTATTGTAACAATTTTCTTACCCAGGCTCTTTAAATATTCAAGCAGTCTTTCTTGTTCTCCCGGCAATACAATTTCTGTACGGCTCCGTGCTTCTCCGCACATATCCTTCGTCTGTCCCGCAGCAAAAATCACAACATCGCAATCACTTACGGCTTTTGCTGTTTCCTCAAGCCATATTTCGTCTTTCTTAAAACTGCAGCCTTTCTCATATTTCAGTCCGCACCGTGCTTTTAATGCCTCAAATATTGTTACGCAAGCTTCATCGCTGCATTTGACACTCCATTCACCTGTCATTTCGTATTTGTCATTTGCCATAGGACCTATCAGTGCAATTTTTTCATTCTTCTTTAGCGGAAGAACTCCGTTATTTTCCAACAAGACAATAGACCTCTCAGCGCTTTTTTGCGCTATATCCAAATGTTCCTTACAAAGTATAACATCTTTCAACTTCTTTTTATCCGCATACGGATTTTCAAACAATCCTAATTCATATTTTAACTTCAAAACCTCATATACGGCTTTATCAAGAATTTCTTCCTTCAATGTTCCGTCTTCAATCAGCTTTTTTACAGATTTTCTGAAACAGTCCGATGCCATCTCTATATTAAGTCCCGCTTCTAATGTTTTTCTTGCGGCTTCGCTGTCATTTCTTGCCATTCCGTGATCTATAAGACTATGTGCCGAAAACGCATCGCTTATCACTACTCCGTCAAACTTCATTTCATTTCTCAGAACATCTGTAAGCAACCATTTGCTTGATGTACACGGTTCACCGTTAATGTCATTAAAAGCTGCCATAACAGATTTAACTCCTGCATTGATACAGGCCCGAAACGGCGGCAAAATATAGTTATATAAAGTAGCCTCGCTTATATCTGCATTGCTGTAATCTTTGCCGCCTTCGACAAACCCATACGCAGCAAAGTGTTTTGCACAAGCTGCTATTTTTTCAGGGTTTGATACATCGTCGCCTTGAAATCCCTTTACACGGGAATATGCAAATGCACTTCCCAAATATGTATCCTCACCGGCTCCCTCGCATATTCTGCCCCAAAAAGCATTACGCGCTATATCTACCATCGGTGCAAATGTTAATTTTACACCGCCGTATGCAGCTTCCCGAGCAGCGGCTGCCGCTGTTTCTTCCGCTAATTCAGGTTCCCATGACATTGCTTCTCCCCACGGTATGGGAAACGCCGTTTTATATCCATGAATAACATCTTGACAGAATAATATAGGAATACCCAGTCTCGTTTCTTCAATTGCCGCTCTTTGAATTTCATTTTGCAAATCTATGTCATTAAAATGCGGTAACAATCCTATCTTTCCACTGCGCGCCTCGTCTATATCAACCGTGGATTCATCTATAAACGCATTATTAAAGCCAATCGAAAGTTGTCCGGCTTTTTCTTCTATTGTCATTTCTTTCAAAAGTTTATTGATTGTACTTTCCATAATTTCTCCTATTGAGTTGTATACAGTTTGGTATGATATGAGTATATCATACATTTTACCTTTTAGGTAGTGTGATATTTTGTCACACCCTTGTGATTAGACTGTCTTTTTCTACGATATTCCGTTTATCAATTATCCGTCCCTGCACAACTGTGAGAAAATATCACACTTGACACCTCAATTGGTTTATGTTAGAATGATTTTAGAAGTAAAAAGCTCGAAATGTTATAAATTTCAATAAATGAATTTTAAAGAGATGATTTTCTGAAAAATAGTTTGTAGGTGAAAATTCGTTATGATTATATCCATTCTTTTAATAACGATTATAGCTTTATTTATAGTTATTACAAAGCAAAAAAACAAGTATACATTTTTTTATGTGACCGCATTGTGTGCTATAAATATTCTCATTTTTTCACTAATGATATTTACTACAAAGCTTACGCTTTACAGATACATTTTTCAGCTTGAATTCTATATCTACAGGCTTATTGCCAAAATTAAAATTTCCTTTTATGATATAGGTATAATTATAAACTTCGCGGTGAGTTTATTTGTCCTGTCTATATTTTTTTTGGCGAACAAAACTGCCCATTTCAAAAACCCCGATCGGCTCAAATATAAATATATCGCATTTATATTTATCGTTATCTTATATAATTACCTAAACTCTCCGTCATCCCAGCAATATTTGTATCTCATGCAATTCGACGATGCAAGTGCAGCAAAAGCAATAGTATACTCGAAATTAACGGGTTTATTTAATATTGCCTTTCATATCAGCGTACTGGCGGATGCCTCTGTCATACTAATCTCAGAGTACATGAAAACCTCATTGGTTTTCAAAAAACTGCATTTAAAAGCCTTGGGCATTTCACTGATTATGCTCCTTGTTCTTTTTTATACAGTATTTTTCTTCTCGCCCATTCAGACATATATACACTTCGGCAACATTGCAGAACCCACCTTTTCATCAACAAATTACCTGTTCAACAGTACAGTGTATCTGTATCTGCCGTGTATAATAATAGCTTTCTTTTCAATTATCATCTTCTTCCTCGTTAAATACCGCCTGTTAGATGATATTAATTTGTTAAAAAAGCTAAAAATGAACGGGAAAAGAAAAATCAACCTCGATGAAATCAGACATCTGTTTCATACCTATAAAAATTCATTTGTTGTCATAAACTCTTTATCGGAAAAGGTATTGAAAACCTATGGCTCTCCCGAAAGCATTGCGGCAGCACAAAACATTTCAAAGTATTCGGAAAATCTGATAGATCACATCGGTAAATGCCTTGACATTTATAACAGACCTCATATATCAATGCAGTGTATAGACATTACCGATTGCATATCGGAAACACTTCTGCACATAGATGCACGCGGCATAGATATTGTCAGCAATTTCACAGAGGATTCCCTTATAGTATTTGGTGATCGGTCACAGCTTTCAGAAATGTTTTACAACATAATATCAAATTCTATCGATGCTATTATCTCAAAGGCAGAGCAAAACGGCAGAATAGAAATAATATGTTGGCGGGAAGACTCTTATATATGTACATCGATTAAAGACAACGGCTGCGGAATGGATAAAAAAATATGCAAAAATATTTTTCAGCCATTTTGGTCAACCAAACGAAGCCGTACAAATTGGGGACTCGGATTAAGTCACGCATATAAAATTATAAGCTGTCATCAGGGTTTTATTAACTGCATGAGTTCACCGGGCAAATATACCGAGTTTCAGATTGTACTCCCTGCCGATTAATTATCTAATGTGTTAAATATTATTATGTGAGGTTATATTTATGAATAAAATTAAAATCATGATATGTGATGATATTGACGAAATACGAAATGATATATGCGATTACATCAATTCCACAGAAGATATGGAGGCGATCGGTTCTGTAGCATCCGGCGCTGAAGCTGTCCGATTTGTTACAGAAAACGAGGTCAAACCCGACGTTATATTAATGGATATTCAAATGGAAGATGAAATTGCAGGTATAACAGCTACCGAGCAAATATCTTCCGCATACCCCAACATAAAGATATTAATGTTGACCGTTCACGAAAATGATGATCTTATTGTGGATTCATTTTTGGCGGGTGCTGTTGACTTTATTGTCAAATCAGCATCAAAAGATTCGCTTTACTCAACCATTCATAACTCCATGTCACAAAATGAATTCATGGGGCCAATTATGCTGCGAGCCTTGAAAAAGACTGTCCTTGTTAATAAAAAAAGAAAACAAAGCGTTTTATTTTTTATTAACTCGTATTCCACTTTAACCGCAGCCGAAAAAGATGTTCTAAAACTTATTTATCAAGGATATTCTCGTCAAAAGATTGTAGACACACAGCACATATCCATAAATACAGTAAGTACACATATTCGTCACATATTAAAAAAATTGAATTTTTCATCAACGCGTGAAATTACTTCATTCATAAAATCTATTGGTCTATTTGATTACTTTGATTTATAAAAACAATTTTATCTTTGTTTGCAAAACGGCAGTTATTAAAGATTAAACTGCCGTTTTATTATTTTAATAAATCTAAACCTAAATCAACCAAAATCTATTAACTCATACTAATATTACAAATCGCATTTATTTTCACAAATAAGCGCTCCTTGTTATTTTGTTATATGCTGAAAATCATACATTGGTTTTATAGTTTCCATACTTTCAAAAGCGAACGCTTTGATTTCGGTCTGTTTTGTCAAATCCCCACCGGTTACCGTAATAAAATCGGTTTCGATTATAGACTGCGTTTCTTTCGCTTCGGACGTCTTTAACTCGCCGAGCGTTCCGTTAACATACTTCGCAATGATAACAGCCGCTGTTTTCCGTCCCTCCGGCAAAGTGAGCTTTGCTTTGAATTTTCCCGCCTTCAATGTCTTATCTGCTTCCGCACCGCTTTCGTCCGTAATTATAAACGAAGCTGCCGGACGGTCTTCTTTTGCTTTATAGTAGCAGGTAACGGTCAGTCCGCCGGTGCCGACGGCCTTGCCCGTACCCTCAGATTTGACCAGAGTGTAGCCGTTCAGTTCCTTTGGAAGCTCCCAGTCAACTTTTGTTCCTGCCGCAGCCGGGAACACGGTGGACTTGGTATTCGGAACGTCACTTCCGTCCTCCAGCTTGTATTCGAT
>CAKSOE010000030.1 GCA_934476675.1 uncultured Clostridia bacterium | reverse complement strand
TTTCCTATGCGTCCGCTTAACTGGAAAGCTCCCGCCGATTATATAAAAGCTTTTCTAGAGGACGGTGAAATTTTTTGTAACACATCATTGACAAACCTACAAATTCAAAAGTTGCCTTTTGAAATTTTTTACGGAAAAGAGTCAAAGACGATAAAACCAAAAATTGTTCTTGTTTCTGATTTTTACACATTGCACTGATTTTTACATTTTGAGCTGCCAAAAATAGTATTCAGACGTGACAGAATGAATGCTCTGACACACTGATATGCTTTTTATCCTCGGTAATCAACAGGCTGAACAGTACTTAAACTTCAATAGCAGGCTAGCCGAATTTCCACACAAAAACAGGCTTGTCATCATGCAGGACAATAATATCTTATGATTTTCTCGTAAGCAGTTCCTGCCAAACAAGCGTCAATTTTGCATAGGAGCGGATTTTTGTCCCTAATTTGTCCCTAATTGCTGTGAAACAGCAGAGAAAACAGAAAAAAAGAACTCAAAAGACGTGATTTGGTCACCTAAAAGCGCATAAGGACAGCATGAATACACCCTATAAGTGACTTTTAATCAAGTTGTCCGGGGTTCGAATCTCCGATGGCTCACCAAATATTTTAATATCCGAACAGCTATTTTGCTTTGAATCTATCATTTGTCAAATCATAAAGCTGTAACGGATATAAAACACCGAGAAACATTTGTTTTTCGGTGTTTTTTTATGCTAATATTTATGCCAAAAGAATAAGACAGAGAACGGTTGGAAAGGGATGTTCTCTGCCTTATTCACTCTTGATTTTTGTCCACGCCGCGTGTGGTAACAACGTCGAGGACTTATATATTATACCATGAAATTAATTACTTGTCAAGTTTTTTCATAATTCGCATAATCATGGTGCAGTATTTCAAATCTTTATCATCAAGTCCCAGACCGTCACCCGTTCCGGTGATAATGCCGTTGTCAACACACCACTGCACGCCCTCATGCGCCCACTCCGGCATATTTTCGTCTATGTAGTTGTAAATCATCGGTTTCTTAATTGCCTTGACTATTTCATAAAGATTTGACAGGCTATCATCAATTGCCTTTTGCTTGTCAGCAACCTTATCAAGCATTGCTTTAAGCTCCGTAAATTCTTTCTTTTCATCTGCTGTCATTGGTTCGTCCTCCTTTAATCTGTTTTTGAAATTTATCCACTGTTTGGGATTTCTTACAAACGGTTCGGGACAGTCCTTATCCCACACATCATAATGCCGTATCACATTTTCCAACGGTATGTTATATTTATTCATCAGATACCGCGTCAGTTCAACCGTCATATCAACAATTTCGCTGTCTATGATATAATGCCCCTTGCTTATACGGCTGCACATCTCAATTCCGATACTGTTCGCATTACGGCAGTATTTATGCTTGTATACGCTTGTTCCGCCGCAATGCCACGCTTTATCTTTATCCTGCACACTCTGATATATTCCGTCATTGCCTACGAAATAATGCGCAGAAGCTTGCCTATTTGCCCCGGCAAAGTATGTGCAGTTATTTTGAGCCGTATCGCCGTCATTGGACGTAAAATGTATTACAATATACCTTATGCTGTTTCCTCCGCGTCCGGCAGTATAATTACTGCCGTGACACGGTTTACCTTGATTAATACGCATATGTAATCACTCCCCGTTCGGTTTATCATACGTGAGCGCATTTGTGCTGTCGGATATGCCCGAAGTTGTCGGGTCATTAACCGCATTCCACACGCTCACCAAAACCAACGCAAGAACATACGGATTTGAAACAGCCTGCAAAAGCACGTTTCCGACCGCCGCCCATGTTGTAAGGTCTTTTACCGTTAATCCCATATACGCAAGCACAGGCGTTAACACCGCCAATATAAGCTGCATATAAAACACAGGGTTTTTAAATCTTATTTTCCAGTTAATCATAATAAAACTCCTCCCTTGTTTACTTATTGTATGTGCCTAACACATTTCTTTCGATTCTGTCCTCAACTCTGCGATTAAGCCACATGAGAGCCTCCTCGATATGAGTAAGCGCTATTGCATTTTCCCTTGTTGCAAAATCTCCGCTCTGGAAAGCTTTAAGCCTGTCGCGTACAATTTCCAAAAGGTCACAATCCAACACGCCTGTTTGTGCGTTAGGGTCTTTTCTTGCTCCATGCTGAAATTGTATCTCTGCAATTATTTCCTGTGGAAAATCGGAATTTTCTGTGTGTTTTGCTATTGCATACTTATGAACTGCTCCTCCGGCTCCCGATGTCTCCGCAATATAGACATCGTTTAATTTTTCGCGTTTCTGAATAGTTGATAATTTTTCCATGATAATTACTCCTCACTTAATTTTTTCTTCTATGCTGTCAAGTCTTTTGTGTGCTGATTTTGCGCTTTCCTCCACGCGTCCGACACGTTCGGCAAGCGTATAGTGCAGATTATTAAAATTCTTCTGTTCGATTTTCAAATCGTCCACACTTGATTTAATATAACCTATGTCGGAACGGAGAGAACCCTCTGCGTTGCTGTCGTTCTGCAAGCCGCGTTTATAGCCTACCCACGTACCGAGAGCCGTAAAACACAACCCAATAACGCTGATAATGATTGTACTACTCATTTGTTAATCCTCCTTAAATTTTGTCGATTGTGCCGTCTGCGTATGCAGCTACAAGCTCTTTATAGTTTTCCGTGATATAGTCATACGCTTCGCCGAGTGTTTCCGGTTCTATATTCTGCGTAAAATCAAAATCAGAGCCTTTATTGATATTCTCATGCGTTGCAACGTTATGATTAAACATATCCATTCCCACGCCGATGTCAACACCGTTTGCGTGCGCTATATCAAATACGGCCTTTACAATTTTCTTTTTCATTCTCCGTCACCTCCTCCCGTGGTTATTACGTTATCCGGCTTCGGCATTGTCAGATTCCACTGCAACACATTCGCCGCCGAACGGTTATCGTAGAAATACGCCGCGCAAGCCGGAGACATACCGCTTTCCCACGCAAACACTTTATAGCAATCATGGTCTGCGGTGAAGTTAAACATATTATTATTCGCAAACCGTAATTCTTTAAAGAGTAATTCGCCGTTCTCATCCTCATCATATCCGGCACACATCAGACTTCCCGTATATGCGCTGCTGTTCAGAGTGGTTATGTATATCTGCTTGCTGTTTTTGGTTACGCCCGTTATCATGAATTTGTCCGTTACATTAACAATTGTCCACGGTGTCGTATAGTCAACCTTTTGTTTTGCTTCACCGCTTACAAACTGCCTGTGTTCCACAAGCTCCGTATGCGCCGGAGTTTTATAAGTCGTGCTTACGGTCTGTGTGGTATCGTTTACTGTTATCTGCCGTATTGTAGGCTTGTACTGATTCGGCGTATTGGTTTCTGTGTGGGTGTAACCCTCAATCGTGCTTAATTCATCAATACTGCGGAACGCTGCCCAGTTCACTACATCTATATTTGAAATGCTGCTATCGGCAAGAAGCGCATCAATAGCCTTACCCATTGCCGTGGCGCTGTCATAGTCTGCCGGAACGGTTTCTTTCTCCCACCATACAAGCCACGTACCGCCGCCGCTTGCCATATAATAGCCGAGTGTAGGCATTATTGTAACCTTATACAATCCCGCTTTCGGGAACGTCAGAGAAAAATTCCCGTCCTCATCGGTGGTTATTATATTTCCGTCCGCGTCCGTCATATATATGCCGTTTTCGTCCACCAATTCCGCGCCGGATATGTTTTCCGTATTTTCCGGATACCAGTGATGTGTAAACAGGTTTAAATTTACCGTTTCGCCCTCTGCCGCATTTACATACGCCTGTGAAAAGCTTGCGATTGCTTGATTGTAACCCTCATCATAAAGGCATATATTAACTTCATCGCCGTTTCTTACGTTTACATACTGCGGTATTGCAAAAATGTAATTGCCGTTCTTATACATTATCGAACCGACCGAACGTCCCATGAATATTCTTGTCACACCGCCGCTGTCGATTTTAAGCTTGTTTTCAACATCGGCTTTGCCGTACAGTTGTTCATGCAGCGCAATTAATACATGAAGATATGTAACGCCGCTGTCAAGTATCTGTATGCCGTTAAATTCCTCGCCATACTGCGACATATCAAAATTGGTTACGGTAAGCGGCTGCCGCTCGTAAATCGTATCAAGCGGATTGTCCGCGTCCGTTATATCGTTGACGGTCACGTATACGGTTACTTTGTCGCTGTCGTATTCATATGCCGTAACAGGCGATATGCAGACAACAAACATTATTATTGACATTATAATTGTAATTACTTTTTTACGCATTTGACGTTTCCTCCTGTTTGACTTCCAACGTCCAGCCTTTTGCGGCAAAGTCAAGACTTAACGCCGTTATTTTGGTCTGAATATCGGAATTGATTGTGATTTTATATGTTCCGCTCGTTACTGCGCTTACGTCCATAAGCGCATTGTACAGGCTTTGTATGCTTTCGTTTGAAAGCAGCTTACACGCCGATAGGTCAAGGCTTTTTGGACTGCCGCTGCCGGAGAATGTAAGGTTTGTCAATGCGGAACAATTCAGAAATGTGTTTGCCATGTCGGTACGCTCACCGCTTGCCGATTGCGTTCCGTCACCAAACCATATCGTACACTGTGTTAATTTTGCACAGTTTGCATATGCCGATACATACGAACGGCAGACGTGCGCATTTTCGCCTGTGAAATTGATTACGGGCGGCTTTGTCATTTTACTGCATCCCATACATACCCCTACTACAACGGGATTATCTGCGGAAAGGTTTACGACAATCGGTGACGCGTCTGCAAGCTCCGAACAGTTCAAAAGCATATACTTTATAACCGTTGCGTTTATAGCTTGTGTAGGCTTAATCTCCACTGCTCCGTTGTTTATAAAAGCATATGAGAAATCCGTCCGACCTGTTTTGAAAAATCCCGTCCAGAAATCGGCGCCGAAACCATGTAACGCATTTATTTTTTCCAACAGTTCCGATGAAAGCTTTTCCTCCGTTACACTGCCGTCCGGATGGTCAAATGTTTCACGATGCGCAAGTGTAAGGATTTTTTCGACATTTGATTTTCCGTCTTGCCTGTTGATTGTCATAGTTGCATACGGGTCATCGATTTCTGTTTCGTCTGAACCTGTATGCGTACTGTGCATTACGGAGATATTCTCGATTGTGCTTAATCCTTTGCCGCTCTCTTTATCAACTTTTTGTGTTTTCAGCTCATTCACAGCACCGACAATATTGGATTTTTCGGTTGTTTGCAGTGAGGAAAGTTTGCCAACATCTTTTAAATACTTCCTGCCGTCGGATGCGGTGGGGATTTTGGCATCATCGGCAACCAGTTTATAGTCAAAAATCTGTGCGGTATAGCTTTTTGAGTTTAAACCCTCGCCCAACTGTACCGCGGTTATCGAACTATATGTAATCGTGCCGTCACTCCAAGTTTGCTTCACCGCTGTTTTTGCATTTTTCCCGCCGGCAAATCCATCGCCTGCCAAAGTGTCCTGTCCGACAGCCCCGCCTGCGTTTGCCTCTGCTGTACGTCCTGCCTGAAAGCCGCCGTCCGGTGTCTCCTTATTCGCTTTTTGGTTTATTAACCGGCTAAGCACCTCTCTCATTTCTGCTGTTCCTGCTTTTTTGTCAACCTCACCCTTTAATCCGGTAATATTGTCCTTAATAATACCCAGATTAATTTTAATCATTTTCCACCAGTCTTTTAACCGAGTTTTGCCGGAATAATCCTCCTGCCAATTTTCCCAGTTCAATCCTTATCCCTCCAATACTATTTTTTTACCGTTTATACACAAGTTTCCGTCACTGTCGTTTTTCAGCTCGTTATCGCCTATCTTGACCGACACTGCTTTAACCGAAAGTCCGGTACTATCAAGACACAGCAGTTTTTCTTTATCGGTTCTTCCAAACAAATCAAACATGAATGCTCCGTTGTACTGTCCGACATAAAATCGTTCCTGCCTTAGTATCGGCTGGCTATTATCGTACACCGACAAATGCGCTTCATCTATCACAAGAGTAAAATTATTCTCCTTACTGCGCACACTTTCCGACGTGCCGGAGCTTTGTGCGGTGATTGTTCCCGAAATTGCCCCCGATGTTATTTTTCCGTTTGATGTGCTGTTGCGTTCGGAAATCTTCGCTATTTTCCCCATTTGGTTCATGTAGAAAAACAGATCCTTTTTCACTCGCCCGATTGAAACCGTCGTTTGCAGCGGCTCATACGGATAGCGTTCTATTTTAATCACGCGTTCCGTTATCTTTGTGCCGTTATCAATTACGTGTACGGTATCGCCCAGATGCAAAGGCTTCATTCCGCTGTCCGAAAGCTTTGACAAATCAATTATTTCTCCGGTTATGTTTATATCCGGCACGTCAATTCTTTCGGGATTTGCCGCGTCAAACTCCCACATCGCTCTTGTATAAAGCTTTTCGGGTGTTGTGTAGTCGCTGTAATCCTTATATCCCTCTTTTATACCGTACAGCTCCGCATTATCGCTCTGGATGTAGTCCCTGTTCGCATAGCCTACTATATTCAAATCGTCGGGACCGTAGGGGTAAAGCCTTGTTATCATATTCGTAATATCGCGTTCTATCGTCACATTCTGCATATTACGCGTTATGTCAAGCCTTACGCCGTTATCTGTTCCGATTCGTTCAACAATTGCGAATTTGTTGTTGTCAATATACATTTCACCCTTGCCGCTGTTGGTTATGATCTGCTGTAATGCGTCCCATGCGTTCGTTTTGTCTATCGGGTCAATAATATCTATACGGAAACCGTCATCGCCCACACGTGCCATTCCGAGAATCTCCGTCTCCGCCTGTGTAAGCTGTGTAAGCTTCGGGTCAGCGCTCAAACCCATGTTTGTGTATCTGGTTGTTACGGCTTTTTCGATAATAACGGGCGGTGTATTGCCTATCGTGTTACTGTCACCGCCGAATGTTGCGATATGCCGGCTTTTTGCTTCATAGTGGAATATGTGCATAGCCTGTACGTGCATCGTTCCGCCGCTCTCCTCACGTGAGGTTTTTATTATGCGGTATCGCTGACCCTCACACACAACCGTGCAATCCTCGCTTATCCGTTCCGTTTTCTCCGAATCCACCGGAAAATCAAAATCGAGATAATATTCGCGGTTTATTTCCTCCGTAACTTTTACGTTTGTCGCTTCATCGAGAATCGTTTTCATCTGCAAATCAGCATTTATTTTTTGAGAATTATATTCCCATTTTTCAAGTATCAGCATATATCCTCCTTAAAAACGTTCCTCATCGGCAAAATTCATGTATTTTGAAGTAAATACAACACTGAGCGTATAATCCGCGTCACCCGATACCATTTCCGCCGCCGTCCGTATCTGCGTATTCCCAGGCGGAAGCTCGAACATATCGCCGTCAAAATCCTTTATATCAGTACCGGAAACGGTCTTGACCGTATGCCTATTCATATCAATAACCATATCGTTCAAGCCCTCCTGTGTTACCGTAAAGCTTTTATTGCCGCATGAGATACAAAAGCTTTTAAAAGGATTTTCCGCCGTTACCGTAAACACCGGACGCACGTACCAATCGCCCGTGTTGGCAATCTCGGTGCTTGCCGTGCCGCTTAACGCATATGTATACGCATCGTCAATGCCTATATACACACTGCTGTCAATATGTATTTCACTGTCAAGCAAGGGACCGTCACCCGTGCCAAACTCCAGCATAGCAAACGGCTCAACCTCAAACGTAATGCCGAGGATTGCTTTGCGCCCGTACCGTTCCGGCACATAGTCGATACTTCCCGGCACACTTGCACGCCATTCTATAAAGGGCGTATCGTCAAAGGTAAGTATCCCCTTTCCCATGAGCCACACGCTTATGTCGGAAACTCTGCGCATTAAAGCCGTTATATTCTCCGCCGCCACGGAGGCGGTAACAGTAAAGGCGCGGTTTTTGTAAAACTCATGCCCGTAGCTGTTCGCCGCAGAAAAATCATAGCTGCCGTCCGCAAGCGGTGATTCGTATTTATAGCTTTTCATCTCCGGTCTTATCGGGCGCGATGTTGTGCGCATCGTTATCCCAAATTCGGAGGAATGTCTGTTTTTAAATGTAAATCCTGTTTCCATTCTCCGCCGCCTCCTTTAAAAAACAAATGAACCCATACCGCCGACCGCTATACCGTTTACAATACTCCATACGCCTTTGGGGTTGTATGTACCCTGGTAATTGTTTATGGTTCTGCTGTCGGTGTATGTCGCACCCATGCGCAAGCCTTTAATCGCACTGTATATATCCCTCAAAACATTATACTGACGGAGCGAATCGGAGTTTAAAGCGTTTTTCGCCGCCGCAATCTGCGCCGACATATTCGCTTCAAGCTTTGCGATGTCAACCGTGCTTTTCATCAGCTCCCGAAGCTTTGCCGCCTTGTTTTCTTCGAGGTAATCATACTGCGACTGCATTTGCGTAAGAACCTTATTATTGCTCTGCTGCAATTCATACAGCTGCTGCTGACGCTGTGCGTCCTTTAACTGGCTTTCGAGGGATTTTAATTTTTCCTGTCCGGCGTGGGTGGTTGCGTTTCTGTACATAGCAATCTGACTTTGCAAATCCTCTATGTTTTCCTTTCTGTCGCTCACCGTCCAACTGTCCTGTAACTTCTGTTCGGCATCGGAATATTTTTCGCGTAGCTTTGATATACGGCTGCTGAACTCTTGCAGTTTTTCGTCATATATACGGCTTTGCTCATTGTAGTAGTCCATTTGATAGTTTTTCGTTGCGATGTCATACTCATCAAATGAAATTTTGCCGTCTTTGTAGAAATCCTCAACCTTTTCGATTTTACGCTTAATGAAATCAAGCTTACTGTCATTGTAGTCCGACCAATCGTCATAAGTGTCGCGCATACGCTCCCACATATCCGCGTCGTTCTGCCATGCCGAATATTCGTTTGCGTTTTTATCGGAAACGAAATCAAGATATTTTTCTTCAAGCTCCCTGTCTGCCTGTCTGTATTTTTCCTTGTCTATGAGACCCTGTTCATACATTTGCAGTGTATACTCACGCATTCGCTGCAATCCTGCGCCGTAATCCTCTTCCGAAAGCTTGTTATATTTCTTTTCGTGTTCAAGCCATTTTTCGGACTGATCCCGACGGCTGTCATACATCTTTTCTCCGGCGCTTTCCATGTATTCCGCATAATCGTCCCATGTCATTTTACCGGAGGAAACCATTTCCATATTGCGGACTTTTATGCGGTCATATGCACTGTAAATATCGTCGCCGTATTCTTCCCAGTCATTATTAAAAATACGCTTATCCGCCCATTTCTCGGAGGCTTTGTTGCGTTCATCATTCTGCTTAACGGTGAGCGAATATATTTCCTCCTCGATGTCCTCAATATCCTTTTGGTTGTCCTTGAATTTCTCCGACAGTTCAACCCATTTTTCAAGCTCCTGCGTAATCGTCACCGCGTGAGTTTTGGTGTAGTGCGTCCAATCATCCTTTGCCGTTGTAAACGCTTCGGAGTTGTCCTTACCCTGTGCGTAATGCGGTATTCCCATAGCTGTCATGATACGCTTTGTCTGACGCGCCGTGTAAACCTTTGCGCCCCTCGACAATGGAAGTATGACATTTCTTCCGTGCGGAATAAAGGCTCTGCCGCCGTCAATTATGAGTTCGCGGTTGTCGCTTACGCCCTCCTCATCGTTTACCATTGCAAGACCGCCGGAAAAGTTTTGTGTTCCTTTGGCGTTTTCTTTTACCTTTCCGTTCCATGTCTTTCCCTGGACGCGGTTATTCAGTATTCCGCCGCCGGTATATTCGACTTTATATACAGCCGTACCGTATATTGTCGGTGCCGATTCCGGAAAATTTCCTTTATAGTTTGCCGTACCCGGAATAGCAGGTGCTTCCATCGGATGGTTTCCCAATGTGAAATTAGCATCGCCCGAAATATCGGGTGCTTCAGTCGGATGCTCTCCCAACTCGAAATTTGCTGTACCCTCTGCTTCCGGCTTGTAGCTATCCGGTTCAGATGTATCAGATTTCCATACCACTTTACCGTCAACGGTGATTTCACCCATCTTGTTTCCGGCTTTATCAAATATATCAGATGTTTTCGTGTCGAAATTAAACTTAATGTCTACCTTGTTGTTTTTAACAAGTTCTTTTAACTTTTTGTCTGCCGTGTTTAACAGCTCTACATTTCCGTTTACATCAATCTTAACCTTGATATTACCCTTTTTATTGAGTTCGTCAGCGGCTTGCTTGGCGCGGTCTATAATATCAATGTTTCCGTCAGCGGTAATACGTATCTGTTTTCCTTTCGGCAAAAGTCCGATAGCGTGAGCAATATCGTTAATTTTTCCGCTTATTTCATCTGCATTTAAGCCATCAAATAGCCCCTGTTGTTGCCCTATGGATTTTATTGACTTTAAAACGCCTTTTACGGCTTCATCACCTTTTGCTGCCGCCTGTCCGACATCGGTAAATCCATTCTGTATAAGCGCCGCCCCGACTGTTGTGTCCTGTGCCGATGCACCGAACTCATTCATTGCGCGAATATAATCGTTAACAACGCCGTTCAGTGTATCGCCGCCTTTTTCCCATGCGGTATTAAGGCTGTCTACTCCATTCATCGCAAGAGCCGCCGCTTGTGCGTACCCTGCCATATCCAATCCGGCGTTTCTTATCAGTTGTCCCATGCGTTTAAGGTTTTCCTCAACCATTTGTGAGTTGCCCTGCTTTGCGCCCATGCCGAGTAATTCATTGCTCCAGTTTGCCATTTCAGTGGAAACTGCTACATATTCCTCCTGTGCGGCTGTAAGTGAATTGATTTTTCCTGTGATTTCATCATATCGGTTGCCTATGGTTTTCAGACTTTCCAATCCGATTTTACCGTCTGCTCCATTATTGATAATATCAAGCATATCCGCCGCGTCATGCCCTTCACTGATAGCAATTCCAAGTTGTTTTCCTACATCTATAAGCCCCTGCTTATATGCCTGCATATCGCCCGTTTCTCTGAACTTACTTCCTAATTCATCAACTGTTGATGATAAATTGCTGTATTTCTCCATAGCATTTGAAGCTTCGGTCTGCTGTTGCTTTAATTGTACGATATTTTCTTTATACGAATCAAATTTAGGCTGTAAATACCTCAGCTTATCCATTTGTCTTGACATATTTACTTTTAATTCGTTTTCGGACATTTTTCTTACCGTTTCAACAGTTTCTTCCAGATTTGAATTATCCGAATTAATCACGAGATTATACTCTTTTGAAAGCAGCTCACGAATTTCATTAAGACGTGCCTTAGCCTGTTCAACCTGTTCTTGGCTTGATTCGGGATTTTCAATAACAAGCTTTAAGCCTTTTATTTCTTGCTGTACAGTGCTTAACTGCTTGTATTTATTTAGGCTTTCCGATATTTTCTTATTTCCCTCTGCCAAACCCTTCGACCATTTGTATTGTGAACTGTACCATGTGTCATATGCCTTACTTACACCATAAGCCGCAACGCCAACCGCTCCGACAGCTAAGCCGAGTTTACCCAGTCCGAGAGTTGCCGACGCTATTTTTCCGGCAGCTCCTCCGGCATTTGCGACTTCTTTAAGCTTGCCTATCCCTTCGACCAGTCCGCCGATTGTTTTCGCTCCGCTTGCAACAGCTTTTGTGCTTGCGCCTGTTACAAGTATAAACTTTCCGGCGGTTAATGTTGCTTGTTTCTGTCCCTCGCTCATATTGCCGAGAGCTTCTCCGGCTTTGCCTATCCATTCGGCGCCTTTCTGCACCTCCGGCAAAAGAACATTGCCCCATTCTATGCCGGCATTGGTAACGGCGTTCATAGCCATTTTCAGCTTGTTTGCCACTGTGTTATATGCCGCGTTTGCTTCATTTGTAAGCGCGGTGTTTTCTTCATATGCCTTGCTTGAACGGTTAAGGCAATCCGTCATTAAATCGTAGCCGTTCGTCAAAGCCATTACCGCCTGTTTATCCTGGATATTGTCGATTCCCAAATCTCCGAGAGCCTTTGTCAAATCCTTTGTGGCGCTTAATCCCTTAATAAGACTGTTAAACGCTCCCGACGGGTCTGTGCTCCACTGCTTTTTAAAATCCGCCGCCGATACTCCGGCATACTTCGCAAAAGCTTCAAGACTTTCACCGCCGCCGCTTACCGCTTCTTGTATGGAAAGCCATGTACGTCCGATTGCACTGCCGCCCATTTGTGCCTCTATTCCCAACGAGGACAGAGCCGCACTGTAACCCAACACCTGCGCCGAGTTCATTCCTACCGTATTACCGAACTTACCCATACGCAGAGCCATTTCCGCAATTTCCGCTTCACTGGTTGCCGTATGGTTTCCCAAATCAACAATTGATGAACCTACGCGGTCAACATTATCTTTGCTTTCGCCCATAACGTTTAAGAACCGCGCCATTGCCGCCGCACCCTGTTCACCTGTGAGGTTGGTTGCCGCGCCCATATCCGCCATTGTTTTGGTGAATTTGAGTATTGTTTCTCCTGTTTCGCCTGTCTCAATTCCCAACTGACCGCCGACTGCCGCAAGATTCGCAAGTTCCGCCGCACTTACCGGAGTTGTTTTTGACAACTCCTTTAAGCCTTTATCTACCGCAGCAAGCTGTTCCTCTGTACCGTCTACGGTCTTGCGCACTCCCGTGAACGCGGTTTCGTAATCCATTGCCGCCTTACCCGATGCAACACCGAGCGCAAGCGTTCCTGCCGCCGCAAACTGCAAAGGTTTTGTTATGTCGTCAATCGCACCGCCGACATCTTTCATGCTTTTTCCGGTTCGCGTCCATCTGCTTTCTACTCCTGCGGCGACGTTCTGCGCATTTCTGCCGCCACTGTTAAGGCTGTTTAATGAATTGCTGACACGCTGTATATTGGCGCTTGCTTCATCTGTTGCCGTTATTCGTATATTTATGCTGTCTACTTCACTCATGCTTCTCACCTGCCTTTACTGCCCGTAAAACATTCTTAAATATTCATCATTACCCGTATATTCATCTGCTGGCCCGCTTTCCTCCAAACTGTCCAGCATCATAAACAATTCCGACGGTGACTGACGGCTTACTGCATCGGGCATTATTCCGAGATGTTTAAAAAACAATCCGTATAAATCCCTCAACGCTCCGCCGCCCTCACTGTCACCGCGGTTTACTCGTTTTTTGAGAAACATTCCTCCATGTAAATATCAAACAGCTTATTGCAAAGGCTTGTTCTTGTTCGTACCGGAAGGCTTTCCAATACGTCCTGCGTTGCTTCCGTGCCGTCAAACATTTTTACAACCGCATCATTGCACATACTGAATATACCTATCTTATCCTCGTTTTTTGCGTTCATGTTCTGAACGTGCCTGTCGTTTATAAGGCAAGCTATACCCATATTGAATTTATTTGAAACATATTTCTTTCCGGCTTTCGTAAATGTTAATGTTGTTTGCATGATTTTTACCTCCGAATTTATAATTAATTGTGATTTTGGTACCAAAAAAGCACACCGAATTTTTTCAGTGTGCTTTTTATAAAATTTTTGTTGACAACAATATTTTACTGTGATATAATGCAATCAGAGGGATGGTTTCTTCCTTTGAGCATTGGCAGGCTATCCCTCACTTGTGTTTATTTAGTGATTGAAGGTAGCCTTTCCGTTTAGGACAGGTTATTTTCTTTTTTTATCAAGAATTAATAATGTGAGCATTATTATGTACATTGCAAGAATGACTTCTCCCATTATGTCCCCCTTTCCGAGGGCATAAACCTATACACATCCCGCTGATTACTGTTTTATTATACCACAGCTTTTAATTTTGTCAACCCGATACTACCGGCGCAGCCGGTGTATATGTCGGACTTTTGAACCATTCCGCCTCAAATGCTTCTCTTGTCAGCTTATCGGGGAAATTATCCTGGTCTATGTACTCATAAACAGTACCGTCCTTTGCAGTCTGTACCGCCGTATATGTTGCCTTTGCGGTCTGCTTTTCGCTTGCGCCCTGGCTCGGTTTTGTTTTACCGCCGACGTTTGATGCAAAGCTGTACGAACCTTTAAGGTATCTTACATAACGATAGGTGTTATCCGGCTTTAAAATTCTCCACGCAACAGCGAAATACTTTGTTCCCGCTGCGTTTGTAACGCTTACAAGACCGTTTTTCATCTCGATACCGCGCCACATTGCGTCTACCTCCGGCGGAATATCCGCATTTGTAATATCGTGACCCATTTTTTCAATATAGGTTTCGGTGCAATATGCGCCGTTATCAGCGTCGAATACATCGCTGCCGCCCGTATCTGTCGGTGCAATCTCAACAGTACCCGGTAACGATACCGCCGTACCGTATGTCAAGCTTTCCGCTGTGTCCTCCGTTAACGGAAAAAATGTGTATTTATCAACACCTATTGTCGGTAACGGTCTTTTGAATGTTGTTTCGTTTGCCATGATTTAATCCTCCTAAATTTCAAAAAATATTTCCTTAAAAAATCTCATGCTTTTGTGATATATCTTGTTTTCGGGCGGTAAATCCATTGAGAATTCACGATACCACCCTGCGTCTTGCATAAGCTTGTCAGCCTTAATCGCAAAATCCGCGCATTCCGCTCCGTTTCTGCCCCATATGTCAACAGCCACATAGGATTTCTGCGCCTGTTCTTTATTATCATAGCATAATCCCGTTGTGGTTGTTATTTCATAATAGCTTACCACCGGCAGCTTATTTGATTTATCCGGGTAACGGTAGGTAACGGTTAGACCTTTAAGGTTATTCAACACCGCTCTTACTTCATTGTTTACATCAATCATGTTCGGTCTCCTCCTTTAAAAGCACTGCCGCCCCCATGCTCCATTTTGTAATATATCTTATTTCGTATTGTTTTTCGTTTATAACGAAATATAACCCTGCCTCCGGTTCCATGCTCAGTTCCGTGCTGCTGTCAAGCTCCAGTATCTCACTAAGCATGACACCGCGGCAATAAAAAATATATTGACAATCTATTTCCTTACCGTAATCTTTCTTTGCAAATTCACTGCTGTACGGCTGTAAATCGCCTGTGATGCTTCCTTTCGTCAAAAGTGTAAAAGTACCCTTGTAATCGTCATAATCGGTTCTTTCGACAATCTGTGCGGTAGTATTATTAAAGATGTCGAACATATCGGCATATTTTTCAGCATACTTTTCAAACAACTTCACTCGGAACACGTCCTCTCCTGTTTATGAATGGGCGTAACCGCCTATAATAGTTTGAGAGCAAGTCCGATTCTGTTTCGTTTTTCTGAAAGGAAACGGTCTTTTTATCCTGCGTTAAAGAGCTTACCGTCTGCGGCGCTTCTGCTTCGCCGTAACCCTTGCAGCGGTATAAATCCGCCGCAATTACGGGTATAAGGCTTTCAAGCTTTGTCGGTACTTCATCAATGCGGCAGTAGCCGCATATCATATCACGGACTTCATCAAGCAGAAATTGCAGTAAACTGTCCTGTTCGCTGTCCGTAATGCCTAAGAGCATTTTTAATTTTTCCATATGCAGCCCCTCCGCTTTTTATTACGTACCGCTTACTACCGTAGCCTTGCCGGACTTGCGCGCTTTGCTGTCCGCAGTAACCTCAGCAACGGTTATCTTGTGTCCGTTGGTTGCTGTTATTTCCGCCCCGTTGGTTAATTCCGTCCATGACGATAAATCCGCGTCATATGTCACCGACGGCGCCGTGCTTGCCGCTGTCTTGTACATCAGCTTGTTACCGCTATCCGCCGCCGGAGTAACGGTTATTTTTGTTTTACCCGTAGTTCCCGCTTCGGATTTAACTGTTAATTTGCCAAGCGTTAAAGCTGTTTTATGCACATAGATAGCGTTCTTTTTATTGTTCAGCACAAATGCGTCATAATACAGTCTGCCCTCAACAAGCCAGCCGTTTATACCCGGCGGATTGTCATGGATTTTATATTCCGAAAGCTTTGTCGGCGCTGTCGTTGCTATTCTGTTTGTGATAAAGAAATTCACGTTCTCGGGCATATACGACGCCGGAAGCACTACCAGCGGAATGCCGTCAATTGCTCCGATCTGACCTCTTACAAGCATTTCCTGCGACAAATCACCGCGCTTAATGAATGAATCGTCCTGCTTTATCAGCTTATAGAACGCACTCGATACATACGCAACGGAACCGTTTGTAGGCGCTTTCTTGTCGATGAGCGTCGTTGTGCCGTCCAAAAAGGCGTCGTATGCGTTGGTTTTAGTGATTGCGCCCGTACCTACCGTGCCGGCATTCTCACAAATCTTTGAAAATCTGTAAGTATCAACCTCCGGTATAACCACCTCGCGAAGCTGACGCTGTAACGCTGCTCCGGCGCTGTTTGCCATCTGCGTATCGTCCAGATTTCCGCGGTCAATTGTAAAGGTGAAGCTTCTGTCTCTCGACATGGTAAGCTCCTGTACTGTATTTTCAAGCTCTGTCGGTGTGCCATATCTGCTTGAACCGCTGCGCGTATAATCAGTCATTTCCGCTGTGGGAACACTGTATACATTTACGGTTTGAACTCCTACAAAATCATAATCCTGGTTTACAACCGGATTAGACATTGCCTCTTTTGTAAAACGTTCGTCAATCTGACTTGCGTATTTACTTGCGTAATTAATTGCCATTATTGTTTTTCCTCCTTTTTACTTTCCGAACCCTGCTAAAAACGGGTCTGTTTCTGTTGGTTTTCCGCCGCCTCCGTGAGGCGCACTGCCTTTCGTAAGCTCATTTACGATCGACTGTCTGTTCTCGCTTAAAAGTCCTTCCAGCTCCTTTATGTTTTCTTCTACATTTTCCGCGCCCATTGCGCTTATGTACTTTGAAAACTTAACCGGAAGCTTCTTTTCGGCAAGCTTTTGCGTAACATCAAATTCCAGCTTTTCTTTACGGTACTGCGCACGCTCTGCCTCAAAAGCTTTCTGTGCCTTTTCAGCGTCTGCCGCCGCAATCTGTTCAGCTGTCATTTTTGCACGTTCCGCCGCCTCTTTTGCCGCCGCCTCGCGTTCCTTTCCAATGCGTTCTGTCAAGTCTGATTCCCAGTTACTTCTGGCGGTCTTTAATGCGTCCGTCACTCTCTTGTCGGTTTCAGACTTCAAAGCCCTGTCAAAGTCCGCTTGCGTGTAGGTCTTTTCTGTGCCCTTACCGTTGCCTTCACCCGTTACATTCGGATCTGCCGGCGGATTGCCGTTTGCACCTTCTGTTCCGTTGGCTGCCCCGTTAAGTTCACCGTTTAACTCTGCCATTTTAAAATCCTCCTTTATGGCATAAAATTTAAGCCTTTTAACGTCTTGCTTAGGACGATTTTTATAAAAAAAGAACAGTTCTTTTAAAACTGCTCTTGATTTATTAAATTATGTCGTTTATATGTTCCAATGCCGCCGCTCCAAACAGTTTTAATGCCTGTAATCCCAGAACGCCGCATTTTTTTATGATATATTTTAACTTATCCGCATTGCTCATTTCTTTTTCAATTCCGAATTTGCTTTCTACATAATCTATGCCGTCTTTTGTAAGACCGACATTTTTTGTATACACTTCGTAAAACTCGTTATTGTCTGCCGGATATGCGTACAAGCCGCTTATATATCCTTCTTTCGATAGTTTTCCGAGTGCAGTATTGAACACATCAATGTCCATGTTTAAGCTTGAACACTTAACGCTGTCCATTTTAGGCAGGTCTTTTTGATATTCTATGTACAATGCAAGTAATACTTGCTGTTTGGCATCTAATTTCATTATTTTGCTCCTTTCATAACAAAAGCGCTTACATAACCGTAAACGCTTTATTATTCAGTTTTCTATGATTTCCCATCTTCCGCCGGGGCTTGAACCATCAAGCGGCGCTGGTTTTATCTTTGAATATAAATAATCCTCTCCGCTATCATCAATAACCCTATAAAAATTCCCCTCATCGGTTGCCTCATATATCTTGCCATTTGTAAGACTGTCAACGCCGAAGCTTTCGCCTATATATTTTAATTTCATGTTTTATCACCGCCATGCTTTAACTTTGTATCATATTGTTTTCTGTCAAGCTCATACCAATGTACATCAAAAATGTGTTTTTCACTTTCTATTTTTCCAACACATTTTTTCCATTGTCCTGCCGCTCCGCCATATTTCTCTATCAGCGTGTCCTCAGCTTTCAACGCTTTATTTGTTCCATTACCCGCTATGGCTTTTCTGTTGGTTATTATAGAATGGTTCGGTATGAATAATTTTTCACCGTTCGGCATAACACAGTCAAGCCTTGCCTGTAAATATGGATTGCTTTCATATCTGTACTGCCTTTTTATCTCTTTCCACCGCTCAACATCATTATACTTCAAATTCTGGAATTTGTCAAATGAACTCGGCATAGTTTTTAATCCGAGGGCGTTGCGGTATTTCACATACTGCACCTTGTCCGCCGCCGCACGGCTGTCCTTTTTCCTTGCAAGCTCCAGCGCGCTTTTCTGCTGCGGTGTCATGTTCTTTACCCATTGCTCATATGTAACGCTGCCGTCAATCACGCTGCTTTTACCCGTTATCGGATCACGCGCACGTCTGTTTGCATAATCAACATCCGGCGTGGTGGTGCATCGGCAGCGCGGGTGCATTACCGGAGCATTTACGCCCTCTTGCCTTTGTGATACGTCAAACACCATACCGTCAAGCGGCTGGCACGTCTCACACGTTGCATAATCAAGCGTAGCAAGGTATTTATATTTCTTTATTCCTACATCCTTATACGCTTGAAAATCAGCCTCATTATGTATATGTGCCGTTTCTGTTCTTACAAGCGTCGTTGCTTGAAATTTGCTGACCTGGAATTTATCCGCAAGCTTATCCGCCGTTTTGTTTAATGCCTCACCCGACATAAGAGCCTTGACAACAAGCTTTTGCGATTCCTCCGCAAGCTTATCCGTATTATCCCATATTGATTTAGAAAAATGCTTACCGCTCCATTTTGCATTAACCGCCTCGTTGATTGCTCTGTCGTTTAAAATGGAAAACCGTATACCGACATTCGCGCCCTTTGCCATATCGTCAATATTTCCGTAATAGCTTTCTTTGTATGCGTTTTTGAGCATCTCGCCCATAAGCGGAATACCTTTTGCCGCTATTACCTTTATACGCGCATATATTTCCTTTTCAACTGCGCGATAACGCTCACGCCGTGCCGCATATGCTCTTGTAGACAATCCGTCACGATTAATATAATACAATATATCTTTTCTCGCTTTTTCGTCCGGCGCCTGTTCTAACGCCTGCAAAAGCCTTGCTGTGTTTGCGTCCTCCTGTGCCTGTGTGAGAAAATATTCGGCTGTTTCGTTATCAATACCGAAACGCTTTCTGTAATTATATTCTATCTTTCGGATTTCAACCTCTATATCGTCCAATGCTTCATCATACAGCTTCAAGATTTCCTCCGCCGTATATGTTGCGTTGTCCTGCACTGCCACTTCTCTTAAAAGCGCAGCTTCTTTCCAAAATTCTGCCTGTTTCTTTGGGTTCATTTCATCACCGCATTTTTAATTGTTTCTCTGACTTCATTCTCCTTATTTTTCAGAGCCGGCACAAGATATGGCTGTGCCGCCATTTTGTACGTGCCAAACTCCTGGTATATACCGTATTCCTTATTAGTTCCTATAAGGGCTGTGTTACCGCTTGCAACTGATGTTATGGAATCTCTTAATTCTCCATGAGGTCCGCCTGGGCGTGTTTTTTCTGTGCTGACAGGCGCTAAATGCTTTGCTTCACCTTTTACAAGCTCCCCTGCTTCCGCTACGCCTTTGGCGATATTCTCCGCTATTTGTTCGGCGCGTTCGCTAAGCATATCGCGGACGCTGTCTAAACCCTCAATATGTATTTCCATCAATAGCCGCCCCCTGCCGCTGTTTCTTCATTGTACCGCACATCAAGCGAATGCTTCTGTGCCTTTTCCTCCGCCGCCGCTTGTGCCTCCTCTTTTGCGTCCGTTACAAAATCAAGCTGTCCGAGCAGTGTTTCCGCCGTTGCTATTCCGCTAAGGTTGCTTATCATCTGCGCCGCTTCAAGGTTATTCGCCGGAAGATTACGTGTGAATATAATATCTATCCTGTGTATCGGCACAATTGCCATTTCTCCCTTTAACGCAAGGAAGTTATTATATAATTCCAGCCGCCGCCGCAGACCTTTTGAAAAATACCGTTCCTTGTTTTTTATCATCTGTTCAAATCCCAGAAGCTTATACTTGATTGCTACGCCCGAAAGGTTATTACCGAAGCTCTCATCCGTCAGATCCGGCACCATTGAAAAGCGGTGTATATCCTCTTTTAAATCGTCTCTTAATACTTTAACGTCGCTTTCAGACATAACTTTTGAAAGATACTGCGCCTGCGCATTTTCATATCCCAAAAGGATTTTTTCTTCTTTCAGCTTCTTCGCCTGTTCGCTGTCAATCTCTATACCCACCAAAAACAAAAATGCGTCAACAAACTGTTCTTTGTCGTTCACCCTGTCGGACTGCAATATATTATATGCGTCTATAAGCGGTATGAGCTGCTCAAAATCGCCCTGCCTGTCCTCGTTATTGTCGTATTCAATCAGCGGCACTTTGCCGAAATAATGCGGTTCTGTGCTTTCAAGCGTCAATGCGCCGAAATTGTCCTGTTTCGCCGTGAATTTATAAATATGGCTATCGTCATACACACAGCAGCATACGCGTATTACACTGCCGTCTATATCCGTCTCGCGGTAATAATGCACACCGAACAATGGTTTGCGCTCCGCACTCTGACCGTAACACACAAATGCGTTTGTCGGCGAAATGTATGCGCTTCTGGGTTTGCTCTCACCGTTTGCATATACAAGTTCATACGCCCGACCGTAAATATTTATATTCTTTACAATCTCGCTGTCAAGCGTATCAATGCCCTGTTCAAGATAAGCATTTTTTAACGCCTCTATGTCGTAATCCTCGCTTGCCGAATATGTTATAGGATTTCCGGCAAGATAGCTCTGCGCCATATCCACAATGTATTTTGCATGATTGCACACCGTTTTATTGTTTGCCGCCGTATCTGATTGCTTTTTACGGTTCAAAATGCTGTGATTGCCTATGTAGTATTCATGCAGCTTTATAAGCCGTGAATACGTTTCTTCATGCTTGTTTATAAGCCGCCCCAAAAGCTGCGCGCTTATTCCGTTCTGTATAAATTCCTCGTTAATTATCATAATCCGAAATCCTTTCTGTTTAAAATCCTTGCCTGTCTGGTGCTCATTTCGCTTTCAAGCGCATACCTTACCGCGTCTATGGTGTGGTTATTCTTATCGGGATAACCGTCCTTAAATCCGTCATTGCCGTCCGGCTCAAGCTCATATCCGTAAAACTCCTTTGCAGTTTCGGGACACCGTACATTGTCGATTATTATTTCTTCCAGGCTCTGCAAGAATTTTATTCCGTATTCTACGCTGTCCGGTCCTTTTTTCGCACCTCTTACATTCAAGCCCAGGTTACGCATCTCCGCGATGCTCTTGGGTTCTGCACAATCGCATATAATCGCCTGTTTGTAACTGCCGTGCTCCTCTATAAGCTTTGCCGCCTTTGAATTTGCAAGTCCCACCTTGTATATTTCATCGAATATATACAGCCGCCGCCGCGTTTTGTCATAATTACAGACTATATACGTAAACGGATCAGCTGCGTAACCGAAATCTATTCCGCGATGTATTTTATCAAAGCTTTCTATTTCGCTGTTTTCTATGCGTCTGAGAATTATATTTCTGAATACCTCGCCGCCGGTTCCCGTTACCTTGCCTAAATATTCATGAGCGTAGGCATCGGGTTTTGTTTTCTTCAAATGCTCCGCCTCTACTCTGAATTGTTCTCCGAGCCATTCCTCCGGCACTTCCAAATAAGTACTGTGGTGTACAATTCTGTCTTTTCTTTCCTCCGCAATCTCTTTATTGACCCAGCTCCGCTGTGATTTCGGGGGATTGTATGAATAAAACACGGTGAATATCTCGCCGCCGCGCATCAGTGATTGATTAATGGTTCGTATTTCCTCCGTTCCTTCAAATTCGTCACATTCCTCATACCATATATACGCAACATATCCTTTTGCAACTTTGGTTGATTTGAGTTTTCTCGGCTTATCCGCCCCGCGGAATAATATTTTTTGTCCTGTCGGAATATATATCATTTCCATAGGACTTGTTTTACACTGCCACAACCCCACAACACCCAGCTTTTCAATAGCCCATTCAAGCTGTGAAAATACCGAATCTTTTAAATATAAGCCTACTTTTCGTATTACTACGGCATTCGCATTTTCATTCTGCATGATTCCCAATATAACCATAACGCTTACAAACGTTGACTTTGTAGAACCTCTGCCGCCTTTAAGCCAATAATGCGTGTGCTTATGCTCTGTAACGTCATAATACAAATCATAAAACGGCGGAGCTATTATCTTATCAAGTTCCGGCATCGCCGTCACCCTTTCGCGGAATGTTATTAATAATCTGTACCGGAACATCGTTATTCAGCTGAATTTTATTATTTGCGTTATATCCCGCGCGGTCCATTATGTCTTTCGCCGCCAGATGCGCAACCATTGAACTTCGGCAGTCCAAAAGCTCCTCCTGTTTCTTTAAAGCCTTGTTTGCCAGCGCGCTGATTTTCAAGCGCGTGCGCTTTTCAACCTCTGCCGCAAACTCATCTTCATTTCGCCAATTATACAGCGTCTTTTCCGAAATTTTCAGCTCCTCGGCTATTTTCTTTAACGAATATTCTCCCGAAACCAGCATTAACACTGCTTTTGCCCGTTTTCCTTTCACTGCGCACACCCCCTTAAAATCGGTAATTTTCGGAAATTTTTTATTTTTTATCTACTTATATCTTTATATCATTTCTCCAAAACGCGCCGCCGCGCACGAAAAAAACACCGCCCTGAACGGTGTCTTCTCCGATAAAAATTATCAAAAGGAATGATATACTCATAAAAGAAAAAGAACTAAGGTTCTACTTTCTCCATTATGTATTATAACACAGGAAAAACGGACAAAACGGACAACTTTTCATTTTTATAAAATTTTTTTCAAAAATCTATCGTGATTTTTTCTTGCGCTGTCCGGTGTATTGCCGCCGCCTAAAAGATACGCCACTCTGCTCCACCCGGGACGGCGGTCTCCGTTTATGTACATCAATTCAAATATCCGCCTTGTTACCGTATCGTCAATGCCTTTTACAAAAGCTTCAACCTCCGCCGCCTCGCGGCGATACCTTTCAAGCGCCGCACTCCGCCGCCGCAGATCCGAACGCATATCGCCGCTTATTCCGATTGTCCTCTGCGTATACGGAAAACTGCTCTTTGACCCCTTGACAGTATCGCTTACGGTATTTTCTTTTATGTCAATCTCCATTTCCCGTATCATTCTTTTTACGGCTCTGTAATTTTTCAGCTGCTGCTTTGTCACGTTCTTTTGCCTCCTCCCGCAATCTCGTTTTATACATATCGCATTTGTCGCACCGTTTTAAATTCCAGTCCCGGCACAGCTCGCACACATCAAGAATTATATTACTGCTCATCGTCCAATACCGAATACTGATGATATTCACTGTCAAAGAAATGGTCTTCTTTTGCTTTCCAAACCAAATTCGTAAAATTTAATGCAAAATTATACATCGTGTCAAGATCCGTTCTATACGGCGTAATCATTCCGATTGTTCTGTTATCCACCCTTACAAAAACCATTTTTCCGTCAAAATAATATTCCTTACCATTTACGTCCTTGAATATCTGCATAAGCTTTGTATCAAGAAACAGCACGCCCTTTAACGTTCCGAACGGCTGCAATGCCACACCGTCGCAATTAATTGTGAATCTGCATTTCTCTATTTTCTCAATAGTCCCGTTAATGCTTTTCGCAAAAACCTCCGGCATAGGACTATCCGTCAGTGTTATATCCTCTTTTTTATCATCGTCAAGCTCCATTACGTACAGAATATCCTCTTTGGAAAGCTCGCAGTCATCGCCCAGATATGCGCACGTCGTTCCGTCCGTCAGCCATTTACCGCCCTGTTCATCATGATACATCGTTATTTTCCACGATTTTTTGCATAGCGCAATCATATTTTTTAAAAACATTTTATTTACCGCCTTTCAAATATTTTACCAAAGTTTCCGCCGCCGCTTCACACCCGTAACAAACAGCTGTTTTGTAACCCTGCCGTTCCAGTTCCGAAAGCCATTTGTCCTGGTTCTCGCTCGTTTTATTCTTACCGTACTTCAATTCAATAAAAAGTCCATGCTTGCCGCCCCTGGCAACAGGCAAAAACAAATCCGGCACACCTGCCTTTACACCCTGTTTTTTAAGGTTTATTGCCTCAAGCCTGTTTCTGCTGCCGCCGTTCGGTATATGGAACAACAACTGCAATTCGGGATATTTGCCGCGCTGCATCATCGCCCACTCCATGAGCGTTGTCTGCTCCGCCGCCTCATGTTGTCTTGACATTCTCCGCCGCCTCCTTTTCCATTTTTATTACCTGATACCTCACAATGCTTGGCTGCACTTTTAGCTTTCGACCTATTCTTTCATAGCTCCACCCAAAGCCGCGGAGTACACGCATTTTTTCAAGTAATTCATCGTTGTAATTCCCCTGCTGTTTTGTTTCGTGCTTTACCGCCGAAATCTCCGTTGTTTTCATCGCGCGCATATTCTCCGTAAGCTTCCCGAATGCTTCTTTTCCGCATTTCAGTGAACATATCTGTAAATACCACGGCTTACCCTGTTCATCTGTATGTGCCTTATTAATCTTCATTCCGCATATACTGCAATATTCCGTCACTCCAATCTTACCTCCTTTTTGACTATTTCATATTCCTGGTATATATATCCGTCCCTGTCCGGAAAAAAGTTTTTAAGATTCCGTATTTCGTATTCCGTACCGTCTGCGTCCGGCTTCGGCGGGCGCGGATTCTCCCGAAACGATCTTGACGGATATATACGCGTCTCAACCTCCGGCGCTATCATATTACGGGTATGATAATATTTTTCAAAAATCAGCTCCTTATGTTCACAGTCAAGGAAGTATGTAACAAGACGTCCGTCCGAAAAATTATATATTTCTTTAAAATCCCGAATATTCCCGTACTCTTTCCAGTAATCATATAAAACGCTTATTACCGGAAAATTGTTTTTTACAAGCAAATGATGATGTACGCGGATATTTTCTCCGGCTTCCGTTTTTGCATAGCATTTAAACTCAATTCCCATGCGTTTTAATTTACGCTGTACACAGGAAAACACCCTCGTCATATTCTTATGAGCGGCGTCCGGTGTTTTGGGTGTGCAATCCGCTCTGTATGTAAGCGTTACCCACATATCGCCCTTATCGAAATTATTCAGTATTTCATATTTCTTTTTCAGATAACTCTGACGCTTATTTCTTTTTTTCTTTCCCTCCGTCATGGGACACATTCTTACCGAACGTCTCCTTTTTGAATTTTCGGGATTATAAAAAAAGCACTTTGTTTTTGTTATGAATGTTCCATTTCTTGTCTTGACTGTTTTTCTTAATACCGGCATATCATTTTTCCTTTTTCTTATGGTTATAAATTTAGCCTTCTAAACAAGGTTTAAAACGGATATATAATCCGAATTTTTGTTTGACTTTTCTGCACGAAAATGATATACTATTATATAGTAGAAACTGCATCGGAAGCTATATCATTTTTCGGTGCAAATGCCGCTTGCGTGCCTGCAAGCGGCTTGTTTTTTATTGTAGCTCTTTTATCTTTTTAAGCGTTTCGGCTTGTATGTCGCTGATGCGTTTATTTTCTGTCTGCGGTGTTTCCGCTTCGGAAATATGTATCTGATCGTCCAGAAACTCTATTGTATGCGTTTTGAGGTTTACCCAGTAGCGGCAGCGAACCGGCGGACGCTGTGCCACGCACACCTTGCGTTCCCATACCGCACGCTGCTCCAGATCGTTATATTCAAGCGTCTGCTGCAATCCGCATAAGATAAATGTTCCATTTACCGCATTGTAACCCCTGCCCGTAACCCGAACGCTTTCACCGATACGGTCTTTTATCACATTAAAATCCATTTTATTTATTTTCATATCAGCCGCCGCCTTTAAAACTCCGCCGCCGCTGTAAGCGTTTTACTTATAGCGTCTTTGAGCTTTTCGTATTGTTCGGTACCTTTTATCTTATTAAGAGTGTCCTTTATCTGCGATATATCCCTCTGCGCATTCTCAAACAGAAGATTAAGCGTTACGAGATTTTCATTGCTGCCTAAAAGGCTTTCCTTTTGCAGACGTGCGATTGTTTCTTTCATTTCCGCTTTTTCTTTTTCGGCGGCATTAATCTGTTCTTCAAGCTTACTGTTTTTTATCTCCTGTTCGGACTTCTCTTTAAGAAGCTTGTCATACTGCTTTTGTTTTTTCTCCGCCTCTGCCACCGCCTTTTTCTTTTCCTTTTCCAGCTTATCTATTGATTTTTGCAAATCAGCCTTGACCCGTTCCTCCGCCTCAGCAATCATGGCGGACATTTCGTCACTGTCTGCCGCCGCCGGAGCGGCGTTTTTCATTTCGCCCAGTTCCTTTTTTAAGCGGTCTATTTCGTCCTGTTTTTCCGTGATAACGTCATTGTTCCGGCGGATCGCGCTGTTTAACTCCTCCTCCTTTATCCGAAACTGCATTTCGGCATCCTCCGCCGCCGCTGTTTTCTTTTTTATAAGCTCCTGCAATTCCTTTACCGTTGTGTCCTCGGTGACGTTATTTTCTTCAACAAAGCTTTCGCGCTCATCGGGAGGTAATGCCGTAAGCTCCAGAAGCTTTGTTATTCCCAAATTACCAAGCGATTGAGAATTTGACATATCGCCGAAAACACTCTGCTGTTCCGAACCGTATTCTTTATATACTTTTATGTAATTCTCCGCCATGCTCTGGCTGTAACCCGTGCAGGCTTCCACATATCCGCCCCATTCGCCGTGCCTGACAAGGCTTTTTGCCCTGTCAAAGCGTTTTCCTATTTCAATGATTCCTGTAAGAAGCGTTCTGTTAAGCTGTGCCGTTATAAACCTTATCTCCGTTGTCAGACGGTTCAGCTCACACTCGCCGCCCCCGGAAACCTCTCTGTAATTTGCTTCAATGATTTTGTTGTCCTCCATGTTTAAGCCGCCTTTCTTGTTTTGAGTTTTTTAAGTATTTTTCTTTTGTACTGTTCAAAAAAGGCTTTGACCTCTTTTGAAACGCTGCTGTTCCGTTCGCCGCGTATCTGTACCACTTCATAGGTAAGCGGATCTATTTCTGCTGTAGCAAGCGGTTTGTAAAAGCTGCCGTTTGCACGTATAAACAATATTATGCTTCTCCCCTCCGCCACCTCTGCGGCATAGTTTACGTATACGCAGTGATGCAGATTATCGCCCTCGTACTTCAAATCTTTTAAATTGTGCGGTAATGTCACGGTGTACTTCTCACCGGAATAATATAAATCGAATATGTTTTCGTAAAACCTCTGCCGTATATTTTTCGCTTTGATTTCATCTTTTTTAAGCTTTGCAATCTCCATTGCTATGTCATGCCGTTCTCTGAGGTTTTTCGGACGTATAACCTTTGTGTCTTGTATATTCCACCCTAATGCAATACAATTTTGTATATAGTCGCACCAGTCGCGGATAACGTTTTCCGCATGATAGCCCTCGCTGTACCATGAATAATTGTTTCTCGCACGTTCTGCCGGCAGCTGCTCATCTATATATTTCATTATCGTGTCAAAGCTCATGAACCTCATAAGTGCGATTACCTTACCCTCTAAAAATCCACTGCGGTTTCGGTATGCGTCCAGTACTTTCGGGAAAGCCGACGGCTCAATCTCCGTAACGGGCTTGTATATGTTCTTTATTTCATAATAATTCATATCGTATTTATAAATTGCGTCTATATCCCGTCTTTTAAGTTCAAGGCTTTTTAAAATGTTTCCGTTGTACTCACTATGTATTCTGTCGCATATCAAATCATTGCAAAGTCTGTATAATTTCAGCTTAACGAGGTATTCGATCTGTTTTTCTTGGATAAATGAAGCGTATATCTCCCATGCCGGAGCTTGTCCTATATTTTTAAGAGCCTGTGTATACGGTATATACTTTAAATGCGGATATTTCTGCACCAGCCTAAGCATTATCTTTTTTATGTTGTACGGATAAATATATCCCCGCTTATCAACATGATCGTAACCTCGCCTGCACCAATTTGAAGAACTGCCCTCCCAAGGCCTTCCCCATTCATATCTTTTTTCGGCAAGATAAAATTCTCTGTTACTCTCCGTTATTGTGTTATAAACCAACAGCTTATTTCCGTGCCTATCAATATTACGCCATGCCGTAAAGTACCGGAAGATTGTTTCTCCGTCTTTTCCCTGCTGTATATATATGACCGTTTTATCAAAGGTCATATCCGATGTTTTTCCGGCAGCAGTATAGGTTATGCTGCTCTTACAGTTCGGGCATCTGCCTTTTTTAAGATGCTTTGCGCCTTCAACCTGCACATACTCCCCGCAGTGCGAGCAAAAACCGCTCTGTTTCTTCTTACCGCTGTACTGATACATGATATATCGTTCATCACGAAACGGAATTTCATCAACCCATTTTTCAAACCGCTCCGGCAGCGGTCTTATTTGCAGCATTGCCTCGTCTACGCTCCGGCGGATTCTTTCGTGCTTATCAGATAACTTTTGACTGCCTATATCGTCAAGGTAATCGGAAAGCCGTCTGAATACATCCGGCTGTTGGTCTTTGTATGCTCCCAGCCACTTGACCGCCGCCGCACGGTTTTCTTCATCTGCTGTAAAAATTGTAGGATTATCGCCGACATTCCAATACCATCTCCATGATTTGTATTGGCTTGATATTTTCGCCGTACTCCGCCGCCACGTGCCTTTTTTATATATCTGGGCGATGTAATCATGATCGCCTATAAATACTCTGTATTCGGGCCGGCGTTCATAATTAAACACTGTGACCTCCAGTATTGACCCGTTCTCAACCGCCGCCGCGGTATAGCCGTAAGTTGTATATTGCACAGTGTGCGTATATCCGCATCTTTTTTTCTTTTTTATTTCCGGCGGCGCTATATACGCCTCGATTGTACTGAACGGCATCGACAATAATTTCTTCTCGTTCTTCACTTCTTCCGCCCCCCCGTTAAATTAAATCAAACAGAGATACGGCTTTATTCGTATTCTCCGCCGCCGATTCGCAATCGATTCCGAAATAGCCGTCAACGATTGCATATCCCTCCTCATCGGAAAGAACACCGCAGCCCTTGACGCTGTTTTTCTGTGCCGCACTGCGCATTTTCTCAATTGCTCCGGCAAGCGTAAGCTTGTCATTTTCGGCAATTTTCTCTAAAACGTCCTCCGGCACGTCACTGAGCTTTTCAAGCACGTGATTGCATATAACACGTTTCATTCTGTCGTTGATATTTTCTTCGCATTCCTTTTCGAGCCTGTCCGTAATTTTCTGTAACATATGTAATTTACCTCCGTTTTATCTTGACTTTTATCGTTATTTATGGTACAATACATATGTTGATTGTTTGGTATTGTACCAATCGGGGCGCTTTTACAAGCGTCCTTTTTTTATCCGTAAAATATTATTCCGTATAGCATAACCGCCGCCGAAAACGTTATAAAGGATATTGTCATGGCTGTCAGTATGCGGTTCACCTTCTCATCGCTCATCTGCCGCCGCCTCCTCTCTGAATATTCCTTTAACAATAACCGTCTGCTTTGCTCTGTGACTTATATCCGCCGTCATTTCCTTGTATGCTTTGATGAAAGCGGCTCCGTTCGCAGCATGGGCTGTCTGTAATCCTCTTTTTAATGCTTGTATGTATTCTTTATTCATCTATGTTTTTTCCTCCACTATTTTTGCAAGTACTTCCATTGCAGCTCATATCTTTCTTATTTCTCCGTCAAGTTCGGTATGTGAATCACCGTTTTCTGTAACAATACATTTCCTTATTCCCATTATAATGAATCCTTTTTTACAAAAACGTTCATCGCTTACAATAGATGTAATTTTCACAAGTATTGCCCGTCCTGTGTATTCCTCTCTTGTGTCCGACAGTTCATTAAGTGCAAGATAATCACCAACACGAAAATCTCTGTCATTCTTTCTGACTTCAAAACTTTTATTGCCGGATTTTACATCATCATAGTAATTTGGTTCTATTTTTAATGCGTGTATCATTCCTCAATCTCCTCAGACCAATATTCTTTAAAGCAATCCTCGCACTTTGCTCCGGTGATGCAAGTAAAAGTTTTATCAACATTTAAGGGACAGATGTCTATAACACCTTCCGTCATACTTGCATTTGGGAACAGCTTTAAAAATTCACTCTGGCGCGTTTTCGGCGGATTATCTTCACACCAACCGATAATTATTTCGTTTGCATCATCGGGATAAGCTATTATTAAACTCTCACACGGAACATCGCGCCCGTTGTTATTCTCACCCAAAACACACTTGTCACAATTCCCCGCCGCCTTACATAATCTTGATACATCGTATATTGTTGCTTCTGTCATTCTATCACCTCAAATGTTCTTGCCTGTCCGCAGTACGGACAGCAATATATATTTTCCTCCGCCGCCGCAAAAATGGATTTTAAACTTCGTCCGCAAAATCCGCATACATGCTCCGGCTTCTCCTCCATCGGCGTCAACCTGTCAATTGCTTCTTTTGCCAAACACAAGCCGTCCACCATCCACTTTAAACGTCGTATATTATCAGTGTCCATTCCAGGAACGTAGCTTCTGTAAATATCAAGCTTAATTTCCTGTAATGCCGCCGTCTTGTCGGCGATTTCATTAAGTACAAATTTCATCTTTTTCCGCCGCCTCCCGTGATTTATAATATTTAAGCTGTTCACTAAGCGCTTTGATTCTCCTCTCTCGAAAATCCACTTCATTGTATAACCTTTTGTTGCGCCGCCGCAGCACTTCGTTTTCATGCTCCGATATTATGTATGCCGCCCCCAGAAGTATTATAAATATTATGAGCAGTATTATAATCATGGTTTTCTGCACCTCACTTGCCCCCTTACTCCGCTATAACCGTTTCAATATCTTCAATATCTTCTGCCGTCGGTTGCTGTAAACTATTGTTGCATTCCTTTACGGCTTCAACACAAGCTTTTAACAGTTCTTTTGCTCCCTCATTAGTGATACAATCATATGTTGATACAGTTTCATCTAATTCTTTTGAACCTCCTCTAAGATATATCATATCCTGAGATAACGCAGGGTTCATAGCCGAAAGAAATTTCACACCGTTCGATGCTTCAAATCCAAAATTACCCCGTTCAATTTCATTGCCCTGCTCCAATATCTTCATGAGTATAACGTTTTCAATTCTCCAAAATTTAATTTTTAACATAACGCTGCTTCCTTTCTTACATCGTTTTTGATATGATTTTAACTTTTCCGCTCACCTTGTGAATAATGATGAGCTGCGTGTCCGTTTCCTGTGCCGCAAGCCAGTTTTCCGGCTTGATATTCTCCACGTTCTCGGTCAAAAATATCTTTTGCCGCCGCGTAAGTTTTTTTCCTCTCATATGTATCTCCTTATCCACATAAATAACCTGCTTCTTTTACTCGTCCTGGTTCTCTAATGCGATACGCTCCGATTTTGCCGAACGGTTATAAAATACTTTGTCCAAAAACGGCGCTTGCATTTCTGTTGATAGCAGTACAACGCTATCCGTTGTAATAACCACTCTGCACTTTGGAGAATAATGTTTTTTCAAAAACTCTTTAACCGGCTGTGCCGCCTTTTTTAATTCTTCAAATTTTTCCATGTTTTTTTACTCTCCTTCCGTCAAAAGTCTTTGAACGGTATCGACCATATTCCCCGGCATAGCGCATGGAGGTGTATAACAAAACGTCCGATAACAGCATTGTTCGCAACTACAACGATCCCTTTTTACAGCTTCTTTTACACAATGCTGTCCTAACCTTTTAAAAAATTCTTTTACTTCCATGTTTTTTATCCTCCGTCAAAGTATTTTCTGTTGGAAAACAGCAAGCATTTCAAGTACCTGCGGTGCGTACTGTAGGTACTTCTCTCTGTCACCGTCTCGTCCTATATCATTCAAGGCGCTTGTTGCCTTTGAAGCTATTTCCTGCGCTGCCTCTCGGATTGTTATCGCTCCGTCATCTGATTTATCCGTCGCTGTCGTTTTTTCAACATCGTTACTGATTTTTGAATAGATCACGCCGCCAAATCTACAATCAATCTTTTTATATTCGTTCCCGTCTTTGTCAAACATACGCTCCGGCAAACTCCTTGTCTCTGAACGCAGTCGATCAGCCAAGTAGTTAACGTTCTCTATCTCCGCTCGGGCGTCTCTTAGCTCCTTTTGGGTTTTCATCAGCTTATTGCCGACCCCTGCCAACGCTCCACACAACAGAACTGTTGTTAAAAGACATATTTCTTCCATGTTCCTCACTCCTTTATAAATTTCATAATTACGGCTATTATAGATATTGCCAGTGCTGCTATTGAGAATCCCGTCTGAACCCCCATTAGGTAATATTTTTTATATTTCTCTGTCATGTTCTTGCCCTCCTTATCCGCATTTTTTACAAGGCTTGTTTTCCGCCTCCTGCATAAGGCTTAAAAACATACGTGCTATATTGTCAATTTCAAACTGCGGAATTTTTGACGCGTCGATCTGTTCCGCATTGCTGTGTATTTCTTGTATCATCTTCTCACACTCCTTTCTTGTGTTTTTCCTTTTTCTGTGATATAATCACCGTAGAATGGAGGTGATTATATATGAGTATACCTGTTAAAGATTTAACTGAAAGTGATTATCAGCTTTTAGAATACATCAATCGTTTTCCATCTGTACATAAAACCAATATCGAAAAACACTTTAAAGGTAAAATCGATTCCTTGGATTATCGCCTGTCAGTCTTATCTCAAATCGATTATAAAACAAGCCATGGAGTTCCTATTCCTATACAGAATTCCGCTTATATAGATGAAGAATTTGACCAAACAACAGATGAGTACATTGAGCCATATAAAAGCCTTAATATTTTTCATATTACGGATTTGGGAAAAACCGCATTGCAAGAGCACTTACATTCTTTAAAATCTCAACGCAAAGAGCTTTTTCTCAAAAGTGTCTTTATACCGATTGCTGTTTCATTTGCGACAACTTGTATATCGCTATACATAGTTCCGATGTTGCCACAGATAATAAAATCGGTAATAGATATTCTAAAAAGATTTTTTTCATCTTTTTCCGCATAATTCTCACGTCCTTTCTTTAAACTCATCTAAACAGTAAATCTGTGACTACATTTGCAACAGCTGACGGAGCCTCAATCTCTTCGGCTGTTGCATCTTCTTTGTTCGACAACCTTTTAACAACATTCATCAAATTGTCTGTAAGCTCGTCCGTTACCTTTACAACTTCCATCTTCACCCACTCCTTTCTTGCTTTTTGCCTTTTTCTGTGATATAATCACCGTAGAACGGAGGTGATTATATATGATGGAAATTTTAAAGCGATACATTCTCAATTTTTATAAGACACATGATAAACACGCTTCTATGAATTTTGAAAATGTGATGAAAGATCTTCAAATCGACCGCAGGGAAGATTTAAATACCTTTCTTTTAGCTTTAATCGACCAGGGTTTCATAGAATGTACATTTACTGCTGACAATGTTGTTTATACGTTTTGTTTGAAATGATGTCCGGGAGCTACCCATATAGCTCCCAATCATCGGCTATAATATCCTTTGCCTTTGGTTGCCACCTCGGCGCAGGCTTATTATTTTCTATGTACTTATATCCGAAAGGGATAATCATAAACCCAAGGCAAAGATTTGTAGGCAAAAGATAAATTTCCGCTTGCATACACTCGCCGTTTATAATTCCTTTCCCATGCTCTGTTGCAAGTTTTGTCGCTTCAATAATATTCATTTTCTCACACTCCTTTCATGTATTTTGTTGCTTTTTGCCTTTTCCTGTGTTATAATCACCGTAGAACGGAGGTGATTATATATGAGAATTTATGCTAATTTAATTGGAAATTGGGTAGACATAACCGAAGATGGTACAGTAGCTGACGGAAAAAACCCAATATTGTATTTTAAGGAAAATTTGTCTTTCCTTGAAAATTCTACTGTTGCTGAATGTTTTAAATATGGCTACATTCATGTTCAATACCACGGTCATGATTATTGCATACATCCGTCTATGATACAATTTATAGATTATTAATGCCCTGCATTTCTAATTGAATGTTTCGCTGTATGGATTCGGCATCTCCCAGTGACAATTTGCAAGATGCCGAATCGTACATACGCTCAACCGCAATTTTTAACCTCGACCATTCATAACGTTTTAAACCAGAAAGCATTTCTGAAATTTTTTTAATTTGCTCATCTGTCATTATTCCTCACTCCTTATTTTTTCTTTTTTCCGGTAAAGTGGAAACAATTACTTTCACGTCCTCGCATTTTCTCACGCTCCTTTACGCTGACTTGTCAAATAGCCACTCTATTGTCTTATCTGGCGCATATATTGACTGTATTTTAAATGCTTCGTCTAATTTTATCGGCTGTTTCCCTGCAAGTTTTGCAAGAAATGTATTATATTTCATATTCAACTCATTTGCCATTTTCTTTTTTGAGAGTTTTTTCTGAAATATAATCAACTCTAAATTATCAAACATTTCCTCACCTCCTTTCAAAACGATATTTCGTATTTCATGAATATATTAACACGATATTTTGTAATTGTCAATACTTTTTTAATAAAAAAATTACAAAATTTCGTGTTTTGGTATTGATTTTTTTAATTTTTTATGATATATTAGTGTTTGAAAGGTGGTGACACGATGAATAGAGAGGATTTTTTGAAGGGAATAATTAAACAACAAGGATATAATCTTAAAGACTTTGCTTCTTTTATAGATATGCCATACACCACCTTGCTATCAATTGTTAATAAATCCGTTGGAGGTGCTTCTCTCGATAACATTATTAAAATTTGCAATGGATTAAATGTATGTGTTGATGATTTAAACCCATATTGTAAAAAGAAATCTCTAAATCATGCCGAGCAAAAACTATTAAATGCCTATCGAGAACACGTCGAAATGCAACCGGCAATTAACAAAATGCTTGACATTGGTTGTGATAACAGTGTTGAACAGGATATTATATCTGAAATAGAACACGATGTAAAAAATTTTACTATAAATACAAAATAAAGTTTATAATTCCGTTATTCGGAATTGTATATATAATTTTAATTTACAAATGATTAAGGGGGATTTTATTATGAATGAGGAAAACACAAGTAACATTACAAATACCAGTAATGAGAGTTTGAATCGCGAAACTATTCAAACAGATGAATCGCCGATAGCGATAATTTATCAAAGGCTAAAAAAGTGGTTTAATGGCAAATCTCATAAAACGCAAAAACGTCTTGTAATTATATTTATCATTGTTGCATATCTTCTTGGAATAGGGTCTCATATGTTAGTAGGTGTAAAGCGTTCAAAGTATAAAGCACTTTTGGCTGATAATTCAACATTAAACGATAAAATCGTTCAATGTGATAATTCATATAAATCTTTGCAAGATGGATACAACAATTATAAAACTAAAATGCAACCATATGAAGCACAACAAATTGCCGATGTGAAAGCTGCTGAAGAAAAGAAAGCCGCCGAAGAAAAAGCCGCAAAAGAAGAAGCTGAAAGAATTGCAGCTGAAAAAGCAGCAAAAGAAGCAGAAGCCAAAAAGCAGCAGGAAATAGCCGCAAAAGCCAATAGTCTTGGATTGACACCTAATGATTTTTATGACAATTTCAATCAGATTTCATTAAAAAATAATTGGGAATCATATTTGACTAAACAGCAAATGAAGAATAAAGAAGTTACATATATTGCAATGAATACAGATGTTTCAGTAAGTTGCTATACCTCTGAAAACTATATTCAAACAATATTTATTAACGCCAATAGGACAACATCACAATCATTAGAGGATTCTTCTTATTATATGTTAGCAACAGCTTTAACATTAGATTCCTCTTTAACAGCAAGTGCAGCCAGTTCAATGCTCACGCCATTACTTACTAACGCAAGCAGTAGACCGGGGCAAGATTATAGTACTACGAGAAACGGTATTAAATATACAATAAATGTTTCTCAAAAGCAGATAATTTGTGCTTTTGAAAAATCCAATTAATACTACTGCCACTTAGAAAGGACTGATAACAATTAACAATTTTCCGTATACTATAAACGATTTAAGAAATGCGTGTAACGAAGATAAAGTGGTTTGGAAAGACCACGCCACCCAAAGGCTATTGCAGAGAAAAATATTAAAAACCGATGCGATACAGTGTATTTTAAACGGTGAAATCATCGAAAAATATGTTAGTGATAAGCCGTTTGCGAGTTGTCTTGTATTCGGATATATACGCTTCGGCAAACCTTTACACGTTGTATGCAGTTTTGACGGTGAATATACCCATATGATAACAGCATATATTCCAGATACAATAAAATTTCACGAGGATTTGAAAACAAGAAGGGAGATATAATTATGAAGTGCATTGAATGTGGTCATGACCTAATTAATAAAAACAGAACATATGTAGCAAATCTTGAAAACTGCGTTATTATTATAAAAAATGTTCCTGCTATGGTATGTGAACATTGCGGTGAAGTTTATTATTCAAACGAAGTGTTTGGGCGTATTGAAAAAATTGTCTATAAACTCGAAAGCATTATAAATGATATAGCCGTTATTGACTATACAAATACCGCAGCTTAATTTAACAATAAAAATCCCCCGACTGTGCCAACAGCCGAGGGAAAAGAGTGTATATAGATACACATATATCGCAAACATATTGTATCATATACACTCTGATTTGTCAAACAAAAATACAAAAGGAGTGTTTATTTTTATGGAAAAATTTAATAACAAAAACAGATGTGTGGTATACGCACGCTATTCATGTTCCAATCAGTCAGAACAATCTATCGAGGGACAAATGCACGATTGTGAAAAATATGCCGAACAAAACGGCTTACACATCATCGGTACATATATCGACCGTGCCTTAACCGCCACTTCGGACAAGCGGCCGCAGTTTCAGCAAATGATAAAAGACAGCGCAAAACAAACCTTTGATGTTGTTCTTGTATGGAAACTGGATCGTTTTTCACGTAATCGCTATGACAGTGCAGTATACAAATCAAAATTAAAGAAAAACGGTGTTCGTGTTGTGTCCGTCACCGAAAACATTTCCGATAATCCCGAGGGCATTTTAATGGAATCCATTCTTGAAGGCTATGCGGAGTATTACAGTGCGGAGCTGGGGCAGAAAGTAAAGCGCGGTATGCGTGAAACCGCCGCGAAAGGTAAAATCACCTGCGCCATTCCGTTCGGCTATCGCAAGTCCGCTATCGGCACATATGAAATAGATCCGCTTACCGCTCCGGCTGTCAAAAAAGTTTTTGAGATGTACTCTAACCGTGAACGTAACACGGATATTGTCGCATGGCTTAATAATCACGGCTACCGAACCACAAAAGGCAATCTGTTTAAATGTACTAATATTTACACAATTGTTCGCAGGGAACGTTATTGCGGCAGGTACACTTATGACGGAGTGGAATACACCGATGAAACGCAGCGTATTGTAAGTGATGAGCTGTTCCAAAAAGCTCAATTAATTGTGAAAATAAACAAAAAGAGCGGTGCGGTGTATAAAGCGCATGAAACGTATCTTTTGTCCTGTAAGCTTTTCTGCGGATATTGTCACAAACCTATTTATGGCGAATCCGCAGTCGGCAGAAACGGAAATGTTTATTGTTATTACAGATGTGCTAACAGTGGCAAGCGGAATAACTGTGTCAAAAAGCGTATACCGAAAAATTATATTGAAAATACAATCGTTTCACACATTTTAGAAAATGCTTTGAACCCCGATGTTGTCAAACGCATAGCGGACGCTATCATCCTTATGCAAGACAGCGCGCCCGAACCCGACAGCCTGCTTGCTCTGAAAGCGAAAAAAAGTGATATCAAAAAGCGAATTACAAATCTGATGAACGCTATTGAGCAAGGCATTATTACCGATACAACCAAAAACAGGCTTGCGGAGCTTGAATCTGCGCATGATGCCGTAACGGTTGAAATACAGCAATATTCTTTTAATAGCCACAAAATTACCCGAAATGAAATTTATCGGTATTTTGAGAGTGTGGCTGCCTCGGACTTCTCCACCATGGAAGATAAGGCAAAGCTGATTAACCTGTTTGTAAATCGTATATATGTATGGGATGATCAGTCAGTCATTCTGTATAACTTTACAAATACTCCGAACAACGGCAATGACAGCGACTACGACAAAATAATAAAAGAACTATCTGGAAAATTTTCGGATAGTTCTTGCCTTGGCTCACCATGAAACACCGCATAAACACTACGTTTAAGCGGTGTTTTCTTTTTAGGAAAAATAAAATTTTTTATTTTGTCCCTAATTTGTCCCTAATTGTTTTGATTGTATTTTTATAGGTAGTAGCTTGAAGTTGTTTGTGA
>CAKSOE010000029.1 GCA_934476675.1 uncultured Clostridia bacterium | reverse complement strand
GCAATCGGAAACAGCCTAAATCAGATTGCAAAGGTGGCAAATTCAAAAGGTTTCATCAATGTAAAAGCGTATGAAGAAAATGTTCGGAAGTTAAACGGCTTTATTATAGAAATCAGCAAGGCTGTTTTCACCCCTGAAAGGAGGGATGACAAAACTGCAATTCGGGAAAACAGATAAAATTTTAGCATATCACGGCTATCAGAATTTCTTGCCGGGTGAGGTTACTCCTGATATGGCACATGAAATCGGCATTAAACTTGCGGAGCGTCTGTGGGGTGATAGATTCCAAGTGCTTGTTACAACGCATCTTGACCACGAGCATATTCACAATCATTTTTGCCTGAACTCCGTTTCTTTTGTAGATGGAAAGAAATTCAGAGGCGGTAGTAAGGCATATTGGATTATGCGAGCAGAGTCAGACAAAATTTGTGCGGAATACGGCTTGTCTGTAATTGAAAATCCCGGTAAGGGTAAAAACTATGCGGAATGGAAAGCCGAGCAGGAAAGCAGACCGACTGTAAGAGGACAGATAAAGGAAGAAATTGATGAGATTATCAAGTGTTCATATACCTTTGATCAATTTTGGAGAATATTAAAACAGCGTGGATATGAGGTTAAAGACACAGGTAAATACATCGCATTAAAGCCTGTCTATTCCCAAAGATATATCCGTCTTAAATCACTCGGTGAGGATTATAGTGAAGAAGCAATAAGGCAGCGGATTATAGCGGCAAGAAACGGCATACGGATTTTGGATAAGCCTGCAACGGACTATAACGCTTGGCTTAAAAAGTACGAACCGACAAAGCTGCACGGATTTAAGGCGTTGTATTATCATTACCTATATCTGTTCGGCAAAATACGAAAAAAGGAAACACCGCAGAGAATATCGTTCTATATGCGTGAGGAGCTAATAAAATTTGAGCGTTATCAAAAACAGTTTCATTTCTTGATTGATAATAATATTGAAACTACCGGTCAGCTTAACGCAATGAAACAAAACACAGAGGATATCGTCGGTGATGCGACAGGCAAAAAATTCTATCAATACACTGCTATTGATGAATACTCTCGCTTTCGGTATTTAGAAGTTTTTGAAGAACACAGTTCTTATTCATCAGCGGAGTTTTTGGAACATCTGATAAAAGCCTTTAAGTTTCCGATAAAGTGCGTACAAACAGATAATGGCATGGAATTTACCAAAAAGCTTTCTGCCGGCAAGCAAACCCCAACGATGTTTGAAAAAGCATTGCAAAGACACGGTATACATCATAAGCTTATTCGTCCGTTTACACCCAGACACAATGGCAAAGTAGAACGCTCTCACCGAAAGGATAATGAATACTTCTATGCAACGCATCAATTTTATTCATTTGATGATTTTGCAAAACAGCTAAAGGTACATAACTATAAATACAACAAGTTTCCTATGCGTCCGCTTAACTGGAAAGCTCCCGCCGATTATATAAAAGCTTTTCTAGAGGATGGTGAAATTTTTTGAAAATTTTTGTAACACATCATTGACAAACCTACACAAATAAACAAACTCAAAAAAACAATTTATTGACTTTTTTTCGGTAAGGTAGTATAATTATAGATATAACTTATTGGCTGCAATAAATCGGATGGCAGCACACGGAATGGAGAAAATACAATGCCTAATGCAAGACAGGAAAAAATAAGAAATTTCAGCATTATAGCACATATCGATCATGGAAAATCAACTCTGGCGGATCGTCTGCTTGAACTGACGGGCGAGGTTGAGGAAAGAGATATGCAGGAGCAGCTGCTCGACGATATGGATTTGGAGCGTGAGCGCGGAATAACGATTAAGGCGCACGCAGTAAAACTGAGATACAAGCGAGAGGACGGAGTATATACGCTTAATCTTATCGATACGCCGGGACACGTTGACTTTAACTATGAGGTATCGCGCAGCCTTGCGGCGTGTGAGGGTGCAATACTTATTGTTGACGCTTCGCAGGGAATAGAGGCGCAGACGCTTGCAAATACGTATCTGGCGGTCGATCATAATCTTGAAGTAGTTCCTGTTATAAACAAAATAGATTTGCCTTCCGCACAGCCGGAAATGGTTATAAAGGAGATTGAAGACGTAATCGGAATACCTGCCGAGGACGCACCGAGAATAAGTGCGAAAACCGGACAGAATGTTGAAGACGTACTTGAACAGATAGTTGAAATGATACCTGCTCCGGACGGAGATGAAGATGCTCCTTTAAAAGCGCTGATATTCGATTCCTATTATGACAGCTATAAGGGTGTTATTGTTTATGTACGCGTAAAAGAGGGTTCTTTAAAAGCCGGACAGAAGATAAAAATGATGGCAACCAATGCGGTGTTTGAGGTTGTAGAGGTAGGAGAAATGCACCCTACGGGACTTCGGGTTACGGATTCGCTTGCGGCAGGCGATGTCGGATATATTGCGGCGTCAATCAAAAATATTCAGGATACAAGAGTGGGCGACACGGTTACGACAGTTGCAAATCCCGCAAAAGAGCCGCTGCCCGGGTATAAAAAGGTTAATCCTATGGTTTACTGCGGAATCTATCCGGCAGACGGAGCGCAGTATGAGGACTTAAAGGAAGCGCTTTTAAAATTACAGCTTAACGATGCGGCGCTTATGTTTGAGGCGGAAACCTCTGTAGCGCTGGGATTTGGGTTCAGATGCGGTTTTCTGGGACTTTTGCATATGGAGATTATCCAGGAAAGACTCGAACGAGAATATAATCTCGATCTTGTTACCACCGCTCCGAGCGTTATCTATAAGGTTTATAAGACGAACGGCGAGATGGTCTGGTGCGATAACCCGTCAAACCTTCCCGATCCTGCCGAAATAGACTATATGGAAGAACCGATGGTTAAGGCAACTGTTATGGTTCCGAAGGACTATGTCGGAAACGTAATGGAGCTTTGCCAGGAAAGACGCGGAATTTATAAGGATATGACGTATATGGACGAAACACGTGCGGAAATATTCTACGAATTGCCGCTTAACGAAATAATATACGACTTTTTCGACGCTTTAAAATCACGCACAAAGGGTTATGCGTCCTTTGACTATGAGCTTTGCGGATACACAAGAAGCAATCTTGTTAAATTGGATATATTGCTTAACGGCGAAATGGTCGATGCGCTGTCGTTTATTGTGTTTAAGGACAGCGCTTATGCAAGAGGCAGAAAAATGGCCGAAAAACTCAAAGAAGCAATTCCGCGGCAGCTTTTTGAAGTGCCTGTGCAGGCGGCAATCGGCGGAAAGGTAATTGCGCGCGAAACCGTAAGAGCGATGCGCAAGGATGTGCTTGCAAAATGTTACGGCGGCGATATTACGCGTAAGAAAAAACTGCTCGAAAAGCAAAAGGAAGGAAAAAAGCGCATGAGACAGGTCGGCACGGTTGAAGTGCCCCAGGAGGCGTTTATGTCGGTGCTTAAGCTTGATTAGAAAGGATTTGACAAATGAACGAGGAAATTGAAAAGGCAATAAAGCTGTTAAATGAAAACGAATATGTGGTTATACCCGTCACAAAAGGGCAGATGTGCCTTTGCGACGGGTGTATGGAGGACGTTTCAAGATGCAGATACAACGCAATAGGCTATGCCTGTTCAAACCTTTTATGTATTAACAAATACATAAAAGAACAGCTTGATTATAAGACAATTATTTCACAGATTAAATAAATTTTATTAAATCATTTAGCAAAACAAACAAAAATATCACAACGGGGTAATTCCTCTTTTTGTGTAAACCTCAAATTTAGCTCCAAAATGATCATATAATCTAATTAGTTTTTGTGAACTGAAAGCAAAATTTAGCTTTCAGCCCGTAATTACAGTATAGCATGAAATTGCCGGCATATCAAGGGCGCCCTTGTTAAGAGGGTGTGTATTTACTCTTGACTCGCTGGTGATTTCGTGTTGCTTAGGCAATCTGTCGGCAAAAAACATCTCAGGCTGAGAATGGATTTGTCCCTAATCTTTGCGCTTGCCTGTCCATTTTTTTGTGATGTCTATCATCGCAAGATACAGCAATTTTAAAAGGCTGTCATTTGTCGGAAATACACTTTTGTTTTTCGTTACCTTGCGAAGCTGCCGGTTAAATCCCTCTATTGCATTTGTAAACCCTGTCAGACCGTCAATGCAGGCTAAGCCTCTGCTTAATTGATTTAGAAAAAGTTTCATTTTGTTTAGAAATTGTTTATAATTTCATTATATAATATTTATATTGGTACTGTAAAATAGAATTATGAAATATATTTCATCAAAAATTATGTATAAGGACAGGAGGAAAACGCTATGAAAAGGCAAACAAAAAAGACAGCGATTATAACTTGCATTATAACGGGAACGTGTATTCTGGCAGGTTCGGCATTTGCAAGCTATTCAACCGCAAACGGATATGACGTTTACAAAAAATCTCTGAAAGGCATGATAGGTTCGCAGAACTACACCATGGATTTGAAAATAGAAGCGAGCATTGACGGCAGGGCTATTGATGGCTGTACAAGAACGGAAAAATTCAACAAGGACGGAAAAGCAACCTGCAGCGTAACCGAAACGGGATTTGGCAGTGACTTTATATCAGAAAGCATATATCAGGGTGGAAAATACTATTATAAAAACAATGATAGTGATGTATGGAATTATTACGATGACTATGAAGCAACAGGCGGTATGCTTGCAGTCGAAGGTTCGGATAAAGACACCGTAAACAAGGTAGTCAGATTCACCGAACTTTTGGCAGACGCGGTTGTGGGAGATTTAAAGAATAATTTTGTGTATGTTTCGGACACCGAGGACGGCGGTGCAAAGTATTCAATTGAGCTTGATTCCGTGCAGATACCGGAAATCATAAATGCCGGCATTTCGGCTTTGTGTTCGCTTAATAACACAGGCGTTAATTATGATTCGGATTATATAAAAGGTCTTACCGAAAATGATTTTGAATATTATATGTATGGCGATATGGCTTTAAAATCGGCAAAATGCGAGTTTTCGGTTGATAACAAGGGCAGAATGAAGAATAATGTTATAAAAGCAGATTTTACAGTGACGGATATAAACGGGCAGACTCATGATTTTTCTATGAGCGGCGAGCTTAATATGTCTGATTACGGAACAACCGTTCCCGATGCATTAAGCGAGAATGCAAAAACAAGAGATTTATCCGCATACGAAGTGACAGATGAAGGAACCGAGACAAACGGTGAAGTTGAAACAGAAGTACTGGATTAAGGCATAAAAATCAACCGAAAGGAATAAGGCAATGAGTATTTTGGAGATAAAAAACCTTACCAAGCTCTATAAAAACGGGCGAGGTATAAAAAATGTATCTCTGAGCGTTGAAAAAGGGGATATTTTAGGCTTGCTCGGGCCAAACGGTTCGGGCAAGACAACAATAATGAAAGCGGTTACGGGGCTTGTCAGACCGAACAAGGGCAGTATAAGTGTTTTCGGTATGGATATAGACGAAAACTTTGAACAAATCATGAAAAAAACGGGTACGCTTATAGAATCACCGGCGATTTATAAGGATTTGTCAGCACACAAAAATTTGCAGATATGTGCGGGACTTTATCCTAACGTAAATGAGGCACGGATTGACCGTATGCTGAATCTTGTGCATCTGGAACAGTATAAAAACGATAAAGCGGGTCGTTTTTCACTCGGAATGAAGCAGCGGCTCGGACTGGCGATGGCGTTGCTTTCCGAACCGGAGCTTGTAATACTTGACGAACCGGTGAACGGTCTGGACATTGAAGGCGTTGTCGAGGTGCGCGAAATTATAAAGCGTCTCAGTGCGGAAAAGGAAACGACATTTATGATTTCGAGCCATATGGCGGCGGAAATTGAAAAGACCTGTACCAAAACTGCGGTTATGTATAACGGCGAACTGATAGCATTTAATACGATGGAGGAGGCTATGCGGCTTCACCCGTCATTGGAGGATTATTTCCTTGATGTAGTAAAGGATAAAAGGGGAGAGCTTATAATATGAATACACTTGTGCTTAATACGAAAAATGAGTTTTATAAGCTCATGTCAAAGAAAAAATATTTTGTAGTGCTTATTATCGCCGTTATAATATGCGTGGGACGTTTCGGCGGAGGAATGCTTATAGCAAAGCTTTCCGGCGGAAGAATGGTTATAAAAACAAATATGCTGCTCGAAATGCTGCCGATGTGTACCGATATTTTTGCACCGCTTGCAATTTTTATGGCGGTTACGGATTTGTTTGCCTCCGAAATTCAGGAGGATACAATGAAGTCGTCGCTTTTAAAACCCGTATCGCGGTTTAAAGCGCTGACATCAAAGGCGCTTGCAGCTTTCTGGATGAGCGTAATTTATTTTACGGTGCTGTTTGCGGCGTGCATGGTACTGCAAATTGTGTCAAAAAGCCCGTTCGGAATATTCCATTCGCTTGCAGCGTATGCCATTGACCTTATTCCTTTATTTGCGCTGATTTTTATGGCTGTACTTATAAATCTTATATCGAAAAGCTCATCACTTGCAATGCTTTTGTGCATTGCGGTGTATGCGTTGTTCAAATACATGAATTATTTCGTTTCCGGAATCGGCGCACTGGTATTTACGGCATACTCACAGTGGCATAAGCTGTGGCTGGGGGTACAGCTGCCGTTTAGGACAGCGGCGCCGAAAGTGGGAATTTTATTCGGAAGTATCTTGATTTTATATGTACTATCGTATATAATATTTGATAAGAAGGATTTTTAAGGGATAAAGGAACACCGAAATGAAGCTGAAACAAAAATTTACGGTTTCAAATCTTATAATGCTGATAACGTCTATCGCACTGGTAGGCGTTATTTCAGTGTGCTTTCTGATTGCATTTATTATGAAATATCCCGTTGAGGATATGCACATCACGCGTGCGGCGCTTTTAAATCCGCTTGTGCTTAATAAGGCAATAGGTGATTTTTTTCAAAAAAATCCCGAAACGATATTATATGTGCTTGCATGGGCGCTGCTTTGCATATGCGTGTTTGCGGTGACAGTTACATTGTTTACACACAGGCTTGCCATGAGCATACAAAAAACGATTGATGAGCTGACATCTGCGGCGGATAATATCAGAAACGGAGATTTAAGCTTTCAGGTTATGGGCAGCAGCTGTGATGAAATAGACGTATTGTGCCAAAGCTTTGACAGCATGAGAAGAACACTGAAGTCGGCGGCCGATAAGGAAAAATATATGAAAGAGGAACGAAGTATGCTTTTGGCGAATCTTTCACATGATTTAAAGACGCCGGTAACGTCGATAAAAGGCTATATAGAGGGAATACGCGATGGCATTGCTGATACGCCCGAAAAACAAAAACGTTACTTGGACACTATATATTCCAAAGCCGGCATGATAGATGATATGGTTAATAATTTGTCAATATTTTCAAAACTTGAAATGTCAAAGCTGAATTTTGAGTTTACAACAGGCGATATTAATCTTTTCCTGCGCGATTTTGCTGAGGATTTCAGACTGGACATAGAAAAAAACGATATGCGTCTGGCGCTTGACATAGAGAACACACCGGCAACGGTAAAAATAGATTATGAGAAAATGGGGCGTGTATTTGCAAATCTTATAAACAATGCTGTAAAATACAAAAAACCGGGCCGGGGAGAACTTAAAATCTCATCGCATATTGAAGACGGCGGAGTATACATAACCGTTGCCGATGACGGAATGGGAATTGACAACCGTGAACTGAAAAATGTGTTTGAAAGCTTTTACAGGGTGGATTCGGCACGAAATCTTAATATAAAGGGCAGCGGTCTCGGCTTGGGAATTGCCAAACAGATTGTGGAAAAGCACGGCGGAAAAATATGGCTGAAAAGCGAAGGCGTCAATAAAGGCACAACGGCTGTAATATATTTGCCTCTTACGGTGAGGAAAGGATTAAACGTATGAAAAAAATACTTATTATCGAGGACGACATAAGCATAGCGGAGCTTGAACGTGATTATCTTGAATTAAACGATTTTAAATGCACAATAGCGGAGCAGGGAATGGCAGGGCTTGAAAAAGCGCTGAATGAGGATTTTGAACTGATAATTATAGATATAATGCTCCCGGAAATGGACGGCTTTGAGGTTTTGTCAAAGCTGCGCGAGAAAAAGCAGACGCCTGTTATAATGCTTTCTGCCAGGAACGGCGATATAGATAAAATAAAAGGTCTCGGTCTCGGAGCTGACGATTACATGACAAAGCCATTTAGTCCGAATGAACTTGTAGCACGTGTCAAGGCGCATATTAAGCGTCATAATATACTTACAAATTCAAATAATACGGTTATAAATATCCGTTCGCTTTCGATAGATAAGGATGCGCACACTGTAAAGGTGGGCGGGAAAGAGGTAATGCTTACGGCAAAAGAGTATGATTTGCTGCTGTTTTTGGCGGAAAATCCGAACCGTACATTTTCAAAGGATATACTTTTTGACCGAATATGGGGAATGGACGCAATCGGAGATGTTTCGACCGTTACCGTGCATATTCAGCGCGTGCGTGATAAAATTCAAACCAACGGCGATAAATTTATAGATACCGTATGGGGAGTGGGTTATAGACTGATATAAAAACGAGACTGTAAAAAGTGATTTTTACAGTCTCATTTTAATGTTATTGATTATATTTTGATGATGTGTCGGGTGTGGGGTACGGAGTTGCGCTTGTAAGAGCGGATACTGCCTTTTCTGTGTTTTTCTCGTTTGCCGTAACCTTGATTCCCAAATTATTTGCGGTTGATTCAAGCGAATCATTGAATTTTTTGTCTGACACTTCTGATTTGAGCGATGATTTTACGTTGTTAAACTCCTTATCAAACATTTCGGGTGTTTCGTCCAAAGGCAGTCTCAAAATAATATGATAGCCGTAATCGGATTCGCACATTGTAATTCCGTTTATTTCGCAATTCTTTACTGCGTCCTCAAACTCCGAAACCATCTGTCCGGCTGTGAACACATAACCGTCCGGCTGCGATTTTGAACCGGGATCCTCCGAATTTTCGTTCATAAGCTCATCAAAGTTTGCGCCGGATTTTGCCTTATTAAGTAAATCGTCAGCCTTTGCTTTTGCTTCGGTAAGCTTATCGTCGGCAAGCTTTTCGCCTGTTGACATATCCATTGTTGAAATAAGGATATGCTTTGCACGGTAATAATTATTCTTGAAATAATCTTTTAATTCATCATCGCTTGCGGAAAAATCTTCATCTTCTTCAAGCTTTGTTTTTAAAAGGTCGGCTTTAAGCGCATTTTTAACGAAATTTTCGTCAAGCTTCATATCTTTAAGATATTTTTCATATGCGTTTGTGCCGCCTCTGCTGCGTCTGAAGCTTATCAGCTGATTTTTTAAGGTTGCTTCGTCATCAGCGGTAAATTCTGTGTTCTTTTTTTCTGCTATTGCGAGAACAAGCTCATTGTTCTCGGCGTACTTTATAGCGCCCTCCGTAAGACCGTTTGATGTATCCAACGAGGACTTAAAGTTATCCTGATAGAACTGTACCTGCGCCTGTGTAATTTTGTTTCCGTTAACTGTGGCGATGCTTCCCGAACTGCATCCGGCAGTAAGAAGTGCGCAAGCCACAATTGCCAGCATAAATTTTTTCAATTCAATTCTTCCTTTCGTGTAAAGTTACTTTCTATATTATACAACAATATTCTGCATATTGTCAACTGTAATTATTCCTTGCCGCTCCAGCAATACGTGCAAAGCTTGCACGGCTCAATACCTATTGCCTCGATAAGACCGTCAAGCGTCTGAAATTCAAGTGATTTGAAGTTCATCTTATCGCAGATTGCCTGTCTCAAAGACTTTCCGCGTTCTGTTGAAGAATCGCTGTATTCATCTATATAATCAAAGCCCTTTTCGCCCTCAAGCTCCATTATTGTTCTGCGTGTGATAAGCTCAAGCTCGCTTGTTGCGCGTGAGAAGTTGAGATATTTGCAGCTGTACATGATAGGCGGACAAGCAGAGCGCATATGTACAGATTTGGCGCCGTGGTCATAGAGAAAATCAACCGTTTCTTTAAGCTGTGTGCCGCGAACGATTGAATCGTCCACAAACAGCAGATTTTTGCCTTTAATCAGCTCATGAATCGGAATTTGCTTCATTTTGGCAATTTTGTTTCTGTCCGACTGCTGTGTCGGCATAAAGCTTCTTGACCATGTCGGAGTATATTTTATAAACGGGCGCGCAAAAGGTATGCCGCTTTCGTTTGCATAGCCGATAGCGTGCGGTGTGCCGGAATCGGGAACTCCGCCGACAAAATCAATATCGTCCGCATTGCCGGCAGCTTTATCGTTTTTTGCCATAATCTCACCGTTGCGGCAGCGCATGACCTCGACGTTTTTGCCCTCGTAGCTTGACGTGGGGTAGCCGTAGTACGACCAAAGGAATGAACAGATTTTCATTTCGTTTCCGGCGGGGGCAAGCTCTGTAATTTTATCAGGTGTTATTTCTACAATTTCGCCCGGACCAAGCTCTTTTTCGTCCTCATAGCCAAGTTTGTTATAGGCAAAGGATTCAAATGAAACACAATAGCCGTCCTCGTCTTTGCCGATAAGCACCGGCAGCCGCCCGAATTTATCGCGCGCAGCAATCAAAGAACCGCTGTCGGTAAGAATAAGTATAGAAGCGGTACCGTTTATTTCGCTCTGTGCAAATTTTATGCCCTCTGTAAAGCTTTGCTTGTGATTGATAAGCGCGGCAATCAGTTCCGTGGAATTGACTTTTCCGCTTGTCATTGCGTTAAAATGTCCGTTGTTTTCCGTAAGATAACGTTCTATCAAATCCTCTGAATTGTTGATAATTCCGACCATACATATCGCATATGTGCCGATGTTTGAACGAATTAAAAGCGGCTGCGGATCAAAATCACTTATACAGCCTATTGCCGAGGTGCCCTCCATTTCGTCGGTTATATTCTCGAATTTTGTTCTGAAAGGTGAATTTTGAATGTTGTGAATTTCACGCTGAAAACCAAGCTCCTTGTCATAAGCAGCCATTCCGCCTCTGCGTGTTCCGAGGTGAGAATGATAGTCCGTTCCGAAAAATACGTCCGAAACAGCGCTTCTTTTAGATACCGTACCGAAAAATCCTCCCATAATGTGCCTCCGTATATTAGTTATAAATTGATACAGATTGATTTTAACACAAAAGGAAGGATTAATCAATATAATTAATAAAAAAATTTCACTTTTTATATAAGTTTGCCTAAAATCCCAAAAGACAAAAGCGACATTATCAGTCCCGCAATCATAACGCCGAAAAGTATAAACAGCAGCGATTTTACAGGCTTTAATCCGAGCAATGCGGCAATAAGACTGCCCGTCCACGCTCCTGTACCCGGCAGAGGGATTGCAACAAAAAGCATAAGTCCCCAATAACCGTATTTTTCAATCTGATCGGATTTTTTCATCGCTTTTTCTTCAAGCTTTTCGGGGAAACGGCGAAGATGCCTGGTGGTTTTCATCCATTTAAAAATTTTCTTTATAAAAATAAGAATAAAAGGGATAGGCAGCATATTTCCTATTACCGCTGAGATATATGTCGGAAGAAAGCTGACGTTTAAAATATTGTTCTCTATTGCCTGCAAAAGTCCTGCCGCAATTATCGAACCTCTGAGCTCCAAAAGCGGAATAAGCGATACAAGCGCCACGATTAAGGTGTAATGCACCTTTCCTGACAGCAGATTAACGATTGCCTGAATGATTGAATTCATAAAAAATCTCCTTTGAATCTTTATTGCGATATAAAAGATTATATCCTTTTTTCAGAAATTAGTCAAGTATATTTTGCTCAATCCGGTCAAAATAAGTACAAGCTCTCGAAAGTAATGCAATTGTAACACAAAAGTAACAAAAATGCGGCGTATTTTGTTGAAAACACGGCTGAATTATGATATAATTTAATTTGATTAATATTGTATATTGGAATAAAAAAGCTGCAAAATATTAATAACGGAAATTTCAAAAGAAAAGGATTGTGAAAGGATAGTTATGGCTCTCAATAAGGTAGATATTACGATTAATTCGAGAATGTATACGGTAATTTCGGAGGAAAGTCCGGAATATATGATGAAGCTCGGCGAACATATAAATGAGAAAATCAAGCTTGTTTTAAAGGGCGGAAAAAATATTATGGGCGAGCGTCCGATAGTGCTTGCGGCGCTTAATATATGTGATGAGTATTTCAGCATAGCAGAGTCGAAAAAGGGAAGTGACGGCAAAAAAAATGCAGAACTTCACGAAAGTATTCAAAAACTGAAAGAAGAAAATGCAAATTTAAAAAGAGAACTCGAAGATGCACAGTCGGGACAGGTAACAATGGCTGAAACGGAAGCAATCGCAAACAGTGCGAAGGTGCAGGGGGAACTTGAAGAAGCGCAAACTCAGATAAAATTTTTGGAAGGACAAATCAGGAGCCTTCAAGAAAAGATAAAACAAAAAGAAGAAGATTACAAAAATCGTGAGGAACGACTGTTAAAGGCGTTTGATGTTAAAAAAGATGAAAAAGCTTGAGCTGCTCGCTCCGGCAGGGAGCGAGGCGGCGTTGCACGCCGCTGTACAGGCCGGCGCTGATGCGGTTTATCTTGGCGGTTCGCAGTTTAACGCAAGACGGAGCGCGGATAATTTTTCACTTGATGAATTAAAAAAACAGGCGGATTACTGCCATTTATACGGAGTTGACGTTCATGCAGCCGTAAACACTCTGGTGAAAGAAAACGAGCTTGGCTCATTTGCGGATTATATATGCGGTTTGAGCAATGCAGGAGCGGACGCCTTTATCGTGCAGGATATCGGTGCGGCAGAGCTGATAAGAAAAATTCTTCCCGATATGACGCTGCACGCCAGTACACAGATGACCGTAACAAGCCTGGAGGGCGTTAAATATCTTGAAAATATGGGATTTTCACGCGTGGTACTTTCACGTGAGCTGTCGGAGAGTGAAATCGAATACATCTGCTCGCATACAAAAACCGAAATTGAGGTTTTTATACACGGCGCAATATGTATGAGCTATTCCGGTCAGTGCCTTATGTCGAGCATTTTAGGCGGCAGAAGCGGCAACCGCGGATGCTGTGCGCAGCCGTGCAGATTGCCTTACGCTATTGAAGAAAACGGGCATAAATATGCAGAGGGATATTTGCTGAGTCCAAAGGATTTAGCGCTTGTGAATAAGCTTGGGCGGCTTCGTGAAATCGGTGTTAAGTCGCTTAAAATCGAGGGCAGACTCAAACGCGCCGAATATGTGAGCGCGGTTGTGGGAATATACAGAAAATATCTGGATAATACTGTAAAAGTATCGGAGAGTGATATGACGGAGCTGAAAAACGCATTTTCACGTTCCGGTTTTACGGACGGATATTTTTCAGAAAAGCTTGGCGCGCAAATGATGAGCCATAAAACGCCGGGAAATATATCTGACAACAAATTCAGTGATGACGCAAAAAAACGTGCGGCAAAGGACGCAAACATAAGAAAAATTCCGATACACATAACGGCTGTGCTGATGAAAAATCAGCCGCCGGAGGTGACTTTTTATGATAATGACAATAATTATGTCACTGTAAGCGGTGCGGTCAATGCCGAAACGGCAATAAACAAACCGCTTAACAAGGACAGATTTAACGAACAGCTTTTAAAGCTTGGAAACACTCCGTTTGCGGCAGAGGATATATATACGTCGATTGAAAACGGAATAACCCTGCCCGTAAAGGAAATTAACGTGTTAAGGCGTGAAGCGGTGCAAAAGCTTTTGGATATGCGAACAAAGCGCGGCGAAAAGCAAAAAAACACGTTTACAATGCCAGCAACGGTGCAAAAAACATATATTATGCCGATACTTACAGCTGAGGTTTATACGGCAGAACAGGCGCGTGCCGCGTCGGAACTTGGCATACAAAGGATTTATGCGCCCGATGAAGTCGCAGAACATATTAGGCACGGAGCAGATACGGAAATTGTTGTAAAAACACAGGATATTTTCACAAAAGAAGAAATATCCTGTGATAAAGTATCCGTGTCATCGGCTGCCGCCGCTGCGTATTACGAGGGAAAAGAAATTTACGGAGATTTCAGACTGAATATCTTTAATTCGCTTACGGCAAAACACTTCGGCTATATGAAGTCGGTTACGCTTTCGCCGGAACTAAATATCGGAGAAATACGTGAACTTATAAAGCATACAGATGTAAATACGGAGGTTATAGCCTACGGCAGACTCCCTCTTATGCTCATGAAAAACTGCCCTCTAAAAGCCGCAGGAAATTGTCAGAAGGGTAAAAACAGATTTAGTCTGCGTGACCGGAAAAATCAGCTTTTTCCGGTAATTTGTCAAAAAGCCTGCCGTGCGGCACTGCTTAATTCAAAGCCGATATTTACGGCGGATAAAATTGATGAAATCATACACTGCGGCATGACCGGCATAAAGCTCCTGTTTACAACGGAGGATTATGCCGAATGCCGGAGTATTATAGAAATGTACCAAAAAGCAATGTCGGGAGAGAAAATTATGAAACCTGCCGACAATACGTTTACACGGGGACATTTTTACAGAGGTGTTTTATAAAATGACGGAATTTATACTTGCTTCGCAGTCTCCGCGGCGAAAGGAACTGTTAAGTGCAATAGGACTTGAATTTGATGTTGTCGTGTCGGATGCGGACGAAAGCACGGTATCCAAGGAAAACATATCTACGGGACTGTACGTGCAGGAACTGGCGCTTATAAAGGCGGCAGCAGCGGCAAAAAAAGCTCTTTCGAGAAAATCGGCGATTATTATTGCCGCAGATACCGTTGTGACGCTTGACGGTGAAATTTTGGGTAAACCGTCCGATGAGGAATGTGCATTCAAGATGCTTTCAAGGCTTTCGGGACGTGCACATGAAGTGTATACAGGCTATTGCATAATGAGGATAAAAGACGGATATACGGTTTGCGGCGATGTAAAAACAGAGGTCTTTTTTAAAAACCTAAGTGATGAGAAAATAAGAGCTTATATAGCTACGGGTGAGCCGATGGATAAGGCGGGAGCATACGGTATACAGGGAATAGGCGGTATTTTAATTGAGAAAATAAACGGCGATTACGCAAATGTGGTTGGACTGCCTGTTTCGGCTGTTGCGGACGTGCTTGAAAATGAATTTGAGATAAAAATAATTTAATTTACGATTACAGTCAGAAGGGAATTGTATAAAAATGGGAATATTCGCAAGAGATATAGGTGTGGATTTGGGGACGGCAAACACATTGATTTATGTAAAAGGCAAGGGAATAACGGTCAGAGAACCGTCGGTAGTGGCTATTGATAAATATACCGGCAAGGTACTTGCGGTCGGAAACGACGCAAACGAAATGATCGGAAGAACCCCCGAAAATATTATTGCCGTAAGACCGATGAAAGACGGAGTTATTGCGGATTTTGACATAACGCAGGCTATGATAAAAAGCTTTATGAAAAAAGCAAGAAAAAGCATTTTAAAGCCGAGAGTAATTGTGTGTATACCATCGGGCATAACCGAGGTTGAGCGGCGCGCGGTGGAGGATGCGGCAATTCAGGCAGGTGCACGAGAGGTGGCTTTAATGGAAGAACCTATGGCGGCGGCTATCGGAGCAGGCTTGCGTGTGGACGAAGCTCATGGAAATATGGTGATAGATATAGGCGGCGGAACAACAGAAGTGGCGGTTATATCACTCGGCGGAATAGTTGCATCAAAATCTATAAGAATAGCAGGAGATGCGCTCAACAGTGCAATTATAAATTATCTGAAAAAAGAACACTTCATAAATATCGGCGAGCATATGGCTGAAAACATAAAAACCACGATAGGTTCGGCATTTGAATATGATGACGAGGGTGTATTTGAGGTAAAGGGACGCGATATTTCGACGGGACTTCCTAAGGTTACACAGGTAAAGGAAAGCGAAATCCGCGAAGCAATGAGCGAAAACATCGGTGAGATGATAGAGGCAATAAAGCTTGTGCTTGAAAATACTCCCCCTGAGCTTGCGGCAGACATAATGGAAACAGGCGTTATGCTGACGGGCGGCGGCGCGATGATTAAAGGACTTGACCGACTTATTACGGAAAGTACGAAAATTCCGGCGTGTGTGGCACAGTATCCTCTGGATTGTGTAGCAATAGGAACGGGTAAGTCACTTGATAAAATCAAACGATTAGTCAGCGAATCAAAGAAATAATTCAATGACAGCTTGGAGGAATACAAATTATGGCAGCGTTAAAAAGACGCGGAAAAAAGACGTTTTTAATAACGGCAGTCTGCATTCTGGCTTTTGCGGCGGCGGTACATTTTTTAGGCACAAATCCGCTGTCAAAGGTTTTAAAGACCATATTTGAGCCGGTACAGCACGGCTTTGCATATATATCATACAGAGCGGATAAATTTAAAAATTTCCTTTGGGAAATGGACGAATACAAAAAGCAGAATGATGAGCTTATAAAGCGTGTGGACGAGCTTGAAAAGCAGAATAAAGATGCTGCGCAGTACAGAAATGAAAACGAACAGCTTCAATCAATTCTGGAGCTTAAAAACAGCATAAACGACTACACGACCGTTGCCGCCGCCGTAATCGGATATTCTTCGGAAAGTCTGTATGAAACGATAGAAATAAACAAAGGCTCATTAAACGGCATAAAAAAAGGCAACAGCGTTATTACGGATAAAGGAATTGTGGGAACGGTTACGGAAACAGGACCGAACTGGGCAACGGTTTCGTCAATTTTGAATTCGGATTCGGCAACAGGGGTGCGCGTTTCACGAACAGGGGCATTGGGACTTATCGAAGGGGATGCGTCGCTTTCAAAAAAAAGTCTTTGCAGACTGTCGTTTGTTGACAGCGGCTCTGATATAATTATCGGAGATATTCTTGAAACCTCCGGCTCGGGCGGAATATATCCTCCCGGACTTTCTGCCGGAAGAATAAAAGAGATAAATTCCGATAATACGGGAAGTCTTGAATATGCAGAGGTAGAACCGGCAGTTGATTTTTCGGACTTATATGCCGTAATAGTTATAAACGGAATGAAATAATCGGGAGCTTTTGGATTTATGAAAAGTTTGAAGTTGGCAGTATGGATTGTTGTTTTGATTGTGTTGCAGACCGTGACGGCGCATTACATAAAAATAGCGGCGGTTTCTCCGCTTTTTATGCTCCCGTTTGCGGTATCGCTTATGCTTTTTGAAGAAAATTTTGCTCATGCCTCCGCAGAGGGCGCAATTATCGGGTTGTGTTCGGGTGTTTTTATGGGTGAGGATTTTTTTCTTACCGCGGTAGTGATGATTGCGGCTGCATTTGCGGTATACTCATTTAAACGCCGTCCGAGATATGTTCATAACATTTTTAAAACTGTATTCTGGACAGCGTTGTTTTCGTTTATATGGGCAATGCTGTATTTTATGATGCAATATCGGATGTCGATGAATTTTAAGGAGTTTTTATATCCGTACATTACGGTATCAGTGATATATAATTCGGCGATAGCGGTTATTATATATCCTCTGCTCGGAAAGACATTATACGGAAAAACCGAGAAGAAGCTTATTATATAGACGGCGAAAGGTTGGGAAACGTTGTATGACTCGTGGTAAATCAAGGTTTTGGGTGTTTAGAATACTTACAGTTATGATGTGTGCGGCAATATTATATAAATTGTTTGATTTGCAGATTGTTAACGGAAATGAATATAAAAAAACAGCAGAAAACAGACTTGTCACCAATATTGTTGAAAAAGCGCCGAGGGGAGAAATTTATGACAGATACGGTACGGCTTTGGTTACGAACAAAGTCGGTTACAGCGTTGTAATTCAGCGAATGGGAATGAAAGACGATGAGCTTAACGAAGTGTTTGAAAATATTACTGATTTAATGCAATCATCGGACTGCAAGTATTACGACACGTTTCCTGTAAGCTATGAGCCGTATGAATATACTTTCGGCAGTGATGAAAAAAACAGCGCCGAACAGGAACGCGGGGAATGGTTTAATAAAAACAAATACAAAAATAAATACGTAAGCGCGGATATGGATGCGCAGTCATTGATACAGGCATATAAAAATATTTATAAAATAAGTCCGTCATACAGTGAAACGGCTGCAAGACGGATAATCGGCGCAAGGTATGAGGCGGATTTGCACGGATTTTCTTCTTCAAGTCCGTTTACCATCGCCCAGGACGTACGTGTGGATATTGTTACATTGCTTAAGGAGCAGCCGGACAAATATAAGGGCGTAACAGTGATAAACGACTATGTGCGTAATTACGAAAAACCGGGATTGGCAACGCATATATTGGGACGGATAGGTAAAATAAGTGCAGAGGAATACGCCGCAAAATCCGACAGCTATAATATGGACGATAATATCGGCAAGCAGGGGATAGAGCTTTGGGCGGAGGATTATCTGCGCGGCAGAGACGGCATAACCGGAACGTCAAAAACTGCCGGCGGTGAGGAAATCGTACTTTCAGGCGGAACGGCGCCAAAGGCGGGAAATTCCGTTATATTGACGATTGATGGTGATTTTCAGCAAAAGGTGGAAGATATTCTTGCAAAAAATATACGTTCGATAAAAAGGAACGGCAGTAAAAATAAAGGCTCCGACTGTAACAGCGGCGCTGCGGCTGTACTTGATGTCAAATCGGGCGATGTGCTGGCGCTGGCGTCGTATCCGACATATGATATGTCAAAATTCAATGAAGATTATGAAAAGCTTATCAAGGACGATACTCGCCCTATGTGGAACAGAGCAATAAGCGGAATTTACAGCCCGGGTTCTACCTTTAAGCCTGTGACGGCGATTGCGGCTATGCAGTCGGGAAAAATAACTCCCGGTGAAATAATCGAGGACTTAGGCGTTTACAAATATTATCAGGACTATCAGCCGGCGTGCTGGATATGGAACGGCTACCATACCACGCACGGAAAGCTCAATGTTTCGGGTGCGATAGAAAATTCGTGCAACTACTTCTTCTATGAGGCAGGACGAAGAACGGGTATTGACACGCTTGATGAATATGCGGCAAAATTCGGACTGGGAGTAAAAACGGGAATTGAGCTTTCCGAGGAATCAACAGGATATATGTCAAGTCCGGAATACAAGAAAAAGGTAGTTGAGAACGTCACAAGCCGCGACTGGTACGGCGGTGACACCCTGCAGACGGCAATCGGTCAGTCGTATAGCTTATTTACGCCGATTCAGCTTGCAAATTACACCGCAACAATCGCAAACGGCGGAACAAGATACAAAGTAAATCTGATTAAAAGCATACGTTCCTCGGCAGACGGAACACTGATAAAGGAATCAAAGCCGCAAGTTGAGGAACAGCTTGACATAAAGCCGGAATATATAAGCGCCGTTAAAGACGGTATGCACAAGGTTATTGACGAGGGAAGCGCCTCCGATATTTTTCAGAACTATCCCATATCCATAGGCGGAAAAACAGGTACCGCCGAGGTGGGGAACGGTTCAAACAATGCGCTGTTTATTGCTTATGCGCCGTTTGACGAGCCGCAGATTGCCGTAGCGGTTGTGCTCGAACACGGCGTATCCGGTACGAATGCGGCGGCAGTGGCGAGAGAAATATTTGACGAATATTTTAAGTTGGCGTCGAAAACACAGCAGTAATACATGAAGGAGTGATAATTTTGGAAAATGATTTAATAAAATTCAAAGGCGCCGGTGACGGTGTGAAAATTTATTTTAACTCATCGGCGGATTTTTCCGAAATTATGAACAATCTGCGCAGTAAGCTTGATAAATTCAGACACTTTTTCGGAAACGGATACTGCAATATATATTTTATAGGAAGAAAATTTGATAAAAGTGAAATGCTCAGGCTTGAAGCTTTGGTAAAATCAATGCTGCCGGACTGCGTGATAAATTACGGAGAAAAAAAGGTTATTCATGATGAGGCGGCGGGAGAAGCTTTTGACAGTGACATACGGGAGCTTGAGGAAATAAAAGAAGTAATAACAACAAACTTCAAATCAAACCGCGCAAGGTTTTACGAGGGTGTGGTAAGAAACGGAAAACGAATAGAATCCGATTGCCACCTTATACTTGTAGGTGATGTTGAAAAGGGCGCAAGGGTTGCGGCTATGGGGAATATTGTAATACTTGGAAAGCTTTACGGGAGCGCGGAGGCGGGAAGTATGGGCAGTAAAAGCGCATATATAATTGCTTCCGACTTTTCGCCCGAAAAAATCACAATAGGCGGAGTAAGCGTATATGAATTTCAGGAACATATAAACGGTGCGGTGAAAGCAGTATTAACAGATAATCAAATTTATACATATGAATTTTTGGTTAAATAGTAGACAAAACGAAAATTATGTGATATAATAGTGATGCAGGGTTATTCCAAATAGGAAATTTTGGTGTATCGTGCATAAAATCGGTATTATTTCCGTAACGGCGGGGGGCATTGGATGGGAAAAATCATTATGATAGCCTCCGGCAAAGGGGGAACGGGAAAAACCACTCTCAGCGCTAACCTCGGAGCAGCGCTTGCAATGCATGGGAAACTTGTTCTGCTCTCGGATATGGACATTGGCTTGAGAAATCTTGATGTTGCGCTTGGATTGGAAAGCAATATTGTTTATGATATTCTGGACGTTCTTGACGGAAACTGTACTCTTGACGAAGCGATTGTAAAAGACAACAGATATGAAAATTTATATTTTATGGCGGCTCCGCAGACGCGCAGCGCAGCAGAAGCCGATACGGATAAGCTTAAAGAGCTTTGGACGGAGATAAAGGGGCGTTTTGATTATTGCATAACAGACGCGCCGGCAGGAATTGAAGGCGGATTCGGCTATGCAATGCTTTGTGCCGATGCCGCAATAATCGTTACAATTCCGGAAACAGCGGCTCTGCGTGATGCAGACAGAGTTATTACCATACTTGAAGAAAACGGAATTGCGGACATACGTCTTGTACTTAACAGAATACGTCCTGATATGATAGAAAAAGGTATAATGATGAATATTGACAGCTGTCTGGATATATTGCAGATTCCGGTATTGGGGATAGTATGTGAAGATGAACAGCTTACCGTTTCGGCTCTTAAAGGTTCTCTGGCAGTGTCGGAGGAAAATTCAAAAGCCGGTACGGCATTTAAAAACACAGCAAGACGGCTTCTCGGCGAAGAAGTACCGATAATGAATATGGAAGAAAAAAAGCAGGGTTTTTTTGAAAAGCTTAAATTGATTTTCAGCAAACGCAACTAAATTATACATCGGTGACAGAGGAAGGGGTAATTTCAGTGAACATAGCATTAATAGCACACGACAAGAAAAAAGAACTGATGGTACAATTCTGCATAGCCTACAAGGGCATATTGGCAAAGCAAACATTATATGCAACGGGAACTACCGGAAAACTTATTATTGAAAATACAGGACTTAACGTATACAGGTTTTTATCCGGACCGCAGGGTGGTGATCAGCAGATAGGCGCGCGTATTGCGTATAATGAGATTGACTTGGTGCTGTTTTTCAGAGATCCTCTGAATGCGGAAAGCTATGAACCCGATGTGTTTTCGCTGCTTAGATTATGTGATATGCACAATATCCCCATAGCTACTAATTTAGCCACGGCAGAGGTACTTATTCACGGTCTTGAACGCGGCGATCTTGACTGGCGGGATGTTGTAAACCCGAAAAAATAGCGCTTCAAAAACAAGTTTTGAGGAAACCTCCGCGAAACTTGTTATTTTTTTAGATATGGTATATATCAATATATACATTACCGATATGTAAAATTAATATTTCACAAAATCGGAACAGCTTGTTAGAATGTTAACAGGATCAGCATTAAGGAGAGTATGAGTTATGAATTTAGACAGGATTATAGCAGTGAGAAATCATAAGACTGTTTATCGTGACGGAGATTTGTGTATGAAGGTGTTTGACAATTTCTTCTCGCAGTCAGATGTTCTGAATGAAGCGCTTAATCAGTCACGGGTGTCGGAAACCGGGCTTAGCGTTCCGCGAATAAGAGAGGTGACGCTGATTAACGGAAAATGGTCGATTATTACCGACTATATAAAAGGTAAGACGCTTGCGCAGCTTATAGAAGAAAATCCCGAAAAAAAAGATGAATATATGGATTTATTTGTAAATATTCAATTGGATATACATAAAAAAGAATGTCCGATGCTTATAAAGCTCAAAGATAAGATGAACTTAAAGATTTGTCAGACGGATTTAAGCGCAACGGTGCGTTATGACTTGCACACGCGCCTTGAAGCAATGCCGAATCACAGTAAGCTTTGCCACGGTGATTTTAATCCGTCCAATATACTTATTTCGGAGGACGGCACGCCGTATATTCTCGATTGGGCGCACGCAGCGCAGGGAAACGCTTCTGCCGATGCGGCGAGGACATATTTGCTGTTTTGGCTTAACGGAGATATTTCGGGCGCGAAAAAGTACCTTGAATTGTTTTGCCAAAAAAGCGATACTGCCATGCAGTATGTTCAGAAATGGATGCCTATCGTTGCCGCATCGCAGACGGTCAAGGGAAACGAAAAGGAAAGAGAATTTTTACATTCATGGATAAACGTAGTTGACTACGAATAAATAAAAAATAACGGAGGATTGATTATGAAAGTAACAGTATGTATCGGGTCGTCATGTCATATTAAAGGCTCAAGGGCGGTAGTTGAGGAATTGCAGTATTTAATTTCCGAAAACAAGCTTGATGATAAAGTGGAGCTTGCGGGAACCTTTTGCATGGGCGAATGTCAGAAAGGCGTATGCGTTACGGTTGACGGGGAATTTTTCTCGGTATCGCCGGACAGCGTAAAGGACTTTTTTGAAACAAATGTTGTGGGTGCGCTGAAATGATTATAGAAATTTGCGTGGGCAGCTCGTGCCATTTAAAGGGTTCGCATGACATTGTAGAAATGTTTCAGAAGAAGATTGAAGAATATTCTCTCGGAAACGAAATTACTCTTGCAGGCTGCTTTTGCACAGGCAAATGCAACAGAGTCGGAGTTACCGTTGTAATTGATGATGTTACACACACGGGCATCACAAAAGAAAGCTTTGAGGAATTTTTCAAGGAAAACGTTTTAAATAAAATCAAATCCTGAGGAGGAATTTTGAATGACAGACTGCCTTACATTAAAAAAATCAAACTGTAAAAACTGTTATAAATGTATTCGTCACTGTCCGGTAAAATCAATAAGATTTTCGGGAAACCAGGCGTACATAATAGGGAACGAGTGTATACTTTGCGGACAATGCTTTGTAGTCTGTCCGCAGAACGCCAAGCAGATTGTTGACGAGACCGAAAAGGTAAGGGTTCTGCTGCAAAGCGGCGATCCGGTTTATGTAAGCCTTGCGCCGTCGTTTGTGGCAAATTATGAGGGCGTCGGAATAGTTGCGATGCGTGAGGCAATAAAAAAACTCGGCTTTGCCGATGTTGAGGAAACTGCGGTAGGCGCAACAATAGTCAAAAACGAATATGAACGAATGATAGATGATGATAAGAGTGATATTATCATCTCGTCGTGCTGTCATTCGGTGAATCTGCTTATTCAGAAATATTATCCGGCAGAACTGCCGTATCTTGCGAATATCGTTTCGCCTATGCAGGCTCACTGCAAGGAAATAAAGCGCCGTGTTCCTAATGCAAAGACAGTGTTTATAGGTCCTTGTGTGGCAAAAAAGGATGAAGCGTCCTATTATGAGGGCATAGTGGATGCTGTGCTGACATTTGATGAGCTTACGGCATGGCTCAAAGAACAGAATATCGAAATCAGACAGGAGCTTGACAGCGACGAACACAGCCGTGCAAGATTTTTTCCGACCACGGGCGGAATTTTAAAAACAATGACGCATCGTAATCCAAAGTATACATATATGGCAATAGACGGCGTGGAAAACTGCATAGCCGCATTGAAGGACATTGAGGACGGAAAAATACATAATTGCTTTATAGAGATGTCAGCCTGTTCGGGAAGCTGTGTGGGCGGACCGGTAATGGAAAAATTTCACCGCTCACCGATACGTGATTACATGGCAGTGTCTGATTTTGCAGGCGAAAAAGACTTTGATGTCGCACAGCCTGACGAACTGACTCTTAAAAAGACCTTTACAATGATAGAAAGAAAATTACAGCCGCCGTCGGAAACAGAAATAACGGAAATTCTTCATCAGATGGGAAAATTCAAACCGTCGGACGAGCTTAACTGCGGTTCGTGCGGATATAATACCTGCCGTGAAAAAGCCGCGGCAATTTATAACGGAAAAGCAGAGATTTCCATGTGCCTGCCGTTTTTGAAGGATAAGGCGGAATGTTTCTCTGATACGATAGTAAAAAGTACGCCGAACGGACTTATTGTGCTCAACGAAAAATTGGAGGTTCAGCAGATAAACGCTGCCGCACAAAGGATTATGCACATAAGAAATGCCGGCGATATTATGGGAGATCAGGTAGTGAGAATACTTGACCCGAAACCGTTTATGGACGTTTTAAGAACCGGCAGAAGCTTAAAAAACAGCAAAACGTATTTGGCAGAATATGAAAGATATGTGGAGCAGACTATTGTTTATGACAAAGATTACAGGCTGCTCATATGTATAATGCGCGATATAACCGATGAAGAAATCGCAAGAGAAAGGAAAGAGGATATAAGCAGGCAGACGGTTGAAATTGCGGATAAGGTTGTTGATAAGCAAATGCGAATAGTACAGGAAATCGCATCTTTGCTCGGAGAAACCGCCGCAGAAACAAAAATTGCTCTGACAAAGTTAAAGGAGACGATTGCCGATGAATAATTTATGCGCCGATATCGGATATAAAAGCATATATCATTACGGTGAACAGCTTTGCGGAGATCATGTTGACGTGGTAGAGCAGGACGAAAACTCTACGGTTATCGTTCTTGCCGACGGTCTCGGCAGCGGAGTAAAGGCGAGTATTTTGTCAACGCTTACATCAAAGATTATTTCAACGATGATGGCAAACGGTTTAAGCCTTGAAGAATGTGTTTCAACAATTGCTGCGACTTTGCCGATTTGTTCCGTCAGAGGTGTGGCGTATTCGACATTTACGATAATTCATCTGATTAACAACACCACGGCAGAACTTATTCAGTATGATAACCCGCATATTATTCTGTTTCGTGATAATAAGAATTACGAATATCCAATGTCGGAAATGAATATGGGCGGAAAGACGCTGTATAAATCAGTAATAAGCCTCCAGGAAAACGATACGTTTGTTGCGATGAGTGACGGCTGTCCTCATGCCGGAATAGGTCTGGCATATAATTTCGGCTGGAAAAGGGAGGATATAATAGATTTTTTAGAACCCCTTACGTTCGGCGAATTTACTGCAAAAACACTTGCGACAATTCTGGTTGACGAATGTTTCAAGCTGTACGGTGAAAAGCCCGGAGACGACGCTACGGCGTGCGTTGTGCGCATAAGAAAAAGAGCGCCGATGAATCTTCTGTTCGGGCCGCCGTCAAATCGCGATGATGCGGACAGAATGATGTCGCTGTTTTTCTCAAAAGAAGGAAAGCATATTATATGCGGCGGTACGACATCTTCTATTGCGGCGAAATATCTTGGAAAGCCGTTAAAACCCAGTCTGAATTTTGAAAGCTCGGATGTACCGCCTATTGCCGAAATCGAAGGTGTAGATTTGGTAACGGAGGGCGTTATAACGATAAATAAGGTTCTTGAATATGCAAAGGACTATCTTAACAGTAATGAAAGCTATACCCATTGGGGGTATAAAAAGGATGGCGCTTCGCTTATTTGCAGGCTGCTGTTCGAAGAAGCAACGGACATAAACTTTTATGTCGGCAGAGCAGTCAATCCGGCACATCAGAATCCTGATTTGCCGATTAACTTCAATATAAAAATGAATCTTGTCGAGGAACTTTCAAAATGCTTGAAGCAAATGGGCAAGAGAATTAAGGTTAGTTATTTCTAAAAGAAAGAGGTTTTTAAGTATATGAGAAAATTTGATACAAAGGTTCAGCATTTAAAATATAAGGTGTTGCGTGAGGTGGCAAAAGAGGCATGGAACGGCACTTTGCTTGAAAATCTGGTTGACATACCGAAAAGAATTGTTCCGGGAAACACCCCGACAATGCGCTGCTGCGTATATAAGGAGCGCGCAATACTTGCTGACAGAGTAAAAATAGCAATGGGCGGAGATACGGAAAATCCGAATGTTATTGAAGTTATCGAAACTGCCTGTGACGAATGTCCTATGGGCGGATATGAGGTTACAAACGCCTGTCGCGGCTGCCTTGCTCACAGATGTGAAGATGTGTGCAGACGCGGAGCGATTTCATTTGACCATAATCATGTGGCGCATATCGACAAGTCGAAATGCGTTGACTGCGGTTCGTGTGCAAAGGTTTGTCCGTTTACGGCAATTGTAAACAGAAAAAGACCGTGCCAGAATGCCTGTAAGGTTAAGGCGATTTCTATGAATGAGAATAAAGCCGCAAAAATTGATAATGATAAATGTATATCTTGCGGCGCGTGCGTATATCAGTGTCCGTTCGGAGCAATTACGGATAAATCTTTTATTCTTGATACAATTGACATTATAAAAAAGAGTGAAAATAACCGGAAATATAAGGTTTATGCGATTGTTGCGCCGTCAATTTCGAGTCAGTTTATTTACGCAAAGCTCGGTCAGGTAATAAGAGGTCTTAAAGAATTAGGCTTCCATACTGTAGTCGAGGCTGCATTGGGCGCAGATATGGTTGCTTTTGCAGAATCACAGGAATTGGTCGAAAAAGGATTTTTAACCAGCTCCTGCTGCCCTGCGTTTGTTGACTACATAAACAAGGCGTTTCCCGATATGAAGCAGTATGTGTCACACAATTTGTCACCTATGGCGGCGATTGCAAAGTATATTAAAGAGCATACCGATAAGGACGCAAAAATTGTGTTTATAGGGCCTTGTACCGCAAAGAAAATGGAGGTACAAAAGGAAAGCGTAGCTCCGTATGTGGATTCGTGTATAACATTCGAGGAATTGCAGGCTTTGTTTGACAGCAGAGATATTGATATAACAACGCTTGGCGAGGACGTGCTTGATAACGCTTCTTATTTCGGAAGGATTTTTGCGCGCTGCGGAGGTCTTGCAGACGCTGTTGAAGAGGGAATTAAAGAGCATGGTTATGATGATTTTGTTCTTAAAGCTCAGTCATGTGATGGTATTGACGCTTGCCGTATGACGCTTTTAAAAAAGAGTAAGGGTGTGCTTGACGTAAACTTTATTGAGGGCATGGCTTGTATCGGCGGCTGTATCGGAGGCGCAGGCTGTCTGACTCACGGCGAAAAGAATAAGGCAGAAGTGGACAAGTACGGCAAAGAAGCTTATGAAAAAACGATTACAGACGCAATATCTGTTCTGAAATAATTATAATGGGGACTGTAAATCAATTGATTGATTCTTACAGCCCCCTATGTTGTATTTGGTATGTTTTTTCTTTGATTCGGTACTTGTTTTGGTTATTTATATATGATAAGATGGTTTTCAGGAAAAGGAGGGAAATATGAAAATTTTAAATTTCGGTTCGTGTAACATTGATTATGTTTATACGCTTGACCATATTGTAAAGCCGGGAGAAACCGAGACTTCCGACAAAATGGAAACATTTCCGGGCGGAAAGGGATTAAATCAGTCTATTGCCGTCGCTAATGCAGGGGCAAAAATTTATCATGCCGGATGTATCGGCAATGACGCACAGATATTAACGGATGTTCTGTTAAAAAGCGGTGTCGATATATCGTATCTAAAAAAAGCAGATGTAAAAAACGGTCATGCTATTATTCAGGTGAATGCTCAGGGTGAAAATTCTATATTTTTATACCCCGGTTCAAACCAAATGATTACCGATGAATTTATAGATAGGGTGCTGTCGGACTTTGGCAAAGGCGATATAATTCTTTTACAGAATGAAATAAGCGGTATTAAGCACATTGTTGACAAAGCTTATGAACGAGAAATGATAATTGTACTTAATCCCTCGCCAATGAATGAAAAGCTTCTTGAAATTGACCTTAATAAAATATCATATATCATTCTGAATGAGGTGGAGGGGGAGGCAATTTCGCAAAAAAGCGAACCCGGCAAGATACTGTCGTACTTTAAAGCTAAATATCCAAATGTAAAAGTCATGCTTACATTAGGCAGCAAGGGCTGTATTTACATGGATAGTAATGAAGAAATATATCAGCCGATTTTTGAAACAGCAGTGGTTGACACAACAGCAGCAGGCGATACGTTTACCGGGTATTTTATTGCCGGTATTGCAAGCGGCAGAGAATACAGGGATATATTAAAAACAGCCTCGTGTGCCGCAGCGATTGCTGTCTCGAAAAAAGGCGCAGCGCCGTCGATACCGATGTATAAAGAAGTGCAGAAAGCTTTAAAAAGCATGAAAGAAAAGAAAGATAAATCCGATATTGTGTATCAGAAGATAGTATGTTATCTTGAAGAAAATCTAAGCGCGGCAACGCTTTCGGAACTGGCTGAGGTTTTGTGTTATTCGGTTGTGTATACGGGAAATATCGTGAAAAAGCTTTTCAATAAGCCGTTTACGGAGGTTTTATCCGATATGCGCTGCGAAGCCGCCGCAAAGCTGCTCAGAGATACGGAAATGCCGGTAGACGACATTATTAAAAATGTCGGATATGAAAACGGAGGCTTTTTCAGAGCGGCGTTTAAAGAAAAATACGGAAAAAATTTGCTTGAATACAGAAAGAGCGCTAAGGAGGAAATTAAATGAATTATGAACAGAGAATAAAGAATTTATCCGTGCCGGAGGGCAAAATAGATGTTATAATTGATACGGACACCTATAACGAAATCGACGATCAGTTTGCAGTATCATATCTTTTAAAATCATCTGATAAGCTTAATACAAAAGCAATATATGCAGCTCCGTTTTTGAATGCCAATTCAATAAGTCCTGCCGATGGTATGGAAAAGAGCTATAATGAAATATTAAAGCTGCTTGAGAATGATTTAATAAACAAACTAACCTGAATTTATTAAACGAGAAAGAATTAAAGTTCTTTCTCGTTTAACTTTTGCGGCTCTTGACAAACTGTGATATAATTATTATAGTAAACAATATTGGAGTGATTAAAGTATGGATTATCTTTTAAATCTTACGGGAGCTGCTTTGTATATAACCATTGCCGCACTTGTTCTTTGCGGTGTGGCAGAGTGTTTTTTCGGCTTTAAACTTATCAAGGTTCTTCTTGTGGGATGCGGTCTTTTTGCGGGAGCGTCATTCGGATATACGCTCGGCAATGCAATTCTTACGATTTCCTCCGCTGAGGGCAGCTTGCTGTTTTGGGGGCAGATTGGTTTTGCGTTGCTTTTTGCATTTATAATTTCACTGCTGGCATTTCACTTTCATTTGGCGGGAGTTTTTATTATAAACGGATTTGCCGCATTTATTCTTACATACTCTATATGCGAAATATGCTCGGTTAATACCATATTGTCCGTAATAATAGGAATCATTCCGGCGGCGCTTATCGGTACGCTTTCGGTGAAATTCTTTCGTCCTTACAAAATAATTGTTTCGTCGATAGCAGGCGGAATTATTATCGCTCTTAGCGTTTATACTTTGTTTAAAAACCGTTTCGGAGTAATGCCTAATATAATCACATTTGTTATTACAGCAGCGGCAGGTATGCAATTTCAGCTTCGAACTACAAAAAAAGCAAAGTGACAGACGACCGTTTTCGGCATTATTTGTTATTAATGGCACGAATGCGGTTGAATTTTGAGATAAATTATATAAATGTATAAATTTTGCTTGATAATTTAATAACAGCGTGTTATAATAAGAATGAAAATATATGTATATCAGATGTGGACTTATTATGGAAATCACTTATGAAAACGGCAGTGTTATACTGCACAAGCCAAAGGATTTTAGCCTGACTCATATTTTTGACTGCGGGCAGTGCTTTCGTTTTAACAAAACCGGAAGTAATTCATATACGGGCGTTGCATTCGGCAAAGCCGTTACAGTCTCCGAAAGAGGGGAGGATGTTGTTTTTCATGACACTTCTGAGGCGGACTTTAAAAATATATGGTACGATTTTTTTGATTTGTACCGCGATTACGGAAAAATAAAAAAAACGCTTGCAGTTGACGATGTTATGAAAAAAGCCGTTGAATGTGGGAGCGGAATAAGAATATTGAAACAGGACTTGTGGGAGACTATTGTTTCGTTCATTATTTCGCAAAGTAACAACATTCCGCGAATTAAAGGAATCATAGAACGCTTTTGTCAAAATTTCGGTACGAAAACGGAGTATATGGGGAATGTCTATTACACCTTTCCGGATATTAAAACAACAGCGTCGCTGTCGCTTGATGATTTGTCAGTTATTCGGGCAGGCTTCAGGGATAAATATATACTTAATGCCGCAAAGCTGTTTGACAGCGGTAAAATGGATATTGACGCCCTTAAATCAATGTCATCAAAAGACGCGAAAAGCACGCTTATGTCTTTTAAGGGGATAGGGAATAAGGTCAGCGACTGTATTATGCTTTTCGGATTGGGTCATACCGATTCGTTTCCGGTCGACGTATGGATAAAACGAATCATGGAATACTGCTATTTTGACGGTGAACAGCCGATTAAAACAATAAGTGATTTTGCTTATGATAAATTTTCACCGTTATGCGGTTATGCACAGCAATATCTGTTTTTCTACGCCCGCGAAAATAAAATCGGCATCTGATTTACGGAGGCTTGTTTATGCTGATAAAATATAAAAAACACATTGCATATATCTGTCCTTATTGTTCATCCGTATCTGAAAAGGATATAAGTGCATTTGATTTTCAGTCACGCAGTGCGACGGAGATATGCTGTAAAAAAACACGCTGCCACGAAACGTGTCTGACGGTTATAAAGAAATTCGACAAATATAAGATTACTCTTGAATGTCCGGTTTGCGGAGAAACTCATGTGAACCATGTAAGCCCGGGAAAATTCTGGAATAAAAAGCTTTTTACACTGGTTTGCCCTAATTCGGGAATGGAAGTATTTTTTGCAGGCACAAAAAGCGCGGTTCATAAAGCATTTAATGATAATTCGGAAATGTTCCGGCCGGATTCGGGGCAGGAGTATTCTCCGGGGGATGAACAGGCGATTGCAATATTAACCGAAATACTTGAAGAAGTATATATGCTTGATGCGTCTGATTCAATATCATGCAGCTGCGGCAGCCGTAACATCGGTATAGCCATGGCGGAGGACGGAATTGCACTGGTATGCAAGGAGTGCGGACAAAGCCTTTTGCTGCGCTCAAACGCCAAAACTCTCAATATGCTTAATAATGCGGAAACGCTTATTATTAATAACAAAAAATAAATTATTCTTAGGAGGAATTTTTAATGTTAGTTTCAGCAACAGAAATGTTAAAAAAAGCGGTTGCAGGTAAATATGCGGTCGGACAGTTCAACATCAATAACCTCGAGTGGACAAAATCAATTCTGGCTACGGCACAGGAAAACAATTCACCGGTTATTCTCGGTGTATCTGAGGGTGCAGGAAAGTACATGACGGGCTTTAAGACTGTATCGGCTATGGTATCCGCTATGATAGATGAAATGGGAATTACCGTTCCGGTAGCGCTGCACCTTGACCACGGCACATATGAGGGTTGCTATAAGTGTATAAAAGCAGGCTTTTCATCAATCATGTTTGACGGTTCACATTTTCCGATTGAAGAAAATGTTGCAAAAACAAAGGAGCTCGTAGCAGTTGCTCACGCAATGGGACTTTCAATCGAAGCTGAGGTTGGTTCAATCGGAGGAGAAGAAGACGGCGTAATAGGCGCAGGCGAAATTGCAGATCCGAACGAATGTAAGAGAATTGCAGATTTAGGCGTTGATTTTCTTGCGGCAGGTATCGGTAATATTCACGGAAAATATCCTGCAAACTGGAAAGGACTTGATTTTGACGCTCTTGCGGCAACAAAAGCTCTTATCGGAGATTTACCGCTTGTGCTTCACGGCGGCACGGGTATTCCGGCAGATATGATTAAAAAGGCTATTTCACTCGGCGTTGCAAAGATTAACGTAAATACGGAGTGTCAGCTTTATTTCCAGGAAGCTACAAGAAAATATATCGAAGAAGGCAAAGACCTTCAGGGCAAAGGCTTCGACCCGAGAAAGCTTTTAGCTCCAGGTGCAGAAGCTATAAAGACAATCGTTAAAGAGAAAATGGAATTATTCGGTTCTGTAAATAAGGCATAAATTTTCCGATAATTTCGACATTTTTCAAACGCCCAAGGTTTTTATTTACTTTGGGCGTTTTACTGACAAATACTACTGGGGGTTATTTTATGAAAAAATCGTTTTTTATATTTATCGTTGCCGCATTTTTTATGTGCACTGTCTCGGCTTTTGCTGAAAAATATGATAACCGCGCTTTTATCGGAGAATGGAAATCCGTTGAATATACCGATGAAAGCGACGCTGTTATGAACATTAATTATTGCGATTCTTCGATAATTAATGTTCAGTTCAAAAACGAAAAAAGCGGATATGTTTACGATGTTTACCAGGGTACGGTAAAGGATGACGCTGCAAGGCTGGAATTTAAGGCATATCCCAATTCCTCCGATGACGGACGCAGCATAAAAAACGGATTTATGGAGCTTTCATTTTATGTAGATAATATATGGCTCAGTGCATATACATATGACGGTGAGGAATTATATAACGGAATGTTTAAAAACGGTATTGACGGCTTTAACCCCTACGTCTCACCGTTCAGTTATAATGCCAAGGTTTGTCTTAATAACGTGCTGCTTTCTTTGCCGAAGCCGCCGGTGATTGTAAACGGCACCACATATGTTCCGTTAAGAGGAACCTTTGACGCTATGAATATAAATGTATTTTGGGACGAGTTTGATTATAGCGTAAGTCCTCTGTCAGGAGACAGTATTCATGCACAGACGATTACGGCGGTAAAGGGCAGAGATATTATCAGGCTTGGGCGAGAAAGGAACGACAATAATTATCTTCCGTGGATTATGCAGAAGTGGACAGATACAAACGATACAATGTCACCGAACAGTGTTGTTATAGACAATTTCGGTATACAGCCAATGATTCTTGACGAAAGTTCATATATTCCGCTGCGTATTGTTGCGGAAAGCTTCGGAGCAAACGTTCAATGGAGTGACGCAACCAAGACTGTGCTGCTTACTTGCGATGTTTCATCCGATACAAAAAAATCTGACGCGGAAATTGCCGCTATGGAGGATTTTACTCCTGAAGCTGCCCGAAACTTGGTTAAACAGTATTATACGTCTATTTCCTGCAGAAAATATCCGTACTATACCGACACAAGAAAATATTATGTTGCCGATTGTATCAGAAACGGTATGAAACTTATAGTTAAGGTAGATAATGTCGGCGATACTCTCGAATATACTATTGATGAATGGAATAACGCTAATTAAAAAACCAAGCAGAGAGCACAGCTGTTTTTTATTTTTCGCATTCCGAGATGAATCGCTTTGCCGAGGTATAAGCGCCGGCACTCCAACCCATCATAGCAGGCATTTTATATTCGTTCGTAACTTCGATATTGCCTTTTACAACATTATATTTTTCCCACAGATTATCCGTTTCTGCAAATACCTTGTCAACAAGAGCCGCATATTTTTTTGCAACTCTCAAAGCATCTTCGCGATAGCCGTAATTGGCAAGCCCCGTGAATGTAATATATTGCAGACAGGGCCAGCCGTTGGGATAACCCCATTGATAGGTTCCCGGAATATCATTCTTTTCGGATGTGGATATGCCGTGAGCTTCTTCAAGTCTGTGCAGATTTTTTACGAGTGTGCCTGCCTGCTCCTGCGTGGCCGCTTTTGCAAAAAGCGGATATATTGATGCAACGGAGAAAACAGAGCTGTGCTCATTTTTGACAAAATTGTAGTCAAAGAAAAGCCCATCGTTTAAAAGATATTTATTCATAAGTTCAAGACGCTTTTCTGATTTTTCGTGCCATTTATTCGCTTGCGAATTATCAAGCTCCGAAGAAAAATACTCCATATTTTTCTCAAAAGCATACATAAGTGAGTTAAGGTCTGCCGGCGCATAGTTAAAAAGCTCCAGACCCCAGCGCGGAGAAATATCCCAGCCGCTTTCACATACCGCCAGCATATGTCTGCCGATATGACGTTCATCTCCCGTTACCGCAGTTCCGGCTCTTTCAATAAGTCCTTTTGCAGCTTTTTTTATAGAATCATCTGGGTCGTCTGTATCATAAATATTAAGACCTATCGGCGAAATTCGTTTTGTCATCCAAAAATCATATTCTTTCTCAAGCGCAGCATATGCTCCGCGAAGCCATACTTTATCACGATATACATTGTATACGTCATGAACCATTTCCGAAAGAAACGGCGGCTGTGAATGGTGAAGATAATATGTTCTGTTGCCGTTCGGTACAAATCCGAATTTATCTGCCATATACAGCAGATTATCGGTGTTGTTTTTGGCAAGTTCTTCACGTCCGCCGAGAATCAGACCTACGTTTGTAAAATATGTATCCCAATAATAAATTTCGTCAAAATGTCCCACGGCAGGAACGGTATACGGATATGGCAGACCTATAAGAGTTCCTTCATTGTTTCTGTTCTGCTTTATGCACTTTTTCCAATTGCTTTCTATAAATTGTTCGGTGTTGTTCATAACTGTTAGCCCTCCTGTATGCATAATTATACCTGTATGTATCATTATATAAGAGCTATATACAAATGTCAAGTTTTTTCTTCACGGGGACATATAACAGCGGCTGCTTGGTATCGCACGCAGGTATTTATGCAGGTAACGGTATGATGATATTAAAAAATAAATTTTACTAAAATTATTTAAAAGGTCTTGACAAAAGTCCTCTGCGGTGTTACAATAGTAAAAATGGATTTTGGGAGGAAACGGAAATGACAATGGCAGTTTACAAAAAAGCGTGTAACTATGGTGCTGTTGGTATTTCTGTTTCTAATTATTTTAATTGACAATGTATAGACATTGTCTTTTTTTTTGAACTGATTGAAGGAGGCAGGTTTTTATGAAGGCACAGTTGATTTTGGAAAACGGACAGCGCTTCACGGGGGAAATGTTCGGTGATATAAAAGATATCGCCGGTGAAATTGTTTTTACAACAGGAATGACAGGCTACCAGGAAACACTTACCGATCCGTCTTTTTGCGGTCAGATTGTAGTGATGACATTTCCGCTTATGGGAAATTACGGAATTAATCTTGAAGACAACGAGGCAAAGCACACAAATTTAAAAGCCTTTATTGTGCGTGAAAAGTGCGATTATCCGTCGAATTTCAGAAATGAGATGAATTTGTCGGATTTTTTGAGAGAAGAAGGCGTTGTAGGACTTGAAGGAATAGATACAAGAGCGCTTACAAGGGTTATACGCGATTACGGTTGTATGAACGCTGTGATTATGCAGGGTGAGCCGTCAGATGATGAGGTTAAAGCTTTGATGCAGACGATTGACAATTCGGACGTTATAGTGAAAACTACTACTGAAAGCGTATACACGATAAATGAAAACGGCAGTCCGCATATTGCTTTTATAGATATGGGTGCCAAAACAGGTATTTTAAGAGGTCTTGAAGCAAGAAACTGCAAAATAACGGTCTTTCCGGCAAATGCTTCGGCAGAAGAAATCGAAAAAGCCGCTCCCGATATGGTATTTCTTTCAAACGGCCCGGGAGATCCGCTTGATGCGCCCGGAACAGTTGATACGGTAAAAGCGCTTATAGGCAAGCTGCCGATATGCGGAATCTGCATGGGACATCAGATTATAGGTCTGGCTCTCGGCTGCAAAACGAAAAAGCTTAAATTCGGACATCACGGCGGAAATCATCCCGTTAAAGATATTATAACCGGAAAATGCTTTATAACAAGCCAGAATCACAACTATATCGTATCTGATTTTCCCGATGATGTTGAGGAAATGTTTGTTAATGTAAATGACGGTACGTGTGAGGGAATCATGCACAAAACGCTGCCGATAATGAGTGTTCAGTTTCATCCCGAAGCAGCTCCGGGCCCACTGGATACAGGCTGGCTGTTTGACAGGTTTTTAGAGGTAATTGACAGATAAGTTTTTACGAAAGGAAGATAGATTATGCCGTTGGATAAATCCATAAAGAAAGTAATAGTTATCGGCTCGGGCCCTATTGTTATAGGACAAGCCGCTGAATTTGACTACTCCGGTACACAGGCGTGTCAGGCGCTGAAAGAGGAGGGCGTTGAGGTTGTACTCGTAAACTCCAACCCCGCTACGATTATGACAGACAGAGGTATGGCGTCAAAAACTTATATAGAGCCGCTCACAAGCGAATATATTGAAAGAATAATCGAAAAGGAACGTCCGGATGCACTTATTGCCGGCATGGGCGGTCAGACAGGACTGAATTTGTCGGTTGAATTGTATGATAAAGGTATTCTTGACAAGTATGGTGTTAAAGTAATCGGTACTTCGATTGAGTCGATTAAAGAAGGCGAGGACAGAGATTCCTTTAAGCGGTTAATGGAGAAAACAAATCAGCCGATTGCACCGTCGGAAATCGTGACGGATTTGGAATCGGGACTTGATTTTGCAAAGAGAATAGGTTATCCCGTAATTGTCCGTCCGGCATATACACTCGGAGGAACGGGCGGAGGTATTGCAGAAAACCCGGAGGAGCTTGAAGTTATCCTGTCACAGGGACTGCATCTTTCAAGAGTCGGTCAGGTGCTTTTGGAAAAATCAATCAAAGGCTGGAAAGAAATCGAGTTTGAAGTTATGCGTGACGGCGCCGGAAATTGCATAACCATATGTTCAATGGAAAACGTTGACCCTGTCGGAGTTCATACAGGCGATTCGATTGTTGTTGCTCCGGCACTTACTCTGGCTGATAAGGAATATCAGATGCTCAGAAAAGCAGCGATAGATATAATCAATTCTATCGAAATAAAAGGCGGATGTAATGTGCAGTTTGCGCTTGATCCCGACAGTTTTAATTATGCGGTTATCGAAATAAATCCGCGTGTTAGCCGTTCGTCTGCATTGGCATCTAAGGCGACGGGTTATCCTATTGCAAAAATTGCGGCAAAAATAGCGTTGGGATATAATCTTGACGAAATAAAAAATGCCGTTACCGGAAAAACATATGCTTGCTTTGAACCTGCAATAGACTATGTTGTGACAAAAATCCCGAAATGGCCGTTTGATAAATTTTTCGGAGCAAGAAGAAAGCTCGGAACAAAAATGATGGCAACAGGCGAAATAATGTCGATCGGAAACAGCTTTGAAGCATCGCTTTTAAAGGGCGTACGTTCGCTTGAAATCAAGCAGTATACACTTGAAAGAGAAAGCTCAAAGAATCGTACAAAGGTTGAATTAAAGCAGCGTGTAATCGTTCCCGATGATGAAAGACTTTTCGATTTGGCAGAGCTTATCAGACGTAATTACAATCTTGAAAAACTGTCGCGAATTACGGGAATGGATATGTTCTTCCTCAAAAAAATTCAGAATATAGTTGAAATGGAGGAAGAACTTAAAAAGTACACCATAGATGAAATCACGCCGGAATTAATGAAAAAATACAAAAAAATCGGTTTTTCGGATAAAGGAATGTCCGAGCTTATGGGCTGCAATGCCGATGATGTATTTAATAAGCGAGTTAAAATGGGCATAACGCCGGTTTATAAAATGGTTGATACCTGCGCAGGCGAATTTGAAGCGGTATCACCGTACTATTATTCGACGTATGACGAGGTTACGGAGTCAATTCCGTCAAATAAGAAAAAGATAATAGTTATCGGTTCGGGTCCGATAAGAATAGGGCAGGGAATAGAGTTTGACTACTGTTCCGTTCACAGCGTTTTGTCGCTCGAAAAGGCCGGAGTGGAAACCATTATAATAAACAATAACCCCGAAACCGTATCTACGGATTTTGACACATCGGATAAGCTGTATTTTGAACCGCTTACCGAGGAAGATGTTTATAATATTATCCTGCTTGAAAAGCCTGACGGAGTTATATTGCAGTTCGGCGGACAGACAGCAATAAAGCTTGCAAATTTCCTGGCACAGATGAATGTGCCCGTACTCGGTACACAGCCTAAGTATATAGACGAGGCAGAGGATCGCGAAAAATTTGACGAAATGCTTGAAAAGCTTGATATAAAGCGTCCTAAGGGAAAGGCTGTATGGAGCGTAAGAGAAGGCGTTGAGGAGGCAAACAAGCTTTCATATCCGCTTTTGGTGCGTCCTTCATATGTTCTGGGCGGACAGGGAATGGAGATTACGCGAAATGAAGTTGACCTTGTCAGATACCTTGAAGACGCTTTCAAAAAGGACAAGCATAATCCGGTTCTGATAGACCGTTATCTCGGCGGACGCGAGCTTGAAGTGGACGCAATATGCGACGGCACAGATGTACTCATTCCAGGTATAATGGAGCATTTGGAGCGTGCAGGAATACACAGCGGCGATTCGATTTCGATATATCCTCCACAGCACGTGCCGGAGCATATAATCGAAAAAATTAAAGACGTTACGTACAGAATAGCCATAGAGCTTAAAGTTATCGGTATGATTAATATACAGTTTATCGAATTTGAAAATGATTTGTATATTATCGAGGTTAATCCGCGTTCAAGTCGTACGGTGCCGTATATAACAAAGGTTACAAATGTACCGGTTATAGATATTGCAACAAGAATAATGCTCGGCGAAAGCTTAAAGGATATGGGATATACAACGGGAATTGCGCCGTCTACAAATGCTGTGGCAATAAAAGTTCCGGTATTTTCCACCGAAAAGCTTCCGCAGGTTGAAGTGTCGTTAGGACCGGAAATGCGTTCTACGGGCGAGGTTTTGGGCGTCGGTAAAACTTTCGGAGAAGCAATGTATAAGGGATTTGTCGCAGCAAAGACCGCAATTCCGAAGAAAGGCTCAACGATTCTTGCAACCATACGCGAAATGGATAAAGAAGCATTTTTACCGCTGGCAAAAAGATTCCATGAATGTGGCTGCAAGTTTGTGGCAACAACGGGAACGGCAAAACTTTTAAGAGATAACGGCATTGAAGTGCAGGAGGCGAAGAAGATAAGTGAGGGAGTTCCGAATGTTCTGGATATTATCAGAAGCGGAATGGTTGACCTTATTATTGATATTCCCAAAAAAGGAAATGATGTTAAATCAGACGGCTTTAAAATCAGACGTACCGCAATTGAATGTGATGTATCTATAATGACAAGCCTTGATACGGTCGGCGCATTGGCGGATGTGGTTGAAGCCGGATATACAGCAGATAATGTTAACATAATTGCGTTGAGTGATATACAGTAACAAAAACGGAACGGGCTATAAAAGTCCGTTCCGTTCAGATTGTAGACAAAACACTACACAAACACCTCAATTTAATATATAATATAAATATCATGAAGTGAGGTGTTTTGTTATATACGAAAAAAGAAACTATGTGAAATTTTGAAAAAATGCCGTAAAGAGCCTTTGCCGTATCACAGTATGGGTGAGCATAAATATGACGCACTCGGCATGGCACATGAAAATTACAGTATGCCGGATATGAAAGAAATTAAAAAAATATTTGAGGAGTGATTAGATGTTTACGGAACTTACAAAGTTAATGGATAGCTTTTTTGAAATGGGGATCCCGTTCTATGATTGCATAGTGATGAAAGACGGAAAATGCGTGTACCGTCATGCAAACGGTTACACGGATGTAAATAAAAAAACGGAGGTGACGGGCAAGGAGCTTTATAATATTTATTCATGTTCAAAGCTGATTACCTGCGTTGCGGCGCTGCAATTGTTTGAAAAAGGCTTATTTAAGCTTGATGATGAACTTTGCGCCTATATGCCGGAATTTGAAAATATGATGGTTACGGACGGAGATAGTGTAAGACCGGCAAAAAATAAAATTACCGTAAGGCAATTGTTCACCATGACGGCGGGATTCAGTTATGACTTGAACTCCCCCATGCTTGAAAAATGCCGCAGGGAAACCAACGGAGAATGTCCGACACGTGAAACGATGAAATATCTTGCAAAAGAACCCCTTTTGTTTGAACCCGGATATCGGTGGGAGTACAGTCTTTGCCATGACGTTTTGGCGGCATTGGTTGGGGTGATTTCGGGAATAACGTTCGGCGAATATGTCAAAAAGAACATTTTTGACGTGTGCGGAATGGAAAATTCAGCTTTTCTGATTAACGAAACAAACAAGCTTGTAAATCAATATAAATATAATCCCGAAAACGATAAGGTTGAGGAATGTACAAAGGATAATGTATTCAGAATCGGTACAAAGTATGAAAGCGGCGGAGCCGGCTGCGTATCAATGGTGGAGGATTACATAAAATTTCTTGAAGCAATCCGCACATACAAGCTTTTGAAAAAAGAAACGGTTGACCTGCTTTCAGCCAATCAGCTGACAAAGGAACAAATAGAAATGCCGACATATTGGGTACAGGGTAAGCGCGGATTCGGACTGGGACAGCAATGTCCGACGGTAGAAAATACAAGACCCGATTTCGGCTGGGGCGGAGCTGCCGGTGCACATTATTTTATAGACCGCACGAATAATATAACGGCATATTTCGGAACTCATGT